>NZ_QODK01000001.1:0-640642 GCF_003324485.1 Cohaesibacter intestini | reverse complement strand
AGTTCTTTGTAAAAGCCGATATTGGCGTCGCCGTTGATGGTGGAAATCACGCCGACCTTTTTGCCGTCAGCGCCAAGGGCGACAACGTCTGCCACGATCTTGGACCAGTCGGAATGACCGAACGGGGTGTAGTTGACGAAGATATCCTCTTCAGCAATGCCTTTGTCTTTGAGATATTGCTCCAGAATTTTGTTGGTCGTGCGCGGATAGACATAGTCGGTGCCCAGCAGAGCAAATTTCTCAACGCCCAGCTCTTCGAGATAATAATCGGTGGCCGGAATGGCCTGCTGGTTTGGTGCCGCACCAGTGTAGAAGACGTTTTTCGAGCTTTCTTCGCCTTCATACTGAACCGGGTAGAAGAGCAGACCGTTCAATTCTTCGATGACCGGCAGAACGGATTTGCGCGACACAGACGTCCAGTTGCCGAAAATCACATCGACTTTTTCAACGGTCAGCAACTCGCGGGCTTTTTCCGCAAACAGCGGCCAGTCGGAGGCAGGGTCAACAACGACCGGCACCAGCTTTTCGCCCAACAGCCCCCCTTTGGCATTCTGCTGCTCGATCAGCATCAGCATGGTGTCTTTCAGGGTGGTTTCGGAAATGGCCATCGTGCCGGACAGGGAGTGAAGGATACCGACCTTGATATCGGCCCACGCTGCGGTGGACATGACTGTGGTGAGAGCAGTGGCTAGAAGCAGTTTTTTCATTGTGACGTTCCCCTGAAAAGTGGCGGCAAAGCTGCGCCAGTTGGCTAAAAGCTGGTGAGCATTGGAAGGAAGCTCGGATAATGATGGGCAAGGCTAGAAGCAAAAAGATGGTGCGGTCTGCCTCAAACTTCTCAGAAGGCTGTTGCGTTTTTTGCACCATCAAGGCATTTTCTGCGGAAATAGGGGATTTCCATGCGTCATCTGCAATCTTTTAAATATGTGAAAACCATCACAGAGGCGGGGTCCATCCGCGGCGCAGCAGAGAATCTGGCCATTTCCCCATCGGCGCTCAATCGCCATATCCAGACGCTGGAGCAGGATCTCGGCATCCAGATTTTCGATCGCCTGACCCAAGGGGTACGGCTGTCGGTCGAGGGAGAGTTGTTTTTCCGCTATGCCCAACGGCAGCTGGCAGGCTTTGAAAAGCTGCAAAGCCAGATCAACGACATCAAGGGGCTAAGGACCGGGCGCGTGCGCATCGGCATGAGCGCCGATCTGGGGCAGAAATTCATCCATAGTCAGATTGCTGCCTATCAGACTGATCACCCGCAGGTTTCCTTCAGCCTGAAAATCATTGAACAGGAGGGGCTCGATCAGGCCTTTGAGTTCAACCAGATCGATCTGGCGCTGTTCTACCAACCCAATCTCAGTCGCAATATTCAGGTGATCCACGCCATCGAAACACCGATCCACGCGGCCCTGCCCGTGGGGGCTCCGGTTCGCGATCCGCAGGCCTTGCGCCTGCATGAGCTGATTGACCATCCGGTGATCTTGCCAGCTCAGAGCACCGAACTGCGCCGCAAGCTCGACGGGGCGTGCGAGAAGAACGGGTTTGAACTGCGCTCGGTGCTTGAATGCCCCGATCCCTTGCCGCATCTGAGCGCGACCATGCAGTCGCGCATTGCCTTCTGCCTGCCCTTTATCGAGGATTGGGAGGATTTTCAGTTGCGCGGCTATAAGCTGGTGCCGATGTCATCGCGTGAATTGTTGACCGGTTACGTCAATATCGTCGCCTCGACCCACAATCTGATGTCCGTCGCGGCCCAAAAATTCGTCGAGCAGCTCGTCGTCTGTCTTGAGGAGCGGAACCTCTAGAGCAGGGAACGTCTCAGCGAAGGCGATGATAGCGGATCATGCGTGCGCGGCTAAGGACCAGCTCCATGGTCTCATCCTCTGACCGATGAAGGCAAATGCGCTTGGTCCAGAGACTGTCTTTCAGAGTAAAGAGATACCGATCTGACCCCAATGCAGTCAGCGGCATGACTTGCTGCAAGGGACCGATGCCAAGTGTCACGGCTCCATCTTCAAGGGAGAGATAGGCGCCTTCAGGCGATTGCCAAAGGCCGGACATTCCAGCTGGAACCGGCTCCTCTCGCGCAGGCAGGAAGCGCCGTTCCGCATGACCAACCTGACCGACAATCGCCTCGCCATCCTGTTTCATGCGCACAGGCGTTGTGGCCGACCGGGAGGACACAAAGCCGTCGCCATCCTCATAAAGCGTGACGCAATCATCAAGCCATGTCAGCTGATCTCCGGCAACCTCGATCCAGTGAAAGCCATGCTCTGTCACATAAAGCCCATCCGTCAATGAATCTGGCGCGCGGCGCGGCAGGTCTTCCCCGAGCAGCGAAGCCATCACGCCAAAAGCCGCGCCATAGCTGTCCGTATCGTCCCTGTTGGACAGGATCACCACCCCGCAACCACTGGCACGATCAAGCAGGAAATGCGAACTATAGCCCGGATGCGAGCCTCCATGGCCAACCAGATCATGCCCTTCAAGCGCCACGTGGCGCAGCCCCAGACCATAACCCGTTGCCCGGCCGTCAGCCAGAAAGCGCGGAGCCGCCAACCGATCGAGCAACCCATGCAGGGCACTGTCTCCGCGCAGCAGGGCGATCAGCCACCGGGCCAGATCATCGGCGCTGGCCGTCAGGCTGCCGGAGGCTGATATCTGCAGTCCGGCATGGGTCGACAACCACTGGCTCCCGTCATGCCAATAGCCCGGCGTCAAGTTGGCCACCGGTTCCGCCCAAATCTCCGGCGCATCAAATGCGAGGGAAAATGGCTCGTTGATCTGTTCATCAATGAAGGACCTGAGGCTTAGTCCATGGCGCTCCAGTACCATTTCCACCAACCGATAGCCGGTGTTCGAATAGGAAATTTCGCTGCCCGCCGGAAAATTCAACCGCGTCTGTCGCGCCATGAAGTTGAAATTGGACCCCTTGTCGGTTTCGGAATGGACCGACAGGCCCAACAGCGTCAAGCATTCGCGCATGTCTGGCAGGCCACCCGTCATATCGAGTGCCTGTCCCACGGTGACGTCGCTGAGGGGCGGCTGCAGCTCTGCCAGATGCAGCCCCAGTGGATCGTCAAGGTCGATCTGATCTGGATGCATCAGCACCATGGCACATAGAATATGCTTGGTGTTGGAAGCAAACCGACCGACCAACTCTTTTGAGAAAGATGTCTGGTGGTTGAGATCAGCCAAGCCGCCTGCCGAAGCAAAGCGGACCCCGCCGCGATCAAAACCGACCACAACGCCCCCCGGTTCCTTGGCCGCCCACTGGCGGGTAATCTCGGCGGCGGTCATTTCTGCAGCCCCCCAATGCGGGGCCGTCCTCTCAGATTGTATAGGCATGGGAATGGTCTCTGGTTGGGAGATGTTGCTTGGCGGGAGACATCGAAGAGACAGGACCGCATCGGACCGTCCCGTTTGATAGCCATGCTTTGTAGCACACAATCCAACGCAGCTATTGCAGTTTTCGCCCCTCTTTCAACCCATGAGCCAAAAGATGGTGATAAGGATTGACGCCCGCTGCTTTCAAGTCCGGATTGGCATCGAGATACAGGGTGGGGTCAAACTGCTCAATCATCCGCATTCTATTTTGAAGCAGATGGATGAAGCTTCGTGTGACAGCAATCATAGGGTCGCAAAGATAGGGTTCAACAGGTTCGTTGCGCGGCAACAGGTCCGCCAGCTTTTGCACGCTTTCCTGACGTGGATTGCTCAAGAACTGGTCCAGCGAATCCATGCGGAAATGAGCCGAATGACTATAGGGTGGCATTGGAAAGTCGATGTCTGTGTTGGCCAAAAGCCACGCCAGATCATCGTGATCAACCAAAGGTTCGATCAGAGGAGCAGGAATGGCCTCTCGGTCTTGCAGGATATGAGAGACTGCGTCGATAAATTGATTGCGGGCGGCTCGGATCGATGAATCTTTGTCAAATCGCGAAGAAATTTTATTCAGCAAATAGACGAGCTTCGTTGCTTCCAGTCCCAGCTTTTGGTTTTTCTGAACCCTCAGATCTCTTTTTTCAATGCCAATCACCTTGCAAAAACTGTCATAGGCATCTGTGTTTTTATCGTAGGGTATAAAGGCGACATTTTCGCGTCCAAACAGGTCGATGAACTTTTCGAACCTGTTGCGATAGTTTGGCCTTGCGATGGTCGGGGAATTGAAACCTGACTTGATCACTTGACGCAGTTGGCTGTCCAGATAATCAACGGGCGATCTGACAAAGGCGACGATCATGATCCTGTCGAAGACCGTCGCCAGTGCCTGCTTGAAGGCCAACAGGCCATCTCTTTGGATGAGAGCAATATCTTCCCCTGAAAAGATGAGATTGTCGGTTTTGTTACTGGCAAGTGCCTGTTTGATGCGGGCAAGGGACTGGTCTTTTTGTCGGGCAATGTCTTCTTTGTTCATGCCGAGTGACAGAAACTGGGAGTAGGTTTGTTCCCTGTCTGAATAGCCTGCATACAGGGGCAGCGAGTGATTTTCGTGGCCCAGTTCGTCAGCATAGCGGGTTTTCCCGTCATCGAAGCCCTTCATGCAGGCTTGTATGGCGGTTGTCCCGGTTTTGTGCATTCCGATATGAACATAGACAATTCTCATTGGATTTTGATGTCTCCCATTCGCCCGTCTCTAGAACACAAAGAAAGCGTCAGTCGTCATCAGACGGGATGGCAACCTTCCGTCCAACAAAGACACCAAACTGCTTGAAATGCGCCTCTGGATCAATGGTATCAAGCGGTTGCCCGGCCCCGGCCAGATCTGGATTGGCTGCAAGATAGCCTGAGCTGGTCCAGTTTTGGTGGGTTGCAATGGTGACGCCCGGCCCAAAGGAACGCGGATGGACCATCCGCACCATATCGAACAGGATCCGCGCCTCTTTGTCATGCAGTTGATCTTCCAGACTATCGTCCTTGAGGCTTTCTGGCCGAAGGCCGAATTCCATCTGTTGTCCCGGATCGAGATTCAAACTCAGCAAACGCCTTTGATGGGGCAAAAGCCTGCACAGCCATACGATATCGGTGACCTTGTCCCTGATGAGCAGCGTCACCGGTGAAGGCGTGTTGCTCCAGACGCTGATCTGGATCTGTCGGGCCAGAGTGCCCTCAAGCGTTATCGCCAAGGGAAACGGATCGATGCCACGCCCCACCCCCTTCAGGCAAGCAATGTTGCTCGACAAGTGCACCCCGGTTGGATTGCCCTTTAAAGGAGCGGCGAAGGTCAGCCGATTGGTTTCATCGACGAAATGAAGCTGTCCCTTTTCCATAAAACTGCGCGGATAGCTCGGTTGGATGATCTTGTCATTGGCACACAGAATGGGCAGTTCAAGGATCCGAAAGGCGGCATCTTTTACTTGCTTATATTTGACAAAGACGGTGAACAACCGCTCGGCCAGATAACCGTAGATCCTGAAGAGATCCTTCCACTGATCGAGCGCGGCAAAGATCTCAAAGGCAAGGGTAGCATATTCATAGGCCAGCTCGGATCGGGCAATGAAGACATTGTTGAAATGGCCGACCGTATCATTGAGCGCATCATCAACGAAGGCCTCCCCGAGCTTGCTCTGCAAGACCTGCTTGAAATCGAACCAGGCGTCAATATAACGCCCGTCATCTGGATAGGCTTCGTTGATGGATTCCAGATATTGTTCTTCGATGGAAAGGGAGCGAAAGAACTGGCCTTGATTGACGATGATGTCATGGTTGGCCAGAAGGCCCTTGATATCTTCTGGCCGGATCGTCTCACAATAGGCCACATAGGCTTCAAAGTCCTGCTCATCCACCCAATATTGATAATGATTCAACCGCTTGGCGGAGTTCAGGATGCGTCGGGTTGTTTCTGAATGTTGGCCGACATGTTGCGGAAACAGGAACAGGCGCCGATATTGCTGCAGGCCGATAATGGCATGTTGGCCTGCCTTGCGTCGCCAGACATGATGCAAACACCGCATATCCGCATAAGAGACCAGATGAGAGAGGCTCCCGTCATAACCAGCATCTCCCTCCGCGTCAGTCTTCGCATCGGACAGCGCCTGACCAATATGGATTGGCTCAAACAAGTCGGAAGACAACCGACACCTTCCCAGATGGTCGGCTACGAAAAGTGCAATATCATCGGCCATGGCGCCCTACAAAGTCCCGTATCGACGGCCATGTTCCCAGATCCTTGTAGCCCTCAACCTCAAAAGCGCCAATGGTGCAATCCAGCGCCGTGATGTTGACGCGTTCGCGGGCAACCGACTTCATCATCATCCGCAGCAAATCCGGTCCGGCTTCCTTGCAGAAGCCAAAGGTGGTCCAAAAGGCATTGAAGTGGTTCGCAATCGAGGGATCGGGCTTGTCGCAAAAATCCTCAATGCGATCACCGCGCACCATCAACGCCCCTAAGGCATGAATCGGATCCTCCTTGGTGACAGATTTATACCAGAAGACGATCTCGCGATTGGCTGCAAACTGCGCATCAAATTGTGCAAGTACTTCATGGGGTAACTTGGGGGTCAGAACGGAATCGGGCAGGAAGACAATATTGCGATCAAGAAACAGCTCTTCGGCCGACAGAATGCTGCCCGGCCATTCGCTGTAGGCGTGATTGAAGCGGCAGTGCCGGACCTCGATATCGGGCAATTGGGCCGAGACATAGTCGTAAACGGCTTCCTTGCCCTGATCGATGACGATGCTGACACGGTCGACCTTGTCCCGACGGGCCCGGATGTGCGCAAGCGAGAAATCGATCAGGCTCGACCCTTCGATCACCCGGTGCAGCTCCTTCGGATAGGGCAGGTTCAGCCGGGTACCTTTTCCGGCAGCAGGCAGGATGATATTTGTTTCTGACCCCAACTCACTGTCTCCAGTCTTTGATATGCCTATCACTATGTCTCGACAATGAGGTCGCAAACAAGGCCCACAAAGGGATGCCTTTTCGTGTCACCAAGACGAGGCGCCTGATTGCAGGTATCTGTAGGTCTGCTCGATGCCCCGTCTCAACTCGGTTTGAGGCGACCAGTCGAACGTCTTTTGCGTTTTTGCAATGTCCAGAACCGAGCGCGGAATGTCGAAATTGCGACTGTCCTTGAAGATCGGGTCGATCGACTGACCATGCACAGCCTCGATCTCGGTGATCAATTCGAGAAGAGAGTGCCCGCGCCCAAACCCGGCATTGAAAATACCCGTCTCACTGGAGGTGATTGCCTTTTCGCACAGTGCGACCAAGTCATCGATATACAGATAGTCCCGCACGACCGAGCCGTCTCCCCAGATTTCGATCGGTTTGCCAGCGAGAATATTGCGCAGAAATGCGGTGATCACCCCTTGCAGGCCAGCCTTGCTTTGCCGCGGGCCATAAGGATTGGACGGACGGATAACGACCGGTTGCAAGCCATGCAGCTTCTGCTCAAGGAACAGATAGTTTTCAATCGCCACCTTGACGACCCCATAAGAACAGATTGGACGCAAGGGATGTGTCTCGGGCACGGGTAGCTGTTCCGGTATGCCATAGACCGTACCGCCAGAGGACAGGAACAACAGCTTCTTGCACTCAGCTGACCGCATTGCTTCGAGCAGGGTCAAGCAGGAGATCAGGTTATCCTCGACATCACCAACCGGATTCTCGTTGGACGTGGATGGGACGGTCGAACTGGCTGTGTGTATGACAGCATCGATCTCTGGCAACAACTCAACCAGAAGCGCCTTGTCTCCAAGAGACCCCTGATGATGATGAACTCTTGGAGAAAGGGAATCTTTGCTCGTCTCCCTGCGGCTGATGACATGCAAATCATGTCCTTTTGCGGAAAGGTCATCAACAATATGAGATCCAATAAATCCGCTGCCACCAGCGATCAGTATTTTCATATGATCTCTTATCAGGTTTCACCGATAAGCCTTTAAATGAATAAACTATAGCCTTTTTCTAATAATATCGATTCTCTCCTCGTCGCTGCTGTCATACTGCGCTTTGTCAATATAGCTGGATATCAGGCGAAGGAGAGGAGCGTTATGGGCCTTGATGAAGGATAAAAGACTGATCAGTTGATCTTCCGTGATGCCTTCGAATTTGGGCTTGTTCTTGACAGAAAACGCCTCGACAAACAGCTTGTCCGGCAATGTCTGGTTTTGTGAGAATTCCTGAGCGATCCGCATGTTCTGGGGCATGCAGGCCCGATACAGATCGATCCGCACTTGCGCACCGATAATGTTGCCTTCGGTCAGGTTAAACGCCTTGTCAAAATCGAACAGGCACTTCAGAAACCGCAAGGATTCCTGGGGCAAGTCAGCAAAAATCCAGTTCAACAGCCTTTTGAATTCCAGTGAGACCTGACTGAGTTTGGCATTGTCCGCCACATTGGAGGAAACCGGGTCCAGCTCGATCATCGTGCCAATGGTGCGAGAGAAGAAGTCGTCGACAATATTGCCATTGATGAACTGTTGTCGTTCATAGGGGCGGATGATCACATTGTCGTTGCCAAACACGCTCGCCCATTTTGTCGCCTGAAGGTGATAATTGGGCACGAACCAGGACGCGTCATAGTTCCACAATTTGTCATAACTGTAGGTAAAGCCCGCGGTTTTGACCACCTGGTTGAGTGCGGAATCGACATAGTCATCCTGTCGGCGGAAATCGATGACGATCTTGACGTTAAAGTCCTTGAAGACAGCCTTGAGGCGCTCGATCATGTTTCTTTCGATCCAGACAAGCCCTTCCTGAGAAATGTAGACAATCTCGGCCTTGCTTTCATCGATTTCACTGAGCAATCTTGCAAAAACGCTGGCGTCATCTTCCGAAGGCATCATCCACCATTTCGGCGTGTTGGACAGTGCCGGCAAAAGCTGGTGGTGGGCTGCTGCGTTAGCGCCCCGACCGGTAATCGGGTAAAGAATGCCGTGCTTGTCAAGTTTGACTTTGTTTCCGGCGAGCGTTTCCTGAACGAATGAAGTGCCCGTTTTCCCGGTCCCGACATGCAAAAAGACTGTTCTCATTGTACTTTCCCGATTTCCTATTCTTAAAGTTGTCTACTACATGCCGGTGAGCGTTTAAATCCTTTTTTATCGGGAATAAGCGTTTCAAGCTTAACGACTTTTTTTGTTATGATTTATTCACATGATGGAAGTACGCAACAAGTATGATGTGTGGTCTTACCTCTTGTTTTTCTCTCTGTTAGCCGATTTACTGCAGCACCCTTCCAGATGAAAAATGTGTTCCGCTGTCTTGCGCGTGCCTATAGGCCGGTTGCATCCAGAGCGTATGCAGACGAGGCTGGTCGCTATTCTATCTTTCTCGCAAAGCATGCGCGATCTGATCGGTCAGTGGTTTGACAAGGTAGGACAGGATCGATCGGTCTCCTGTCTGCAGATAGACTTCCGCAGGCATACCCGGTATCAGCTTCTTGCCTTCCAGTTTGCCAACCTCTGTTTCATCAATTCCCAGTCTCACGCGATAAAAAGAGAGGCCACTTTTTTCATCGGTCACCAGATCCGCTGAAACGGTCTGCAGCTTGCCATTCAGTTCTGGCGTCGTTCGTTGATCAAAACTGGGGAACCGGATGCGCGCCTCCTGCAAGGGCGAGATGCGATCAATCTGGCGAGGATTAACCCGGGCCTCGATGATCAGGTCTTCTTCCTTGGGCACGATCATCATGATGACTTCACCCGGTGAAATCACGGCACCGATGGTATGAATATTGAGCTGGTGAACGATCCCCTTGCGGGGAGCCTTAATTTCAACCCGCCTCAATGCATCGCGGATGGAAACTTCCTGCTCCTCCAACTGGGCGATTTTTGATCGGGTTTGCTGGTAATTTTCAAGAAGCTGTGAGCGGAATTCCTCCCGCACTTGGAGCGCAAGGATTTCCTTCTCACCGATAACCTGTTGCACCTGCGCAATCTGGGATATGAGCACCCCGTGCTCCCCTTCCAGTTCCGCGCCTTCTCGTTTGAGCAAGTTCAGGGCAGATCGCGTGAAGAGCTTTTTCTCATGCAGCCCTTCATTCACCTCGATATTCTGATGAATCAGAGAAAGCTCTTTCTCCTTTGCCGCTACCTGTCGCTCAAGGCCAATGGTCTGGCTTTTGAGCTGGTTGATTTGCTCTGCGAGCTGTTTTGTGCGTCCCTCAAGGGACTGGCGTCTGGCGATAAAGAGCTGCGTTTGGCTTTGTTCAATATCGTCCCATTCCTTGCGCCACATATCAGGCAAGGTCTTGTGAATATCGCTAAAGTCAATGGCCTGCGCATCATCCCGCTCGGCACGCAACCGGGCGAGTTGTGCCTTTTGTTCAAGCAATTGTTTCTGAACAATCGCCAGATTGGCCTGAACGAGGGTATCATCAAGCCGGATCAGCGGATCTCCCGCCTCAACTTCCATGCCATCAGAAACCCAGATGGTGTCAACAATGCCGCCTTCACGGTGCTGAACGCGTTTGGTATTGCCATCCACAACCACCATCCCACTGGCGACCACAGCGCTTGAAATCTGGAAAATGGTTGCCGATGCCATCAATCCGGCAAAAATACACAAGCACAGGATCGCCGTGAACCAGAAATGCAGACGCAGCCTGCGTTCCAGCTGGTTGATCCGGGAGGCCGTTGCGTCTGACTGGGTCATCAAGCGGCTCCCTGCGCATTCACTGGCGCCAAAACCTTGGCCAGCACATCCTTTTTCGGGCCAAAGGCCTGCATCTTGCCCTCCGCCAGACACAGCACATAATCCATTTGAGCCAGAGCGCTGGGGCGATGGGCAATAGCAACGACAATCGATCCCTTGGCTTTCATTTGAAGGATCGCATGGGCCAGCGCCGCTTCCCCTTCACCGTCGAGATTGGAGTTGGGTTCATCGAGAACCACAAGAAACGGATTGCCATATAAGGCCCGTGCCAGCGCAAGCCGCTGTTTCTGACCACCCGACAGCATCATCCCGGACCGACCGATCACCGTGTCATAGCCATCGGGCAACTGGCTGATGAAACCATGCAGGTTTGCCAAGTCAGCAGCCTCGAGGATGGCGTCCGACGACGCATCTTTGTTGAAGCGGGCAATATTCTGGGCAACCGTGCCATCAAAAATCTGAATGTCTTGCGGCAAGTAGCCGATGATGCTGCGGCGTTGTTCCTCGGTCCATTGTTGCAATTCCGAGCCATCAAAGCGCACGGCACCATGGACAATGGGCAACAGGCCAACCAGACTTTTCGCAAAGGTCGACTTGCCTGAGCCCGATGGCCCGATCACACCGATTCCCCTGCCTGCTTCGGCCTGCAGGTTTACCCCTTGAAGGATGGGTTTGGGTTCGCCGACCGGAGCGGTGCTGATATGTTCAACGCTCAGCACAGATTTCGGCAACGGCAATTCCATCCCGTCATGATTGTCAGGCAGTTGCATCAGCGCCGCAGACAGCCTGCTCCGCGCCTGTCGGGCCGCGACGAGGCCACGCCACTGACCTACGGCGATCTCGATCGGCGACAGGGCTCTGGACACCATGATGGAAGCCGCAATCATCACACCGGGCGTAATTTCCTGCTGGATCGCCAACCATGCCCCAACCCCCAAAATTGCGGACTGCAGGATGAAGCGGATGGTCTTGATGATGGAGGCAAAAAGCCCCGTTCGGTCTGAAGCGGTCTGGTGCTTGGACAGAAAGCTCTCATTGCTTGTTGACCAGAGGGCGCCAAGAGCGCCCATCATGCCCATGGCTTGGATCACATCTGCATTGTTGCGACCCGTTTCCACAAGATTGGACCGCTCTGCGGCCTTCTCGGACACTTCTTTTGCCGGCTTGCGTGACAACCACTCATTCAGGCCGATCAGAATCGCAATGACGACAGCCCCACCAAGGCCAACAGCCCCCAGCAGAGGATGAAACAGATAGACAATCAGCAAATAGAAGGGTAGCCAGGGCATGTCAAAAATGGCACTTGGCCCGGGCCCTGACAGAAACTGCCGCACGGTATCAAGATCATGAACAGGACGCAGATTGGCTGCTTTTTTGCCAAACAGCAAAGGAGCAACACTCGACAACTCATACACCCGCTTGGACAGCCGCAAGTCCACCATCTGACCAACCCGCAGCAAGATACGATTGCGCAGAATGTCCAGAATGCCAAAGAAGCTGTAGAGACACAGAGCGAGTCCACCAAGCACTACCAAGGTGGGAACGGATCCACTGCCCAAGACCCGATCATAGATCTGAAGCATGAAAATCGGGCCCGTGAGCATCAAGAGATTGATGAGGATACTGATGACGGCGATGCCGAACCAGACACCACCCAACTGATGAAAGAAGCCGACGGTCTTCAAGTGTCCGTCATTCCCATTGCTACGCAACACAGTGTGAAGTCCCTTTCATGTTCATCCCGAAGCGGCAATCCTGTTCGCTGTGGGCACATATCGAGCTTGTTTGGTCATGAAAACATATATGCAATTCAATAAAATCAACGCCCAAAAGGCAAATTCTGCAATTGACAAAAGCTTAGTGGAAAAGCCACCTCGCCACAACCGGAATTCAATTTAGCTTGACGGAGAGTTAACGCCACGCAGGGAGACTTCTGCCCGACAAGGCAACGTGGAAGGCCTTTACGATGAAGCTTGCATCCTAGTCGGTGGGCTTCTGCGGCGACTTGAAGTCGCCAGCATATACGAATTTGCCATTCTCGTTGGAAAAATGCCGGTTGTAATATTTGTCTTTCTCGATTGCTGATGGCCAACGACGCTTCAAATAGGCGCTTTCCTGGCGAAGCCTGTTCCTTGTTCCTGATCCCCCGGCACCTCTGGTCATCGATTCATGATGATGCAGCACGGCGTAAGGGGTATAAAGGGTGTGATAGCCCTGTTCGGCCAGCCGCAGACAGAAGTCGATATCGTTGAACGCGACCTTTAGCACCTCGTCTTCCATGCCGCCGACGGACAGATATTTGTGCTTCTCCACCACCAAACACGCCCCGGTCACCGCCTGATAATATTGCGGTAGCTGCAGGCGGGACTGGTAGCCTTCGTGATAATGGGCATAGCCCTGAAAAGCATGGTTGGCGATTGCCGGCCCGCCAAGCAGGACGCCCGCATGCTGGACGGAGCCATCCGTAAAGAGCAATTTGGCTCCCACGGCCCCGATTTCAGGCCGGACAGCATTGGACACCATCTCCGTGAGCCAAGAGGCTTCAATCACCTCGATATCGTTGTTGAGCAGAGCAACCACCGAGCCTTTTGCTTTTGAGACGGCAAAATTGTTGATCGCCGAATAATTGAAGGCACCGGGATAGGATAGGACCGACACATTTTCCAACTGTTGAATCTGCTGGAAATAGGCATGTGTTTCAGTGTGCTGACTTTCATTGTCGACGATCAGGATTTCAAAGGCCGGATAGTTGGTTTTGTCCAGAAGGCTGGACAGACAGGCGCGCAGAAGGTCAAGTCCGTCGCGGGTCGGAATGATGATCGACACCAGGGGTGCCGGATCGGGAAGGCCATAGTGGATGCGGTTGCACCCATTCGATGCCTTGGTCAACCGGAAGCGCCGCTCGGGGTATTTTTGTGTCAAATATTCTCGCGCAGCACGCTGCCGAGCATCAATGGCTTGACGCAGGTCTGTATCCGACACAGACCCTGAGCCACGAAAGACGCGCCAGTGATAGAGGATACGTGGGATATGAATGATTCGTTCCGGTTGCGTGTGAAGAAGCACGCGGAACAATAGATCATGGTCCTGGCTGCCTTCAAAGCCGGGGCGAAAGCCACCAACGGCCTTAACGAGGCTGCGTCGCAGTACCGTGAGATGATTGATGTAATTCTGTGTCAGGAAAAGTTCTTCATTCCAGTCAGGCTTGAAGTGAGGCGCATCCAGCTGGCCATCCTCGCGGATCTTGTCTTCATCACTATAGATCAGATCGACATCCGGTTTTTGCTCGATTTCCTTGGCAACCCAATAGAGCGCATCCTCTGTTAATTGGTCGTCGTGATCTATCAAGGCAATGAAGTCGCCTGTGGCCAAAGACAGAGCGGAGTTGGATGCCTCCGAGATATGGCCATTCTCTTGGCGATAGAGGATCTTGATGCGTGGGTCGGCGCGCGCAGCCTCCTCCAGAATCGGCCGTACATGGTCGTGAGGTGACGCATCATCTGCAACACAGAGCTCCCAATGCGGGTAAACCTGATTCTGGATCGAGGCAATGGCGTCTTTGAGAAGCGATGCCTCGGTGTTGTAGACTGGTATCACCACAGAGATCAGCGGCGGATCTTGCCAGTCGCCCAGATCCCTGCTCATGGCAAGGCGATCCGTTGGTGTGATGGTGGTCAGACGGGTGCACAGGGCGAGCGCATTGGTGCAATTGAGTTGCTGCGGATCAATTTTGTTGTTCAAATTTGGCCAGGTCAGAAACAGCGTCCGAAACCGATTGGTCGCACGCCCCCGCATGCCGATCATGTGCCATATGCCGATCATCAAAAGCTTGCCGAGCAGCCGCGTGGATTGATAAAGATGAGTAAAAATGGTTTCTTTCATCAAAGTCTCTATTCCAACGGGCCCTTGTTGGCGAAAACGCCTGCCAAGACATAATTCTGCCCAATTGGATCTTGCCTTTCAATAGGCCAGACCTTCTCTATGGAAGCAGCCCGACACGCCAGTTTTAGATAAATCAGTTCTGTTTGTTTATGGAATTCCCTTAAAAGTAGCAAGTAAACAAAACCTCGCCTCACTGTATGGACAACATGTGCAAGTTCGATATAAGTATCCCAATAGAATCTTAGGCCTCGTGATGAGGCAAGTTGCGCATAAAATTGATTGAGTTTTTATTATGAAATTAGATCGCCGAAGTCATCTCAAGCGATTGGAGCATGAAAGCATTCAGATCATGCGCGAGGTGGCCGCCGAGTTCAAAAACCCGGTGATGCTCTATTCCATCGGCAAGGACAGCGCCGTGATGCTGCATCTGGCAAGGAAGGCTTTTTATCCCTCGCGCCTGCCATTTCCCTTGATGCATGTCGACACGACCTTCAAGTTTCGCGAGATGATTGCCTTTCGCGACCAAATGGTTCGCGACTATGATCTCGATCTGATTGTTCATACCAATCAGCAAGGGGTTGCGGACAAGATCAACCCGTTTGATCATGGCTCGTCTCTCTACACCCAGGTGATGAAAACCGACGCTCTGAAGGCGGCTTTGACAGAGCATAAATTCGACGCCGCCTTTGGTGGCGCGCGCCGCGACGAGGAAAAGTCCCGCGCCAAGGAACGCATTTTCTCCTTCCGCAATGAAAATCATGCCTGGGATCCGAAAAACCAGCGGCCAGAGTTGTGGCAGCTCTTCAACACCCGCATCAAACCGGGTGAGAGCATTCGTGTCTTCCCGCTTTCCAACTGGACCGAGCAGGATATCTGGCAATATATCATGCTGGAAAATATCCCCATCGTGCCGCTCTACTTTGCCAAGAAACGCCCCGTCGTCAAACGCGATGGCACCTGGATCATGGTCGATGACGAGCGCCTGCCACTCCAGCCCGATGAAGTGCCCGAGGAACGCATTGTCCGCTTCCGCACCCTTGGCTGTTACCCGCTGACCGGTGCCGTTGAGAGCGGAGCCGATAGTCTTGAAGCCATTTTCGAAGAGATGCTTGTGGCCCGCACCTCCGAGCGGGAAGGGCGGATGATCGACCATGACGACACCGCCTCGATGGAGAAGAAAAAGCGGGAGGGCTATTTCTGATGACAATCGCTTCTGAAGCCTCTCTGACTGGCAAGACCATTGCACAGGAAGAAAATCGCGATATTCTGCGCTTCCTGACCTGTGGCTCCGTTGATGATGGCAAGTCGACCCTCATTGGTCGCCTGCTTTATGATTCCAAGACCATTTTTGAAGATCAGCTGAAATCTCTGGAAGCGGTCAGTAAGAAGCATGGCACCACCGGCGATGACGTCGATCTGGCCTTGCTGCTCGATGGTTTGCAGGCCGAGCAGGAACAGGGCATCACCATTGATGTTGCCTATCGTTTCTTTGCGACCGACAAGCGCAAATTCATCGTCGCCGACACGCCCGGCCACGAACAATATACCCGCAACATGGCGACCGGCGCCTCCAATTGCGATCTGGCCGTCATTTTGATTGATGCCCGCAAAGGCATCCTGACCCAGACCCGCCGCCACAGTTTCATCAATTCCCTGATCGGCGTGCGCCATGTGGTGCTGGCGGTCAACAAAATGGATCTGATGGACTTTCGTGAGGAGGTTTTTGAGGGCATTGTCGAGGACTATCGGGCCTTTGCCCAGAGTTTTGAGTTTGACACCATCACTGCGGTACCGATGTCAGCGCGCTTCGGCGACAATGTGGTGGCCAAGTCTGATAATATGCCCTGGTATGACGGGCCGACCTTGCTCCACTATCTTGAAACCATCGATGTGGAAAGTGCCGAGCGCTCTCTGCCTTTCCGCTTTCCCGTCCAATGGGTCAACCGCCCGAACCTCAATTTTCGCGGTTTTTCCGGCACGGCGGCGTCGGGTTTGGCGCGTGTCGGCGATGAGATCGTCGTGGCCAGATCGGGCAAAAGCTCACGCATCAAGTCGATCGTGACGATGGATGGGGAGCAGCAGGATGTCGAAGCCGGCGAATCGGTGACCATCACGCTGGAAGACGAGATCGATATTTCCCGTGGCGACCTGCTGGCCCCGGTCAAGCACCGCCCCATGGTCACCGACCAGATTTCCGCCCATCTGATCTGGATGGCGCAGGAGCATCTGCTGATTGGACGCCCCTACATTCTGAAAATGGGAGCCCAGCAGGTTCAGGCCACCGTGACCAAGCTCAAGCACAAGGTCGATGTCAATGATGCCGCACATCATCAGGCAGGCAAGGCACTGGAACTCAATGAGATTGGCTTCTGCAATTTGGCATTCGCAGAATCTATGGCGATGGATACCTATGAGGAGAATCGCAAAACCGGTTCCTTCATTCTGATTGACCGCCTGTCCAATCAGACGGTTGCTGCCGGCCTTGTCTGGTTTGGGCTGCGTCGGGCAGAGAATATCCATTGGCAAGCGGTGGATGTCGACAAGAGCGCCCGTGCCGAACAGAAGCATCAGTCCCCGAAGGTCCTCTGGTTTACCGGTCTGAGTGGCTCGGGCAAATCGACCATCGCCAATCTGGTGGAAAAGAAACTGTTCGCAGAAGGTCGGCACACCTACTTGCTCGACGGCGACAATGTACGCCACGGTTTGAATAGAGATCTGGGCTTTACCGACGTTGACCGGGTGGAGAATATCCGCCGGGTGGGCGAGGTTGCCAAGCTGATGGCCGATGCAGGCCTGATCGTGCTGACGGCATTTATTTCCCCATATGAAGCAGAGCGGCGCATGGTTCGTGATATGCTGGAGGATGGTGAGTTTATAGAAGTCTATGTCAACACGTCGCTCGCTGTGTGCGAGGAACGCGACATCAAAGGCCTTTATGCCAAGGCTCGCGCGGGAGAAATCCCCAACTTCACCGGGATCGACGCCCCGTATGAGGCGCCGACAAACCCGGAAATTCAGGTCAACACCGACGACATGTCGGCCGAAGAGGCCGCTCAAATGATCGTTGAAACTCTGTTGCAGGAAACCGGATCGTGACTGATTTGCAAAAAGGCCTGATTGAAGCGGCGTTGCTTGGTGCTGAAGTCATTCTCGACATTTACGACTCCGATTTTGATGTCGAAGTCAAAGGGGATGCGTCACCCGTGACCAAGGCCGATCAAGAGGCCGAGGCGATCATCATCAAAAAGCTGAAAGAGCTTGCGCCGGAGATTCCGATCATAGCGGAGGAGTCCGTCGCAGCAGGAATCATTCCGGCCATCGACCAGACCTTTTTTCTGGTGGACCCGCTGGATGGCACAAAGGAGTTCGTCAATCGCAACGGCGAGTTCACAGTCAATATTGCCCTGATCCGCAACAATGTGCCGGTGCTGGGGGTAATTTTCACCCCGGTCAAGGGCTGGTTGTTTGTCGGAGAAGTGGGCAAAGGCGCTTGGCGGGCGGACGTTCCGGATCCGCGCAACAGTCGCGAGTTGGAGAAGCGGACCGCCATCTCCGTGCGTGAGGCAGGAGCCGTGCTTGATGTGATTGGGTCGCGTTCTCACCACAGCCCGGAAGCGGATGCCTATCTTGCCGCCTATCAGGTTGGCGCGCACAAATCGATCGGCTCTTCGCTCAAATTCTGTCTGTTGGCAGCAGGCGACGCTGACCTCTATCCGCGTTTTGGCCGAACCATGGAGTGGGATACCGCTGCAGGCGACGCCATTCTGAGCGCGGCAGGTGGCACGGTCGTCACGCAAGATGGCAGCCGGTTGCTTTATGGCAAAGTTATTCAGGACGACGCTCCGTTTGCCAACCCGTTCTTCATTGCAAAGACGTTTTGATTGATCAAAACGCACTACAAGAAATGCAAAAACTCTATAATATCTGATTTTTAAACAGAATTTAATTGTAATTTACTCGGAAAGCTGAAGTCATCGCGACGTCAATCTTTTGGAACTGAAAGAACATACAACATGACTGGCAATAGGTTTTTTTCTTCTTTCTTGTCTGCGCTGTCAGGGGGCTCCAGAAAAGAGCGGATTAAAAAGGTTGAATATATTATTACCAATAGTTTGTTTGACACTGAATATTACAGATTGACCTATCCAGATGTGGTCGATAGCCAATTTGACGCCGTGGACCATTATATCCGATTTGGTTGGAAAGAAGGGCGAGATCCATCCAGGGCTTTCTCCACGAAGGCGTTTCTGGCATCCCACGGTAAATCCAAGTTTGGCTTCAATCCTCTAGCTGACGCTGCTTTGCGCCGGATGACCAATTCCGCCAAACTGGACGCCCGGTTCACCTCCATCGTGGATACCCTGAGCCAAGCCGGTAAGCTGCAGCGTGAAATAAGCTACCGGATAACAGAAGCCTTGCTTGACAAGGACTTCTACCTGAATACCTATCAGGATGTTCAGAAAGCCTCTGTCGATCCAGTCAGTCACTACATGCATTATGGCTGGCATGAGATGCGCAATCCCTCACCGGTCTTTTCAACCAAACACTATGTTGAGCAACATGCTCTTGCCAATCAGAGCGGGAATCCGCTCATCCACCGTGCCGTGGAACTGTTGCGCGAGCATGGCAAGGGGAGTGCCCAGTCGGATGCCAGCACTCCGAACCCGTCATCCAAGGCGAAGGTCGACACGGAGCTGGACATTTATCAGTTTCTGGCACGAAATGCGGGCATTTCCGATGAACCGACGCTGCATAAACGCAAGGCATTGATCGAAGGCAAACCCGTTGTTTTCCTTGTCTTTTTCTGTCAGAAACCGGCATTGACCAATCTTCAAAGACAGATTTGCGAAGAATATCTGGCACTTGGTGTCAATGTGGTGGCGATCCTCAATCAAACGCTGGCCATCTCACCCAGCGATGCACGAGTGCCTGATGGAGTGCAATGGGTCGTCACGCGCAAGAATGCAGGGTTTGACTTCGGCGCTTGGACCGGAGCTCTCGAACTCTGTGGTGACATGAGCGCCTTTCCTCGCATCATCCTGACCAATGACAGCCTGATTCCGCTCTCAGGCGGCATTGAAGAGACGATTACCGCACTGACTGAAGCCAAAGAAGATTGGTGTTTTTCAACCGCCAATCATGAAATCAGACACCATGGGCAATCTTTCCTGATGTCTTTCAACCCTGCTGTCCTCGGCTCCAAGGCGCGTGAGCTGCTGACGATTTCGGGAGAGATCAGGCACAAGCAGGATGTGATAGACACAGCCGAAGTGCCCCTGATGGAAAAACTCATTGATCAGGGTTTTTCGGTGGGCTTCCTTTGTGATGAACGGCATTATGCCGCTGGCAAGGAAAAGGTGAATCCCACCTTGCATAGCGCGGAAGAGCTGATCGCGGCTGGGTTCAGGTTCGTCAAGGCAGAATATCTGCTCGACCATCTGGGTGACCCGCTGAGCAAGATTGGCGAATGGTTTGATGAAAAGCGCCTTCTTGCGATCAAGGAACACATGAACTCTCGTTATCCCAAAGCTGATGATGAGAAACAGATTGTCCATGCTGTACCCAAGGGCCAACTGGTGATGAAGCGCAAGATCGTCTTGCTTGGCCACAATGCGGGCACAGGTGGGGCACAAACTTTGTTGTTGTCGCTGGCCAAGATTCTGACCGAGATTTTCGGCTATGAGATCTTGATCATTCTGCATGACAACGGACCCGATTTGAGCCGTTTCCAAGCCATCGCACCAACCTTCGTGCTGGGCAATGATGCTGCAAAGCTCGCGGGTATTCTTGCCTTTGCACAGCGACTTGGATTTGAGAAATGCATCATCAACACCACGGTCCCGCTGATCTATGGTCACTTGATCTACCATTACATGGACAAGGCCATCTGCCTCGTTCACGAACTGCCGGAAACCATTGAGGCGATCCAGATCGAGAAGGAAGTGGCTGCGGCTTTGCCTATGCTGGACCAGGTCGTCATGCCCGCAAACTTTGTTCGCGATCGCTTTGTCGAGCATTTCAAGGCCGATACAAGCAACTTCTCGGTGCTGCCCCAGGGGCATTTCCGCCAGACGCGCACGTTTGGCAACGCCGGAACGACAGACATAGATATGGATGTCTGCAATCAGATTGCAGACCTGAAGGCTGCGGGCAAAACCCTGATTTTATGTGTTGGTACACTGGAGTATCGCAAAGGCTTCGACACATTTGCTGACTTTGCCCGTTTTGCAGAGAGGTCAAAAGGCAACCCGGCGCTGCAAAATGCCCATTTCATCTGGGTTGGTTCATCGCTCGGCGAAAAGAAAATTGTCCCTGCCACGGAGAAGGCTAGCAAGCTCGAGAACATCACAATGGTGCCAAACGTCACCATTGGTACCCTGAGCAACATATACCGCCAAAGCGACCTCTATTTCTTCACGTCTCGCAATGATCCGATGCCTTATGCGGTTATCGACGCCCTGTGGCACGGGCTGCCCGTGGTCGGATATCGCGGAGTGGGTGGCTGTGATCCACTCATCGACGCATTCGGTCAGCTTCTGGATGACAGAACCGACATGCAGGCGGTTGCCAATGCCATCGACACGTCGCTCGGCGAAGACGGGGAGGCGCGAAACAAGCGCGCGCAACATATCAAGTCGAGCTTCGACCTTGATCACTATGTCTGCCAACTGACCGCGTTTTTGGGAGACTATAATCCCAAGCTCAATGTTGTTGTGCCAAACTATAATCATGAGAAATTCCTGCCAATAAGACTGCGATCGATCCTGAGTCAGACCTATCGTTATTTCGATCTCATTTTGCTGGATGATTGCAGCTCCGATGACAGCATCGAAGTGATGCGGGCAGGGACCAAAGACTTCGCCAATTTCACCACCGAAGCCTTCAATGAAACCAACAGTGGCAACTCTTACCTGCAATGGAAAAAGGCATTTGAGCTGTCAGAGAATGAACTTGTCTGGATTGCTGAATCGGACGATCTTTGCTCTGCAACATTCCTTGAAAACATGATCACGGGCTTTGCGGATCCGGAAGTCAAGATCGCCTATGCTCATACCCAGTTCATAGACGAATCCGGCAAGAAGCTTGGCGTCATTCAGGACGAGTTCAAGCCGATCAATCCCATCCTCTGGAACAAGTCCTATATCGCTCAAGGCAGACAGGATGTGTTCCGCTGCCTCGCTCAGGCAAACACAATGATCAATGTCAGTAGTGTGCTTTTCAGGGCATCAGCGGTTGAATCCTTCGACAATATTCTCAAATACCGCTTTGCGGGGGACTGGGAGCTTTATCTCAGACTCTGTGCCAAGGGGAAAGTCTTCTTCTGCCGTGAGGCAACCAATTATTTCCGGCGCTCCTCCGTTCAGCAAACATCGAAATTTGCCTATACAGAACCATTCTACCGTGAGCATCAGATGATCCTTCAGACCGTCCTGGATCTCTATGGCCCCGCCTGTGCCGAGAAGACCAAAGCCACGATCAGGCTTCACTGGAAGAGCAAACCCGTCAAAGGGGAGCGTGTCGAAACCTATTTGCAAACCATATGAAATCCGGCAGGAAGGACCGTAGGCATAGCTTCTGAAGGAATGGGCTTTTGGGAGAAGAGTGAAAATGGGCGCAGGGGCAGTCCCGCAGCCCTTCGAAAATGACTGAGCAAATGCTGTGCATTTGCCCAGTTTCATGAGGCGGTTTGTAAGTGGGTAGACAGATAGATTCTGCCTTCGGTCTTCTTCCGTGTCATCAGGATTTGATGTTTCGGGACCATGGGGATAGAAAGACAATATGGATGCTTCGGTCTCTTACAGAGAAAAGACCATGATAGAAAAAGTTGACAAGATAACCAAACTGAGTGCTTCACAGATCATTCTCCTTCTGATTTTGGTTTTGCCGGTAACGATTGTTGCGATATACACCTATTTGTTTGCCAGCGATCGATATGAAAGCACTGCCAGCGTCTATATCACCGAAGAACAATCAGTGGCCAATCCGTTTGATCTCTCATTGATCGGGATTAGCAGCTCCGGTTCAACACGGGAAATTCTGGTGCTTAAGTCTTTCATCGAAAGTTTGGGCATGTTGTTGAAGTTAGATAATGATCTGGGCGTGTTGGATCACTTTGCATCCAGAGATGCGGATTTTTTCTCTCGCCTGAGTTCTGACGCTCCCAAGGAATATGCCCTCGAATATTACAATGATCGTGTGCAGGCGTCTCTGGACACAGATGCCAAACTGCTCGAAATTTCGGTTCAGGCCTACGATCCAGATTATGCCAAGCAGATACTGGAGCGCATTCTGTTCCATTCCCAGAAATTCATTGATGAACTCAATGAAAATATCACGAACTCGCAGATGACCTTCTTTGAAGGCGCGGTGAAACGATCTGAAGAAGAACTGCTGGAAGAAACCAAGAAGCTGCAGGTGTTTCAGCAGAAAAACAAAGTGTTCTCGACGGAGCTGGCAACGCAGACCATCATGAACACCATCGGCAGTCTGGAACAGCAACTGGCGGCAAAACAGGCCGAGTTGGCTGCACGCGAAGGCGCATTGAGCAAGCAAGCCCCGACACTTGTCCGTTTGCGTGCGGAGATCGATGCGCTGGAGAAGCAGATTGCCAGTGAAAACGAGCGCTTGTCGGGCGGAACAGGGCGGTCACTCAGTGAACTGGATCTGATCTTCAAGGACATTCAGCTGCGCATCGAATACAAGACACTGCGCTATAAATCACATCTTGAATCCTACGAGAAGGCTCAGCTCGATACGGCGAGGCGACTGCGCTTTCTGACGATTGTCTCGGCTCCCTCTCTTCCGGAAGCAGCCCTCTATCCCAAACGGGCCTATATATTGGTCACCAGCGCTCTACTGTGTCTGGTGGTTTATTTTGTTGTCTCCATTTCCTTCGCCATCATCAGGGAACATGCCTGACGGGGACATATTGAAAATCATGCAATGATTGATTGATTGATTAAGACCAAGAGCAACTGGAACTACTTTTTTATAAAGGTTGGAGTTTCTATGAAAGGTATCGTTTTGGCGGGTGGAAGTGGCACCCGATTGCATCCATTGACGTTGGCAATATCGAAGCAAATCCTTCCGGTTTATGATAAGCCGATGATCTACTACCCGATCAGTACTTTGATGCGGAGTGGCATTCAGGATATTTTGATTATCTCCACCCCGAGAGATTTGCCACTGTTTCAGGAATTGCTTGGGGATGGCTCCAATTTTGGGATTTCCCTGTCTTACGCCGAGCAGCCAGAGCCCAATGGGCTTGCTGAGGCTTTCATTATTGGCAAAGAATTTATCGGTCATGACACCTGCGCCCTGATTCTGGGGGACAATATCTATTTTGGTGCCGGCCTTTCCGCCCTGTGCACAAATGCCGCTCAGGTCACAGACGGGGCCAATGTCTTTGCCTACAAGGTGCAGGATCCTGAACGCTATGGCGTTGTGTCTTTTGATCCTGAAACACGGCAAGCCATCGATATCGAAGAGAAGCCGGCAAAGCCTAAATCGGGTTGGGCGGTGACGGGCCTCTATTTCTATGACAATGACGTTCTCGACATCGCTGCGAATGTGAAGCCTTCGGCCCGCGGCGAGTTGGAAATCACCGATGTCAATCTCGAGTATCTGCGCCGGGAAAAGCTGACTGTGACCACCTTGAGTCGCGGCTATGCCTGGCTTGATACGGGCACCATCGTCAGCCTGCATGAGGCCGCCAGTTTCGTGCGCACCATTGAGCATCGACAGGGATTGAAAATTGCCTGTCTCGAAGAGATTGCTCTGGAACAAGGCTGGCTTGGCGTGGACAAGGTACTCGAGCGTGCTAACCTTCTGAAAAAGACCGAATATGGTCAATATTTGCATCGCCGATTGGAGGATTTTTCCTGATGTTGGACGTGACGGACCTTGGGCTGGATGGCGTGGTGGAAATCAAGCCAAGGCAATTTGGTGACGAACGGGGTTTCTTTTCCGAAACCTACAATGCCCAAGCCATGAAGGATGCCGGCATCGATATCGAGTTTGTGCAGGACAACCATTCTTTGTCCGTCGAAAAAGGCGTTTTGCGCGGCCTTCACTTCCAGACACCACCCTTTGCGCAGGACAAACTGGTGCGTGTCGTGCGTGGATCTGTCTTTGACGTGATTGTCGATTTCCGCCAAGGATCACCGACTTTCGGGAAATGGGTCGGCGTCGAGATCTCGGCCGAAAAGTGGAATCAGGTCCTGATCCCCAAAGGCTTCGGCCATGGTTTCCTGACCTTGGAGCCCAACACCGAGTTTCTCTACAAGGTATCCAACTTCTATTCCAAAGAGTGTGATCGGTCTGTTCGGTTCGATGATCCTGCCATCGGCATTGAATGGCCCTTGTCCCATGATTGTCTGATCCTTTCTGACAAAGACAAAACCGCACCCTTGCTCGCCGATACAGACACCGGCTTTTCATATGAGGCTTCGTAATCAATGCGCTTTCTAATCACTGGTGGAGCAGGCTTCATTGGGTCGGCGGTTTGCCGCCGCCTTGCCGCCAACCCGGACAATTTCGTTCTCAATGTCGACAAGTTGACCTATGCAGGCAATCTGGCCTCCCTGTCATCCATCGAAGCGAATGACAATTACGCTTTCTCGCAAACCGATATTTGCGATGGTGAAGCCATCTTCACGCTGTTGCGTGAGTACCAGATCGACATTGTCATGCATCTGGCAGCCGAAAGCCACGTCGATCGGTCCATCGACGGACCGGATGCCTTCATCCAGACCAACATCATCGGCACATTCCAGATGCTGAGCGCTGCCCGGCGTTTCTATGAAGGCCTTGAGGGCGCCAAGCGGGACAGCTTCCGCTTCCATCATATCTCAACCGATGAAGTCTTCGGCGATCTGCCTTTCGACAGCGGCATCTTCACTGAAGAAACGCCTTATGCACCCTCTTCGCCCTATTCGGCTTCCAAGGCATCATCCGATCATCTGGTCCGCGCTTGGCATGAAACCTATGGCCTGCCAGTGGTTCTATCCAATTGTTCGAACAATTATGGCCCGTTCCATTTCCCGGAAAAGCTGATCCCGCTGGTCATCCTCAATGCGTTGGATGAAAAAGAGCTGCCTGTCTATGGCAAGGGGGAAAATATTCGTGACTGGCTCTTCGTTGATGACCATGCGAACGCCCTGGAGTTGGTCGCGACCAAGGGCACCCATGGCGAAAGCTACAATATCGGAGGCAATGCAGAGCGGCAGAATATCGAAGTTGTCCGCACCATTTGCCAATTGCTCGACAAGAAGCGCCCGCGGCCTTCCGGGTTATCCTATAAAGATCTGATCACCATGGTTGCGGATCGCCCCGGTCATGACCGTCGTTATGCCATTGATGCCACCAAAATAAGACGAGAGCTTGATTGGCAGCCGTCTCAGAGCTTTGAGTCCGGCATTGAAGCGACCATTGACTGGTATCTCGAAAATGAATGGTGGTGGGGTCCGATCCGCAACAAGGAAGGCTATCAGCGCCTCGGGTCCTTGAACAAAGACTGATCGCTCTGAGGCCCCAATCTCCAAAGGAATAGCAGCATGAAGATCCTCGTAACCGGTAAAAATGGCCAAGTCGCTCGCTGCCTTGCTGACCAGTCCGCCAACTTCCCGCATCTTGCCCTGTTCTTTGAAGAACGGCCCATGCTGGATCTGGCGCGCGAAGACAGCATCGTCGACAGCGTCATGCGTAACAAGCCGGATCTGATCATCAATGCTGCGGCTTACACCGCCGTCGACAAGGCCGAGGACGAGCCGGATCTGGCCATGGCGGTCAACGGCACCGCGCCGGGCATTCTGGCACGGGAGGCAAAAGCCATTGGTGCCGGGATTCTGCATATTTCGACGGACTATGTTTTTGCTGGTGATCTGGATCGCCCTTATCTTGAGACAGATTCCGTTGGTCCGCTGGGCGTCTATGGCAAAACCAAGCTTGCTGGCGAAGAAGCGGTCCGGCGGGAAAATGTCGATCATACGATCCTTAGAACGGCTTGGGTGATCAGCCCCTATGGTGGCAACTTCGTCAAGACGATGCTCCGCCTTGCGAAGGATCGCGATAGCCTCAATGTGGTCGATGATCAGCATGGCAACCCGACCTCGGCCCATGACATTGCGCTGGCTTTGCTGACGATTGCCGACCATCGCAGCAAGGGGCTGGTGACAGGAAAGGGCCAGACCTATCATTTTGCCGGGGGGATCGAGACCACATGGTGCGGCTTTGCCCGCGAAATCTTCCGTCTGAGCAGAGCCCATGGTGGACCGTCGGCAGAGGTGTCTGCCATCACGACCGCCGACTATCCGACCAAAGCCGTGCGGCCTGCAAATTCTCGTTTGAACAGCGCCAGAATTCTCAGTGATTTCGCCATGCCTCTTGATCGGGACACCTTGCTCCAGGGCGATATCGTCAAACGCATATTGGAAGATAGCCACGCGTGATCCGCTTTTCCTACAAAACAATTCCGACCCACGATCTCTACTTTCGGCATCCGCTGAGAGACCTGATAACAGAAGGGCGCCTAGAGGGCCGGCGACCGATCAGGCGGATTGGAGACAATTGTTTTGAGGCAAAGGGGCGGCTTGTTATCCTGCGCTATCTGTCTGACAGGGACGCGCGGTTGATTGCCTCACGGCAATGGCAGCGATGCTACTATGTCATTGATGATGACTTTGCGGCACTCGATCAAGATCGATCCATTCCAGAGGATTACCGCCAGCGCATGTTGCGTTTCAGGGAGATTATGCTGCCTGAAATCCTGCGGCATGCAGATACGATTGTGGCCCCCAACCCCAGACTCTTCTCCTTCTATCCGGACAAACGTCATTTGTTGCTCGATCCTTGTGCTGTTTCTATTTGCAAGGATTTCAGCCACTTTCGTGAAGACGAACCGCTGCGCATTTTGTTTCCCGGAACCAGAAGCCACCTGAATGATCTGGCATTTCTGTCCGAGTGTCTGGCACAGATTTGCTGGGAACAGCCTCAGCTACAGCTCGACACCTTCATGGGCCATCATGCTCCAGCCGCGTTGCGTGGCTTACCGAATGTTCTGCATCACAAGGCGAAGGGTTGGCAGGTCTATCGAAAGTTCATGGCCCGTCAGCGCTATCATCTGTGCCTTGTGCCCATGCTGGACACGCACTTCAACCAAGCCCGCTCGATCAACAAGATCTTGGATAGTGCAGCCTTTGGCGCCGCTGCACTCTTTTCGCCCGTGGGGCCCGTTGCGGATGCGCTCGGGCCCTTATCCAAATTGGCCGTCATTGACAATGAGGCCGAGCTTTGGGACGCAAAGATCCGTGATATTCTGTCAGATAGGCAAGCCCTGCGCCCGATCGCCGAAGCACTCGCATCCTTGGCCCACACTATCGGCGATCCAGCCCATGTCAGACGCTTTTGGCACCATCATTTGCAACTGGACTGAAGGCCAGACCCTGTTCGTACCTGTTTGCTGCTTGGAGCATAGATCAGGGGCGAAAAGGGACGAGCCCAACAAGACACTCTATCGCCTGTCGTGCGGCTTCACCCCATTTCACAGTTCAAAGAAGGTCATTCTGGCTTCTGCAGAATGACATAAAACTCCATCTTGTTGCGGACGGTAAAGTAAATCCGGCGCAGTTCAAATTTCACCAGACCGCATGCGCGCATGAATTCGAAGCAATCCCAAAAGACATGCGGTGACAAGATCCAGTTATGAACATCGACATAATGGCGATTGGCGCTTTCGGCTTCTTTCAAAATGCGTTTGGCGAAGGCTGGATCGCCCATTTTTTCGGGATTCCGGCGGTGGGGAACCCCATGTTCGCCACGCCAATGCAGGACCGGATCATTGTGGGTGATCTCCATCCGGTGTTCGAGCACTTTTGACGGGGATTGCAGCTTGCGCTTTTCCAGATGCGCTCCCACCATGTCAATGCCGCGCGATGGCAGGCAAAAATGGTCGAAGGAAAAGCGTCCGTCTGGCACGACCATGAAGTAGCAGCCATTTGGGTTGAGCAAGTCATAGACATCGTTCAGATGCTTGATAATATCCACCTGATGCTCAATGCAGTGGCAGCTGAAGGCATGGTCATATTTCTGCGGAATGGTGCTGATGTCTCCATGGGCATCAACCCATTGAATGTCTGGGACCTTTTTCAGGTTTTCCGTGTATTTCTCGACATTCACCGCGTTTTGAGCCATCAATCTCTTGGCGCGTTCTACCAGATCGTCTCTATCGAGCACTTCGAAATAGTCGACATTCCAGTCGGGTCGCCGCAACATCGGGTTGAGGAAGGGACCAATCTCCAAAATGGCTGAATCCGGATCCACCAGATCAATAAACGCGTCACGGGTCCAGATTTCACCGGGCACCCTGCCTTCATTGATGCCATGTTTGAAATAATGGGTCTTCAACGCCTTCGGGGGGAACTGGGTCAGATCCTTGTATTTCGAGCGATACAGGTCGGGATCAAAATTCGCCGGAAAGCTGCTTCCATCGTCACCCATGCAAAGATGCTCGAAGTGATCAAAGGCAGGATCGTTATGCATTAGGCCAATTCCCTGTTTCTCATTGGATAGACTATAAAAGTTCAACAATTTGATCGCATTGTTTAGTGTGATTTCAATATAGCGCAGGATATTTTTCACGGTCTTGTCGCATCTTTCAGCCAATTCATCCAGCCACAATTTCGCATCACATTCTTCCCCTGGCTGCTTATCGCAATCATCTCGATATCAAATCCAGGATGTCAATGATAATACGATTCGAACGGGAAAAGCGGCAATCTGTTTGAACGGTTGAAGCCGCATCCGACATCATATTCAAACAAAGGGATGCCGCACCCTGATCCTCAATCCCAAAGCGCGGCACTCAATAGCTGTATTTGTGTCTATCAACTTAGACGAACTGGAAATCGTCTGCCGAAATCAGGCTATCGTCAAAATCCAGCAAGGTAACTTCAGTTCCACCAAAGCTCAGCAATGTATCCGCTCCCTGCTGAGAATGGGTGATATCCGCAAACGTGGTCACACCAAGCCCGCCAATCCGGATGACATCAACGCCATTCTCGAAGTCCGTGATAACGTCATGCTCACCGGCATTGCGGAAGATGAAGACATCATTGCCCACGCCTCCAGTGAAACGGTCATCACCGCTATCATCAAGGAAAGCATCGTCGCCCGCGCCGCCAATCAGCACATCATTGCCGAAAGCACCGTTGAGAATATTGTTGGCTGAGTTGCCGACAATGGTGTTGGACAGACCATTGCCGGTTCCCGATGTATTCTGGTTGCCGAGGAGATTCAGATTTTCCAGATACTGGGAATTGTCTCGCAGAGCGTAGGATGTGTAGCTGAAGACCCGGTCAATGCCGCCTCCGGCATATTCCTCGATTGTGTCTCCGAGATTGTCGACATAATAGACATCGTTCCCAACCCCGCCAATCATATGATCAGCCCCTGCATTGTCGAGGAAAATATCATTGCCCGCACCACCACGAAGGGTATCGTCGCCACCTCCGCCATTCAGAACATTGTTGCCGCTATTGCCTGTGATGTTATTGACAAGGCCATTGCCGGTGCCTCTGGTATTTCCCGTGCCCAGCAACTGGAGATTTTCAAGATACTGAGAATGGTCCCGCAAGGCAAAGTCGATATAGCTGTAAACGAGGTCGGTTCCGCCGCCATCATTCTCTTCGACGCGGTCTCCGGCATCGTCGACATAATAGACGTCGTTGCCGCCACCGCCGACCATGCGATCGGCGCCGATGTCATCCTTGAAGATGTCATTGCCAAGACCGCCAAACAGCACGTCGTCACCAAAGGCACCATTCAGGATGTTGTTGCCGCTGTTACCGGTGATGGTGTTGGCAAGACCGTTGCCTGTTCCTGACGTGTTCCCGGTTCCAAGTAGCTGGAGATTTTCAAGATATTGCGATTGATCCCGCAAGGCGAGGGAGATGTAGCTGAAGACCATGTCGGTTCCGCCTCCGGCATATTCTTCAATGACGTCTCCGGCATCGTCGACATAATAAACATCGTTGCCGCCGCCGCCGACCATTCGGTCCGCACCGGTGTCGTCAAGGAAAATGTCATTGCCGAGACCGCCAATCAGAACATCATCACCGAAGGCTCCATTGAGAACATTGTTGCCCGAGTTGCCGGTGATGGTGTTGGACAGGCCATTGCCGGTACCGGACGTGTCACCTGTTCCCAACAAACTCAGATTTTCGAGATTCTGTGACTTGTCGCGAAGGGCAAGGGAAATGAAGCTGAAGACATGATCCATACCTTCGCTGGTATTCTCAACGATGGTGTCACCAGCATTGTCGACATAATAGACATCGTTGCCGCGGCCCCCTGCCATCCGGTCGGCGCCTTCACCACCATTCATGATGTCATTGCCATCTTCACCATTCAGGTCATCATCACCTTCTCGGCCATTCAGCACATCATTGCCGCCGCGACCGTAAAAGGTTTCGTTCGCATTCGATCCAAAGATCCGGTCATTGTCAGCTCGTGACCCGCGAATGATTTCGATGTTGCTCAAGGTGTGGGAGAAGGCGTTGCCATTATGCATGCCAGTCGCTGTCCCGGCTTCAAGGTCGACATCGACCGCCCCAATGCCGCTGCGATCAAAGCGAACCATATCGGTACCGCCACCGCCATTTACAACGTCATTGCCTCCGCGCAGAATGAATCGTTCATCCCCATCCCCGCCGTTGAAAGTATCGTTCAGATCGGTACCGCGAATCTCGTCGATATTGGTCAGGGTGTCTGTGCCGGTGAAGGAGCCGGTCACCGTACCACTTACCTTGGCACCGTTGTTGCTGGTATAGGTGATACTGCTGAAAAGCGGATAAACTCCGTCTTCGAAGCCGCCGTGATAATCGGCCCGAACGAACCCGGCTCCTGAATTGGTGATGGTATCATTTCCGCCATTGGTTTTGATCGATCCATACTGATCAGCTGCGCCATTGATGACGAAGCTATCACCCATAGATGTTCCTTCAAAGTTATAGCCACCATCCTCATAGTTGATCCTGTCCAGACCATTCACCGTGTCGGTACCACCAGTTCCTTTGTCAACAGTTGCTGTGGCCGCACCAATCTGGAAATTTGTGGCCAAATCAAGCCAGCCATAATCGAATTTGGAGTCGATCGTACCCTGAATATTGATGATGTCGTTGCCGGTGCTGCCCTGAACATAGCCTTCATCGCCTGTGCCGAGATTTAGCGTATCGTTGCCGGCACCCCCGTCAAGATAGTCATTGCCTGCACCGCCATTCAGGGTGTCGGCGCCGTTGCCGCCCTCCAAATGGTCGTCGCCGTCATTGCCATTCAGCAAATCGTTGCCATCTTCGCCATAAAGCTCATCATCACCTCCGCGGCCAACCAACACATCATTGCCGCCGCGTCCAGCGAAACCCTCATCGGCATCGGATCCGAAAATACGGTCTATTTGGTCTCTGGAGCCGTTGATGCGTTCCACATTCGTCAGGGTATGAGAGAAGGCGTTGCCATTGAAAGTACCAACGGCGACGCCAACACTCAGATCCACTTCGACACCACCCATGCCGTTGCGGTCAAAACGGACCAAGTCCATGCCGCCGCCGCCATTAACAGTGTCGTTGCCACCACGCAGAATGAAGATTTCATCACCATCGCCGCCATTGAAGACGTCGTTATAATCAGTGCCGCGAATTTGATCGATATTGGAGAGCGTATCCGTCCCGGTTCCTGCCCCGGTGACTGTGCCACTGATTTTGGAGCCATTGTTGCTGGTATAGGTAATGCCCGAATGGGTGTCATCGCCATCTTCGCGATAGTCAACCCGAACGGCACCTGCACCAATATTGCTAAAGCTGTCATCGCCCTGACGACCACTGACTATGCCAAACTGGTCGACCGCGCCATTGATGACAAAGCTGTCACCAGCAGACCCGCCCTCAAAGTTATATCCACCATTTTCATAATCGATACCGTCAAGGCCACTGACAGTGTCAGTGCCGTTGGCACCCTTGTTGACGGTGGCGGTGCTGGAGCCGATCTGGAAAGTGATCGAGGCATTCAGTCGTTCATAATCAAAGAATACGTCGTTCGTGCCATCAATATTGATGGTGTCATTGCCGATGCTGCCCAGGATGCCACCTTCGTCACCATCACCGAGACTGAGGATATCGTCACCGGCACCCCCATCGAGAACGTCATTCCCGTCGCCCCCTTCAAGCAGGTCATTGCCACCGGCACCGGAAAGCGTGTCATCCCCACCGAGACCTCGGAGCCGATTGTCATCGTCATTGCCGATCAGGATGTCATCCATATCAGTGCCGCGCACGCGCTCGACGCTGGTAAAGGTATCGGTGTCACCGAAGCCGTCGGTGGCCGTGCCTGTCGCCAGATTGACGTTGACCCCGCCTAGACCACCATAAGTGGCGTCGCGATCATAGCGGATCTCATCCACGCCGTCGCCAGCATTGAAGGTGTCATTGCCACCCAGACCACGAATCTGGTTGTCTTGATCATCACCAATAAACTGGTCGGCTTCATTTGTGCCGCGCAGGCTATCGACCCGACCGGTAAAGGTGTCCGTATTGCCATAGGGATCATTGATCGTGCCCGTCAGCCAGTTGGCGATGATGCCATTGCCCGTATCCGCGTTAGCGTAGCTGAGCTGCGTGAAAACAGACGTTGTCCCGGCATAGATCACATCATTGCCTGCGCCCAGTGTCACATAATAATCACCGGCGCCAAAGGTGAAGGTGTCCGCATTATCGGACCCATAGCCGCCCCCTTCTGCTCCGGTTGGCAAGTTCGTGCCATCATAATCAATTGCATAGACGTCAAACTCGGTCTTGAACGGATCGGGATTGCCATTGGCCTGCCATGCATAAAGCGCATTGTCGAAGTCAACAGCAGAAAGAGAAAGACCCGACACGCTCATAATGAGGGTGGTGCCTTGGTAAAAGTCGAACTGATTGATGGTGCCGCTTGTCAGGTGTTCGCCTGAATCGTATGTCGGTGTGTTGTCGTAGGTCGCGCCGGATCCGGTGGCAACAATATGGATGCTGGAACCCGGGCGTTGAAGGGTGCCTGTTGTCGCGTCGCCGGAGATAAGCCGTGCTTCGCGAAGCTCGTTGTCGAAGAGAATGGAATAATCTGCTTCTGTGAACTGGGTAATATAGCCGGTTGGCATGACGCTTCTCCCAATAAGTTTTTTAAAAATGTTTAGAGAAATTAAATACTGTACAAAAAGAAGTTAGTGGTGGGGTTGCTTCCTGTCAATCTGCAACTCGCGTAAGATAAGGGTAAATAATCACCTCCCTCGAGTAGATGTTCAGATGGAGTTGTGTCCCACAAATGGGGTAGGAAATCCGCTCACAGAAAAGGGTCGGTCACAGTGCCAGTTGGTTTACCGTTGGCTTGGCAGGGCCAAACTTTGCTTTAATAAAACAAAGGCACATATCAGGCCTTCTCCGTGTTTTGTTTATAAATCTCCATTGCCTCCTGAATGCTGCCATACAAGGTTGCCTTGCCCTCATGGAGCACCAGACCCATATTGCATTCAGCCTTTAATTCATCAAGATTATGCGAGACCTTGATGAAAGAGGCCGTTTTGCGTTTTTCCTGAAACACTCTTGCGCTCTTCTGGCGAAAATTCTTGTCGCCCACCGCTGTCAACTCGTCGATGATGTAGCAGTCGAAGCTGAAGGCCATGGCAATGCCGAAATTCAATCGGGCACGCATACCTGACGAATAGGTTCTGACCGGCATGTCGAAATATTTGCCGATCTCCGCAAACTCTCTGATATTTTCGATGATCGGGTCAATCTTATGCCTTGGCGTGCCTTGAATCCGACAGGCAAAGCGGGCATTTTCCTTGCCGGTCAATGAGCCTTGCATCGAATTGGCGATGCCCATCGGCCAGGAGATGGACCCTGTGCGAATGATCTGGCCCTGATTGGGTGAATCCACGCCTGCCAACAGCCGCATCAAGGTCGACTTGCCCGCGCCATTGGGCCCCAAAACCCCGAGATGTGCGTCATCCGGGATGGTGAAGGACACGTCATTGAGCACATAGTGACGTCCGGCTGGCGTGGCATAGTATTTCGAGACATTTTGCAGTTTGATCATTGTTGAATCAATCTGAATCGGTAGATGTAATAAAGTGCATATCCAAAACCAAGGCATATCGCCCCGAACATGATTGGATAGAGCAGGTTATATTCCGGAAAAAGCTTGCTGCCGAACGAGCCGTGTCGGAAGGCCGCCACCAGATGCACGATTGGATTCCATTGCAGAATGCTGCGGGCCGTTGCCGGTAGATCCGCGATTGAGAACATCACACCGGAAAGGATCATAAGTGGCTGAGAAACGATCCCGATGAATTTCAGCACATTGTTGTTGATCGTGCCAAAGACCGCCAACGGCAAGGAAATGCCCATGGCGAGCAGCATGGCGACAAAAATGGCGGTCAGGGAAAGCAGTGGATCCGGGAAGGTCGGCACGGCATCGATAAACCACCATAGGCCGACCAGCATCAACACACTGGCTAGCGCATGAAACCACATACCCTGAATGAATCGGGCAAGCAGGGTATCGATCGGTTTCACCTGAGGATAGTTCATCAGGGCCTTGTTGGCGTCAATCGCCTGTGGAATATAGCTGATTCCCTGACGCACGGTGATGAAGACGATGAAACCGCTGCCGATGAACAGATACACATCTGTGCCCTGCATGGTATGCACGCCGTTGACATGCCAAATCGAAGCAATCGTCATCATGCTAAAAATGGGTTCGACCAAAGCCCAGAACAGGCCGATCCGGCTTTGTCCCAGTTTGAGCCGGAACTCTTTAAAGACCAGTGCCCAGATTGCGGATTTCTGACGATAGGCTCCGGTTTTGAATTGCGCCCAGCTTTCCGAAGTTGAGCTTGTCTGAACTTCCGACATCTATAATTCACTTGGCTCCTGATGGCTGATCTGCTGCGACTATAGCGCAATTCGTCCTGTCTTCAAAAACAAAGACACGCAAAGCAGCCTGCGTCAGGCTGCTTTGCGTTTTTGTGTTTGGCGTCGAAAAGGAAGCCTGTCGCTTACACAAATTGGAAGTCATCGGCCGAGATCAAAGAGTCACTGAAATTGAGCAAGGTTACGGTCGCTCCACCAAAGGTCAATTCTGTGTTGGCTCCCTGTTGAGAGTGGCTAATGTCCGCAAAGGATGTAACCCCGAGACCGCCGATCCGGATATGGTCAATGCCATTTTCAAAATCCGCGATCACGTCGCTCTCACCTGTATTGAGGAAGATGAAGGTGTCGGCCCCATCGCCGCCATAGAAGGTGTCATTGCCACTGTCATCAAGGAAGGAATCATTGCCAGATCCCCCCCGCAGAATATCGTCGCCAAAAGCACCATTGAGGATATTGTTGCCGCTGTTGCCCATAATGGTATTGGCAAGACCGTTGCCGGTGCCGATCAGATTACCGCTGCCCAACAATTGAAGATTTTCAACATATTGGGATTTGTCCCTGAGGGCGATCGAGAGGTAACTATAGACCATGTCAATGCCGGCTCCGGCAACTTCTTCGATTGTGTCACCCGCATCATCGACATAGTAAACATCGTTGCCCACCCCGCCAATCATCCGGTCAGCGCCCGAATTGTCGAGGAAAATGTCATTGCCCGCACCGCCGCGCAAGGTGTCATTGCCTGCGGCACCGTTGAGTACATTGTTGCCGCTATTGCCGGTGATGGAGTTGTCCAGCCCGTTCCCCGTGCCCCTGGTGTTTCCTGTTCCCAGCAGTTGGAGATTTTCCAGATATTGCGAATGGTCCCGCAAGGCAAAGTCGATATAGCTATAGACAAGGTCGGTGCCTCCACCGGCACTTTCTTCGACCCGGTCGCCAGCATCATCGACATAATAGACGTCATTGCCGCCGCCGCCGACCATGCGATCCGCACCGGTATCATCCTTGAAAATGTCATTGCCAAGGCCGCCAAACAGCACATCGTCACCAAAGGCACCATTCAGGATATTGTTGCCGCCGTTGCCCGTGATCGAGTTGGCCAGACCATTGCCCGTGCCCGACAGGTTGCCGGTTCCCAGTAGTTGAAGATTTTCCACATACTGGGATTTGTCGCGCAGGGCCAGGGAGATATAGCTCATCACAAGATCGGTTCCACCGCCGGACACTTCCTCGATCTGGTCTCCCGCATCGTCGACATAATAGACGTCATTGCCACCGCCACCGATCATGCGATCCGCGCCGATATCGTCATTGAAGATATCATTGCCAAGACCACCGATCAGCGTGTCATCGCCAAAGGCTCCATTGAGGACATTGTTGCCCGAATTGCCGGTGATGATGTTATTCTGCCCGTTGCCTGTGCCTCTGAGGTCACCGGGTCCCAATAGATTGAGATACTCGATATATTGCGATTGTTCCCGCAGGGAGTAGGAGACAAAGCTGAACACCCGGTCCAGGCCTTCATTGGGATTCTCGCGCACCATGTCCCCGGCATTTTCGACATAAAAGACATCATTCCCGTCACCACCGACCATCAGGTCAGCACCTTCCCGGCCGCTCAAGACATCGTTGCCAGCCAATCCATGCAGAACATTGCTTCCGGCATCTCCATAAAGAATGTCGTTATAATAGCTGCCATGCGCCCCTTCGATGGAGATCAGTGTGTCGCCTCGTGAGTCACCACCTGCGGCCGTTTGCAGATTGATATCAACGACCACCCGCGAGATGGAGCTTGAGTAGCTGACAACATCCTGACCTGCACCACCATTCAGTGTGTCTGAACCCCAGCCGCCTTCAAGGAGGTCATTGCCGGTGCCGCCTTCGAGAATATCGTCGTCTTTGCCACCATAGAGACTGTCATTGCCGTCGCCACCATAAAGGGCATCCTGCCCGTCGTCGCCCAGCAGGCGATCATTGCCGCCATTGCCCGACAATTTGTCATTGCCGGCTCCCCCCAGCAGCACATCATTGCCGGGTGTGATTGCGGTGTTTTTCAGATCGAGTGACACTTCAACGGAAGTACTCGCAGGATCGGAGGCAATCAGCTTGACGGTGATTTCGTCATTTGCCGTGGTGGAAAGGCCGGTGAGCGAAATGTCATACTGCAAACCAAGGGGCGTCGTGGTGAATTCATTCGGCTGATAGGTCCGCGCCAACGAGCCGTTGACATAGACTTCCATCCGGCTGATTTCGCTGGTCTGGACCGCCGATCCGGACAGGCTCGCAGTCAGTTCGGAAGGGGTAAGCGCAAGCTCGGAAGAATCGTTGTCGATCCCATCGTCGAGAAGATCCAGTTGATCGAGGTTGGCACCGGTACCAAGGCCAATGGCCCGAATTTCGGCATTCAAGCCATTGGGATCAAGCAATTGTGCTGTTTGAGTGGTGGTATTTCCACTGGCTTGACCATCTGACATGAAGTAGACCCGATTGACACCGGGCCCCATATTCGTCAGGGCGTTAATCGCTTCAGTCAGGGCATTGCCAAAATTCGTTCCACCTGAATCGCGTAGGGAGCGGAGTGTCGATGAAACACCACCATTCACGGTGCCGGTATATATGGTGTTCGCGGAAGAGTTGAAGGCGACAATGGAAAGATCCGAGCCGCCAAGACCAGCATCAATGATCGATTGATTGACCGCCTCAAACGCAGAAATCGTGCCATCCAGCAACCTGTTTGCATAGCCGTCACCATTCAGGTCGGCAACGGTTTCGTCACCGGAAAAAGAATTGCCCATTGAACTCGAAATATCGACAACATAGACGATGTTGAAATCAGTGGATTGGATTGGGTTGCGGCTGATGAAGCCGCTGATATCGATCGAACCAGAATCGGAAGAATCCGGCAAGGTAACCGAGAGTGACAGCTTTTGCTGGGTGCTCGGGACGATCGTCGTGTCGCTGCCTGTCTGGGTATCAGACGCATCACCGACGAGAATATCACTGCCATCTCCACCTTGCAGGACATCGTTGCCTTCACCGCCGACCAGAGAGTCATTTCCACCGCCGCCCTGAAGGACATCATTCCCAGTGCCACCAAAGAGCTTGTCACCATGTTCCATCCCGATGAGGATGTCATTGCCTTCATGACCGTTGATGGTATCGGAAAGTTCCGTTCCAACCAGGACATCATCATAAGCCGTGCCATTGATCGGGTCCGCACTGACATTGAGCTCGAACACCGACACACCGCTATCGTTACTGCCTGAATTGATAAGATAGGTGCGACCACCCATTTCAACGACCGAATGGAAGACGGATCCGTCCAATTCCATCGTTGCATCGTCAAACACAGTGTCCTGTTCGCTCAGCGATCCGTCAGCACCGACTTCAAAATAGGAAATGGCGTCATCATCGATACCAGAAACCCCGAGATAGGTTTTCGTGCCAATGGTGAAGGTGGACAAGCCCCATGCTCCACCGAGGCCCAATGCAGCCGTGTCCTGAAGATTGAAGACATTGGTCAAGCTGCCGTCATTGGCAACCTCAAACACGCTGATGCCATCGTCATAATAGCCTGAAACAAAGAGATAGTTTGAGCCTGCGATGGTCGCTGTGACAATATCTCCCGGTCTGGAGAGATTGATGCTGGATGTGTCGAACACGGTTTCAATGTGGGTCAGGGTCCCGTTCGCATTCAGCTTGAAGGCCGTGACCGCAGAGTCATCCAACCCTGTCACATAAAGATAGCTCGTTGTGCCAATGGTGACATTTTCCACGGCGTAAGCACCGTTCAAACCGAAGGCCGTGTTGCTGGAATCGTCGTAACTGGCAGTGTTGGTCAGGGTGCCATCCGTCTCAATGCGAAAAACACTAACCCCATCATCATACGAGCCCGTCGTGATCAGAAATTGTTGACCACCAGCCGTAGCAATGGTCATTGGACCTTCTGTCCCATCCAGTTCATAATTGCTGGCAATTGTCTCGACATGGGTCAATTGACCTGAAGGTTGCACCTGAAACACCGTGATCGCGTCATCATAATCGCCATTCACATAAAGGTAGGTGTTGCCTCCGATCTGTGTCGATATGAGCTGCGATGCGCCATTAAGACCCAGCGTGGAATCATCTGCGAGCGTCTGAATGCTTGTCAGGGCGCCGCCATGTTCCAGCTCAAACACATTCAAGCCGTCATCGGAATTTCCGGTAATATAGACAAAGACGCGGTCACCAATGGTGATCGTCTCCACGCCGTGCGGACGACTGAGTTCAAGGACGTTGTCGTCTGACAAATTGAAACGATTGACGAGTTCTTCGTGGGTCAAGACAGGCATAAATCACCTCAAAAATCTGCAAAACCGAACGCCTCGAAAAATGGGCAAGGCAAAAAAATTAACTTTTAGGCACTGGCTGTCGTTGAAACCAGGAGCCGATGAAATCTGGTCTTCAATGTGACCATCTATAACGTGAATTTAAAATGAATTGTAGTATTTATTGGTACTCGCAAAGATTCCGACAGGCCGGTTTCGCTTTGAATTTGCAAGATATTTCCATCTTGTCGAGTGATTGCGGCAGGGTCTGTCCGAGGGTTTTGCTCCCGATTCCGTCTGCAAAAAATCCAACCATCCCGTTGATTCAGGGGTGCTTTTGTCGTCTGTTTGAAGCGATCGGCTGCATGCGAAAATTTACCTTTTCCGCTCTCAAACCCGCTTGCGTTAACCAATGAATTAATTAAACGAAAAACGCCTCCACCCAGATAGGGTGGAGGCGCTTCGATCACTTGCAAGGCGGTCTGGCACTTCACTTCCGCGCATAAACGTCTTCATAGCGGATGATGTCATCTTCGCCGAAATAGCTGCCGGTTTGCACTTCAATCAGGGTGAGGGGCACCTTGCCGGGATTTTCCATTCGGTGGATTGCCCCAAGGGGAATATAGACGGACTGGTTTTCGGTCAGCAGTTGCACCTTGTCATCAACGGTCACCCGCGCGGTGCCTTCCACGACAATCCAGTGCTCTGAGCGATGGTGGTGGCTTTGCAGGCTCAGCGACTGGCCCGGATTGACCACGATCCGCTTGACCTGAAAACGGCTGCCGATAACGAGGCTTTCATACCAGCCCCAAGGACGGAAGTCCTTTGGCAGGGTTTCCGCTTGCTTGACCGACTGTTCCTTCAGCGCCTGCACGGCGAGCTTGACGTCCTGCGCCCGGTCCTTGTGGGCCACCAGCACGGCATCGGGCATGGCAACCGCGAGTATATTGTCCAGGCCGATGCCGACCAGCTGCTGATCATCGGATGTGGTGCGCAGCAGCGTGTTGTTACAGTCGATAGCGGTTGCGGAGCCGGAGGCGACGACACCCTTGTCATCGGCTTGACTGTCACGCCATACGGCCTGCCAGTCACCCAGATCAGACCAGACCCCGCCAAAAGGCACGACCGTCAGATTGTCAGCCTTTTCCATCACCGCGTAGTCGATCGAAATATCCTCAAGCTTCGCCCATGGCGCTTCGGCAAGGCGTGTGAAGGCGAGATCTAGCTCTGCACCGCCAACCGATGCCTTGGCCAGAGCCAGCGTGTCTGGCGCATAAAGTTCAAAGGCCTTGAGGATCGCGCCGGTCGAGAACAGGAAGATGCCAGCATTCCAGAGATGGCGTTTGCTCGCCAGCAGAGTTTCGGCGGTAGCCTGATCCGGTTTCTCGACAAAGGAGCGCAAGGGTTGCGGTACGGGGGCAAAATCATCGATCGACTCCGACAGCTCCAGCCAGCCATAACCGGTTTCGGCCCGGTCGGGTCGGATACCAAAGGTCACCAATTGTCCGGCACGCGCCGCCTCTTTGGCGGCCTCGACTGTTTGGCGGAAGCGCGTATCATCCGGAATGACGTGATCGGACGGGGCGACGAGCATCAGGGCATCGGGATGCTTCTTGTCGATCGCGAGGGCAGCAGCACAGATCGCCGCTGCGGTGTTGCGCGCCATCGGTTCGATCAGAACCGCCTGTGGCAGGATATTCAGCGCGGACAATTGCTCCAGAATGATGAAACGGAATGCCCCGCCAGCAATCACCGTTGGCGTTTCAAAACCATCGCCTTGCAAGCGTTGTGCGGAGGCCTGAAACAAGCTGCTCTCGCCGGTCAGTTTGACGAATTGTTTGGGATAGGATTTGCGCGAAAGCGGCCAAAGCCGGGTGCCGGAGCCTCCACACAGGAGAACGGGATAGACGGTGTCGGCCATGATCACAAACCCTTCCAAGATCGTTGCATGCCCTGTTTAAACGAAACCTGTCGGGGCCTGTCAATTGGCTTTCTAGTTGCCAATGCGTCAAGGCGTGTTTACGCCCAGTTTCCCCGCTTCAAGACACAATTTCCGCAGAAAAACCGAAGCTATGTGTCTTACAGATGGGGGGGGGGCGACAAGACGATCCGTCGTGGCTGCCCCGATCTGCATTTCCGTTCGATCCGGTGACGGGTGGCTCCTTTGGGTGCCTTATTATAACACAATGACTTGACTGGACTGGACCATGGGCCTGGATCATGCATGCACTGGAGCATGTTATGCGTGTAAAATTAGTTTAGTTCTACTATATAGTGTGGATAACCAAGCGTTTCCCGTATGAATTGGATTTGCCTATTGCCAACATTTCGCTGCAAATAGCGGTCATGGTCAAATGCTCGGACCGCGCGAACGCGCTGTGCAAGCATGAAAGAAGCGCGATCCAATGATCGTTCACCAGTCTGCGGATCGGCAAAAGGAACCTTTGACAGTGCAATTGAAGCAATCCATCAGAAGCATTGCCAGCAGTTTTGCACAGGTTCTGACCCGTAAGACGTCGCCCTATGCCTCTCCATCCCTCGATTTGTGTCTTGATCCCACTGTCGCAGCTGTGCTTGGCGAAGCGCCCGCGCTTGCCCATCCCTTATTGCCGGTAAAAAGCGATCATTATGTCGGTTGGGGCCGGAAATCAGGGGAGCAGGCCGCCCGGATGGCGCGAAGCCGTGGCAAGGGGCTGCTGCGGATGGAGGATGGGTTTTTGCGCTCCTATCATCGCAATGATCCAGCCTTGTCGGTCGTTGTTGATGATCTTGGCATTTATTATGATGCCACCGGTCCCTCACGTCTGGAAGCCCTGATCAAGCAACCTTTGACGGAAGAGCAAAAAACCCGGATTGACAAAGTGCTTGGGCTGTGGCGGCAACATGGTCTGTCAAAATACAATGCGGGTCGGGACTATGCCGGACCATTGCCGGATGACTATGTTCTGGTGGTTGATCAGGTGAAGCATGATGCCTCCATACAATATGGACTGGCCGATGAAAAAAGCTTCCTAGTGATGCTTGATAAAGCCATCAAGGACAATCCCGGCATCCCTGTTCTGGTCAAAATGCATCCAGATATTTATACTCGATCTAAAATGGGGCATTTTGACCTGACGCTTCTGAGCAAAATACCGGGCCTGATGGTGATTGCCGAAAACTGCCTGCCGACCAGATTGATAAGGCAAGCCAGCAAGGTTTATACAGTCACCTCTCAAATGGGATTCGAGGCCCTGATATGGGGTCGGCCAGTGCACTGTATGGGAATGCCATTTTTCGCCGGTTGGGGCCTGACGGAAGATCATCTTCCTCCACCCCCCAGGCGAGTATTGGTTACGTTTGAACAACTTGCATTTGCATCTCTTTTGTCTTATGCGCGTTATGTTAATCCGATTGAAGACGAAGTCTGTAATATCGAAACAGTTATTGAAGTCCTTTTGAATTGTAAGCAAAGCGATGCCTCCGAGGGTGCCTGACTTATTGGTCAGTCAGCCTCCAACCTGACTTGAAAATGAAAAGACAGGGCTGAAATCACAAAGGTTTTTTGCGTAGTGAAACATCAAAATACGAAAATGGTGCAGTTCCATGCCGAAGTCATCGGCCGCGCCTGTCGATTGCCGGGCGCCAAGTCCGTTGCTGACTTTTGGGCTTTGCTTCGGGAAGGGCGCTGCAGCGTCACCGAAATCGGGGACGACCGCTTTTCTGTGTTTCGCTATCTCCATCCGGCGCAGGGTCAGCCCGGCAAAGCCTACACCTTCCGAGCCGGTGTGCTGGATGATGTCTGGGGTTTCGATCCGGCCGTGTTTGCCCTGTCCCCGCGAGAGGCCATGCAAATGGATCCCCAGCAACGCCTGTTGCTGATGCTGGTGTGGGAAGCGCTTGAGGAGGCGGGCTTGCCGCCGTCCGAAGTTGCCGGTCAGAGAATCGGGGTGTTCGTGGGCAACTCCGGTAGCGATCACTCCAACCGTTTCTTTTTTGATCCGGCCTGCTCCGACAGCTTCATGATGACCGGCAACACCATGTCGCTGGTCTCCAACCGCATTTCCTACATTTACGACCTGCATGGGCCGAGCTTCACCGTTGATACAGCCTGTTCCTCCTCGCTGGTGGCGATGGATCTGGCCTTGAAGCGCCTTCAGTCCGGTGAGATTGACACCGCGATTGTCGCGGGTGTCAATCTGCTTTTGTCGCCGTTCCCCTTTGTCGGTTTCTCCGCTGCCTCGATGCTGTCGCCCGAAGGCCTTTGCCGACCGTTTGATGAAAATGCCAATGGCTATGTCCGCGCCGAGGGCGGCGTGGCCTTGGTGCTTCAACGCAGCGACGTCCATGATCCGCAGAAACAAAAGAGCTATGGTCGTATCGTAGCCTCGGGAATCAATTCCGATGGTCGCACCTCCGGCGTTGCGCTGCCATCGATGGATTTTCAGGCAGCCCTTCTCAAAGAGGTCTATCAGGCCGCAGACATCAAGCCGGATCAACTGGCCTTTATCGAAGCTCATGGAACCGGCACGCGTGTGGGCGATCCGGCCGAAGCCTTTGCGCTTGGCAAGGTTTTGGCCAAGCGACGCAAATCTCCGTTGCCGGTTGGCTCGGTCAAATCCAACATCGGCCATCTGGAGCCAGCCTCTGGCATTGCCAGTATCCTCAAGGCCTTGCTGGCGCTCGAACATAATGTCCTGCCAGCCAGTCTGCATATCAAGACACCCAATCCGGACATCCCTTTCGAGGACCTCAATCTCGCGCTCAATCGCGAAGAGGCCATGCTCGAAAAGTCGGACGAACTTCTCTATGCCGGCATCAACAATTTCGGCTTTGGCGGCACCAACGCCCATCTACTGGTCTCGCAAGCTGATCCCAATCAGATCAAGGCCCCGCGCAATGCAGCTCTGGTGGCCAACAGCGGTCGGGAGCCGGGACAAGAGGATGAACAGGCCGCCAACAGCCAGTTGGTCATTCTGTCCGCCAAGACGCAAGACAGCCTGAAAACCCTTGCCAAAGTGTCGGCTGGACGCATCGCACGGGAGGTCCACTCCTCCTTGGCCGACTGGAGCAATGCCTTTGCCTGGCACCGGGAGCGGATGGACGAGCGATTGGTAATTGCTGCCAACAGCAAGCTCGATCTGACCGCCAAGCTCAATGCCTACATCAAGGGGGACCGCAATCCCGCCCTTCTGACGGGCATGGTCACCCAATCGGATCCTGACCCGGTCTTTGTGTTTTCCGGCAACGGCTCCCAGTTTGTTGGTATGGGGCAGGATGCCTATCGCTACAATGAAGCGTTCCGGGTGGCCTTTGACAAAGTCGACCAACTCTTTGCCACGCATGCAGACTGGTCGCTCAAGGACCTGCTGTTTGATGAGGCGCTTGTCGAGCATCTCAAGCTGACATCCATCGCCCAGCCCCTGTTATTTGCCGTGCAAGTGGCCATGACCTGTGCCCTTGAACGCTTGGGCGTGAAACCCGCCGGTGTGCTCGGACATTCCGTCGGGGAGGTTGCCGCTGCCTGGGCTGCCGGAGCCTTGACGTTGCCCGATGCCGTTGAGGTCATTTATCTGCGCTCGCACCATCAGGAGGCCGTGCGCGGCTTTGGCCGTATGGCCGTGATCAAGTTGTCAGAAGCTGAAGTGGGCGTCCATCTGGCAGCGCAGGGCTTTGACGATATCGAGATTTCGGCGATCAACACGCCACATTCCCTGACCTTGTCCGGCCCGGCGGACTCGTTGCAGGCCTTTATGCGCTATGCCCGCAAGGCCCATCTCTCTGGGCTGCTGCTGGATATCGACTATCCGTTCCATTCCCGCCAGATCGACCCCATCAAGGATGGGCTGATCGCGGATTTGAAGGACCTCCAGCCGCAGACGCCACATATTCCCTTCTACTCCTCGGTCACGGGCGCCGTGCTAGAGGGAGCCGACGTGACCGGCGATTATTGGTGGCACAATGTCCGCGAGCCGGTTCGGTTCTGTGAGGCGGTCTCTCTGGCTCTTGCCGCAGGGCACCGTAGCTTTATCGAAATCGGGCCTCGCCCGATTCTCAAAGGCTACATGAACGAAATCACGCGTGAGAAAGGCATCACTGCCACAGCGATCGAAACCTTGACCCAAGCGGGCGTTGGCGAGATCGATCCGGTGCTGGTGGCCGTCGGACGGGCGCTGGCTGCGGGCATTGAAGCGGATCCGATCAAGCTGTTCGGAGACAAAAAGGGCTTGTCCTTCCCGCTGCCAACCTATCCATGGCAGCTCAAACCCTTCAAACTGGAAGCCAGCAGCGAAGCATTCGAAGTCTTCTCTGCATCGATTGACGCCCATCCTCTGCTTGGTCAGCAGTTGCGACCGGGTGATCTGATCTGGGACAGCGAATTGGATACCGCCCTGATCCCCTATCTCGGCGATCACAAGGTGGATGGCAAGGTTATCTTGCCCGGTGCCGCCTTTGCCGAAATGGCACTGGCCGCTGCCCGTCAGGCCTTTGACACCGACAGGGTCGAGTTGCGCGATTTTGACCTGATGAAAGCGCTGCCTCTGTCCGATGACCAGTCGACCTCGGTCCGCACCCGCGTTGATCTGGAAAGCGGCATGGTGGAAGTCCTCAGCCGCAAACGTCTGGTGGACGAGGAGTGGCAACGGCATATCAAGGCGCGTGTTGCGAAAATTCCTGGTGATACCAAGACGGATGTTTCCGACTATGGCTTGAAGGCACCGGAGGCTGCCGCGCCCCTTCCGGCATCCGAAATTGATGCGCTCTATGCCATTTCCCGCGACTTTGGCCTTGATTTCGGCCCAGCCTTTCGTCGTGTGTCTCATTTCCAGCGGTTTGATGACAGTCATATCGATCTCATCCTGACAGAGCGAAAGCCCGATGGGGGTGTGCGCGAAGCCAAGGCGGCATCCTATGGCCTTCATCCTCTTGATCTGGATGGCAGCTTTCAGGCTCTCAATTCTCTTTATGACGAGCTCGATACCGCGACGCAAAAACTGGCTTTCATTCCCGTGCGTTTCGGCTGCCTGCGCCTGATGCGACCCGAAATGCCGGTTCGCTCGGCGCGCATCCATGTGCTCCGGTCCAACAGCCGTGGCATTCAGGCGGATTTTGACCTATTCTCTGATGACGGCACACTGGTTGCCACCCTTCGCGATGCCCGCTTCCGCGCGTCTGCGCTAGTCCAGCGGCAGGATGTCAACCGGCTGACCTATGGCTATCGCACCATCCACAAATCGCTCCCAGCGTCCAATCGCCAGACAGATCCGCTCGATCTGGAAGCGTTGCGCGCCGCTTTGCAGACCTGCGGTCAGCGTGACTGGACCCAGACCGAGGAACGGCACCTGATCCTGCAGGCAGCCAGCCGGCAGGTTGCTTATGATTGCCTCAAGGCACAAATCGGCACGCAAGACCTGCTGACCCCTGACAATCTGCCTGCGCTTCAGCCCGATGCATCCCTGTCAGGGGAAGCGGCCAATGACGACTTGAAGCACCGTCGCAAACACCGAGACAAGCTGTTCTGGTCGCTGGTCACCATCTGTATCGAATCGGACATGGCCGAGCAGAGCGAGGATGGCGTCAAGCTCGCCTCGGCTGTCACTTTGCCCCCGGCGTCGCAAATGCTCGAATTGCTGCTAACGGAAGATCCGGCCTGGTCCAGCGAAGCTATCTTGCTCAATCATGCGCACGCCCGCTTGCAGCGCATTCTGGCCGGGGCAGCCTCGGCCGATGATCTGGTCGAGGACATTCACGACCTCTATACAAGTGATCTGCTCGATCAGCATCTTTCCGCCTCACCCTTGGCACGCGCGCATATTGATCAGGTCGTGGCGGCCTTTGACAGCCTGATCCACGTCTGGCCAGCGGGGCGTCCTTTGCGCGTGCTGGAGCTTGGCATGGCCGGAGGCCAGTTGACCAAGGCCCTTCTGCCGCGCATCGAACAGCGCCAAGGCCAGCTGCTCAGCATTGACAGCAACAAGCTGACCGTTGATCGCCTGCGGATCCAGTGTGCTCAGTCACCCCACTTCCACGCGATGACCCTCGATGCCGCCCTGACGACTCTGCGCGACTTGGGGCAATTCGACGTGATCCTGTCGGCCAATGGCATCCAGATGATGGCCGGCGCAGCGAACATTCTGCCGCACCTGTCCGGGCTTCTGTGTGACGATGGCCTGATGCTGGCAAGCCTTGCGGACGGCTCGGTCTTCCAAGACATCTGTTTCGGCATGGCTTCGCGCTGGTTTGAAGGCTCTCTTGATCCGTCCTATCCGGTTGCCACCCATGGTACGGCTGAAAATTGGCAGGGTTGGATTCGCGAGTCGGGTCTGACAGTAGATCTGCTGCCCTTTGCCGGGGCTGAAGAGGGAATGGGGCTCACCGGTGCTCACTGGTTGCTGGCCTGTGCCCCAGAGATCAAACAAACCTTGCGCCAAGACAGTGCCTCAACACAGGAGCCGAGTGGCGAACGACCACAGGTCATCCTGCTCAGCGATCCCGCCAACAGTGCCGAAGCCACCTTTGTCACCGCGCTGACGGAGAAGCTGGCCACCACAGACCAAGAGCCAACCTTGTTGGCACTGCCCAAGGCAAACAACTCCTCCAATGTCTCCAAGGCATCCAAGGCATCCAAGGCATCCAAGGCATCCAAGGCATCCAAGACATCTAAGACATCTAAGACATCTAAAGCCCCGAAGGCCGCCAAGGCCTCAGAAGCTGCGGCCTTAGAATCTGCAGCCTTAGAAGCTGCGGATTGGGACGCTGCCATGGCGACGATCCGGACACTGAGCGAGACCGGACCTGTTGACCTGATCTTTCTGGCTCGTGCCTTCCCCGAGGGCGACGAACCATTCCCTGCCATGACGCAACGCCTTCATGGGCTCCGCACGGTTTTGTGTGCCATGCCGGAGGCCGCTGTGCGCCTCTGGGTGCTTGCGCCCGATGGCTTTCATGATCAAGAAACTGGGGCGGTTGACCCGGCCCAGAGTGGCATCTGGGCCTTTGCCCGCGTCGCAGGCAATGAATATTCCCATCAGGATATTCGGCTGATTGATCTCAACGGTTCGTTGTCAGTTGCCGATCAGGTGGCGGGTCTCGTTCATCTGCTTGATGAGCCGGGTGATGAACGCGAAGTCCGTCTGGAGAAGGGCGGCCTTTCGCTCCTGCGCATTGCCCGCGGTCTCAAACGACCTGCCCGGTCCGACCTGCCTGCAACCCGACGTCCGTCCGAGGTTGCTGGCTGCAAACTGACCCATCCACGCGCCAGTTCGCTGGAGCACCTGAAGTGGCAGCCGACCGACCGTCAGCCCCCGAAGGCCGGAGAGGTGGAAATCGAGGTGGCCGCATCGGGGCTCAATTTCAGGGATCTGATGTGGGCACAGGGCTTGTTGCCGGAAGAGGCGCTGGAAGATGGCTTTGCCGGTCCGACGCTTGGCTTTGAATGCTCCGGCCGTGTCACGCGGGTTGGTGCCTCCGTGACCCGCCTGAAAGTCGGTGATGCGGTGATGGCTCTGGCTCCGGCCTGTTTCGCCTCTCACGTGACTGTGGCCGAAGTCGCTGCATCGCGACTGCCAGAAGCAATGGATCTGGAGGCTGCAGCCGCCATGCCGGTTGCCTTCCTGACCAGCTATTATGCCCTTCATCATCTGGCCCGTCTGGAAGAGGGGGAGTGGGTGCTGATCCATGGGGCTGCAGGGGCTGTAGGCCTTGCGGCAGTGCAAATCGCCAAATGGCGCGGGGCGCGCATCATCGCCACGGCTGGCAACGATGAGAAGCGTGATTTTCTGACCCTGCTGGGCGTGGATCATGTGCTTGATACCCGGTCTCTGGATTTTGTCGATCAGGTCCGCGCCATCACCCGCAAGGCCGATGGCGTTGGGCGCGAAGGGGTCGATGTGGTGCTCAACTCGCTGTTCGGTGAAGCGATGGAACGCAGCATCGAACTGGTCCGACCTTTTGGCCGTTTTCTTGAGCTTGGCAAGCGCGACTTCTATGGCAACACCAAGATCGGTCTGAGGCCTTTCCGTCGCAACATCAGCTATTTCGGTATCGATGCAGACCAGCTGCTCAATCATCAGCCAGCTTTGTCCAGTCGCCTGTTTGGTGACCTGGAAGCCCTGTTCGAAAGCGGTGAATTCACCCTTTTGCCCTATCGCCTGTTTGACAGTCGGGACATTGTCGATGCTTTCCGCCTGATGCAGCGATCCGGTCATATTGGCAAGATCATCGTCAAGGCCCCAGACCCATCCAGTATGAATGCCGGGTCGGGTCGGTTCGAGATCAATGCCTCAGGCCATCACCTGATTGTTGGTGGTCTTGGGGGCTTTGGTCTGGAGACCGCGGATTGGCTGCTCGATCACGGCGCGCGCTCTATTGTTCTGACCAGCCGGTCTGCGACCCTGTCTGACGAGGCACACCGGCTTATCGCCAAGGCCGAGAGGCTCGGAAGTACGCTGCGCATTGAGGCTTGCGACGCAACCGACGAGACCGCGCTTGCCGCTCTGCTCGATGATTTGCGCCAAAGCGCGCCTCTGCGCGGTGTCATTCATGCCGCCATGGTGCTTGACGATGCCCTGATCGCCAATTTGGATGATCAGCGCATAGCGGCAGTCCTGAAGCCAAAGGTTCAGGGCGGCGCGCATCTTGATCGCCTCACCCGGCAGGATGATCTTGACTATTTCTGGCTCTATTCCTCGGTTTCGGTGCTAATGGGCAATCCGGGCCAGTCTGCCTATGTGGCGGCCAATGCCTATTTGGATGGTCTTGCCCGCAAGCGTCGTCAGGACGGGGTGCCAGCGCTTTCCATTGGTTGGGGTGCGATCACCGACAAGGGCATTCTGGCGCGGGAAGAAAAAACCGCGGAAATTCTGGCCCGTGCCACCGGTGGCATGGAGTTCAGGGCCCGCCGCGCCCTTGATGGGCTGGCCGAGCTGGTGGGCAAATGTGGGGCAGACATGCCTGCCAGTGTGACGCTGGCGCCAATGGACTGGAGCTATGCCAAGGACAATCTTGCCCTCATCAAGCATCCGGCTTATCAGTTGCTGGCGCGTGAAGCCGAACAGTCCATGAGTCGTGACCGGCAGTCGATTGACATCGCAGCTTTGATTGACGGGCTGGACGATGTCGCCGCCCGTGATGCGATCGCCAAGCTGTTGGCCAGCGAAGTGGCCGAGATCTTCCGCATGCCGGTTGAGGAAATCCAGCGCAACCGGTCGCTCAGCGATATCGGTATGGACAGCCTGATGGGCATGGAGCTGCGCTCGGCCGCACAGCAGAAACTCGACATCGAAATCCCCATGGGTGCGATTTCTGATGGCACGACCATTGAGGATATTGCCGCCAGTATTGTCCAGCGTGTTCGCAAAGGTGCCGCAAACGAAGCTGCCAGCATACAGGCCACCTTGTTGCAGCAGCATGTGGGCAAGGGGGTCGATGTCCAAGAAAGCAAGGAAGAACTGGTCGCCTTGCGCAAGGCAACCTGATAATCGGGTTGGTTTAATGAAGGGCCCGTTCGGAGCGCCGGCTCTTTCATGCTAGGCTGGGAAGTGGCTCCCCATTGCCTGAGACAGGCAAGCCAATTTGGGACTGGATGGTTTAATGAGCAAGACTAGGATTGATCGGGACGCCATATTGAATGCGTCCCGCGCAATGGCAACCAGGGCCAAACCGGCGTCGGCCCCTGCGCGTCAGCCCGCCGCCTCGTCCGACCCTGATCGCACCGATTTCAAGCGGCTCGATCTGTATGAGCAAATCCGAACCCAGCGCGAAGCGGGCAAAATGCTCGGTGTGACCGATCCCTATTTCATCGAGCATCAGGGCCGCGCATCGGCAACCACCATGATCGATGGCAGAGAGATCCTGAATTTCGCCTCTTATGACTATCTTGGCCTGAACGGTGTAGCGGAACTTCAGGATGCCGCGATTGAGGCCATTGGCATTTATGGCACTTCGGTGTCTGGCTCGCGCCCGACCTCGGGCGAGCGTCCCTTTCACCGTGCGCTCGAGGCTGATCTGGCCCAACTCTATGACAGTGAAGCCGCTTTGGCCTTTGTCTCCGGACACGCCACCAATGTCTCGACCATCGGCGATCTGCTGGGCAGCTCCGATCTGGTGATTTATGATGGGTTCAGCCACAATTCGGTCGTGACCGGCTGCAAACTGTCCGGGGCGACCCGCAAGACTTTCAAGCACAATGATTTCGATGATCTGGATCGCATCTTGTCAGAGGAGCGTAATCGGCATGACCATGTGCTGATCATCATCGAAGGTCTCTATTCGATGGATGGTGACATGCCGGATCTGGCGCGTGCCATCGAGATCAAGGAGCGCCATGAAGCCTGGTTGATGGTTGATGAAGCCCATTCGCTCGGCACACTCGGTGCCACAGGCAAAGGGCTGTTTGAGCAGCAATCCATCGATCCGCGCAAAGTCGATATCTGGATGGGCACCATGAGCAAGACGCTCAGTGGCTGCGGTGGCTATATCTGCGGTTCTCAGGCGCTGATCGACATCCTGAAATTTTTCGCGTCCGGCTTCATGTATAGCGTTGGGCTGCCTGCGCCACTGGCGGTGGCCGCCAGAACGGGCCTCAATCTGATGCAGCAGGAGCCATGGCGGGTACAAAAGCTGCAATCCAACGGCCGTTATTTCCTCAAGCATGCTGAACAAGCCGGACTTGATACGGGCTTGAGCGCGGGCTTCTGCGTGATTCCGGTGATTGTCGGTGACAGTCTGCGCGCGGTGAAGCTCAGCAACATTTTGCTCGAGCGCGGAGTTTATGCCTTCCCCATCACCTATCCAGCGGTGCCAATGAACGAGGCGCGGCTGCGTTTCTTCATCACTGCCGAGCATAGCGAACAGCAATTGCAAACAGCCATCGATATCACTGCCGAAGAACTGCGCAAGCTTGAGGCGGAGGGCTTCTCCCTGCTTGCGTCACTCGCCGATCACAGCGAGGATGGCTGAGATGGAGATGGGGGGTATTTTGATCACCGGTGCCAGCCGGGGCCTTGGGGCTGCTTTGGCCACACGCTATGCCACTCCGGGACAGCGCCTGATCCTGACCGCGCGTTCCTTGAAGGCTCTGTCCGACATATCCAGGGTCTGCCGCGATCAAGGCGCTCAAATCTCGCCACTGGTGCTGGATCTGGACGATCCGGACAGTGTCGATGCCTTTCATGTCGCGCGACGCCGACTGGACCTTGGAGCAGGGGGACTGTCGCTGGTGATCGCCAATGCCGGTGTTTTTGCCGGGCGCAGCTCTTTTGCAAAGCTGGAGGGGGTGGATGCGCAAGTCCATCAGATCAATGTCAATCTCACAGCCAACATTGCCCTTCTGACACCCATTGCTGAAGAGATGAGAAAGGCAGGCCGCGGCCATATTGCCGTGGTCAGTTCCCTTGCTGCCCGACAGCCCCAGCCCGACAGCCCGGCCTATAGTGCCAGCAAGGCGGGCCTATCCGCTTGGGCCAAAGCCATGGCCGACGACCTTGCCGAAGCAGGGATCCATGTCACTGACATTCAGCCCGGTCATATCGACACAGCTCAGACAGAAGGGCATCAAGGTCTGTTGCCTGGTCTGATGTCAGCGGAAAAAGCCGCCACCATCATTCATCGTGGATTGGCTCAGAAAAAGCGCCAGATTGCTTTTCCACTTTCCATCGCATGGCTGATCTGGCTCACCAATTGGCTGCCTGACCCCTTGCGGCGGCTGGCCTTGAAACCCTATCGCTATCAGGTGCGCTCACCACACGCTGACCTAAAAGCGGAAAGCAAGGACTGATGGCGCTTGATTCCAGTTGGCAGCATCGTCCCGCCGTCATTTACGGTCTCATGCGCTGGAACCGCAAGGCCCTGCGCGGCATGCTCAGCGACCTGCCCGGAGAGCCGATTTTCGCGCGCTCTTTTAACGCCGCCCTGACACTTGCCAGAAAGCACGAAGCCAGCCTGTTTGCCTGGGCAACGCGCCTGAGCGCCAGCCAGCGCCAAGCCTGTCACGACGCAGCCATTCCCCTCATCCTGATCGAAGATGGCTTTATCCGTTCGGTTGGCCTGGGGGCCGCTTTCGTGCCGGCCGCCTCGCTGATCTTTGATGCACAAGGCATCTATTATGACCCGTCCGGCCCGAGCGATCTGGAATGGATGCTCGAACATCAGGAGGTCAGCCCGGCAGAAAAAGCCCGAGGGGCTGAAATACAGCGTCTGCTGGTGGAGGGCGCGGTCAGCAAGTATAATCTTGATGCTGACAGCCAACATGATCTCGATCTGCCAGCGGACCGGGAGGTGATTCTCGTTCCCGGTCAGGTCAGCGATGACGCTTCCATTCTGACCACTCAAAGCCAAAGTCTGGAACTCGTGGCAGGGGCCAATCCGAATCTTCTGCTGCTGGAACGCGTCAGGCGTGACAATCCCGACGCCTTCATTTTGTTCAAACCCCACCCGGATGTGCAATCCGGCCTGCGTAACGGGGCGCTGAGCAAGCAACAACTGTCACACTTGGCTGATCTAGTGGTGTCTGATGGAAATATTCTGTCCCTCATCACGCAAAGCGACCGGGTCGAAACCATTTCATCCCTGACCGGGTTTGAGGCGCTACTGCGCAACAAGCCGGTCGTTGTCCATGGTCTCCCTTTCTATAGCGGTTGGGGGGTGACCGAGGATCACACATCCTGTGCAAGACGAACGCGTAGAAGGGGGCTCGACGAACTGATTTATTTGACTCTCTGCGCCTACCCGCGTTATGTCCTGCCGGGAACCACAGAAGCGTCCAGTTGTGAGGATACGGTCTTGTCGTTGACGAAATTGCAGAAGGGAAAGTCTTGCGATTTTGGCGAGAGTGTGCGACTTTCTGCCGCGAGGGTCATATATAAGATGGGCCTGTGACCACAAGAAAAAAGACGGGCCTTTGACATCAAGAAACAGCAGAAAGCTGCAGTTTTGGCCATAGCGGATTTGTTGGATTTAGTTGTTATTGTCCATATGTGTGAAACTGGCTGATTAAACGTTGTAAGATCGAAGATTGTGTCTGTCCCTTATAGACAATCATTAATCAACCGTTAAGTTAATTTAATATAATCTCAATACTGATAACAAAGTTCCCAAATGTTGGTGATGGTTGTAGAAATCAAGCTGTACAACCAAAAATAGACGTGATAGTTACCCAGGGGTTGCATGAATCTCTATCGTCCATGCCAAGGGCAGAACAACGAGTGATGTATATGTTCAGAACGATAGCCGTTTTTCTTCTTTCTCTCGCATTGTCGGGATGTGCGGTGACGCCCAGAGAAGGGCCACTGTCGATCGAGATCGAGAAGCAAAGTGTTCAAAACGATTATCTGATCGTGGATGTGGATGCTGACATTGTCGACGGCCTGAATGGGTTCAACCCGGTTGGTCTGGGAAGTCGGTTCCGCAAGACACGCAACTACACTCCCATCTCGACTGTTGGCGTCGGTGACGTTCTCTCTGTGACCGTGTTCGAGGCTGACAATGGCGGGCTGTTCTCGGGCGAAGCCGGTAACAGCGTTCAGTTCCCAAAAATCGTTGTTGACCGCGGTGGCGAGATTTCACTGCCCTATACGGGAGCCATCAAGGTGAAGGGCAAGACGCCTGTCCAGATTCAGGATCTGGTGGTTGCCAGCCTCGAAGGCAAGGCTATCCAGCCACAGGCGTTGGTCAATGTGGTGCGCAACGAGAACAACGTTGTCACTCTCAATGGCGATGTTGCCAAGCCCGGTCTCTATCCACTGCCGACCAAAGGGGCTCGGCTCCTTGATGTTGTGGCTCTGGCAGGCGGCGCCAAATATGCGGCCCGTGAGACCTTTGTCACTCTGCAGCGAGGCAAGAAACAGGGCGTGCAGTTGATGAAGACCGTCATCGAGCAGCCAAACGAGAATATTTACGTTTCGCGTGGGGACCGCATTTATCTGTCCCATGACCCGCAGCGATATACGGTGCTCGGCGCCGTCAAGAAACCGTCTGTCTATACGTTTGATGCCGCAACCATTTCAGCGCTGGAAGCCATCGCAGCAGCCGGTGGCCTGCAGGATGAGCGCGCTGATGCGACCGGCGTCTTCGTGTTCCGCTATGAAAGTCCAGCCATTCTGGATGCACTCAATATTTCTTATAATAAAATTCGTTTGGGCAAAGTCCCGACTATCTATCGCATTAACATGAAGCATGCGAAATCCTACTTTTATGCTCAGTCTTTCCATTTGAAAGACAAGGATTCCGTCTTTGTATCCAATGCACGCAGTGTTGAAATTGGCAAGGTGTTGGGTTTGCTTCGTCAGGCGACGGGCTCTATTGGCAATGTTGCCGGCACCGTCAATCGTTTTGACTAATTGAAGTCAGTGTTCAGCCAGACAGGATCTGTTTATGCAGGTCCGGGAAACGTGTTTACGTTGTGACAAACTTGAGCAGACAAGCGTCGAAGCCCGAGGGAAGTCGTGTGTTCCTGTTTTTGCAGGGGCATCCGTCCTTCTTCGCGCGCAATATCGCTGCGCGTCTGGAAAAGGATGGTCACAAGGCGTTGCGAATCAATTTCTGCCTCGGCGACCGCCTGCTTTGGTTCGGGCGTCCATCGGTCAGCTATCGCGGGCGCTTTGATGGCTGGGAGGCCTATCTGCGCCGCTTCATTGTGGCTCATGGGGTGACGGATATCGTCTATTATGCGGATCGCAAGCCCTATCATCAGGTGGCCGCCAAAGTGGCTCGGGAATTCAAGATCGCGACCTATTGCTACGAGTTCGGCTATCTGCGTCCAGACTGGATCACGCTCGAGCGCGGAGGCATGTCGGCCTTCTCACACTTCCCGAATGATCCCGATCAGATCAAGCGCATTGCCGCGCAATGTGATGAACCGGACCAACAACTGAAATTTCCCTACACCAAGCCACGCGAAATTTTCTACGAAGTCAGCTACAATCTTGTTAGCTATTTTTCTTTCTTCCTCTATCCCTTTTACCGCGCCGATCGCTATTACAATCCGCTGGTTGAGTATATTTCCGGCATTCCGGGCCTGTTTCTGGAGAAGAAACGGCACAGGGTGGCGCGAGAGTTGGTCACCAGACTGGCCAGAAACGGCAATTCCTTTTTCATTTTCTCGCTGCAATTACAAAGTGACTATCAATTGCGTTCCAATGCGCCTTTCTCGCATCAGAAAGAAGCCATTCGCACAGCCATTGAATCCTTTGCGCGTCGGGCAGAGAGAAAAACACATCTGGTCTTCAAGGCTCATCCACTCGACAATGGGTGGGAGCGCTGGGGCGCCTATATCAAGAAAAAGGCCAGGGAAAATGGCATCGAGAGTCAGGTTCATTTCATCATTGGAGGCAACCTGACCCTGATGTTGAAATATGCCAAGGGCTGCGTTCTGATCAACAGCACGGTGGGTATGCACGCCATTCGTCAGGGATGCCCTGTCAAGGTTCTGGGTCATGCGGTCTATGACATGGACCGGGTGACCCATACAGGCCCCTTGGACAGCTTCTGGGAGCGGCCGCAGAAACCCGATGCGGCGTTGGTGGACGACTTGGTCAAGGCCATGGCCAACACCATTCAGGTCAAGGGCAACTTCTTCACCACCAAGGGTCAGAAAGCCGCTGTGCCCGTCTTTGCCAAGCGGCTTGCCGCCGGGCAGGTCAACTGCAAGGGAGCTTACCTGCCTCTGCCTCCCCGGTTGGCCACGCTGAATGCCCATGAACCGCCTCTCCATTGGCAAACAGAAGGGTCGGTGGGCCGCACTGACCCAAAGGCTGCTGAAGAGGCTGCCGCAGAAATGGATCCCGCCTCGGCACCAACCTATTGACCATTGCCGCCGCTCCCGTTGGACAAGCAGGCAACGACCGGACTGGCTCCTTGGGGCTCCTGCGCTGATCCTTGGTGACGATTGTGCAAACATGCTCAGCCCAACCTATCAAGCAAAGATTGACGATGCTGTGCCAGACCAAAGCGCTGGCTGAGCGAGCGTAACTCTACGCCATCGATCCATCGAACGGTTGTCTGAGCGGGCAATTGCTTTGATTGGTTGGGGAGGGGGAAGGCGACCAAGCTGGAAATAGATTATGACATTCGGGTGTCATGCTGACGCAGTGGGAACCAATCACTGGTCCAGCTTGATCGCCTTGAAGCCATTTCTATCAATACACCAGTCCAGCCATCGGAGCGACCGTAACTGGAGGTGAGCAGGTGTTGCCCTTGCGGGGGGCATTGAGAGGAAACGGCCATTCGTTTCACCAAAATCAAGACTGACAACCTGATTCCGGTGCCTTAGGCACACAGGCACGCATACACGGCGCCTGCATCATCCATGTGAGCGGCTGAACGGTCCGGCAATCGGAGCGAACGGATCATATGTGGAACACATCGTGACCTGCCTGAAAAGGCAAAAGCCGGACAAACCGCTGAATTCAGAAAACGAAAAGTCTCGTGGTTTCTATGGCGCTGTCCTTCCGCTTGAATGCGGGGACACTTTGAAACAGGTTACGATACAGGCATCTTCAATGCAAAGCATGTACAGTCTCCTTCCGGCACTCCCCGGCCGGGTTGAGTTGCAGTTAAGATGGCAGGTCTCCTGACTTGCGGGTCTTCGCGTTACCGACCTTCCCGGGTAAGTGTCCAGACTTGGCTGGGGCCCAGTGGTATCTCGGAATTGCTATCCGCCTACAGTTGCGGGGGCAGTCATGGATTTGTCGCACAATACGTCGCACCATGTTCCCTTTTCATCCTGACAGCCTCGAAAGGCGATCAGGAACCATCTGCCCCGATCATGCCGTCAAAATCCATCAAAGGCAAGACTGGTCTTTGGGCTAGGTCGTGGGTGCTGGACGCAAGAGGATCGCTTCAACACCCGGCATGCAGACCGGCAAAATACGCGCGTTTCCCAAAGGAAAAATATAGAAAATTCAGAAAGATAGAGATTTTGCGTTTTGGCTTTTCAGCACGGGAGGTCGCAACAGACAGTCGCAGGGCTGCTTTCGAACGCCACACAATTGGGAATAGGAGCCATGCGGGATAGACGAGGGTCGATCGCAGGGCGATTGGAACCGGCCCTGCAAAGGTGTATCTGCACTATTACAGAGAGGAGGGCGAAAATGCTATTACAATCTATGATAGGTGAGACATTATCGTGATTTTTTTGTGCGAGTAAAGGTCGGAAATTTCAAATACACTAAATGCGAGTGTTGCCGGTGCAAATTGTGGCAAAAAAATGATTAAGGGATTCAATTTAAAATTTTATTGCAATAGAAAATACAAGCGCGCAATGGTTTAGGGAATTTTTGGGGGCGTTTGTGACTGAGCAGCAATTTTTTCTGAAAAGTATCAGATATTCGGGAGAAAAAGAGGTTTTCTTCCAACAACGCTCCGCTCTCGAAGGATTTGAGGATGGCCAGAACTTTTTGATTGGCCATATGCCGCGTTACGCACGTCTGTTTGCGGCGCCATCCTTGAAACGGGATGGTGATGAAGAGATAACAACCTGTGCTTGGTATGGATTTGAGCCGGGTCAGGCCACGCCTTGGGGCGCTCTTGGGCAGACCGATAAAGTCAGGGTTGCAAATCTTCTGCGCGGTTTTTTCAAGGATCTCATGACGGCTATTGACCGTTCAAACGATCCACGTGCTCGTCTGATCCTCTGTTGGTTACCGATCCTGTCTCTTGATCAGGACCTGATGGTGGTCAATGGCCAACCAGTCCTGACCAACTGGGGATTGGTGCCACGCGGCACGATGGAATTCACGGACAAGTTGGCCCATCGCCTGATGCATGGGTTGGGACAGTTTCTGCCAGAAGGGGTCGACGTTCCCGATGTGGCGGACCTGATCGCCGTTGAGCATAGGGCAGAGGGGCAAACGGACGCTGACGGGTCTGAGGCTGACACCACCAGCTCAGCCCCAGTTACTGCGATCCCGCCCGTGTCCGCAGCAAGTCAGGATCCCGAATCTCCGGCATCCCCATCCGGTCCTGTGTCGCCAGTCTTTGCCGGTGCTGCCCATCAACAGGCGCAGGCCGCTTCGATGGCAGCGGACCAGCAGCGTCCGACCCCGCCACTCCCCGAAGCGCAGGCGGCGCGGCGCTCCCCCCGTTGCTGGTTGCCTGTGCTCATTGCCTGTATTGTCGCATTGCTGTTTCTGCTCCTGTTGCTCCTACCGGGCATTCTGGTCTTCCCGAACCAGAGCACTGCGCAGGCCATGCTCGGCAATCTGGCCTTGGAACAATCCGAAGCGGCCCTGCGCAACCGGATCAAGGATCTGAAATCCGAGCTTGCCAATCGCTCTTGCCGTGCTCCGCGCCCCTTGCCTGACTTGTCCGCTGTGACGCCGTCAGGAACCGCACCAGCCACGCCGGTGGATCCAGCCACGCCTGCTCAACCGACGGTCACAGACGTCGTTACGTTGCTCGATCAGGCAACGGTGCTGATTGTTGCAGGCGACGGCACGCGCAAGATGGGCAGCGGCAGCGGCTTTTTCATCGGCCCTGATCTGATTGTCACCAACCGTCATGTGGTGGAAGCCTCGAACGAGGGTCATGTCATTGTGGTCAACAAGGCGCTTGGCGGGGCCCGCAAGGGCCAGGTTATCGCCACCAGCGCCAACAGCAATCTGGGGGAACAGGATTATGCGCTTGTCAGGATGATTGGTGCTCCTTTCTCCCATCATCTGTCCCTGTCCAAATCTGGCTCGAAGGGGCAGCAGATCTATGCGGCGGGCTATCCAAGCATTTTCATGGAGACCGATGAGCATTTCCTGAAGCTACTGGCCGGAGTGGTCACCGCTGCCCCCGATATGGTGCTCACTCAGGGCATTGTCACCGTCCTGCAGGACAGCCCGTCCGGCAATCGGATGGTGCTGCATAGTGCGGATATTTCGCCGGGCAATAGCGGTGGCCCGCTGGCAGATAAATGTGGCCGGGTGATTGGCGTCAACACCTTCGTCAAAACCAGTTCTGAACAGCAGGTCCGTCTCAACTTCGCGCTCAAGAGCGACAGTCTGCTGTCCTTTCTGTCCGCACAGGGCGTGAATGTCGATCAACAGGATGCAGCATGTGAGGCCAACGCCCCGCCGTCCCGACAGGCTGAGGCGGCAGAATGACATGAAGCAAAGTCAGCAAATTGCCTCCACGACCGCCATCGATCTTGCGCCGATCGGCGGGCGCAAGGAGCGGGATTTCGAACGCATCACCGATTATCTGGCCGCAATTCTGGGGCCAGAGCATGCGGCCATTTTCAGCGAACCACAAAGCAGCACCGATGGCACCCGCATTCATTGGTATATCGACCGATCTGGTCCGGTCTCCCGTCTGGATGCGCTGGATGAACAAACCGCAGATGCTGTTCTGGGGCGTTTCGATCGCATCGCGCGGGATATCGTTGGACTGGCAAACCGCCTGGCGGCCAGCAAGGAGGCGTCCGACCGTGCCTTTGGCCGGGCCCTTGCCAATGCCATCCGCATTCCCTCCCGGTCCTATATCTATGCCCATGAGGGCAACCCCATCCTTGTCGGTTGGGGGCATCGTCTGGCCAATGCGTCCAGTGGCAATGACGAAATTGGCGTTCGTGCCCCGATCCGCCCACGCGGTCCACAAGCTGCCGAGATGCCGATCACAGCGCCGCTGGAGCAGCCTGAAACCGGCGCAGACCAAACCGAACCAGACCAGACAAATCGCACCAGAGACGAAGAAAAGGAGCCGCGCCATACCTGGTCGCGCTGCCTGACGGCCCTTTTGTGGTTCGTTCTCGCCGGCCTGATTGCCGCAATCCTCTATTTGCTTTTCATGGCCTGTGCCATTTCCTTCCTGCCATGGTTTTCCTATTGCAACCAGCGTCCTGCCGCGATTGTCAACTTTGCCGATCTCCAGCGCGAGTTGCGGGTGCTGGAAAATGCCGCCGCCTTCAAGAAGGAGCATTGTGCCGAGCTGCCGCAAAGCGGCGCTGATCTGAACAATAGCGAGATTTCCGATCGCCTATCCCAACGTCAGGCTGGCAATGGGGCATTGCAGATCTCGTTGGCGTGGAATGGATTTGCCGATCTTGATCTGGCGATCAAGTGCGGCAATGGCGCGGTCTGGTTCCGCAGCCCGTCCGGCTGTGGTGCAAAGCTGGATACAGATTCCAATGGTGGCCGCAACAACACACCGCGTCCGATTGAAAATATTGTCTGGCAAAGCGCGGGCGCCATACCACCGGGCGATCTGCCGATCTTCGTCACCCTATACAGCCATCGGGGGCGGCCACCGCAAGACATTCCCTACACCATCCGCGTTGTCCGGCGACAGGGGGATCACATCACCTCTCAGTTCACGATTGAAGGCGTCGCCTCGCGTCAAAGCGTCAAGCAGTCCGTTCCAGTCGGCTCCGCAAACCGAAATCCGAAGAAGGCAGCAAAATGACAACCCTTGCAAACATTTCCCTCGTTCCCTTCTCCGGCATCCAGTTTGTCACCCGCGAGCTTGATCTGAGCCAGCTGACCGCCTTCAAACCCTATTTTATCGAGCGGATTTTCGAAGCTGACCGCCCCGGTGAGGATCCGTATCGACGCTTGCTGCAGGGTTGGAACGAAGAGGATCCCGACGGTGATCCTCCCCATGAAGAACAGGGCAATGACATCGGCTATGGCATTTCCAAAACCGCTGCATTGGAGCCCTTTTTGGGCAAGTGGTTCCCCGTTCCCTATTTGCGGCGCACTGAAGCCCGCACTGCCGATGGGGCGTTGAATTTTGCACTTGGGCCAAGCAACTGGGCGCGCGCCATGATCGTTTCCGACAGCGAGAAGAGCACGGAAGATGGTCTCTGGTACAAGGTGATTTTCGCCTTTGACACGGCTCTTGATCTTGATGAAGACGATGACGACGAGGCGGGCGAAGGCCGTGACGAGGCCGCAAGCGAAGCCAGTCCCTATGTCGCCCCGCGTCGCTCTGATGTGCGCAAGGCGCAGGAGTTCCACTTTGTCTCCTCCATGAGCAAGATCGCGTGGTTTCTCTCCAACCCGCAAACAAATGCTCAGGATGACACCGTTCGCGACTACCAGATCTGGGTGGCGAACTGGATCGAGGAATTGTTCGAATCCTTCCTCGAGAAAAAGAGCAAAGGCAAGCGCCGGGAGCGTGAGCGGTTTCTTGAACATATCGCTCGCTGGATCACCCTGATCCAGATAATCGACAAGTTGGTCGTGCCAGAACCCGTCCGTTTCGTTGACACGGTGTCCGACGACAAGACCATCCGCCCCGTCGAGGTCGATCTGGTGCTCGATGTCGGCAATTCGCGCACCTGTGGCATGCTGATCGAAAATTATCCCAATGAGGATGCTGTCGAGCTTAACAATTCGCTGGTGCTCAAGCTGCGTGATCTGCAACAGCCATGGATCACCTATGACGAGCCGTTCGAAAGCCACGTCACTCTGTCGCAAGCTGATTTCGGTCCGGAAAATCTCTCCCGCCAATCGACCCGCGGCGATGCCTTTCTCTGGCCGACCCTCGTGCGTGTCGGGCCGGAGGCCATGCGCATCAAGCAAAAGGAGCCGGGGTCTGGTTCGATCATCGGCATGTCGGCCCCAAAACGGTATTTGTGGGATGTGGCTGCCGCCAACCAGTTCTGGCGCTTCCCCCATTCCGATTATGGCATCGATGAAGGCATGCCATGGATCGGGCGTATCGCCCGGCGGCGCCTGAACCCCAATGGCGATGTCCTTTCCCATGTACAGGATGATATGCGGCTCTATGCCTCGCTCTATCCCGGCACCAAAAAGGCCGATTTTACCCGCCCCAGCACCAAACTGAGCTATTCGCGCTCAGCCTTCTACGGCTTCATGCTGTCGGAAATCGTCTATCAGGCCTGGGTGATGATCAATGACCCGGCGGTCCGGGCGGAGCGTCGCCAAAGCGAAGCGCCTCGAAAGCTCAATCGCATCATCCTGACCCTGCCGACCGCCTTGCCCATTCAGGAACAACGGATCATGAAGGCGCGCGCCGAAAGCGCGGTGCAGTTGCTCTGGGACATCTTCGAATGGGAGGGCAATCAGCCTCCGGGTGTTCACAAGCCTTCAGTGCATGTCTCCTGGGATGAAGCCAGCTGCGTCCAGTTTGTCTGGCTCTATGGGGAGGCCAGCCGCCGCTTCCGGGGACATATTCAGGAATTTTTCGAAATGACCGGCAAGCCGCGTCCGCGCTTCGAGGCAGACGAGCTGCCAACGCCCGGCACGCCGTCAGAGCCATCCTTGCGCGTCGCCTGTCTCGACATTGGCGGTGGCACCACCGACCTGATGATCACCACCTTTTTCCAGAAGGAAGACCGGGCCATTCTCCCCGTCCAGACCTTCCGCGAATGTGTGCGGATTGCCGGTGACGACATCACCAAGGCGATCATCGAACGCTGTCTGATGCCGGTGATTGAACGGGCGCTGATCGATCATGGTGCAAGGGAAGCCCGCACCCGTTTGAGCGATCTGTTCAATGGTGATCGCGCCAATATGAGCGAACAGCAAAAACATGCTCGCCGGCAATATGTCCAGCAGGTGTTGGTTCCAGCTGCCCTTGGCATTATGGAGCGCTATGAGGCGTCCGGCGAGGATCGCTATGAAGCGGTGCATTCCGCGACGGTCGCCGAATTGGTGCGCGAGTCCCTCTCCGTGTCGCCATCGGTGCTGCAATATCTGCAATCGGCCTTTGCGCAAGGCCATGAAGACGCCTTTGACATCATGTCGATGACCGTGCCGGTGGACTTCACGCAAGTCGCCAAGGCCATCGACGAGACGATGGAACCGGTCTTCAGCACCGTCGCCGAAGCATTGGCGCATTTTGACTGTGACTATGTGCTTCTGTCGGGTCGCCCGTCCAAGCTGGCCGCCGTGCAGGAAAATCTCCTCAACCGCTTGTTCATCGCGCCCGACAGGTTGCTCTCGATGGGCCATTATCGTGCGGGCAACTGGTACCCGTTCCGCTCTCGCGGAAACACCGAAATCGGTGATCCCAAATCCTGCGTTGTCGTCGGTGGCGTGCTCTGTGCTCTGGCGGAACGCAGCCTGACCAACTTCATGCTCTACACCAACATGCTGCAGGCTCGCTCGACCACCCATTATATCGGCGTGCTGGAGCAGGGCGGCAAGCTCTATGACAAGAATGTCCTGTTTGCCAAGGAAGACGACGAGCCGGGCGGCGAGGAAAGAGATCATAACTTCAATCTCTATTCGGAAAGCCTGATCGGCTATCGCCAATTGCCCTATGAGCGATGGGTCACGGCACCCCTTTATCACGTCCGTATCACCGACGCCAATCTGGCCCGGCCGATTGATGTCCAGTTGAGCCGCGACGAGGTGGAGGATCTTGAAGAACAGGACCTGCCGAACGAACAGGCCGTCAGCCTGATGAAGCATGAGGCAACCAAGGAAGATCTCCGCATCGAGGAGGCGATGGACCCGGTCGGCAGCCCGGTCGATCGTTCGGTCATGATGACCTTCCGCACTTTCCCACTGGAACAGGGCGACCATTGGCTTGATTCCGGCATCCTGCAAGTAGGCGAGTAATAAAATGATTGTCAATCAACAGCTTATCGAAGAAACGCAATCAGTCGCCACTCAGGTGCAGGACGCCATCGGCTGGGTTGGGCACGCGGATAACACCAAGCGCATCGGCGAGGCGATCAATTCGGTCGACAAGGAACTCAAGCGTGGCAAGGTCGAAGCGTTGCGGTTGGAGGAAGCCGCCCAGCGTCCTATGGCTGTGGCCGTGTTCGGCGCCAGTCAGGTTGGTAAGTCCCATCTGATTTCGGTGCTCGCTCGCAAGGATGACGACCTGTTTGCCATGTTTGACGGGGTGGACGAGCCCGTAAGCTATATCAAAAAGATCAATATCGACAAGGAAGGGGAATCCACCGGCCTTGTCACCCGCTTCACCATCCGCAAGGAAACAAGTCCCGCAGGCTATCCGGTCTGCCTGCGTTGGCTCAGCCATGCAGACATCATCAAGATCATCGCCAATGCCTACCAGCTCGACGGACGCCCCAGAGAGGTACCCGAACGCGACGAGATCGCTAGCCATATCGCCCCTTTCCGCGAAAAGGCCGGGCAGGACGTGGCCAATGGGCTGCGGCTGGAAGATGTCTGGGATCTGGAGGACTATTTCAAAAAGTATCTGCCCGATGCGCCTCTGACCGCCAAGCTTGATGCCTTCTGGAAGGCCGCAGGCGAGCTTTGTACCCGTTTGTCGATTGAGGATCTGGGTGACTTTTTCTCGATCCTGTGGGGCCGCGAGCCGATCATCACCAAACTCTATCGCGATATGGTCACAGCGCTTGGCAGTCTGGACTTCCCCAAGGACGCTTTCGTGCCGCTCGATGCGATTGATGCCACCAATCCGGATATCACCAGCATCATCACCGTGGCTGGTTTGAGCGGTCTGTCCGATGGCACATCTGAACAGATCGAGGTGCGCAACAGAACGGGCAGCTCCGCCCGGTTGCCCCGCTCGACAGTGGCGGCTCTGACGGCGGAAATCTGGATCACCATCCGGGACAAGCCGTGGGATTTCTTTGATCACACGGATCTGCTCGATTTCCCCGGTTATCGCAGCCGCGGCCTGAAAGCGGCCGATTTTGACGGTGATGACGAGCCGGAAGGCAAAACCGGCATCGCTAAATATCTCGAGCAAAATCCTGACAAGACCCTGCAGACCCTGATCCTGCGCGGCAAGGTGGAATATCTGTTCCAGCGCTATGTGGAAGAGCAGGAAATCACCTCGATGCTGCTCTGTGCCCAGCCCAACAATCTCGATGTCGATCAGTTGCCACAGGTGGTGGCCAAATGGATCACCGCGACCCATGGTCCCAAACCGGAAGACCGGGTCGGCAAGGAAGAGTTGCTCTTCTTCGTGTTCACCAAGTTCGATTTGCATTTCAAGAAAAAGACCAGCGATGCCTCCTTCGGTTTTGAAAGTCGTCTTGAGGGGGCAATCGATAATCCGCTGATCCAGTCCTACGGCAACAGTGCCGACAGTTGGGTGAAAAACTGGACTTCGGGCCAGCCCTTCAACAATTGCTACCTGATGCGCAATCCCAACATCCTGAATGGTGAAATCTTCGATATTGAAGGTGATCGGGAAGCAGGCGTGCGCAGCTCGGAAGAGGCGTTCCTTGATGAGCTCAAATCCTCCTTTGCCGGAGTGCCATCCGCACGGGAGCATTTCAAGGATCCCGAACAGGCCTTTGATGAAATGATGCGGCTGAATGACGGCGGTGCGTCTTTCATTGCGCGCAATCTGGCGCCGGTTTGCAATCCGGGCATCAAAGAAAAGCAGATCCGTTTCCGCCTCAAAAAGCTCAAGCAACGGCTTTATGAGCGCCTGTCGCCCTATCATGTCAGCTCGGACATGGATGCCCGTCTGGAGGCCCGCTTGAGCGTGGCGCAGATCGTCATTGATGAGCTGTATCTTTGCGACTCACTAGCCCGCTTTGGCTCCTTGTTGCGTGGATTCATGTTGCCAACGGCCAGTCTGTCCGACCGCCTGCATGAGGCGAGCTTCAACCAGACCACCGACGGCCACAAGGACAGCCCGACTGCGGCCCCTGCTGCCCCGGTCGTCGCTGCGCCGCGTGCCATCCGCAGCCGGCCCAAACTCGGCTCCCAGCGTGCTGCCCCGGACGCATCCCCCACACAGAGCGCAGCAGCCTCCGTTTCCTCGACACGCAAGACCCGAGAACGGCTGATTGCCGAGGCCGCAATTGCCGCCATGATCGACAATCTGTTCGAGCGGGCGGACAATGCGAGCTTTGCGACCTTTGTGCATGTCTCCAACGATTCCTTGCGCGAAGTGGCGCAGGAAATCCAGCAGGCGGCCCGCCGGGTGGCGTTGGTCGACACCCTCGAAGCGCAGCTCAAGCGGATTGCCTTTGTCGATGGGCGCGATGAGTTTCTCAACAAGGCGACCTTGGCCTCCGAGCGCATTCTCAATGGCTTCATTGCTGATCTCGGCCTGTCGATGCTGCCAGAGAAGGACCGGGTCATGGTCGAGACGGAAACCGAAAGCCGTCACGCCTTCCGCACCAAACCGATCACTTACAACGCGCTCGGGATCGGGCCTGAGGCTGCTCCCTTCGCCATCCATTATGTCGACGACTGGATCTGTGCCTTTGACCAGACCGTGCAGGACAATGCCAAAGGCGACAGCTTTGACATTGATCCAGCCCTGAATGCCAAGCTCGGCACCATCCTCCAGATCTTGTCCAGCTGATCTCAGCGCAAAAGCCAACGGGAATATATCCACTATGACTTTCCTCACTGCTGAAAAAGACCATGGCCCGGGCCATGCATGGCTCTGTCTCGATCAGGAGGCTGCGCCCGACTGGCGGCTGGAAATCGAGCGCGAGGCCAGCAAAGACCTTTATCTGGGACCAAAGGGTTGGCAGGGCACACCTTTCGGCATCAAAGCTGTGGCGGCAAAAGGTGACCGCTTGCTGCTGGGGCCGGATGTTGTCGACTATTTGCGCGATGGCGATCTGATCGTCCTGCGCATCCCCGAGGCCGCGATTGAGGTTGAGGATTACTGGCCGGATATTCCGATTTCGGGGCGCAGCAACAAGGGGGCAAGCCTTCTCGATCTGCCGTCGGAGCCAGAAGATGAAGGCCCCAAAGCGCCGTTCCAGCCGGAAGACCCGATCCCGCAACCACAGCCCGTCGCTCCGGTCATTACACCACCTCCCAGCAGAGGCTGGTTGACATGGGCCGCCATCGCCGCCGCCTTGGTCATCTGGTTCGGTATGGGGGCCATGGTCTGGCTTTATTCCGATGAACTGATGGCGCTGATCACCGGGGAACCCGAACAGACCGAAACCGTCGTGGATCAGCAACCGGCAAACGAGCCAACCGAGGAACCAACGCAGACCCCTGCCGAGGAGCCGATACGGGCTGAAAACACGACCGATGAGGCGACCCCGCCAGTGCAAGAAGCGGATGCTTCCACTGCGTCGGACACCGCATCTCCCGACACGCAAACAGCGCAAAATGATCAGCCTCCCGCCACGCCGTCACCGGCAGCGGCTGTGCACGACCGGGCCTATTGGCAAGACATGCTCGGCAACAGCCAATTGTCCGGTGAGGCCCTCTACGGCGCTTCGAGGGAAACGCGCGATGATGCCGAACTTGTCGACATCGCACAGGACTTCCTGCGCCTGTCTGCCGACAAGGGACACAAGCCTGCTCAACAGGAATATGCAGGCCTGTTTGACCCCACCAAGGATGCGGCTGTCGGCAGCATCAGCGCGGTCAAAAATCCTTCAACGGCACTCGAATATTACCGCCGTCTAAGCGAGGCGGGGGATGCAACCGCCAGCCGCAACATTGAGAGTCTCTGCGCGCATCTCAAGCCGACCTATTTCGAAAATGCCGAGGCGCGTATCGCCATCGACGACTATTGCAACTGATTATTGACCGATCCGGAGCGAGACAATGCATAGAGCAAAAAGCCTTTTCTCCAAATTGGCTCTGATGGCCGCCATCCTGCTGGCCACAGGGGTCAGTCTGCCAATGGGCCACGGGGTATCCAAAGCATATGCCCAGCAACAAGACCGTCAGGCCATGTTGATGCCCGGCAAAAAGACGCTGTTCCGGCGGATTGTCACCAAGCCCGGTGGCAAGCTCTACGCCAAACCGGGCCGGACTGCCCGGGTGATCAATCCAAAGGTGCCCGCTTTTGCCGTCTATTATGTCTATGGCGAGGAAAATGGCTTCACCGAGGTCGGTGTCAACAGCCATGGAGGGGCCAAGGGCTGGATCGAAACGGAGAAGGTCGTCGACTGGAAACAATCCATCGTCGTTGCCTTCAACAATCGGGCTGCCGCCGGGCGCGTGCGCCATGTCTTCTATGAGACAATTGACACACTCTCGGAAGAACTCGACGCCACAGCCAACCCGGAGGCTTTTGCCGACAGCGCCAATGTCATTGCGATGGAGCCGGAAAATGCCATCAATGACACCAGCAACTTCTACCTGCTGCCGATTCTCGACCATGAGAGCTCCTATTTCCCGGACGACAATGAAGGCAATCTGCTTGAGGTCGCCTCAATCACCAAGCAACAGCCCAAACGGGTCGAGCAGGATTTCCATGCCGGTATCGTCTTTGTCATCGATACCACCACCTCAATGCGCCCCTATATTCGCCAGACCAAGGAAGTGATCGAGCAGATCAGCGTCGAGATCGAAAATTCCGAGCTTTCCGGCAAGGTGTCCTTCGGGCTGGTTGGCTTTCGCCAGTCCGAAATGACCAATCCGGGCATCGGCTATCACGTCAAGGCCCTGCTGCCGTTGACCACCAATTCCAGTGTTGAGGATTTCCTCACGGCCATCGACCAGATGGATGTCGCCCGGGTGCCGACCCAAGGATTCCGTGAGGATTCCATCGGTGGCATCGCTTATGCCAAAAGCGCCTTCGACTGGAAGCCATATTCCGCCAAATACATCATCCTTGTCACCGATGCCGGTCCACGCGCCCCCGGCGAGGGCGACAATTATATCGATGCGCTCGATATTCCCGAACTGGCGGGCGACCTCGCCGATGATCAAATCCGTCTGCTGGTCATGCATCTGAAAACCGCCGCTGGCCACAAGGATCACCAATCTGCCGAGGCCCGTTACCGCACCGCCTCGCGCCTGGTGGGCTCGGTCAATGATCTCTATACCGACATCAGGGACGGCGATGTCGGGGCCTTTGGCGCATCGGTCGGCACCTTTGCGCAGAAGATCATTGCGACTTCCGAGGCGATCCGCGAAGACAAGGAAATTGCGGCCCCCGACGAGGCGGACAATTCGACCGAGGCCAATTTGCAGCGGGCGGCGCGCGCCTTCCAACTGGAATTTCGCGGCAATCGTGAAGGAGACGAAGCCCCGATCTTTTACAAGGCATGGACCATCGATCATGCCTTCGGGGCCTATGGCCGACAGGCGCTCGACATTCGCCTGATGCTGACCAAAAACCAGCTTTCGACCATGGCGGGCAACCTCGAGGCCATCGTCGAGCGCGCCAACCGCCCTGGCGGCATCATCGATGCCAATGCCTTCTTCCAGGACATTCAGGATCTGGCCTTGCAAGCCTCCAATGATCCCAATCAGGTCCGCGAGGAGCAAAAGCTGGGGGATGCCATCGCAGAGTATCTGGAAGACTTGCCCTACAAAAGCCAGACCACGGCCATGACCATGAGCGACTGGGTGACCTTGAGCGGGCCTGAGCAGCGCGACCTGATGAACAGTCTGGAATCAAAGCTGCGCTATTATCAGCGGGTGCATGACAATCCGGACAAATGGGTGGCTTTGCATCTGGATGCCGCCGCAGGGGAATATGTCACCACCATTTCGCTGGACCGCATGCCATGATCAAACTGGAATTGTCCATGGCCCGCAAGTTGTTGAGCGACCCGGATCGCCGGTTTGAGCTGCGCATTCCCGCCTTCTCCGTCTCTGGCGGGGAAAAGGTGGCGATTGTCGGCCAGACCGGCTCGGGCAAGACAACGGCCATGGACATTCTGGCATTGGCCAGCCCGGTGGATCTCTGCGCCCATTTCACTTTGGATCTGGGCGGTGAGCCGATCGATCTGCGGCCAATGGCGCGCAACAGACGCAAGAGTGCGGCCCTGCGGGCGGCCCATTTCGGCTATGTGATGCAGAAAAGTCCGCTCTTCCCGTTCCTCTCGGTGTTGGAAAACATCACTCTGCAACAGAGACTGTCGAAGAAGCCAAATCCGGCCTTTATTGGCGAACTGCTCGATCGCCTCGGCATTGCCTCCATCGCATCCGCATTGCCGGGGGAGATTTCCCAAGGCCAGAAGCAGCGCACCGCCATCGCGCGCGCCCTTTGTCATCGCCCCAGCGTCATCCTCTGCGATGAGCCCACCGGCGCGCTTGACCCCGAAACCGCTTGGGATTGTCTGGAAGCCATCGACTGGGCAGCCAGACAGAGCCGGGCAGCTCTGATCATGATCACCCATGACTGGGCATTGGCCGAACGCGCGGGCTTTGATTTCTGCCACCTGAATACCAGCCGCCCCGACCCGACCCATCTGATCGGTGAGCTGGAAGCTCGCCAGAAGCAACAGGGCAGGCGGCGCTCATGATTGCATTCGACCTTGCCTTGAAGAGTTTTCTCAGAACGCCGCGCCCCAACATTGCCGCAATGGTCGCCCTTGTCTCGGTGCTGCTGCCGATGCTGGTTTTGTGGTCCATGAAGGTCGGCTTCATCCAGTCGATGATGGATGAGTTGCGCTCCTCGCCCGCCAGCCTCGAAATCCGGGTCAAGGGGGATTACAGCATCACCCCTGATGTCATGTCGCGGATTGCCAGCCTTGAAGGCGTTGGCTTTGCCATGCCGAGGGCACGCTATCTGGCCAGCCGCGCCTTCGCCAGCGAGCCAACAGGGCGCAACCGCACCCCTGTCTCCCTTATGCCAACAGGCGTTGGTGACCCTCTGATCCCCGATGGTTTGGCATTGCAGAAAGAGGGCGACGCGATTCTCTCGTCGGGCCTTGCCGACAAGATGGGACTGAAGGCTGGCGACGCCTTCCAGATTGCCAACAGCCGGCGCAATCAAAGCGAACATATGCGCATCCCGTTGACGGTGGTGGGGATTACCTCAATAGAAGGAATCTCAGGCAACTGGGTCTTTGTCGCGCCGTCGATCATCGCTGATGTCGAAGCCTTTTTGGATGGCTATGCGGTGCCCCGTCGTGGTGAGACAGGCCGGGACCCATTGACCCGTCCAAATGTCCATTCCGGCCTCAGGCTCTATGCGCGGGACATTGAGGCTGTGGTCGACCTCGCCGCCCAAATGCGCGGTCTGGGCTTCAGTGTTGAGAGCAACGCCCAGCGCATCGAAGCCATCCGTCGCCTTGACCGGATCCTCAGCTGGATCGTCATCGCCCTCGCCGTCATCCTCTTGATCGGCCTTGTTCTGTCGATCTGGTCCTTCATGGTCGTGCAGCTCGAGCGATTGAAGTCCCATATCGCCTTGCTAGGCCTGATGGGCCAGAAGCAGCCGGGCACTGGGCTTTATTTCATATTTATCGGCCTGTTCAACGCCTTGGGTGGCCTGCTCGTCGCCAATGCCCTAGCGCTGGCTGCCATGGCGCTGGGCAATCAGCAATTCCGGTTATTTCTCGATCGGCGCGGCGACATATTCGTGCTGCCGATGGATCATCTCGCCCTGCTGAATGGGGTGGTGCTCTGCCTTCAGTTGCTGCTTGCCTCCTTCATTGCTTTTCAATCATCCAAAATCAGACCGGGGGACCTGTTCCGTGATCAGTGATTTCAACAAATGCATTGCCATCGGTCTGATGGCCAGCTTGAGTGCCTTCTTGGCACCCGATATCGAGGCAAAGGCGCAAGAAACGTGGGATCCGAAATATTACAATCCCGCTGGCGGCGAGGATATGCTGTTCCTGCCCATTCCCTGTGGCGGCAAGATCGCATTGCGCAAAATCGTCACTGTGACCGAAGATCTGGACTCTGCCGCAGGTCCCTTGAGCGATCAGCGTGTCACTTTGGGCCGCGATGCGGGGCGGACCCGTGGCTATATTGAGGAAGATCACACCGATTATATTGCCGGTACGCTGAACGATGTGGTGGCCAATCAGCGCTACTATCTGATTGGCGCCTATGAAGTGACCCTTGGCCAGTATGAGGCGGTGACCAAGGGGCCGGATGCGTGCCCAAGGCGGATGTCCCGCAAGCTCAATCAACCCGTGACCAATGTCAGTTGGTATGATGCGGTCGATTTCACCCGCAAACTCAATGGCTGGCTCTATGGCAACGAAGAAAGCATGATGCCGCTGCTGGTCCAGATCGGCGCGGAAAATGGCTTCGTCCGCCTTCCCACCGAGGTGGAATGGGAATATGCGGCCCGTGGCGGCAGCAAGGTGTCTTCGGCCCAGCGCAATGAACCGCTCTTCTTTTCAGATGGCACCATGGATGATTATGCCTGGTACAATGGCGCGACATCGTCTGGTGGCAAACCCAAACTGATCGGCAAGAAGAAGCCGAACCCGGCGGGTCTCTATGACGTCTATGGCAATGCCGAAGAAATCGTGCTGGAGCCCTTCCGTATGCGCCGACCAGATCGGGTCCATGGGGCGATTGGGGGATATGTTACCCGTGGCGGCTCTTTCAAGGACCAGCCCGACCTGATCAATTCCGCCCGCCGCGACGAACATCCCTTCTTTTCCGCCGAGCTGAAAGGCGAGTTTAAACGCCGGACCATGGGCTTTCGCATCATGGTCGGTACCTCCTCCATGCCGCGTGATGTGGATCAGGTGCCGCGCCTGGAATCCGCCTTTGAAGAAGCCCAGCGACAGGTGGAAGGCGACGCCAATGACCAGCCCTTGCAGCAAATGGCGGATATGGCCAGTCAGGTCGAGAATGAGGAATTGCGGGCAAAAATCGATCAGCTGCAAAATCAGCTTCAGCAGGAATTCACCCGGCGCAATGCGCTCAAGGCGCGCAATCTGCGAGTGACCTTGTCCAGCGGTGGGCTGCAGGCGATGGAGGTCTATCTCAGTGCTCGGGCGATCAAGAGCCTGAAAGCAGGCTATCAGCAGGCCAAGGAAACCAAGGTCGGTATGGATTTCTATCCCCCAAAAATCCGGGCCGAGTTTGGCCATTTCACACTGATCGAAGACGCCTATTTCGAAACCGTCGACACTTTGTCCGCTTATAGCGATGAGGAATTGGAGCGACAGGCAAGCATCGTCAAGCGTTCGCTTATGGAGCGTGGCGACGAAAACATGAAGCGCTTTGTCGAGCAGCTCCAGATTTCGATCCGCAAATTCAGGCAGCGACGCAACCGAAGCAACCTGCTGCATTTCATCAATCCGATCCCGGAGGAAAGCGGTCTGTGAGGCTCCTAATTCATTGATTTTTCGATTTCTACAAACAAGCGACCTTGAGGATATTGGGTATGGTTAAACTAAAATTCCGGATGCTGGCAACCATGCTGGCCCTTTCCGTGACGATTTCCGGCTGCATTGCCACCAAACAACCGAATGAGCATCTCACGCCGACAGAAATTGCCTTGCGTCAGAAACAGACCGAGCACAAGCGGGTCGTGCAGGGCGTGGCAACCGGCGCGCTGATCGGGGCTGCCGTTGGTGGTGGTCTTGGCCTCATTCTTTCGGGTGGCGACAAACGCTCGATGCTGCGTGGGGCTGGCCTTGGAGCCTTGGCCGGTGGTGTCATGGGCGGTGTGGATGCCAGCAAGGTCAACAAGGAAACCCGTGAAGTCTCGGCCGAGCAGGATGAACTGAAGTCGATCATCGCAGCGACTGAAAAGAGCATTGCCTATTATCGCAGCATGGCCAACATGACCGCCAAGCTGACGGCCAATGCCAACCAGCGGATCCCGCAGATGAATGCCAGCTATCAGGCGGGCACCCTCGATCGGGACACCTATCGCAATCAGATGCTCAGTGCGCGTGAGAATATGCGCATCATCAACGATCAGGTTGACAATGTTGATCGCGACATCAGCGATCTGGAGGCGGTCAAAAAGAACAAAAAGCTTAAGGTCGATGCGCAGATCGCCAAGCTCAAAGCACAAAAGGCAGCGCTGACCAAGCAACGTGACGCCCTGCAAACCGCCTATTCCCGTGTGCCGGACGATCTCGACCTCGCCTTCAATTAGTCATTAACCAGATGGATGCGTGCCCGGTGGATGTCGGGCCGCTCCATAGATTTGGAGACAATTCCCAATGGCAAAGACCATCACATCGACAGCGATCACCGCTCTCTGCCTGTTGGCGGCGGCACCTCTGCTCTCCGCCTGCCAGAGCACCTGCACCGGGGACGCCCGCTATGACAATTACTGGTGCGCCAGAGGCAATCTGAAAAACGGCACTTATGCTGCCCAGACCAACCAGTTGCGGATGATTGCCTATGACCGTCAGGCAGAACTGGCCCGTGCCAAGGCTCAGCTTGCCCAAAAGCGGGCCGAGCTGGAAGCAGCCCGGTCGGGAGGGGCCGATGACGCCCGGATCGCCAGCCTTGAAGCGGAAGTGAAGGCCTTGCAACAACAGATTCAGGCCATGATGCAGTAGGGGCGTAAGAAGCCGGTGTTTCGATCTCTCTCTCGTTCAGCTGTCAGCATCCTGTTGTGGTTGCTGCTTGTCTGCTTGCTGGTCTCGCTGGGCTATGTTGCCTTGAAGGCGTGCGGCATCCGGATTTTCGGTGTCGAAATTGCCTGGTGCTCGCGCGATCCGTTGCCCAATGTCGCCCGGATCAATGAACTCTATCGGCAAGTCCAGAGCCTTGAGCGATTGAAGGCGGAACCCGACTTCTGCCCGCCAGCAAGTTTCAGGGCGGCCCCGATGGATACGCATTCTGTCGTGGTTCCCCCAGTTGCTGGTTCCACATCGCCATCCGTTGCCGTGCCGCAAGCCCTCGCGCCTGTCGCACCCGGCACCCTAAAAGCGGCCCCGGCTCCAACAAGACCTCTTGATGCCCAAAGTGCTGGTCCGGGGAGCGCACCCGCTGTCACCCCCGGCGCGACCAGTCCGGACACAGCACCGCCCAGCAGCACTATGCCCGGGATCGCAAAAGGCGAGGCCGATCCAACCAGTCCTGAGCTAGACCCGTCCAAGGCGGACAATGCAACCGCAGATCCAAAGGCCAAGGGTCCCGGCATGCCCTTGCCCAAGCCCGCCCCGCTGAATGGGGCCCCTCTTGACCCCGAAGCCAGCGCGCCTGGTGCCGCCACGCCGCCAGCTGCTCCGGGAACGCCCGGCGCTGGAAATCCGCCGCCGGGATCTCCACCTACTACACCACCAGCCAGCCCACCAGCGTCTCCAAATGGTACGCCGCCGCCCGCGGGCACTCCGCCCGCCACGGCCCAAAAGCCGAATGGCAACAATCCATGCCCGGAAGGCAAACGGACCAATCCCTATATCGTGCTGGCCCTTGACCATTCTCGGAGCATGGCGCTGCCCCAAGACATGGATGATGCGTTGGCCACCCGTCTGGAAGGCTTGATGGAAAAGGGCGGTTCAGCAGGATGGAATGCACGCAGGCTCTATAACAGCTATGTCGAACAAAATGGCCGCAAGCGTCTGGATGTCCTGAAGGATTCGGTGGCGGCCCTGTCGCAGAAAATCGATCCGCAAATCGAGTTCGGGGTCGTCTCCTTTGCTGGCTGTGAAGGGGTTGTCGATATGGGCAACTATGATGCCAGCCGACGCGCACGTCTGGTGGACAAGGTGCGCGCGCTGGAAGCCAAACCCGCCACGCCAGCGGCCATTGCACTGAAGACGGCCATGAGCAAAGCGGCACAAAAGCCGGGTGGCCGCGTGATTTTCGTCAGCGATGGCAAGGATACCTGTGACGCGGACCCTTGTGCGGTCGCCAAGGCACAGACCGGTGTCCGGGTTGATGTTATCTCGATGGGTGGCGGTGATGTGCTCGCCTGCGTCGCGCAAGCGACGTCGGGCAATATCTATCAGGCGGGCTCCAACGGATCGCTCGAAGATCTGCTGCTCGCATTGGGCAATCAGCAGGGGGCTCAAGCATGTCGATAAAATCGGCGTTGCGCCTGATTGCTGTCATTGGCCTTTGCGCAATGGGCACCCTGCTGCCTTCTGTGGCCAGTCAGGCCGAGACCCTCACGGCCAAGGAAAAAGCGGTCCGGCGTCTGTGTGGCACGCTTTCCCCTTCTGCTGTTTATGGGGCGGCAAGTCTTTCGATTGTTGATCCTTCGCTCAGGGCACAAATGCACGGGTCGGACAGGCAATTTACGGCCTTGATCCAATGCTCAAACGCCTTGGCCCAAGCGGCTTGCAGCAAGGACTATCAGCGGGTTTTTAGCCTGTTGCTCGATGAATTTACCGGGTTGTCTCTTGTCGATCAGGGGCCACCGTCCAAGGCCACGATTGGCTGTGGTTTGGTGGCCGCCGCAGCAGGCTTCGCCAAGCAAGGCAAGTTGGGTGATGCCAAGGCTTGGGGACACAACGCAGCCAAGGCATGCAAGTATCTGGTCAAAGGGTGGAAAATTCTCTCCTGCGAAAGCCGGAGGCAGCGTGTCTACGACGTCTCTCGCCAGATGCGATGGCCTTTGAATTTTGAGCATGTTTACATGGTCACAGTCGACGCGATTGATGTGATTGAGGCGACGAATATGCCAAATGACACGCGTCAGCTCATGCATACCGAAATGGCAACCCGGCGCGCCTTGTTGGAAAAAGTGCTCCAAACCGATCAATAAGCAGGGGAACTATGCAAGGAGACAGCAAAACTGCCGCAAAGGGAGGACGTGGAGGATACGATTAAGCCTTTTCTCGGTTACAAAAAAGCGATAAACAACCCTGCTAGAGGCATCAAGGAGGCGGGGTTGCCGTCACTCAAGCCATTCAAGACAACGCCGACCGACGAAAAGGACAGGCATGACCGCCACAAGCTTGCGCGACAAATGGCACCGCTATTTCTCCAACCCTGAAACGTCCCGCTATCTCATTCATCGGCTGCTGTCGGAGAATTTTCGCGTCTATGCCAAACGCTATGCGTTTGCTTTCTTTTTCATGGGGTTGGTGGCAGCCAGCACGGCGCTGAGTGCCTGGATCATGCGCGACGTGATCAACGAAATCTTCGTGTCCAAGGATTTCGATCGCGTCGTCATGGTATCGCTTGTCGTCATGGCGATCTACATGACCAAAGGCTTTGCCACCTTCATGCAAACCACGACGATGGCCCGGATAGGCAACGCAATTGTCGCGGAAATGCAACGCAAGCTCTATCGCCACTTCATGGCCCAAGGGGCGGACTTTTTCGAAGACTATCCATCGAGTGAGCTGATCACCCGCATTGGCCACAATGCCGCGGCGGCCCGTGCCGTGATGGATTTGTTGGTCACCAGCTTTGGCCGCGATCTGTTGTCGTTGATCGGGCTGGTGGCGGTGATGGTCATCCAGAATCCAACCATGTCGCTGATCGCCTTCGTGATTGCGCCGATTGCCATTTTCGTGGTGGCCAAACTGATCAAAAGGGTGCGCTCGATAGCGAAGGATCAGTTTGTCTCGATGACCCAGACCACCCAGACCATGCAGGAAAGTGCTCAGGGGTTCCGCATCATCCGCACCTTTGGTCTGGCCGATATCATGGCCGGGCGGATGAATGAAGCCATTGAAGGGGTGGAGCGCCGCGCCAACAAGATCGCCAATCTCAGCGCCCGCACCAGTCCGCTGATGGAAACGCTCGGTGGCATCGCCTTTGCGCTGGTCATCCTCTATTGCGGCTGGCAGACCATTCTCGGCGGTCAGACGCCGGGCGAGTTTATCGCCTTCCTGACGGCCCTTCTGCTGGCCTATGACCCGGCCAAACGCCTTAGCCGTTTGCAGGTCAACCTTGAGAACCATCTTGTCGGCGTTCGATTGATGTATGAAGTCATCGATCGCCCAACCCGCTTGGTGGAAAAGCCCGATGCCAAACCGTTGGGCGTGTCAGAGGGCAAGGTCGAATTTGACCATGTCGCTTTTTCCTATGGAAAGGACAAGGCGGTCATTTCCGATCTCTCCCTGACGCTGGAAGGCAGCAAGACGACCGCCTTGGTTGGTCCGTCTGGCGGCGGCAAGTCGACCATTATGGCCCTTGTCCAGCGTTTCCATGATGTGACGGGCGGCGCAGTGCGCATTGATGGCACCGATATTCGCGACTGCACACTTGCCTCGCTCAATGACCATATCGCCTTGGTGACGCAGGATACGGTGCTTTTCTCTGGCACCATCCGTGACAATATCCGATTTGGTCGCCTTGATGCGACCGATGCGGAGATCGAACAGGCCGCGAAAAATGCCTTCGCCCATGACTTCATCATGGCATTGCCCGATGGCTATGAGACCTCGGTCAGTGAAAATGCCAGCAACTTTTCCGGCGGCCAGAAGCAGCGTATCGCCATCGCCCGTGCGATGGTCAAGAATGCCCAGATCGTGCTGCTCGATGAGGCAACGTCGGCGCTCGACAGTGAATCCGAAGCCAAGGTGCAGGCGGCCTTTGACCGTCTGAGCCAAGGCCGGACAACGCTGGTGATTGCCCATCGCCTGTCAACCATCCGCAATGCCCACAAGATTTGTGTCATCAAGGATGGTGAGTTGGTGGAGGAAGGCAGCCATGCCGATCTCCATGCCAAGGGTGGGCTCTATGCCAACCTTGTCAAACTGCAGATCGAGAAGTGATCTTGGAATGGTCGAATTGAGCCAGAGAAGGGATGCTGATTGACCCGCGGACGCCTTTTCAGTCGAAAGAAAGAGCTGCCGCCCATCATCAGGCTGCATCATCCGAGCGGGCCGATTGACGTCCGGCTGCGGTCCAATCCGCGTGCCAAACGTCTGATCCTGCGCCTTGACACCCGAACCGGCGAGCCAATTGCCACATGCCCTGCAAATATCAGTGCCGAGAAGGTCGGTCAATTCTTGCAAGGCCATGTGGACTGGCTGGTAGAGAAGTGCAACGACCGCCAGCCCAACATGCCGTTCGAGCATGGGGCCGTGATCCCGGTTCGGGCCATTCCCCATACTCTCGAGCACGAAGATGAAGCCCGCGGCACCGTGAAACTGTTGGAAGAGGATGGCGGGCATATTTTGCTGGTGAGCGGCAACGAATCCCACATGAACCGCCGGGTGACCGACTGGCTGAAAAAACAGGCCCGTCAGGATCTCACCGCTTCGGTTGCTATCCATGCCGAAAAACTCGGACGGCGTCCATCAGCCATCCGCATCAAGGATACCACCAGCCGTTGGGGGTCCTGCAGCGCCGACCGGGTGCTGTCCTTCAGCTGGCGCATCATCATGGCCCCGCCCCATGTGCTCGATTATCTCGCCGCCCATGAGGTGGCGCACTTGCGCGAAATGAACCATTCAGACCGCTTCTGGGCCCATGTGGCCGATCTCTGCCCCGCTTTCGAAGTTGGACGGAAATGGCTGCGCGACCATGGCCGCGATCTGCATCGCTATGGGGTCGAAGACTAAACCGGTGCACTAGTCGCCAAATATGCGCGAGAACAAACTCTTGCGCTCGCGCGGCAAAGGCGGTGCCAATGTCTCGCCCGGAGGCAACAGATCGGGGTTGACCCAAGGATTTTTCTCTCCTCCGGCAACCCGCCTTGTCTCTGCCAGCTGTTTGACGCTGACCCCTGGCAGGGCGGCAATGGTCATGCCATTATGTGCCCCGGCCATATAGGCATGCCACGTCGAGGCGGGCAGATTGCCGCCAGAGGCACGCTTGGTCGGATGGCCATCATCATTGCCGAACCAGACCGCCGTGACAAGATTGGCCGTATAGCCGACGAACCAGGCATCGCGGTAATTCTGAGAGGTGCCGGTTTTGCCACCAGCGGGTCGTCCCGGCAAAAGGGCCTTCTTGCCCGTACCGGAAATCAGCGTTTCCTGCATCATCGAATTCATCAAAGATAGCGTATTGGGCTCGATCACCTGCGTGCCCGGCTGGTTGCCATGGGTGTAGAGCACCTGACCATCCTTGCTGAGAATCCGGCGGATGATAAAGGGATCCACCCGCGCGCCACCATTGGCAAAGGGCATATAGGCGCCAGCCATTTCCAGCACCGAGACTTCCGAAGTGCCCAGTGCGATGGAGAGATGATTGGCCAGATCAGACTTGATGCCCAGCCTATGCGCGGTCTGGATGACCTGTTTCGGTCCCACCTCGAAGGTCAGCTGGGCTGCGACCGTGTTCAGGGACATAGCCAAGGCCTTTCTCAAGGTGACCTGACCCATATATTTCTTGGAGTAGTTTTTCGGCTCCCAGCCCCGATAGCTGACCGGCTCATCGACCCGCATGCTTTCGGGGCGATTGCCCAGTTCCAGCGAGGACAGATAGACAAATGGCTTGAAGGCACTGCCCGGTTGCCGCTTGGCTTTTACCGCACGGTTGAACTGGCTCTCCCGGTAGGATTTCCCACCCACCAGCGCCCGGATTTCGCCAAAGGGTGACGCCGACACCAGAGCGCCCTGCTCAACCCCATATTTCTTGCCAGACGCATCGATCGCATTGGAAATCGCTTTTTCCGCAAGGGTCTGCATCCGCAAATCAATCGTCGTCTCCACGATCAGGTCCTGTTTGATCTCGCCAACCAGATCCGGCACCTGCTCCATTACCCAGTCGGAAATGTAATTGAGCGAGCTGGCCTTGTGGCGCTCGACCGCATTGATTTTCTGGGTGAGGGCGAGCTTGTGCTCTTCAGCAGTGATGAAGCCTTCGCGCTCCATGGCTGCCAGCACCAGCTTGGCCCGTTCCTTGGCCGCCTTTGGGTTGCGGTTTGGTGCCAGACGGGAGGGGGCTTTGAGCAAACCGGCAATGGTGGCCGCTTCCGACAGGGTCAGCATGGAGGCAGGCTTGTTGTAATAGGTGCGCGCAGCCGCATCGACCCCGGTCGCACCGGCGCCCAGATAGACCCGGTTGAGATACATTTCGAGGATTTCCTGCTTGGAGAATTTGGCCTCCAGCCAGATCGCCAATATCAGCTCCTGCACCTTGCGCTCGATGGTCCGCTTATGCTCGAGAAAAAGGTTCTTCGCCAGCTGTTGGGTCAGGGTCGAGCCGCCTTGCGACAGTCGACCGCGCACCACATTGGTCACCATCGCACGGGTAAAGCCAACCGGATCAAAGCCGAAATGGGAATAGAAACGGTGATCCTCAATCGCCACCACCGCATCCATCAGGTATGGCGGCAGTGATGACAGGCGCACCCTCTGCCCACCGGTCTCGCCACGATTGCCAATGACGCCGCCATCAAGCGACACGATCTGGATGTTTGGGGGGCGATCCGGTATGCGCCAAGCGGTCGATTGCGGCAACTGCGCCCCGTAATAAAGCAATATGCCACCGGCCACGATCGAGCCCCACAGGCCAAGGATGACCAGCCAGTAGGTGACGTCCCGTGCCACGCGGAACAAAAAGCCGAAAATGCCACGCCGGGGCGCCCGTTGCTTGCCACGCGTGGCTGGCTTGCAACCATTGCCCGCGCCACCCCGTGCGCCACCATTCCCGCCTTTTGCGGATGCTGCCGGTCGTTTGCGTCCAGCCCCTTCCTTGCGCCCAGCATCCTCTTTGCGGGCAGCCTTCTTGGTCGGGCGCTTGCGCTGCGCTCCGGGATGACTGCGATCATCTTCCGTCAAGCGGATGTCATTTGGCCGGGATGCTTTGGGTCGGGCTCTGTTGGGCCGCGTTTCGTATGGCATGTCGGCAGGGCCGGGAGGTCTTTTCCGAGGCATATTGGCTTACAATGTCCACGTTTCAGAGCAGTCGACAAGGCGGAGTGACTTGTCTTGGTTATGGTTGGGCATGGTCTATGCGCCCGGATTGAGGCAAATTCGTGGGAAAGACGCCATTTGCCCCTCCAGATGGCATGATTCGGGCCCCAGTCTAGCGACCGGAAAGCAAATAGCCTGTTAATGCTGTGTGTCGCCTTGGCACACCCGACAGACTGACCAACACCGAAAAAACAGGCCAAAGATCCCGTAGAGCCCCGCCGTTCACAATCAGTTGAAAGATATTTAAGTGTTAAATTTCAATGGGTTGATTGTTAAGTTAACGTTAACTGCAACTAGACCGCGCATGATTGCAAAAACTGAGCGATAGTACTTACAGAATAGATAAAATTTTACGAAAACATAAGGGACCCCGCCGCCTGTCAAAGCGGCCGAAGGGTTGGAGAGATGGCCATGTCGGATACATCGCCTGCACAAAAAAATCGCGTTGCCTGGGTGGATCTCGCCAAGGGCATGACCATATTGCTGGTCGTCATCATGCATTCCACCGGAGGCGTGGAGAAATATCTCGGGACCGAAGGCTTCATGCATTATGTGGTGGCTTTTGCCAGTACCTTCCGTATGCCGGTCTTCTTTGCCGTCGCAGGCCTGTTTGCCGCCAAGGCGATCAGCAAGCATTGGCGTCCATTCCTTGATGGCAAATTTGCCCATTTCTTTTATTTCTACTTCCTTTGGATGACCATTCAGTTCGTCTTCAAGGCGCCTTTCTTTATCAGTGAATTTGGCAAGGAAGGCACGCTGCTTTATTATCTCAGCTCCTTTGTCCAGCCTTTCGGGATGCTGTGGTTTATCTATCTGCTGCCGATCTATTTCCTTGTGTTGCGGCTGAGCGCAGGCGTGCCGATGCTGGCCCAGTTTGCGTTTGCCGTGGCCTGCAAATATATCCTGAGTGCTACAGGCATCGAGGTCGTCGACTTCTTCTCGAAATATTACGTCTTCTTCCTCGTTGGGCATTTTGGCCGCGATATCTGGTTCAAAATGGCCGAAACCGCCCGCGAGCAGAAGCTGGCATCCATAGTTGGTCTTGCTGTCTGGGTGGTCGCCAACGGAGCCGTGCTCTATTTCGGCTATGCCCAGTTCACCCCGGTTGCCATCGTCATGGGCATTCTTGGCTTTGTCGCGGTGATTGATTTCCTCGCCATTCTGCCAAGCCGCGGTCTGGCACAGATCCTGCGCTTTTGTGGTCAGCGCTCACTGCCGATCTATCTTGGTTTCTTTTTGCCGATGGGTGTGTCACGCCTGTTATTGCCAAAGTTGTGTACCGTCTGTGGCGCAGGCATGATTTCCTTCCTCGTCTCCGTGATTGCCATTCTCGGCGCGATTGCTATGTATGAGCTGTGCAAGCGCCTGCCGCTGTTGCACTATCTTTACCAGCGCCCGAACTGGACTCGTTTGACTCTCAAAAACGCCGAGAAACCGGCCTATCTGCCAGCCGAATAGGCGGATCGGACAGCAGAAACAGCTCTAGATGCCCTCGATTGCCCATAGGCAGTCGGGGGCTTTTTGTCCTTTTCCCTTTTCTTCTGTGGCGTCGGTGCGCTAAGGTCACGCGTAATGATGATCATGGTTTGTTCGCATCGTGCATGGTGCTGAACCAGACACCAGATCCAAATCCAGACGCCAAGCAAGACAGGACACGGCCAAAGGCCGGCAGGGAGACTTTCATGACAGACAAGCCGCATCTCTTTTTGGTTGACGGATCGTCCTACATCTTCCGGGCCTATCATGCTCTGCCACCCCTGACCCGCAAAAGCGACGGCCTGCCGGTTGGCGCGGTGTCTGGTTTTTGCAATATGCTCTGGAAGCTCATGCAAGAAGGCGACAAGGGACTGGCAGGGGTTCAGCCGACCCATCTGGCCGTAATTTTCGACGCCAAGGGCAAGACTTTCCGCAATGATATCTATGATCAATATAAAGCCCATCGTCCGCCCGCACCGGAAGATCTGGTGCCGCAATTCGGCCTGATCCGCGATGCGGTGCGTGCCTTCAATGTCGCCTGCATCGAGCTTGAAGGCTATGAGGCCGACGACATCATCGCCACCTATGCCGAACGCGCTTTGGCTGAAGGGGCCGATGTCACCATCATCGGCTCGGACAAGGATCTGATGCAGCTGATCCAGCCGGGCATATCCATGGTCGACACCATGAAAAACAAGCGCATCGATGACGAAGAGGTGATGAAGAAATTCGGCGTCACCCCTGACAAGGTGGTCGAAGTGCAATCTCTGGCGGGCGATTCGGTTGACAACATTCCCGGCGTGCCGGGAATCGGCGTGAAAACCGCAGCGCTGCTGATCAATGAATTTGGCGATCTGGAAAGCCTGTTGGCCAAGGCCAACACCATCAAGCAGAAAAAGCGCCGGGAAAATCTGATTGAATTTGCCGATCAGGCCCGTGTTTCCAAGGAGCTGGTTTTCCTCAAGCGCGATGTGCCGTTGCCCCTTGGGCTCGATGCTCTGGTTTGCTGCGATCTGGAAGGGCCAAAGCTGGTATCCTTCCTCAAAGCGATGGAATTCACCACCCTGACACGCCGCATTGCCGAGGCAACGGACACCGATGCTGAGAATGTCGATGAGGCAAGCATTGAGGTGGCCGGCTGGGAAATGCCTGACGTTGCAGAAGAGTCCGCACAGAGTGGTGACAAGGACAATCCATCCCCGGCTGATCTGGCGGCCCGGATGGCAAGTGAAATCGGCGCATTGCCCATCGATCACGAAACATATGAGACCGTCACCAGCCTTGAGGATCTGGATCGCTGGATCGCCGAGGCGCGCCGCATTGGCCATGTGGCGGTGGACACTGAAACCGATAGCCTCGACGCCATGCAGGCCAATCTGGTTGGCGTGTCACTGGCGACCGAGCCGGGCAAAGCCTGCTATATTCCGCTGGCCCATGTCAGTGGTGAGGGTGACATGTTCGGCGGTGGGCTGGTCGAAGGCCAGATCCCGCTGGAAGAGGCTGTCACCAGATTAAAGGCTTTGCTGGAAGATCCAAGCGTGCTGAAGATCGGCCAGAATCTCAAATATGACACTCTGTTGCTTTCGCGCTATGACATTGATCTGGCGCCGCTCGACGACACGTTGCTGCTGTCCTATGTGCTCGATGCAGGCAAGCATGGCCATGGCATGGATGAGCTGAGTGAGCTGTGGCTCGGTCACAAGCCGATCCCATTTAAAGAAGTGGCTGGCAGCGGCAAGAGCCAGTTGACCTTTGACAAGGTCGAAATCGACAAGGCCAGCGCCTATGCCGCCGAAGATGCCGATGTCACCCTGCGCCTCTGGATGATCCTCAAGCCGCGCCTTGCGGCCAATGGCATGGTCTCGGTCTATGAGCGGCTGGAGCGGCCTTTGCTGCCGGTCCTGCGCAACATGGAAAAGCGCGGCATCTCGGTTGATCGCCAGATCCTGTCGCGCCTGTCCGGCACCTTCGCGCAGGGCATGGCGGGCTTGGAAGAAGAAATTCATGCCCTTGCAGGCCAGCCCTTCAATATCGGTTCGCCAAAGCAGCTCGGCGACATCCTGTTTGGCGAAATGGGCCTGCCCGGTGGCAAGAAAACCAAAACCGGTGCTTGGTCCACCTCGGCCAGCGTGCTCGAAGACTTGGCCGCCGAAGGTCATGATCTGCCGAAAAAGGTCGTCGAATGGCGCCAGCTGTCCAAACTGAAAAGCACCTATACCGACGCGCTGCCCGGCTTCATCAATCCTGAAACCAAACGCGTCCATACCTCTTATTCTCTGGCCGCGACCACCACGGGGCGTCTGTCCTCGTCCGATCCAAACCTGCAAAATATCCCCGTCCGCACCGAAGCAGGCCGCAAGATCCGCACCGCCTTTGTGGCCGATGCAGGCAACAAGCTGATCTCTGCCGACTATAGCCAGATCGAATTGCGCGTGCTGGCCCATATGGCCGATATCGAACAGCTGAAAATGGCCTTTGAAGACGGCCTCGACATTCATGCCATGACCGCGTCGGAAATGTTCAATGTGCCGATTGAGGATATGGATCCGGCGACCCGCCGCCGTGCTAAGGCGATCAATTTCGGCATCATCTATGGCATTTCGGCCTTTGGTTTGGCCAACCAGCTGAGCATTTCGCGCAGCGAAGCCAAGGATTATATCGACACCTATTTCGCCCGCTTCCCCGGCATCCGCGACTATATGGAAAACACAAAACAGCAGGCCCGCGACATGGGCTATGTTGAAACCATCTTTGGCCGCAAGATCCATTATCCGGATATCAAGTCGAAAAACCCGAATATGAAGGCCTTTCAGGAGCGCGCCGCCATCAACGCCCCAATTCAGGGCTCGGCCGCCGACATTCTCCGCCGTGCGATGGTGCGCATGGATGACGCCCTCTTGGCGGCTGGCTCTTCCGCCCGCATGCTGTTGCAGGTGCATGACGAATTGATCTTCGAAGTGCCGGAAGCGGAAGTCGACAGCACCATCAAAGTGGTTCGTGACATCATGGAAAATGCCCCAATGCCCGCCCTCCAGCTCAGCGTGCCCTTGAAGGTCGATGCCGAAGCAGCCAACAATTGGGACGAAGCGCACTAGAGCAACCAGCCTCCCCCATGCAGTTTGGGGCTGGTCAAGGTGACGCAAATACGCCTAGAGTGCAGTCTCTTGCCCCGTCAGGGCAGGGTGTTTTGCTCTGCCCAGTTTTCCTTCGAGACCATGCCATCATGATCAACCAAGCCACATCGCACGGGCCTGCAAAGCCAGCGGAAGAAGCCCGTTTCAGTCGACATGCCAACCTGATGGGCAGCCTCTGGATGGTTGCTTCTATGGCAGCTTTTGCATTGGAGGATACGGCGGTCAAGCTCCTGGCTGTGACGCTGCCAATCGGTGAGATTATGGCATTGCTTGGACTTGGCGGCGCCTTGGTGTTTGCCTTAGCGAGCATCTTGCGTCGCGAGCGTCTCTTCACCCAAGACATCCTGTCACCGGCTATGGGCATCCGTGCTCTGTTCGAGATGACCGGTCGACTCTTCTATGCTTTGGCGATTGTTCTGACCCCTCTGTCGGCCACTTCGGTCATCTTGCAGGCGACGCCTCTGGTCGTGGTGGCCGCCGCCGCCATATTGTTTGGCGAGCGGGTTGGTTGGCGGCGCTGGTCGGCCATCGGCGTCGGTTTGGCAGGGGTGTTGATCATCATTGGCCCCGGCACCGACGGTTTTTCTCTGCTCTCGATTTTGGCCGTGATCGGCATGTTCGGCTTTGCGGGCCGCGATCTGGCAAGCCGTGCGGCCCCGTCCACCATCAGCACCTCGCAGCTCGGCTTTTACGGGTTTCTGGCACTGGCCGCAGCGGGTCTGATTCTGCAACTCTGGCAAGGCGAAGCCTTCCGTGCCCCGACATCCGCAGCACTCATCTATACGGCCATCGCGATCCTCATCGGCGTCGCCGCCTATGCCTGCCTGATGAAAGCCATGCGCACTGGCGAGATTTCTGCCGTTACCCCGTTTCGCTATTCCCGCCTGATTTTCGGCGTGCTGCTCGGCACCCTATGGTTCGGCGAACCCCTCACGCCCGCCATGCTCTTCGGCTCCGTCCTCATCGTCCTGTCGGGCCTGTTTATTTTGGGCCGTGGGAAAAAGCGGTAGGGGTGATTTATAACAAGTATTTGAAACGAATCCTCGATTTCAATTTGTCTAAATCAGAAGGATCACTTTGCTGATGAATTAATCTATGACAATTAGGGCAAAGCAGTAAGAAATCATCTGGAATTTTGTAATGTTTCTTCTCTCCTTCATGCAGCTCCTTGAGGGGCTTTGAATGATGAACATCGAGCGGAATATGACCCTTAAGACCAGAGTTTACTAAGTGTTTCTCCGGGTCGAATTTGCAGCATTCACAAATGTGTTCTTTGCATTCGAGAACCTTTTTCCGTACGTGACTGCTGCGCTCAATTCGACGCGACAGAATATACTGCCGGGTTTCTTCAATGTTTTCTGAGCCAGACTCTGATCTCATGATATCGGGCGGCATTGTCCCACCGCGTTCTATCAGTGTTTCGTACGCCTGCAACATAAGTTGAAGGTCGTCTGAGATCTCTCTCTCTTCAATTCTAGATACATAATAGCATTTACCAAATGCGTGACCGGCTTCGTAACCACGAGGTAAACGTGCTGACGACCCTAAAGATATTTCATGGGTGGAAAATTTCTTTGAGTATTCGGGCAACCGATCACAAATGTCTTTGGCTCGGCGTCTTAGAATTTGTTCTCCCGTCTTTATGCCAAACTCATCGAATATTTCCGTAGTGCCTTGATTAAATGAAAGGAAGATTTTTTGGTCCGAAGGGTTGATCAAAAATACGACATAAAAGCCCCTCGTTGCAGACGTAGTGATTATTGGATCAAATATCGCTAGCCAAGGAATAGTAGCCCATGTTCCTTGTCCAATGCTGGCCTTAACCAAAAGATCTGTATTGTGATAGCGAACCACACTACGGGCTTCTGGGGTAAGTTCGTCCTTTACAAAGCGACCAATTGGGGCCCCAGAAAAGTCGCCGAGGCAAGCATTCTCATATTCCGAAGCGAGCTTCGATAAAAGTTGGCCAAGCATGGTGTCCCGCTGATTAAGATTTAGGAACATCATCCTAGCAGGGTTTTGGGTAATTTCTACCTGTAGTTCTATACAGGTTGCATTTCATGGCGCACCGGCAATTTAAAAGCCAAATCGAGATATAAGTGCTGGCCCTCCCGCTTCCATCGCGCTACGCCTATTTCTAGAGCCACTTTTTCCCGCCTCTGTCTCCCATCTCCGTCTTCAAGTGAAGGAGCCCACTTATGTCGAAATTCTGGAGCCCGATTGTTGGGGACTTGCAGCCCTATATTCCCGGTGAGCAGCCCAAGGGCGAGCGGGTGATCAAGCTCAACACCAATGAAAGCCCCTATGGGCCATCGGCCAAGATATTGGACGCGATCCGGGCCGAGACAGGAGAGGATCTGCGGCTCTATCCCGACCCGACCGCCAGTGCCCTGCGCACGGCCATCGGCGAAAGCCATGGGTTGGATGCATCCCATGTCTTTGCCGGCAATGGATCGGACGAAGTGCTGGCCCATGCCTTTCGCGCCTTCTTTTCGGGCAAACAGCCGATCCTGTTTGCTGACATTACTTACAGCTTCTACAAGACCTATTGCCGCTTGTTCGAGATCGAACATCAACTGGTCCCGCTGGATGAGGGCTTTCGCTATCGGCTGGAAGATTATGCCCGCCCCTGTGGTGGCATCGTGGTGGCCAACCCCAACGCGCCAACAGGCATTGCTCAGCCTCTGGCGGCAATTGAACGGATCTTGCAGCAAAACCCCGATGTGGTGGTGCTGGTCGATGAGGCCTATGTCGATTTCGGTGCTGACAGTGCCGCAAGCCTGATCCCACTCTATGATAACTTGTTGGTGGTGCAGACCTTCTCCAAGTCCCGCGCCTTGGCCGGGATGCGCGTTGGCTTTGCACTCGGCCAACCCCACCTGATCGAAGGCCTCGTCCGGGTCAAGGATAGCTTCAATTCCTATCCGCTTGGGCGACTGGCGCTCGCTTCGGCGCTCGCCGCCTGGCAGGACCGGGAAGGCTTTGAGGAGACGATCGCCAAAGTGAAGTCGGACCGGGCACAGCTCGTGGGTGATCTGACAATGCTCGGCTTTGATGTGCTGCCCTCGGCCACCAACTTTGTCTTTGCCTCCCACGGGGATATGCCTGCGGCCACCATCCTTGCCGCCTTGCGTGAGCGCGGCATTCTGGTGCGCCATTTCAACCACCCAAGGATTGTCAACTGGCTGAGGATTTCCATCGGCACCCGCACGGAATGTCAGGCTCTGGTGACGTCGCTCAAGGAGATCCTGCGAGGTGCTCCGAACTAAGTTAGGTACAATTGCGTAGTTTTTGCGCTTTTTGGAAGAACCCTTTCCGGGGTGGCCGCGACTGATGGGAAACAGCAATCGCGGATATCACTCAGGAAAGGAATTCCCATGTTCAAACAAACCGCTCTCATCGCCGCTTGTCTCACCACTGGCATTGTCGCTACCGGCCTCGCCGTCCCCTCCGTGGCCCACGCCAAGGACTGGATCGAAAAGGTTGAGGTCAAGCGCGATGGTATCAATCCCAAATCGATCTATGTTGCGGCCAATGGCAACGGCTACACCCAGATCAAGACCACCAGCTATACCTTCCCGCTGGGGCTCTATGCCAAAGCGAAAAGCGGCAAGCGCATCGTCGCCATGAAGCTCGGATCCTTCAAGGGTGTGCGCTATTTCGAAGCGGACGGTGCCCTTTGGAGCAAGAGCTTTGCCCACCGGGCTGTCGGATCTGGCAGCAAACGCACGGTCTCATTGCATTACAATGCCAAACTCCCACTTCATGCGATCAAATGGCACGGCTCTGATCCGAAAAAACGCTGCGCACTGCGGATGCAATATCTGATGGGCAAGGGACAAAGCAAGCAGCAGGTGCTGAGCAAACAGCAAAGCGTCAAGGCTTACGCCTATTTCGAGCTGGATGCGGTTGCGGCACGCAAGAACAAAGCCAAGAAAGGCTGGAAGTTGAGCAACACCACGAGTCAACGCGACAGCTACAAATATGAAGTCTCTGTGACCTGCGGGGCCTCGATAGGTTTGAACAAAAAATAAGTCCCACACGCATTGGGCTATGGCGAGGTGTGCAAATGCCTTGCCATCATCCCAGCACCAAAGTGACCACGCCCAGAACAATCATTGCGCAGCCAATCAGTTCCAGCCGATTGATCTTTTCCTTGAAGACAAAGACCGAGGTCGCAAAGGTGAAAAGCAGCTCAACCTGAGCCACCGCTTTGACCATTGCCGCTTGCTGCAGGGTCATGGCGATGAACCAGCAGAACGATGCCGTCGCTCCGACAAAGCCGGTGGCAAGAGATGCCTTCCAAACCCGCAGCATATTGCCAAACTCTTCACGGTGCCGGATTGCGATCCAGATCCCCATGGCAAGGGTCTGGATCAATATGGCGACCGATAAGGTGAAGCTGGCCTGCAAAATCGTATCCGGTGCAGCCATGCTGTCGACCAAGGAGAGGGAAGCTGCGCGATATGAGGAGGCTGCCACCCCGAAAAACGAACCCGAACCAAGTCCGATCAAGGCGGTTTTGGAAAAGGCCGAGGTTAGCAGACTGTGCAGGGTGAGGCTGGTTCGGGCGACCGAAATCAGCATCACGCCAAGCACGGCGATGCCAATGGCAACCAGAGCGCCCGGAGTCAGGGTTTCCGAAAAGACGATGAAGGCAAACAATGCCGCCTGTGCTGGCTCGGTGCGGGAATAGGCACTGCCGACGGTGAAATTGCGGAAGGAAAACAGGTAGATCAGCAGCAACTGGCCGATAATCTGGGTGCTCGCCCCCACCAGTACCCAAAAGAGAAAGGCCTCGTTGGCGGTTGGCAGCGCCTTGCCGACGCTGCTTGCATAGACCAGCAGATAGAGCACAGCGAATGGGGCGCCAAAGGCAAAGCGCACGAAAGTCGCGCCCATCGTCCCCAAAGCGCCTTTCAGGTGCTTTTGCAGCGACGAGCGAATATTCTGCAGAAAGGCAGCACTGATGGTGATCAGAATCCAGGTAGGCATGGCAGAGACTTGTATCGGTTCCGTGGATGAGGGGTCACGATCAGGCGTGAACAGGGTGAGAGACCGCGTCGCAATCGGGCTTGTTAGGCCGCGAGGATGCCAACTGGCTCTAGCATGGCGCCGAGTGGAAATCCAGCTTGCCATGCGACTGGTTGAGTATTCTTGCTCACGCACACGTGAGCAAGACTTCGCCAGCCACGGATCGCCTCGGTTCGGTATCTGCTATAGCCTGATGCTTGGCATGAAAGTGGAGCCAAATGGCACACATGGTCAGGGAGACGGAGAGAATGGCCTATATCGACGGGGTTGCCTATGCGGTGCCCAGCGACAGGAAAGAAGACTTCACCAAGGTTGCTCAGCAAATGTGCGAGACATTCGTTCGCTATGGCGCATTGCACGCCGTTGATGCCTGGGGTGATGACGTGCCCGAGGGAGAAGTGACGTCCTTCCCAATGGCCGTTCAATGCAAGCCCGATGAGACGGTCTGTTTCTCCTGGATTGTCTGGCCATCCAAAGAGGCGCATGACGCAGCGTGGGAGCAAATTATGGCGGATGGCCAAATGCAAGAACCGATGCCCTTCGATGGCAAACGGATGATCCACGGCACTTTCAGCATTGTTGCGCAAGCCCAATCAGATTAAGCACTCGGCAAGCGGAGCGTTGGCTGCAGTGCAAGGCGTCTCGTCAACCCTTGCGTCGCTGATAATAGGTGAGCGCCAGCTTGATGGCGTGACGAAGCTCGGCCTCCGGCAAGGGTTTGGTTGGGTCAAAATGCAGACCCCGATTGCCTTCAAACCAAATGCTGGAGGCTTCGCCGCGATCATAATGGGCGCGCAACTCCCCAATCAAGGCCGACTGGCACGGGACATAAAGAGCACTGCTGGCCCCATCCTTTGGCTGCCCCAGCCGCAAAGGCACCCCGCTTTTGGGCTGCGTGGCATAAGAGGGCTGCCCCCATTTCAGTTCTTCAACAATCGTCCCGATCTGCGCATCAGCGGCTGCAATCTCATAGATCCAGCTCCGAACCTTCTGTAAGGCTTGGCGCGTTGGCAAAGGGAAAGCATTGAAGGCATCGGCAAGGGCCGGATTGGCAAAACTGGGATGGGAGGCTGTCACAACTTCATCTCCCGCAGGATCATCGTGTCATCGGTGAAACAGATCGCGTGATCCTGCGGCACTTCCTGCCAACATTCGGTCTGCCGGTCGATCGGCTCGGAGACCAGAATGATATCGCCGTTCTCATAGCGGCGATAAAAGAGCGACGGCGCCTGATTGTCCGACGAGCAACGGAAGCCGAACAATTTCTCGCCATTCGACAGGCAAGAGGTGAAGCGTAAGGGGGCATCGACCCGTTTGTCCACCATCGCGGCCCGCACCCGTTCCAGCACCGCCTGCAGAGCCTTGACCGGGCAGGTTTTTAGATCTTCCTGCATCGCCAGCAGGAACAGAAGTTCGGAATCCGTCGTGCCCTGCCGCGCATCGAAACAGGTGTCATCCAGTTGACGCTCCAACAACCGCCGCACCTTGGAATAGCCGCCAATCTGGCCATTATGCATGAACATCCAGTTTTGATGCGAGAAAGGATGGCAGTTCGACCGGCTGGTGGCGGTGCCCGTGGAGGCGCGGACATGGGCAAAGAAAAGCGGCGACTGGATCTGTGCGGCAAGGGATTTGAGATTGCAGTCATTCCATGCGGGCAGGATTTCGCGATAAATGCCCGGCTCCGCGCGGTTGGCATACCAGCCGATGCCAAAGCCATCACCATTGGTTTCGGTCTTGGCCTTTTCCGCATGCAAGCTTTGATGCAGCAGAGAATGCTCGGCCTTGGTGACGTAATTTTCAAGATAGATGGGCTGCCCCTTATAGGCGATCCAGCGGCACATGTCGGTCTCCGGGAGGATTGTTATTTTGACCCAACCTATCTCTATCCAAAGCAAAGGAAAAGAGAGCAAAAGCGCGAACTTGTCTGGCCGACATTTTCCACCCTCGCAGCATGGATGAAGCGCAAAAGGCCCCTGAAAACACCCTTCTGTGCTTCACGTGGCTGTCACACGCAGCGTCTAAGGCAGGGGCATTCTAGTTCATGTTGAGGGGAACCATCATGCTGAAATCCATTTCCAAGACCCTGCTGCTGGCCAGCACTCTGTCTTTAACGCTCGCGGCGCACGCCTCCGCCCTGTCGCTTGAGCCGATCAGCTCCTATGAAGCCAAAGTGTTTGACGAAGGTGCCGCCGAAGTCCTGTCCTATGACAAGGCTGGCAAAAAGCTCTATGTCGTCAATGGCAATGACAAGACCATCGATATTCTCGATATTGCCAATCCGGCCGAGATCAGGAAAGCCGGTGCCATCGACGTCAAGAAACACGGCAAAGGTGCCAATTCCGTTGCTGTCCATGGGGACTATGTGGCCATCGCTGTCGAGATGAAAAACAAGCAGGCCGATGGCAAGCTGGCCCTGTATAAAACCGACGGCTCCTTCGTTGGTGAAGCCACCGTTGGCGCACTGCCGGACAATGTGGTCTTCGCACCAAATGGCGCTTATGCCGTGGTGGCCAATGAGGGCGAACCATCGGGCGACTACAAGACCGACCCGGAAGGCACCGTTTCCATCGTCGCTATCCCGTCTTTGGAAGTGAAGACCATTTCCTTTGCCTCGCTCGATGCCAAGGCACTGGGCGACAGCTTCCACACCCCGTCGCCTGAAGGCACCAGCATCGCGCAGGATGTCGAGCCGGAATATGTGGCCATCAGCGCCGACTCCAAGACCATCTTTGTCTCCTTGCAGGAAAACAACGCCATCGCCGTCATCGACGCCGACAAAGCCGCGCTAAAAACGGTCTTCGCCCTCGGTTTTCAGGATTACAGCAAAGAGCTGGTTGACCTGTCCGACAAGGATGGCGCCATCAACCGCAAAAACTGGCCAGTTCTCTCCATGCGCCAGCCGGACACCATCGCCTCCTTCACCAAGGACGGCATGGCCTATGTCGTGACCGCCAACGAAGGCGACGCCCGCGATTATGACGGCTATTCGGAAGAAACCCGTCTGGGCAAGGTCAAGCTCGACGAGAAAGCCTTCCCGAATGCAGCCGAGTTGCAGGACAAGAAAAATCTTGGCCGTCTGAAAATCACCACCGCCAAGGGTGATGTGGATGGCGACGGCGATTTTGACGCCATTTATGGCTATGGCGGCCGCTCTTTCTCGATCTTCAATGAAAAAGGCGAGATGGTGTTTGACAGCGGCACTGAAATCGAAGCGAAAATGGCCGAGCTGGCCCCAACCGCTTTCAACAGCCAAGGCGCCAATGAGAGCTTTGACAATCGCTCCGACGACAAAGGCACCGAGCCGGAAGCGCTGGCGCTAGGTTCCATCGGCGATAAACTCTATGCCTTTATCGGTCTGGAGCGTATGGGCGGCGTGGTTGTCTATGACATCACCGACCCGGCCAATGCTTCTTATGTGACCTATGCCAACAATGTGAAACTCGACGGCGAAGCCGAGAAAATGACCGCTGGTGACATCGCCCCCGAAGGCATCGTCTTCATTTCTGCCAAAGACAGCCCACATGGCAAGCCAATGATCGCGGTTGCCAACGAAGTCTCCGGCTCCACCACGCTCTATGAAGTGAAATAGGGCGTTACCTTTCTTGACTATAATGACAAAGGCCCGTCGCTCAGCGATGGGCCTTTGTTGATTTCGAACCTGATCAAACCGATCGGGTCAATCCACCATCGATCCGCAAATTTTGTCCGGTCATATAGGCGCCATCCTCCGACGCAAGCCAGCTGATCAGAGATGAGACTTCTTTCGCCTTGCCATAACGACCAAGCGGGATGCGGGCGCGGCGCTCGTCCGTCTCCGGCAGGCTGTCGATGAAGCCAGGCAGGATGTTGTTGATGCGGATATTGTCGGCTGCATATTTGTCCGCATAGAGTTTTGAAAAGCTTGCCAGACCGGCACGAAACACGCCGGAAGTCGGGAAAAGCGGATCCGGCTCAAAGGCCGCAAAGGTCGAGATATTGATGATTGCACCGGCCCCCTGCGCCTGCATGATCGGGGTGACCAGACGGGTCGGACGGATCACATTCATCAAATAGACCTCCATCCCCTTGTGCCAATCTTCATCCGGGATGTCGAGGATCGCTCCCTTCGGGCCATGACCGGCAGAATTGACCAGCACATCGACCCGCCCCCAGCGTGCCATTGCCCCATCCACCAAAGCTGTCAGATGATCGGGATCGAGATTGGACCCGGTAACCCCGAAGCCGCCTAAGGCATCGCCGAGTGCTTCGCCTTTGCCCGAAGAGGACAAAACACCCACCTTGAAACCATCAGTGGCGAGCTGTTTGGCAGCATCTGCCCCCATGCCACTGCCTCCAGCCGTGATCAATGCAACTTTTTCTGCAGTCATACCATGTATCCTTCTTTTCAATTGGTCGAGAATACGCCATTCTGGCGGAAAGTTCGCATGACTTTCCATCTCTTCTCACTGTAGAAAAACTATCGACAAATATGTTGCCACCACTCAATGCTCTGCGTGCCTTTGAAGCTGCAGGCCGCCATCTCACCTTTCGCGCTGCCGCCGACGAGCTGCATGTCACCCAAGGGGCCGTCGCCCAACAGGTCCGCCAGTTGGAGGCCCACTTTGGAGTGCCCCTGTTCGAGCGGCATGCCAAAGGGCTTGCTTTCACCCAGACAGGCCGCTCTTATCATGCCCGGATCGCGGCAATCTTTCTCGACTTGCATGACGCGACCCGGCAGGTCCTGCCTGAACAGCGCCGCGTGGTGATCAGCGCCACACCGACCTTCACGGCCAAATGGCTCATTCCTCATCTGCCCGACTTTTCCAGGCACCATGCGGAGATTGAACTGCAGTTTCTTGCCACGGAAAATGTCTCAAGCCTGATCAATGATCAGGTCGATATCGCGATCCGGCAGGGCAATCCGCCCTTTGGCGCAGCGCTGGAAGCAACTTTGCTGTTTCGCCACCAACTGATCGCCGTTGCCGCGCCGCAGCTGGTGGCCATGCAAGACTTGCCTTTGAGCCCGGAAGCACTGGCTCAGCTGCCCAAGCTGCACGACGCCCACAATGGCTGGCCGTCTTACCTCAAGGCCATGCAGTTGGAGGATTGCGGTGCACAAGGATTGCGCTTCAGTCAGACATCACTGGCCCTTGATGCGGCTCTGGCCGGGCAGGGGGTGGCCCTGGTCAGTGCCTTTCTCGTCAAGCAGGATCTGGCAGAGGGCCGCCTTGTGCGGGTCAGCGACCAGAAGACGGATGGTGGCAAGGATTTCTATTTGCTCACTCCGAAACAGGCCCTCAAGAATGAGGTCATCGAGACGGTCTGCAACTGGATTGCTTCTCATGCCGAGATCGAAGTGCAAAGCTCAGCTGCCGCAAAATGATCATTTCGTGCGCGACTTCGCGCAACCGAAATGCCGGATTTCAGCCCTTCTGAGCGGCTCTTTGTAGGCATTCTTAGCTATAAGAAATATATGTTCTAATATATCTGCTTTATGGTAATTAAAATCCTGAAAATGGCTGAATTGTTAGGACAAATTATGCAAAATAGCGCGGGATAACGAAAGAAAAATGCGTTTTGAAGCTTGGCTTTTGTGTTGTGTCAATCTCACAGAACAGCCTCCAGCGTTATCGTGGGATCATCATCATGGAGAGGAGGATTCCATGGAAATCGCATTCGTCCTTTGCGCTGTCTTCTTTGTTGGGTGCCTGTTATGGACCATCTCTGAAAAGGCCTTCTGCCTGTATTGGGCAGGCTCTTGCGTGGCCATGTTTGTGACCAGCTATTCCCTGCCCATGGCCGCGGAAGGGCGCCTGATCATGCTTGGGATCAGCTTCTGGATGCTGATGAGCGTCAGCCTGCAGCTCAATGAAACTTTCGGTGACGGCGACAGAGGACTATGACCGTCGCCAACCGTCTTGGGAAGGTCGCTGTGTCCCCTTGTCTGGCTTTGTTTCAGAGCCAGCTGGTGATCTTCCCGAGCGGCTTCTTGGTAATGTTCGGCACTTTGGCCCCATCTTCCGGATAGCCCACCACCAGCAGGATATAAGGCTTTTCATTTTCCGGCCGTTCGCAGATTTCGCCCAGGAAATTCATCGGTGCCGGGGTATGGGTGAGGGTGGCAAGCCCTGCCTGATGCAGGGCAGCTATCAGAAAGCCGGTGGCGATATTCACCGATTCCGGCACATAATAATGCTTCTTGCGGCTACCATCCGGTTGCTTGCCCCAGCGCTGGCCAAAGATGGCAATCAACCATGGTGCGTGCTCCAGAAACGGCTTGTTGGCGTTCGTCCCCAGATGCGACAGGGCGTCGAGCCATTCCTCGCCCGCTCGCCCGCCATAAAAGGCCCGTTCTTCTTCTTCCGCTGCCAGACGGATCTGCTTTTTGATCTCCGGGCTGGAGATGCAGACAAAGGTCCATGGCTGCTGATTGGCGCCGGATGGCGCGCGCCCCGCAGTGGCGACACAGGTCTCGATGATCGAGCGCGGGACAACTCGATCCGAAAAATCCCGCACCGTGCGTCTTGTGCGCATGACGTCGAAAAAGGCATCGGCCCGCCGCTGCATTTCCCCCTCGTCTAACGCGTGAAAATCGAGCGGTACATACTTTTCCGTCTCTGTCATGAGCACACCTCCAGACTTCGCCTTCCGGTCCCCTTGCCTTTGCGAAGTCATGAATTTATAAGCGGTTTTGTCGAAGGCTTGCAAGTGATCCTTGGCATCGGCACGCCCCCTCCCGCATAAGACAGGACATGTCATGATCATCAAGACCGACGAACAGCTCGAAGCATTCAAAGCCTGTGGGCGAGCCGTTGCCAAGGTGATCCGCCAGATGGGAGCCGCCCTCGAGCCGGGCATGACCGCGCGTGAGCTCGATGATCTGGCGCGGGCATGGCTGGAAGCGGAAGGGGCGGAATCGGCCCCCGAAAAGGTCTATGGCTTTCCCGGCGCCACCTGCATTTCCATCGAACCGGTCATTGCCCATGGCTGGGCTGACACACAAAGCATGAAAGCCGGTGATCTGGTCAATATCGACGTCTCGGCCTGCAAGAATGGCTATTTCACCGATGCGGGCGCGACCTTCATCCTGCCGCCGGTCACGCCGGAGAAGGAAACCCTGGTCAAGGCTGCCAAACGCGCCCGTGATCGGGCGATTGATGCGGTTCGCGCTGGTGCGTCGATGCAGGTCATCCCGGCGGCCTTCGAGGCAGAAGCCAAGACAGGCGGCTACACGATCATCGAGAATCTGCTCGGGTGCCATGGCGTTGGAGAAACCCTGCATGATAAACCCGAAATCCTTGCTGTGACCGACAAACGCGATCAGCGCCGCTTTTCAGAGGGCATGGTGCTCGCCATTGAGCCGTTCCTGTCAACCGGCGCGGAGTTTGCCCATGATGGGGAGCGGGAATGGGAACTCTTCACACCCGGCGCTCTGACCGCTCAGTTTGAACACTCGATTGTTGTTACCAGAAAAGGCCCGATCATTCTGACTGCATGATGGGACCAAATGTTCCGATTGGGCCTCAGAGCCGCAAGTCGCTATCCGCAGGCCCATAAACACTCTTGAGATCAAGGAAGATGCTGAGATCCTTGGTATAGCCGCGAATGGCATCAAGGCCCTGATCGCGGAAAATATCGTGCGCCACCGCCAGCACCACACCATCATAGGTGCCCGATTCTGGGTCTTCCACCATGTCGATGCCATAGGAGGAACAGGCCAGCGGCTGGTCGACCCAAGGGTCATGGACATCCACCTGCACGCCGCATTCCTTCAGCCCGTCAATCAGATCGATCACCCGCGTGTTGCGCAAATCCGGGCAATTCTCCTTGAAGGTCAGCCCCATCACCAGCACCCGTGAGCCATTGACCTGAATCCTCTTCTTCAGCATAGCCTTCATCATTTCCCCGGCCAGATAGCCCCCCATGCCATCATTGATCCGGCGACCTGCCAGAATAATGTCCGGGTGATAGCCGATCGACTGCGCCTTGTGGGTCAGATAGTAGGGATCGACACCAATGCAGTGACCGCCAACAAGACCGGGGCGGAAAGGCAGGAAGTTCCATTTTGTCGCCGCAGCGTCCAGCACCGACTGGGTGTCGATTTCCAGACGATTGAAAATGATCGCCAGCTCGTTGACCAGAGCAATGTTGAGATCGCGCTGGGTATTCTCGATCACTTTGGCAGCCTCGGCCACCTTGATGCTCTCGGCCTTGAAGGTGCCTGCCGTGATGATGGAGCCATAGACCGCGTCAACAAAATCGGCAATCTCGGGGGTTGAACCTGATGTGACCTTGAGAATGTCCGGCAAGCGGTGGGCCTTGTCGCCTGGATTGATGCGTTCGGGGCTGTAGCCGGCAAAAAAATCTTGGTTGAAGGTGAGGCCGGATTCCCGCTCCAGAATGGGCACACAGTCATCCTCGGTGGCGCCCGGATAGACTGTGCTTTCATAGACCACGATGTCGCCTTCCTTCAGCACCTTTCCCACGGTCTGCGATGCGCCAATCAGGGGAGCAAGGTCCGGGCGCTTGAAACTGTCGACCGGGGTTGGCACCGTGACGATATAGAAATTGCAATCGGCCAGATCGGCAGGATCCGAGGTAAAGATGAGATTGTGCGCCTTGGCAAAATCCGCGCCCGTGACCTCCAAAGTCTTATCCTTGCCTGCCCGAAGATCTGCAATGCGCTCTGCATTGATATCGAATCCGATGGTCGGATAGACCTTGCCAAACTCGATGCCAAGGGGCAGACCGACATAGCCAAGGCCAATGACGGCGATCTTCAGGTCGTCAAGCGTCATGAGGAAAACTCGCTTCTTCTTTGAAAGGGACAGATGCTCGGGGCGTGCCTCGCGCGAACCGCGCCCTCTGTCGGGAATATAGGAGCCAATCGAGCGAATTTCCATCGCTTTGGTCCGCTCGCGATTTTGTTAACGAAATTATGACAGTCAAAGGCGTTGAGATGCCGCGATTGGATAGACAACCAATTGAAATCATGCCTCAAATTCCTTACCTCTGTCGGCAGGGAAATCAAGGGAAGCAAGTGCCCGAGGGAGGAGCCCATAATGAGAAGCCAAGTTGCCGTATCCGTTCTGACCTTGTTGGCGTCTGCTTCCATGGGCCTTTGCGCGGGCGACTTGGCGCAGGCGGCGCCTTGGGACTATCGCACAAAAATAGAGGATGGCTTTGAAGGCAGCGACTTTGCCCATTCCTGTGGTTTGTATTACCGACAGTCCAAGGAGCAGGCTGCCGAGGGATATGCCTTCCAGTCCGATATGGTCCGCGATGGAAAGCGGGCACTCAAACTCACGGTCACCCCAAAATGCCGACCTGATGAGGAAAATTGCAGCGAACGGGCCGAGGTTTGGGAGAAAACGGTTTCCCGTGTGCCGTTCGACAAGGGCGTGTGGTACGGCATTTCAGTTCGCTTTCAGGCACCAATGCCAAAATTACATCACCGTTTTGTCTTTGCCCAATGGAAGCGGGAATCGGGCAGCACCCGGATGCAGGCCATCAGTCCCTATCTGGCCTTGCGCATGAAGCACGGCAAGATTTATGCAACCGTCGAAACCAACGCCTATCCGGCCCAAAAGTCCACAAAGGCTGGCTCTCTGGCCGAATGTACCGCCGGGGACGCACCGGTCTGGTTGCGGCCACATGAAGGCCAGATGCGGGCGCTGGTCGCATATGAGGATGGCTTTCAGCCCAAGGTCGGTGCACGGTTCGCTGCCTGCTCAAACAGGATCAAGATCACCACCTATGGTCACAGCATGCCGTCCGCCACCTCTGGCTGGATAGACTTCGCGGTCTATTCCAAACCGGGCGCCGACGGAGACGGTCATCTGGAATTGTTTGCCAACGGCCTGCATCTGGCTACAATCAGGGGCCATATCGGTCAGAAAGCAGAGGGCTTGGGTCCCAACCAGTATTTCAAATTCGGCCTGTATCGCGACCCTGCCCCGCGCAGCTGGACCGTCTTTTACGATAATTTCGTACGCTCGGCAGACTGTATGGATGTGCTGAAGAATGAAGCGCTTTGCAGTTCGATAAAGTATTGATAGAAATATGAAAATTTCTTTCTACGCACCGCTGAAGTCTCCCAATCACCCGACCCCTTCCGGTGACCGTCTGATGGCGCGCATGCTGATCGAGGCGATGCAGGCCAAGGGACATCAGGTCGAGGTGATATCGCAGCTGCGGGCCTTTACCAGAGAGCCTGATGGTGCGGGCGTGAGCGCACTGCGCGAAGCCGCTGCGCTGGAATTCCAGCGGCTAGACACCTTGTTTGCCAAGGAAGGCAATCTACCGGATTTGTGGTTTAGTTATCACCCCTATTACAAATCGCCCGACCTGCTCGGCCCCACGCTCTGTCGCAAATATGCCATTCCCTATGTGACGCTTGAAGCCTCCCATTCCCGGCGGCGCGATGCGGCAGGTTGGGCGCCGTTGCAGGAATTTGTGCGCGAAGCGATTGGTCAGGCCGTCTCCAACATCTGCATCACCCGGCGCGATGCCCGTGGTCTGCTGGAGGCCAACCCCAATGTCCGGATCGATCAGATCAAGCCGTTTTTAAAGGTCGACGCTTTCCGGGAAGCGCCTCCCGTCAGGGGCCGACCGGCACAGGCGCTGGCAACGGTTGCCATGATGCGACCAGGGGACAAGCTTGAAAGCTACAGCCATCTGAGCCAGGCCCTCTCGATGCTTGATACCGAGCCATGGCAGCTTGATATTGTCGGCGATGGAACAGAGCGGGCGCAGGTCGAGAGTCTGTTTGCCGCCTTTGGTCCTGAGCGTGTCACTTTTCACGGCCAGCAACCGCCGGAAGAGGTTCGGCAAATCCTTGGTCGTTCGGCGCTCTATCTTTGGCCGGGCATCGGTGAAGCCTATGGCCTTGCCTATCTGGAAGCACAGGCGATGGGTGTGCCGGTGATCGCCTATGATGTCACCGGAGTGCCCGAGGTGGTCTCTGACCGGGAGGGTGGTACCCTCGTTACCCCGCAGGAGCCCGTGCACCTTGCCGCCGCCATACGCGATTTATTGCTGGATGAGGAAAAGCGGATCCGGCAGGGCGAACAAGCCCGTGCCCATGTCTTAGCGGATCATTCTTTCGAAAAAGCAGCAGATCGGCTTGATGCCATTTTGCAGGAAGCCTATGCGGGCTACTAGCGGGCCTGCACTGACACAAGCCCCCAAAGATCGGATCAATTAAAACTGGATCATTCCATGCCAACAACACCAGATAAGCGATTTATCGAGGCGCTCGACACCAAGGCCGGAGCGGGCCGCCGCATCCGGTTTTGGCTCCGAGACGATGATGCGGTGGAGCCAAGCGACAAGCTTACCCGGTTTCTTGACGGTGCAGGACAGCACGCCATTCCCGCCTTGCTGGCGGTCATTCCCCAGGAAACCGGAGAGGCGCTGCAGTCCTGTCTGACCTCCTTCGGGGCGGATCGTGTCCGTGTGGCCGTGCATGGCTGGTCGCATCAGAATCATGCGGCACCCGGCGAGAAAAAGCAGGAGCTGGGGCTTCACCGTCCCATGAAAACGGTTCTGGCGGAGCTTGAGGCAGGCTTGAACAAACTGGCTTGTCTTTATGGCGAACAATGCATCCCAATGCTGGTGCCGCCATGGAACCGGATCGACCCGGCGTTGGTCGATCCTCTAAGCGCGATCGGCTATCGGGCACTGTCTACCTTTCACGACAAAAAGTCTGGCTGGAAGGCATCGCATGCCCTGCCTTTTCACGAGACCCATGTCGATATCATCAACTGGAAGGCAGGCAGCATTGGTCGTCCATCCGATGCGCTATTCAACGAGATGACTGGTCTGATTCAATCCAGTGGTTCCGATGAGGTTATCGGTATTCTGACCCATCATCTGGTTCATGACGATCAGGCAACGGGCTTTCTGTCACGGCTATTCGAGATCACGACATCCCATGCGGCCTGCCATTGGATCGACCCGGCCACTCTGATCAAGTCCTGATCAGGTGCAGGGTGAAAAGGACGGGGCGAGCAAAAGCCAACGCCAAAGTTGGAGCCAAGCTCGAGCGCTCTGAAGCAATGTCTGTTATCGGATTTCGGCGGAGGGGAGAGAACGGCCGGACAGGGCCTTCAGGAAACCGGATTTTCCATGCTGCGGGTTTCTTCCGACAGGCGGTGCCCCAAATGGGAAATCACGTTGGCAGATGTTTTTGGACATCCCTCAATGACTTTCAGGAAGCACTGTTTGCCAATCCGCAAACTTTCTGTCGATGTCTTGGCAATGGCGGTTTTCTGGTGCGGGCGGTTGGCGATGATTGACATTTCGCCGATCAGATCCCCATTCGAAGCTTCCCGGACTTTCTGACGGTCACCCTCGCCGACATCGACGAACACGTCCACCTGACCACTCAAGACCACAAATGCAAAGTCACCTTCATCGCCCCGCGCAAACAAGGTTTGCCCAGGCATGAATTTCACGCGATCAGAATTGAATGCCAGGAGCTTCAGCTTGGTCTTGTCCAGGCATTCAAACAAAGACGTATGGGTTAACGTCTCGACTTCATCACACAACAGCATCCGAAAGATCCTCACCCGGAAATCGGGGTTTGGGGTTCAAAGAAACGACGATGCCAGACTAGCTCTTATTAGATTTAGTTTTTTGAATGTAGTCTTCAAGAGCACAGTCTTCTTTTAACGTGCCTTGCTCAAAGATGCTAACACGCTGGAAAAACTTCGTAAACCTCTCATGTGAAAGGACCCAGATTACACCGGGATTGTCGGCCGATTCACTGAGCAACGCCAGTGTGTCACGGACAATTTCGTCTTGAATATCAGGGTCAAAGCCGGCAATGGGACGGTTGAGGATATAATAGTCCGAGCGCCGGATGATGGCCCGCGCCAGCCCCACTTTGATCCGCTGGGCCTCGGTCAAAAGCCTGCCACCAGCGCCGACATTGAAGTCGAGACCGAGCTTCATAATCGCAAAGTTCAACTCCTGATGGCGCCCGAGCAGATCCGACAGGATATTGCGGATTTGTCGGGAAGCGTCGCCATAGCTGATGTCCACTTTGCCAAACAGGATATTTTCCAGAAGATTGGCCGAAGTGAGATAGCTGTCTGCCTTGTAGGGATCCATCAAGGTGAGCAGCTTCGGATCCAGCGCCGCATGGAAGCGCTTGCGGGCTGCGATGATTTTCTTCTTCATCGCATCAGTCAACAGGCCGAGACGATAGCGTGGCTCGATATAGATCGCCGCCAGCCGAATGAAGGGGATGGTGTTGTCCCTGTTCACCTGACGCATGGCGCGATTTTCCACCTTGGGCAGGATTTTGCCCAGCGCTGCAATGTCATCCGCCGTGATATGGTCGAGATTCTGAAAGAACGGATGGTCTTCGGGTAGATCAGCAAACAATTCAACAAGGTTGGCGGCGATCGTTCGGCCCATTTCGAAAAAGTCGACATCCAGCCCGGTATCGGACATGACCTTGCCGAAGTGGGAATTCTCGGCGATCAGCGGCATGGTATTTTCCGGATCGACCACATTGCCGAACAGAAAATTCTCGATCAGCATCGCATGATCATTGAAGCCTTCAAATTCGAATGGTGCGACGAGGTCGGTGATTCCGCGGGCTTCAAGCTCCTGTCGAAAATCCTTGCGCAGGTTGAGGATGGTGTTGCGAATGTCCGGATAAGCCTCAAGATCAACGATGGTATTGAGGGCAAAATCAACAATGTCACCGGTCAATTGCACCGTATCGAACACCACGCGCGCAGCCGCCAGACCGGTATCGGCCCCTGATCCGGGCCGGAAGATGCTATTCTCCGACACCCAGTCCGAATGGATGTCGAGCGTCGGATTGCCGGTCCGCCTGGCTTCTGAATACTCCCATTTTTTCTGTGCCTGTTCACTTTCGGACACCAAATGCACGGCCACCGGTTCATGCTTCAACCCATAGGTCAGATTTTCCTTCAGCGTACCGACAAACAGATAGGGATCGTTGGAAGCATAGGAGATCCGCCGTCCGGTGATGGTCTCCGGTAGGCTGTAGAGATCAACTTGCCCAGCCTGAATGCGCCCGCTCACAGGCGGCAACAGGCGCGAGAGGGATTGCGCCAGCGGCGAGGCCCCGCTGCTGGCTCCTCCGACGAAGGCGACGGTTTCACCCTTCTCGATGCGGACGGTGGCATTGCGCAACAAAACTGCCCCGGACTCATCCTCCAGCGTCACATTGGCAGCGCACAGGGGCAACGGCAGCGGTTGGTCGGCATTGCCATTGATCGCCTGCATGTCAGACGCCAACATGTCGTCATGCTCGAACTGGTTGATCACCTGCTCATACTTGACCTGCACATCCTGCCGCGCCAAATCCCAGTCGATCAGCTCCTTCAGCGGTCCGGGCAGCTCGCTATAGGCATTGATCACGGCGACCAGCTGCCCCACATCCAGACCACCCTTGATGGTCAGATAGCCGCCGATGCTGTAGAACAGGAACGGCGTTAGTTGGGCAAGGAAGTTATTGAGAAATTTGACAAAAAACTTCCATTGATAGATGTCGTAGCGGATCTTGAAGATCGTGGCCAACAATCCGCCAATCCCGGCACGCTCATAGTTGGACGTGTCGTAGGCGTGGATTGTCTGGATGCCATCGATGATTTCGCTCACCCGACCGGCCAGCTGACGGGCGGTCAATTGCCGCTGCCGCCCCAACTCGATCAACCGCATGCGCATCTTCGGAATGATGAAGGCCTGAAACAAGGCCATGCATACGGCAATCATGCCGAGCCAGAAATGCTGAACGAAAATGAAGGTCAGCGCGGTCAGCGCCTGCCCACCAAGCAAGGCGGGCTGGACGAAGGCATCCCCGGCGAAGCCGCCCATCGGCTCCACCTCGTCCTTGACCATGCTCGAAATTTCACCGGCCTTGGCCCGTTTGAAATAGCTGGGAGGAAAGCGCAGGATGCGATCGACCAGTTGATAGCGGATGCGGCGCAGCAGGCGTTCCCCGAGCCGTCCTTTCAAGGTATTGATGTTGAGCTTGAAAATGCCCTTGATGATGACAAAGGCGAGAAACAGCGCGCTCAGCGCCCAAAGGGAATCGAGCCGATCCAGCTCCATGCCGGGAAACAGTTCGACCGAGCCAAAGTAGGGCAGGTCGATGATGGTCTGGAAAAAGAGCTGTGTGGCGCCTTCCGCCTCGAAACCCTGCCCCTGAATTGGTCCGTTGACGATCTGCTTGGGCAGATCAAGCGCCAGATAATAGGGGATCATCGACAACAGGACGAGCGTCAGAACAATCAACTGCTCTTGCTTGGTATGCGTCCAGATATATCGAATCAGGTTTCGTTCCATGCTCACCTTTATGCAGGCCATCGAAGCGCTGCATTGCTCTGGCAAGCATTGGCGCATCAAGCCACTCTTCTCAAGAGACGTTTAGTCCAATTCAGGCAAATTCAGGCAAGTGCGCGGAGCATGTGCGCAGTGGTCTTCGCCCCGTCGAGAGAAATCTTGAAGGCAGGGCGTCGCGCCATCCTGTCCATTTCCTCGCGCATGGCGGCCACAATCGTCGGTCCACTCAGATCATCCGAATTCAGATAAGTTGCCAGACCCAGCCCCTCCAGCTTTTCCGCCCGGCGGGTCTGTTCGGTTTCTCCTCCACTGGTATATGGCACCAGAACGCTGCCACACTGCGCCCTCAGAATATCGCAGACCGTATTATAACCCGATTGTGACACGGACAGGGAAGCCCCCTTCAATAGGCTGGCAAAATCTGTGCGAAACCGCTCGATCTGAACATGAGAGGGGGCATCGGCGCGAAATTGCTCAAACTCAACTTGCGGCAGATTGGGCCCCGTGATGATGCACCAATTGCCAGGCAGGGGGCTGTTTTTGGCGGCTTCAAGGCTTGCCGTGACCAAATCGCGGCCAACCGCACCGCCGCCAGCCGACACAACAACGGCAAACGTGTCCTCTGGTTCCTCTGGCGGTGGCGCCGCGACGATGCCCGTATAGCGCACCTTGTCCTTGATTCGGTCAAACAGCGGGAAGGTCGCCTCGAACGGCATGAAGTCGGGGTCGCCATGGACGAAGATATGATCGAAATACTGATCGATATACTGAACCGTATCCTCATTGCGGCTCGGCTTGATCTTTTCTTGCAGAATGTCGCGCACCGAGCCGATGACGATCGGCTTGTTGTCGCTTGCCTGAATGGTCTCCATCAGCGGCAGCAACTCGAACCGCACCTGACGGCGGCCAAACGGAAAGGCCTCGACCAGCACGAAGTCCGGTGCGATGTCGTGATAGGTCTTGATCAACAATTCAGCCCGCATGGCCTTGAAAGCGTCATCAACCGGCGTGCCATTCTCATCGATCAGTTTTGAAAAGCTTGCATTGTCCGACGCAATGCCGGGCAGTGCGACATGCTTGATGCCCTTGCCGGGGAACCCTTCGACGCGCTTGCCGCCGGTGACCACGGTCACATCGAATCCCTCTTCAATCAGCGCAGCAGAGATCCGGCTGGCCCGCGCCAGATGTCCGATTCCCAGCAGATGCTGCACATAGAACATCACTTTTTTGCCGCGACCGGACCCATTCTGCTTATCCATTTCTTCCATCCTTCAGACTATCCGCTCTTTGCCGATCTGTTTTGTGCAGGGCTTTTATGCTTTAGGGGCCGAACCCTTAGCCGGACCGATAAACAGGGATTTGAGGAAGGACACACTGACCTTATGGTCGAAATCCTTGCGCACATCCTTCTCGGCCTGTGCCCCCAGACGGGCCCGCAAAGCCGGGTCGGTAATCGCCCGTTCCAGAGCATGGGCCAGCGCAACTGGCTGTTCGGGGTCAACCAGAAGGCCATTTTCATCATCACGGAACAGCTCCGGGATTGCCGAAACACGGGTTGCCACACAGCATTTCTGCTGGCTGGCGGCTTCCACCAGCACATTGGGCAGGCCATCCCGGTCGCCGTCAGCCGCGATTTTGCTGGCCAGCGTGAAAATGTCCGAGGCACGGTAGCCTGCCAACACGTCTTTTTGATCGACCGCACCCATCCAGTTGATCTTGTCGGCAATCCCCAATGACTCGCTCTGGGCCACCAGCTGTTTCTTGTAAGGCCCGTGGCCTGCATGATCAAAGCGCCAGTTGAGGTCTTTGGGCAGCAGCGACAAGGCCTCAAGCAGCGTGTCGTAGCCCTTCTTCTCAACAAGACGCCCGACACTGAACAGCACCACCGGATTGGCCGGATCCGACCCATCCCTTGGGTCAAGCGGCACCGGATTGCCCTTGAAGCGATCCAGATCGAGCCCGTGATAGCTCAGATGCACCCGGCTCGGATCTTCGGCCAGCGATTGCAAATGCTCGTGGCCGGTCTTGGTGCAGGTTGCCGTCCAGTTGGCACGCGTCAGCTTTTCTGACAGATCCCAGTCTTCCGAGGTCCAGATATCCTTGGCGTGGGCCGATATGCTCCAAGGAATGCCCATCATTTCGCTGGCATAGAGCGCCACGGAGGCGGGCGTGTGGATGAAATGGGCATAGAGCCACGTCGCCCCTTCGGGCCATTCCGCTGTCAAGACCGCTGCCTGTCCGAACCGGCGCACCCGATTGCGGGACACGTCTTTGGGCAGGTCGCTCAGGAAGCGTTTGAAGGCCTTGCCAAATCCGGGGGTCTTGGCGGCTTTCCAGAGTCCTTTGAGTACCCGCAACGGTTCGTGATGGAGATATTCAGGCAGATAAAAAACCGGCGCCTTGATTTCATCATGCACCGGATGGCGTTTCTTGTCGGTGGGATGGCGCATCGAGGCCAGATGCAGCTCCAGTCCCGCGCGTTCCAGCCCCAGAAGCTCCTGTGCAATGAAGGTCTCTGAAAGGCGCGGATAGCCTTTCAGCAGTACGACGATTTTGGTCTTGTCGGTCACAATTCAGGCCTTTTCGGCTTCGCTCTTTGCGTCGTTGTCGTCCGGCACAAACAAACGCTCGATCTTGTCGGATATATTGACCAGCCCATCGAGTTTGATGCCATTCGCATGGGCCGAGGGGGCCGGCTGATGGATCAATTTTTTGAGGGCGGCTGCCATGGTGGCAGGATCTCTTGACTGCTCAGGTAAGAGCATTGTGACCCAATTCAACTCTTCGGCGCGTTTTGTTCGGATCAATTGTTCTTCACGCGGTTCTGTCCGCGGCACGATCAGGGCAGGTTTGTCAAAAGACATGATCTCGCAAAAGGTGTTGTAGCCCCCCATGGCGACCACATATTTGGCCTTGGCCACGAGATTTTCCATTTTGCTGTCAAAGGCAATCATATCGACATGATCGATGTCAGCGCCAAGCTCGATCAGCGCATGGCGATCTTCAGCTGGCAGATAGGGACCCAGAACGATCAGGGCTCGGGTCGTCAGGCTGGGATCATGATGATAGGCATTGAGCACATCGCGCACCAGATCATCCCCATCGCCACCACCGCCTGTCGTGACCAGAATGAAGTCCCCTTCGTCGAGCGCATGGCTGCCTTCATCCGACATGGCGGTCTGACGCTGCAGAAAGCCGACAAACTCCATCCGGTCGCGCACCGACTGCGGCACATCGAGGCCAGTCAGCGGATCGTAAAAGTCATTCGGTCCATAGACCCAGATCTCATCGAAAAAATGGTCGATCTTGTCCATCGTTTCCTTGCGGGCCCATTCCGCATCAAGCAAGTGGGGCGCGTCCATCACATCACGCAAGCCCAGCACCAACCGGGTATCATGGGCTTTGAGATACCGCAGGGTCTCTTCCACTTCGCCGCGCAGCCCCATGGGCTCTTTGTCGACAATGAAGATGTCCGGTTTGAAAATCTCGGCGCTTTGGCGAATGATGGCAGAGCGCATGGCCAGCGTTTGCTTGATGTCGATATGCTTTTCCATCGAGCTATATTCGCCATTGCGCAGTTTGATCACGCTGGGGACCTTCACGAAATCGACCCGCGCTCGATATTCATAGGCACCGGCAATCGTCGCGCCGGAGACAATCAACACTTCCAGACCACTGAAATCTTCCACCAGTGAATGCGCGATGGTTCGGCAGCGCCTCAGATGCCCCAGCCCGAACGTGTCATGGCTATACATCATGATGCGAATATTCAGATTTCGACGTGCCATGTCTCTCTCACCGTCAATGAATGAAGTGCCATCTTTGCTGGTATGGAACCCCGATGAAACAGGGGCCTCGAACGCAATATGTTCTGAACTGTAGGTCACTGGCAAAATCGCGACTGCGCGCCTCTTTTTCTACAACATGGTGCTACCTATAGGGGTCCGCAGCGTCACGCAACCCATCGCCAAGAAAATTGAAGGCCAGAATCACCAAAATGACCGGAACAACCGGCAATAAAAGCCACGGATAGAGCGCAATTATGTTTATGCCTCTGGCTTCGGTCAGCAAGATACCCCACGAAGTGATCGGCGGCCGGAGGCCAAGACCGAGAAAACTGAGCGCGGTCTCGCCCAGAATCATGCCCGGAATGGTCAGGGTGGCGCTGGCAATCAGGTGTGACATGAAGCCGGGCACCAGATGGCGCAAAATGATCCGCCTAGGCTTGGCTCCCACCAATTGGGCAGCCAGCACATAATCTTCCTCGCGCAGGGCCAAAAGCTTGGAGCGCACGGCGCGGGCCAGCCCCGTCCAGTCCAACAAGCCAAGGATCAGCGTGATCCCCGCATAGACCAGCAACGGATGCCAGGTCACCGGAATGATCGCTGCCAGAGCCAACCAAAGCGGGATCGACGGGATCGATTGCAGCACTTCGATGATCCGCTGCACGGCCAGATCAATGATCCCGCCATAATAGCCAGCCAGCCCACCGATCACGATGCCCAGCACAAAGCTCATGATAATGCCGAACAGACCGATCGTGAGGGAAATCCGTGCGCCATAAAGAATGCGTGACAAAATGTCCCGGCCGAGCCGATCTGTCCCCAGCCAGAAGAATTTGCCCCCTTCGGCGGGGCAGACCAGATGCAAATCGCCGTCATACAGACCCCAGAATTTGTAAAGCTCGCCCTTGCAGAAAAACCGCAAGGGTTGCACATCCTGCTTGTCGTCGGTGTAGATCCGCTGCAATCGGGTCATGTCCAATTCCATTGTCCGTCCATAGACGAAGGGGCCGACAAAGTCTCCTTCATGGAACAAATGGATCGATTGCGGTGGCGCATAGATGTCGTCGAGATTGCGGGTTTCCAGACTGTAGGGCGCCAGAAACTCGCTGAACAGAATGCTCAGATAGCAGATCAGCAGGAACAGGCCGGAAATCACGGCAGGCTTGTGTTGACGAAACTGGATCCACATCAGCCGCAATTGCGAAGCGGCGGCGAGGCCTTTCTGATCGCCCTCATCCTGTTCAACCGCATAAGGGTCGAACGGGGCGTCTGAGACATAATGTTTGATCGGAGCGCCAGGTGGCGGCAGCATGGCAGTCATTTGGCGCGTCCTCCCCCGAAACGGATACGTGGATCAAGCAAGGCAAGGGCAATGTCTGACACCAGCATGCCGATCACCGTGAGAAAGGCGAGGAACATCAGGAACGAACCGGCCAGATACATATCCTGCGAGCTGAGGGCCCGCACCAGCATCGGACCGGTGGTCTCCAGCGACAGCACGATTGCCGTCACCTCGGCCCCTGAAATGACCGCGGGCAGGATTGAGCCAATGTCGGAGACGAAGAAATTGAGTGCCACCCGCAACGGATATTTATGCAGGACCTTTTTGGGATGCAGCCCCTTTGCCCGCGCCGTCACGACATATTGCTTCTGCAATTCATCCAGCAAATTGGCCCGTAGGCGGCGGATCATAGCCGCCGTCCCCGACGTACCGATGATCAGCACCGGAATCCACAGATGCTCAAGGATCGACCAGAATTTCGGCCAGCTCATCGGCTGGTTGAGATAGGCCTTGTCCATCAGCCCACCGATTGAGATGCCGAACCATTTGTTGGAGAAATACATAATCACCAGCGCCAGCATGAAGTTCGGCACCGCAATGCCGATCATGCCAAGGAAGGTCAGGCCATAATCCCCCCAGCTATATTTGTGGGTGGCCGAATAGATGCCGATGGGGAAAGCAAGGGCCCAGGTGACGATGATCGTCAGCATAGAGACCAGCACCGTCAGCCAGAAGCGGTCACCGACCACATCGCTGACCGGCAGGCGATATTCGAACGAATAGCCGAAATCCCCCACCAGCATGCCACCAACCCAGCGGACATATTGCTCAACCACGGGCTTGTCGAGACCATAGCGTTCGCGCAATTCCTCGATTTCCGCCAGATCGGAGGCTTCGCCCATGGCGCGCAGCTCGGAAATGTAGCTGTCGAAATAATCACCCGGGGGCAACTGGATGATGGTGAAAACCAAGGCTGAAATGATCAGCAAGGTCGGGATCATCATGACGATGCGCCGCAAGATATAACTCAGCATGGGTCAGCTTTCCTCGTCATACCAGAAGGTGTCCGGCATGTAGACGCCCAGATAGGACATGGGATAATAGCCATAAAGCCCCTTTTCCGGCAGATTGCGCAAGTTGGCGGCCGAGACGACCGGATGAAGGGCGCTGTTCAGGGTCCCGATGGAAAAGACCTGATCCGCATGGATCTGCAGCATCTTATGCCAGATTTCGGTTTTCTGTGCGTGGTTGGTCGCATGACGCCATTGCTTGAGCAGATCCACCAGTTCCATCACGATGGGCATGTCAGGCGGCTCGCCCTTGGTCATGGCGGATTGATAATACATACCCCAAACAGGCCATTGATACTGATCGTCCGCTGACGGGGCCAATGCCTGAGGCGAAATGTCCGCTGTTGGCACCCCATTGTCGAGACCGAACCACACCGCCATCATGATTTCACCGCCGATCGCCCGCTTGCGAAACACCTCACGCTGGGTTGAGCGGGTAAAGATGCGGATGCCACAGCGGCGGAAATGATCGGTCATCAGTTCCAGTATGTCGGTTTCAAGGGTGCTTTCCCCCGCTGTCTCGATGATGATGTCCATTGGACGCCCATCGGGCAAATGACGCTGGCGACTGAAACGCTTTGGCTTCAGGCCCATCTCGTCAAGCAGCCGGTTGGCTGCGTCCGGATCAAACTGGGCATAGGCTTGCGCATAGGCGTCCTTATAGAGCGGGCTTTCCGGCAAGACCGTATTGGCACTCTCTGCCGCCAGTCCGAAAAACAGCGCTTTGTTGATCTCTTCGCGATTGATCAGCAGCGACACCGCCCGGCGGAAGCGCACATCGCGGAACACGTCGCGCCAGACCGGATCCTTATAGGTCAGGTTGGGATAGAGCGCGAAGCTCGAACCCTGCGCCCGCCGCCACAGACTGACCTTGATATGGTTGGTTTCCTCTGCGGTTTTCATCAAGGTGAAATCGGAGAAGGTCAGGCCGCCGAACTGCAGATCGCTCTGGCCGCTCGAGGTCGCCGCCGGAATGATGTCATTGGTGCTGACATTGAGTTCAAGCCGGTCGAGATAGGGCAGTTGCAGGCCATTCTCGTCCACCCGGTGATAATAGGGATTGCGGGTAAAGACAAATTGCTCTGCAGGCGGACTGGTGCGCGGCATCCAGGCTTCCAGCGTCGGCAGATCGGGGTTTTCCGGCCGGTTGGTGCGCGAAACCCGCTTATGCAGACGTACCCAGTCATCCACCCGATATTTGTAGGACAGCTCCTCAAGCTTCTGAGACGGCTGGTACTTCGCGTGGAACTGCTTCAGATAGGTCGATGGCATGAAGATTTTAAGTGGCACTGGCTGGGCCAGATTGGCAAGGAAATCCGGCATCGTGTCGTGCCATGTGTAACGCACGGTGAGTTCATCAAGCACTTCAAAGATCGGTGGCTTGCCGTCAATCAGCATGTTGGCCGGTGGACCGCCACGATAAAGCTCCTCATTGAGGATCACGTCTTCCCAGCAATAGCGGAAGTCTTCTGCCGTAAAGGGAGACCCGTCCGACCAGCGATGCCCCTCACGCAGTTTGAAGGTGAAGACGCGGCTATCCGCGTCCACTTCAAACGAAGCCAGCAGGTCTGGCACCAGATTGAGTGCTTCGTCATAGCCGATCAGGCGGGCATAGCTGTTGATTGGCACCAGCCGAATGCCCCGCTGGCCACCAATCAGGGTCCGCAATGTGCCCCCATAGCGTCCGGCGGCACGCCCCATCTGAGCGAGCTTGACGACACGCGGATTGCTGGGCAACCGCTCTTCCACGGGTGGCAACTTGCCCTTGGCGACCAGAATTTTCAGAAAATCCGGTTCCAGATCCCTTGCTTGCGCCTTGGCCCTGATCGGCAACAAGGGCAGGGTGGCGGCGCTGGCCAGCAGGCTCAGTGCGTTGCGTCTGGTGATCATCCCTGTGCTCCCTCGATGCTTGCGCCTCGTTTGGCGAGCACTTTGTGGTCGCCGCCCAGATCGATCATCGTCAGGGCATTCTCATCGTCAAACTGGAAGTCTGACGGCCATGTATCCTGCAAGGCGCTGCTGGCTTTCATCGGAATCTCGAAATTGAGCTTGCGGTCAAGATCCGGATAGGGCACCGCTTCCAGTAGCGAACGGGTATAGGGATGGACCGGATTGGCCATCAAGGCTTCGCAAGGGGCGATCTCGACGATTCGCCCCGAACACATCACCGCCACCCGGTCCGCCATATAATTGACCACCGCCAGATTGTGCGAAATGAACAGATAGGTCAGGCCCAGTTCCGATTGCAGATCCTTGAGCAGATTGAGGATCTGTGCCTGCACCGACACATCAAGTGCTGAGACCGGCTCATCACAAACCACCAGACGGGGACCAAGTGCTAAGGCCCGGGCGATGCCGATGCGCTGCCTTTGTCCGCCAGAGAAGCTGTGCGGATAGCGGTTGAGCGAGGCACGATCCAGCCCAACGGCGCTGAGCAGATTCTCAGCCACATCCAGCCGGTCTTTCCGGTTACCCAACTGGTGGATGTCGAGCGGTTCGGTCAGGATATTCTTCACCGTCATGCGCGGCGACAGGGACGAGACCGGATCCTGAAACACCATCTGAATATCCGAGCGCAAGGCTTGCAGGGCCGCGCCGTTGCATTCGCTGATATTGATTGGTCCCTGTTCGTCCACATAATGGATCGACCCTTCATCGGGCTCCAGTGCCCGCATCAGAATCTTGGACAGGGTGGTCTTGCCGCAACCGCTTTCCCCAACCAGTCCCAGACATTCACCCTTGAAAATATCGAAGCTGACGTCGGAGACGGCTTTTTTTGGGGCATGTCCCGATGCCTTCAGGCCCCAGCTCTGTTTGCGGGTGGCAAAGCTCTTGTTGATGCCCTGCACTGAGAGAATGACTTGCGGTCCCGCGCTGTTGCCATTGGCAGCGTCGCTCTGTTTGGTATAATTGCCGAGCCCCCGAACCTTGTCGATGGGGATCTCGCGCAGAGGTTTCAGCCGATCCCCCTGTCCCATACCGAAATGCGGCACGGCTTCCATCAGTCCCTTGAGATAGGGATGGGTGGGATTGCGGAAAATGTCGTCCACCGACCCCATTTCCATAATGTTGCCGCGATGGATCACCACCACCTCATCGGCCATATTGGCCACGACGCCCAAATCATGGGTGATCAGCAACACACCCATATTGAGCTTGGTCTGCAAATCTTTCAGCAATTTCAGGATCTGCGCCTGAATGGTCACATCCAAAGCCGTGGTTGGCTCGTCGGCAATCAGCAGGCTTGGCGAGCAAATCAGTGCCATGGCGATCATCGCGCGCTGCCGCATACCGCCCGACAGCTCGAACGGATACATCTCATAAATGCGTTGCGGATTGTCAAAGCCCACCATTGCCAGCGTTTCATGGCAAAGCTCGATTTGCTCCATCGGCGACAAATCCGTATGGATGGCGAGACTTTCGCTGATCTGGTTGCCGATTGTATGCATCAGCGAGAAGGACGTCATCGGCTCCTGAAAGATCATGCCGATGCGATTGCCCCGAACATGACGGATTTCCGGCCCGTCCTTGGGCAAGGTCAACAGGTCCACTGGTGGCTCGTCATAGCGGGCATCATCGAACCAGACATTGCCCTTGACTGTCGCCGTCCTCGGCGCGATACCCATCACCGCCTGAGAAATGACCGATTTGCCCGATCCGGACTCGCCGACCAGCGCTGTCACCTTGCCGGGCAAGACCCGCAGGCTGGCATTTTTCACCGCCCTGAAATGTCCGCCGCCGATCAGCGAGAAATCAACCGACATCCCCTCAATACGAAGCAGGTCTTGAGCCACGGTCGGAATGGCTGTGGGATCGGTGGATGCGTTGGGCACCTGCACTGGGTCTTGAGTGGTGGGCGACATGAAAATTCCCAAAATTTTGAAATCCGTGAAGGAAGAGACTATCTCAAGCGATGCAGACTTTCCAAGATGGGCATGCGAGTTTTTGCGCATGCTTGATCCAATGAGTTTCAAGATCAATAGCATGATCAAAGTGACAAACAGAAATCACATTGATCATAGAGGGAAAAAGACCGGAGCGCCTATGGAAAAACTCAGACAAGTGCTCGCCGCGGCTGCCAGCCTGCGCGATGCCGGAGAGAACGAACGCGCCTGGCAGGTGCTGGAGGCGGCCAAACAGGACACTGAGGTGATGGCAGTCCAGCCTCATACGGCGTTGGGCTTGCCGCGCAAGCTGCATGCCGCGATGCTGCGCACCGCCAAACGCGACGGCAATGCCCTATTGAAGATTGCCTATCAATATCACCTTGTGCCTGACCCGGCGCTTTTGGCTGATCTGACCAAAGTCAACCCCGATGACAGACGCGCGATTGTCGCGGCCAACCAGCAGGCCATCCCCAGAACCATCCATCAAATCTGGATCGGGGAGCGCCCGGTGCCAGAAGCAACCCGCGCATGGGCCAGCCATGCGGCAAGCAATGGGTATCAATACAAGCTCTGGCGCGAAGCCGATCTGCAAACACTCGGCATTGATGTGCTGCCTGAATTCAATGACATGCTGGCAGCAGGCGATTATCCCGGTGCGGTTGATGTGGCCCGCTATGTTATCCTCGCCCGCGAGGGTGGCATCTATCTCGATTGCGACTGGTATCCCGCCCGAATGGACCGGAGCTTTGATGCCTTCATGTCGATGGCCGGATTGACGGCCATGGCTGAGCCGGTCCCGCGCAATCTTGGGTGGGGCAGCATGCTGCTCTATAATTCCTTCATTGCGGCACCCGCCGGTCATCCGGCAATGACGGGCATGATCGAGGCGATTCCAGATGTCCTGAAACGCCTGGCTGACGCGCCCGCATGGTGGAGCACTGGCCCGCTGCTTTTCACCCTGATCGCGCGTCGCGGTCCGATCCAGTTGCTCGATCCGGCCTTTGTTGCCGCAAGCTTCAAGGCACAGACGCCGCTGGCAGATATCAGGGCGGCTTGTCAGGCTGCCGAGGCTGCGGGCGGGGCCAACGGCCTGTTGATGGATTGGAAGGAATGGTAACACGGAAAAGAAGCTGCCTTATTTTGGCGCATTTCGGGTTATAGTGCTCAAACCAATGGCAGATTGACGGCTTTGGTCTGAGGATGGCAGTGGGGAAAAAAAGGATTTTCCTCCTGCGTCTGGGCCAATCCTCTGGAGAGAATCGGATCTGTCCGAGCGTTTCAACAATAGGTCTGGCTCACAGCGGTTCGCAGCCACAGGCCTCTGGTCAAAGAGGCTGTGAAGCAACGCACAGCGAACCGGTCAAGGAAAGGAAACGGCATGGCAACAATTGCCCTTGTCGATGATGATCGCAACATTCTGACATCTGTTTCCATCGCACTGGAAAGCGAAGGATACAAAGTGGACACCTATACCGACGGTGCCTCGGGTCTCGATGGCCTGTTGCATGCCCCGCCGGATCTGGCGATCCTCGACATCAAGATGCCCCGTATGGACGGGATGGAACTTCTGCGCCGATTGCGCCAGAAAACCGACCTGCCGGTAATCTTTCTGACGTCCAAGGATGATGAGATCGACGAGCTGTTCGGTTTGAAAATGGGTGCGGATGATTTCATTCACAAACCCTTCTCCCAGCGCCTGCTGGTCGAGCGGGTGAAGGCAGTTTTGCGCCGGGCGCAGGCCCGTGAGGTAAAAGTCTCTTCCGATGGTCAGACCGCTAAGGCCGACCTGTTGGAGCGCGGTCTGCTGAGCATGGATCAGGAGCGCCATACCTGCAGCTGGGATGGCAAACCGGTCACCCTGACGGTCACGGAGTTTCTGATCCTCTTTGCGCTGGCCCAGCGTCCCGGCGTGGTCAAAAGCCGCAACGCCCTGATGGATGCCGCCTATGAAGATCAGGTCTATGTCGATGACCGAACCATTGACAGCCACATCAAGCGTCTGCGCAAGAAATTCAAGGCAGCCGATGACAATTTCGATATGATCGAAACCCTCTATGGGGTTGGTTACCGGTTCCGGGAACAGGGTTGATCCGATCAACCGGAGCGCAATAGAGGGATGTTGAAAAAGCATCGACAATCTGCCTATTCCATACAGGATATTCTGCTTTGAAATTTCTCATTTCCCCAACCTCCCCCTATTCCTCGAAGGTTTGCATGGCCGCGCGGTTCTGCAACATCGAAGCCAAGTGCGCTACGGTTGTCACGACCGACGACCCGGATATTCTGATTGAAAACAATCCCTTGGGTAAAATACCAACCCTTTTGACCGATGACGGCAAGGCCATTTTTGACAGCCGCGCAATCATGCAATTCCTCAACCGCGAAAGCGGTGGCATGCTCTACCCTGAGGATCCTTCGGACCGAACCGACGTGGAGGTTCTCGAAGCGCTTGGTGACGGCATTACCGACTGCTTGCTTGCACAGGCCTATGAAATTCGCTTTCGCCCCGATGACAAGATATACCAGCTGGCGCTTGACCGGCAGTGGGAGAAAGTCGCGCGGGGCCTCGATCGATTGCAGGCGGCCCCACCAACATTGGCTGATGGGCTAAATGGTGGCCATCTGGCTCTCGCCGGAATGGCAGGGTATCTGGCACTTCGCTTTGCCGGGCGTTGGGAAGTGCAATGGCCATGGGTCAACGAATTTATGGATGCGTTTCGCGCGCATTATCCAGCCTTGGCTGAACGTCTGCCAAAACACGCATAAAGAGGGCCGGTTTGCGCCAGTCAAGGCGGGTTTGACAAGGGCAAGGCCCGTGTCTTGGCGATCAGAGAATGAATAAGGGATAAGCCGACAAAGCATAAGGCAGGCATATCCGCAGACTGGAAGACCATGTTGCAGAAAAGCAGGGACAAACAGGAAGCCAAGCGAGCCTCTTCCGGTGAAAGCCGGAAGCGCAGCCTTGCGCCCTTGCGCAGCCTTGGTGCTTCAATTGCCTTTTCTTCCCTGACCCGTCGAATCGTCTTTCTCAATCTTGCCGCGTTGGCTGTGCTGGTGCTTGGCATTCTCTATCTCAACCAGTTCCGCGAAGGCTTGATCGATGCCCGCGTCTCTTCTCTGCTGACTCAGGGCAAGATCATCGCCGGGGCCGTAGCTGCCTCAGCGGCGGCTGACGCCGACGCGATCACCATCAATCCGGATCGGCTGCTGGAACTGCAGGCGGGTGAAAGCTTCACACCGACTGATGATACCTTCGGATTCTTCGAGTTTCCCATCGATCCCGAACGGGCGGCTCCCATTCTACGCGCGGCTATTTCACCCACCGACACCCGTGCCCGTATCTATGATCTGGCTGGCAATCTGGTGATTGATTCCCGCCAGCTTCATGCCCGTGGCATCCTGCGTTTCAATCTGCCCGAGCCGGAGGTGGAGCGCGAGGAGGGATGGACGGAAGTCTGGAGCCGGTTCGTCAGCTGGATCCGACAGGCCGATCTGCCCCTCTACAAGGAGCTGGGCAGCACCGACGGGCGTCGCTATCCGGAAGTCTCCCAGGCCCTTGACGGGTCGGCCGCGTCGATTGTCCGGGTCAACGACAAGGGACGTCTGATTGTCTCGGCTGCCGTGCCGATCCAGCGCTCCCGTGTCATTGCAGGCGCCTTGCTGCTCTCCACCCGCGACGGGGAAATCGATGAAATCGTTCAGGCCGAGCGCTGGGGTATTGTCCGGGTCTTTCTGATTTCCGCCTTGGTGACCGGTACCTTGTCCATTCTGCTCGCCGGGACCATTGCCGGGCCGGTGCGCAAATTGTCCGAAGCCGCAGAACGGGTGCGTCGCGGCGTCAAGGCCCGCGAACAGATCCCGGATTTCTCCGACCGCAAGGACGAGATCGGTCAATTGAGCCAATCCTTGCGGGCGATGACCAAAACCCTGTATCAGCGCATGGATGCAATCGAAGCCTTCGCGGCCGACGTGGCCCATGAGCTGAAGAATCCGCTGACTTCCCTGCGTTCGGCGGTGGAAACCCTGCCTCTGGCCAAGAAACCGGAATCCCGTGAGCGGCTGGTGGGAATCATTCTACATGACGTGCGGCGCCTTGATCGGTTGATCTCGGATATCTCAGACGCCTCGCGTCTGGACGCAGAACTGGCGCGACAGGATTCCGAGCCCCTTGATCTGCAGGCCCTGATGGAAACGATCGTCACCATTCAGGATGAAATCGGGTCCAAATCCGACATTCATGTCACGCTGAGCCTGTCCGGTGGTGAGGACATGGCCGATGCCTTCATGGTCCATGGCAATGACAGTCGTCTGGGGCAGGTCTTTGTCAATCTGATCGACAATGCCCGCTCCTTTACCGCGCCGGGCGGCACCGTCGATGTTGCCCTGACCAGACAGGACAAGAAGGTCGTTGTGACCGTCGACGATCATGGACCGGGCATTCAGGCCGAGGATGTCAATCGTGTCTTCGAGCGCTTCTATACCGACCGTCCGCAGGGCGAGGATTTCGGTCAGAATTCCGGTCTTGGTCTGTCCATCTCCAAGCAGATCGTCGAAGCCTATCAGGGGACGATACGCGCGTCCAATCGCACCAGTGCGCCGGACGAAGACCCCGCCCATGAAGAGGCCGAAGCGACGATTCTCGGTGCTCGCTTTACGGTCGAGTTGCCCGCAGGTCCTGTCAATGCGACGAAAAGGCTTGATCCCAAACCCGACCAAAACAGCTAAGCTGGGTGAATGAGCACCAAATAATCTAGGCTGTTGGGAGCCTGCCATGTCGCTTTATCTTGACCCGGACCATGACGAAGCCCGCAATGGGCCCATCTTCGACATCCCCGATCATCTGGCCCAAGGCAGTGACATCATGCATGCCGCTTCACTGGTGATCGGCAGTCTCGGCATCCTGATCAGAGGGGCTACCGGCAGTGGCAAGTCCCTGCTTCAGCGTCATTTGCGGCAAGAGGCCGACCATCGCGGCCTCTATGCTGCTCTTATCAGTGACGATTATGTCCGCCTTGCGCGAACTGCTGGCGCCGAGCACCAAGCCCCATCCCTTCTGGCTTTTGCACCATTGGCAACCCGACGGCTGCAAGAGGTGAGGGGCTTTGGTGTCACCGAACTGTCCCCCGCCCATCATCTGACCAGTGCTGTCATGCACCTGCTGATCGACCTGACCGATGCCAAAGACATTGTGCGCATGCCCTCGCGCGATGAGGCCCGATTGGACGTGCAGGGTGTTCGCATTGATCACCTGCAGGCACCGGAGCGCCAATCCGCACTCGCTTGTGATCTGATTTTTGCCCGTCTATCCACATGGAAGGCTGGTGGATGACGGCTCAGGGCTGTCTTTTGGGGTTGCGTTCGCCCCCATGTTGGTGAAGATAGGCAGTCTTTGGTGCCCAACGGGATGTAGTAAGGACCATCCTGACTAAAATCCGTCGGGGTGCCGGACATATGAAGGAGAGCAGACATTCCATGATTGGTCTTGTCCTTGTTACACACGGTCGACTGGCCGAAGAATTTCGTGCCGCGCTGGAACATGTGGTCGGGCCACAGGAGCAGATCGAGACCATCTGCATCGGCCCGGATGATGACATGGAGCAGCGGCGTCAGGATATTCTCACCGCCGTCGAAGCGGTCGACAAGGGCGATGGTGTGGTTTTGCTCACCGACATGTTCGGTGGAACACCGTCCAATATGGCGATTTCCGTCATGGACGAGAACAAGATCGAAGTGTTGGCCGGTGTCAATCTACCGATGCTGATCAAGCTGGCCAGTGTGCGCGCCGACCGTACGATGACCGAAGCTGTTCATGAGGCTTGTGATGCAGGCCGAAAATATATTAATATTGCCAGTGATTTGCTGTCCGGCTGAGCGGAGTGTTCCGACCGGCTCGTCCAGGTCCCTGACGTGATTCTGGGCAAGGGCAGTCAATAGAGTGTAACCCCTTGCCAAGAAAGCCGTTTCGTCAGACGTGTCCCAGTCCTCTTTCTCCGAACGATTGTGCATCAAGAACAAGCGTGGCCTGCATGCCAGAGCATCGGCCAAGTTTGTCCAGACAGTTGATCAGTTTGATGCGGACGTACAGGTCTCCAAGGACGGTCACACGGTGTGTGGCACGTCAATTATGGGTTTGATGATGCTGGCGGCAGCGCCGGGCTGTCACATTGACGTTGTGACGTCGGGCAATCAGGCTGAAGACGCGCTGAAGGCGATCTCCACTCTGATCGAAGACCGCTTCGGCGAAGGGGAATAGAGCAAGCGAGCTGGGTTGTTCGCACTTGCAAGATGTGCGCCGCAAAAAGTGCACCAAGATGTTGTTTTTTCTATTCTCATTCGGGCAACCTTCGCTCTTCAATTCGACCTTTCAGACCCTTTGAAGCCGCTTTGCAAAAAGTTTTCCCCGCCATTTTGGGCGCATCAATTGGTCGCATTGATCTGGTTTTTTCCGGACCGATTGGCCCTATTCCTGATCAGTAAAAGCCGTTCGAAGTCTTGAAAATGCATCATTCCTGCTGAAACCTCAGATTGTGTCCTAAGTTGTTTTCTGCAAAATGGTTTTTAAAATAAAGATTTCGATTGTATTTTGGAAGTTTAGAGTAAATGTAAAAAGTTGTTTCCGTTTTATCTGGGGTATTTATTGGAAATATTGGTGAACTATTTTTTTTAAGGCAGTGGCAGTGTCGAACCTAATCGACAGGATTTTGGAGATCTTTGATTGACGAGCCATAAAGAGAATTGTTAATCTTCTGTCTGCTGCGAAAATCTGGACCATTAAACAGACAAGGAAGACTGCGTGAACAGTCCCAAGTTCGGATTTTATTCTTTTGAGAATTCCGGGGTGATGTCGGCCCCGGTCATGCACGAGATCACCCTTCGCGCACCTGTGCGCGGACGCTTCAACTGCAACGAGATTGATCTACCTATCCAGATGGCATCCCAAAGCCGTCCTGCAGTGGATCAGAATATATGAGACATACCATCCCGGAGGTAAATATGAAACGCTTTGTGATCGCAGCCTTGATGCTGTCAGGCTCCGCCTTTGCTGCACAGGCTGCAGATTGTGGCAAAGTCACCATCGCAGACATGAACTGGAACTCTGCAACGCTCATCGCCAATGTTGACCGCTTCATTCTCGAACACGGCTATGGCTGTGAAGCCGAGCTGGTTCCTGGCGACACCATGCCGACTGGCGCATCGATGACCGAGAAGGGTGAGCCGGACATTGCTCCGGAATTCTGGGTTAACTCCATGCGCGAAGCCATTGATAAGGGTGTCGAAGAAGGTCGTCTGGCCATTACCGGCGCCTCCCTGTCTGATGGCGGCGAAGAAGGCTTTTGGGTACCGAAATATATGGTCGACAAGGATCCTAGCCTTGCAACCATCGAAGGGGTGCTGAAGAACGTCAAGATGTTCCCGCATCCGGAAGACGATTCCCTTGCAGGCTTCTATGGCTGCCCGGCTGGCTGGAACTGTCAGATTTCTTCCGGCAACCTGTTCAAAGCCTTGAACATGGAAGAGGCCGGCTTTGAAATTGTCGATCCGGGTTCAGGCGCGGGCCTCTCTGGTTCCATCGCCAAGGCCTATGAGCGTGGCGAAGGCTGGCTCGGCTACTACTGGGCACCGACCGCTGTGCTCGGCAAGTATGAAATGGTCAAAGTTGACTTCGGTTCCGGCGTCGACGACAAAATGTTCAAGGAATGCATCACCCAGGCAGATTGCGCGGATCCAAAACCAACCATGTATCCGCCTTCTGAAGTCTGGACTGTGACCACCGGTGATTTCTCCAAGAAACATGAAGAGATCGCCGCTTATCTTGGCAAGCGTTCTTTCAAGAACTCCCAGATGAACGGTCTTCTGGCATGGATGGAAGACAATCAGGCTGACGGCGAAATTGCTGGCATCCACTTCCTGAAAGAAAATGAAGCCCAATGGTCTTCCTGGGTTCCTGCTGAAGCGGCTGAAAAAGTCAAGAAAGCGCTCGCAGAGCTCTAGAAAGCATGATTGCGCCTTGTCATAGGCGCACGAATCCCGGACCCTGCTTGGGGCCCGGGATTTTGTTTTTTAAACAGACATATTGGAGGCAAGCAAATGGCGGATGCGTCATGGCTGAGCGAATTCCCCTCACTTGATAGAGGCACCCTTGTTGCTATCCGCAAAACTCTGGACGGTGCCTATCGCAGTTTCTCCCGTGAATATGGCGAAGCCATCGAAACGATCTTCGATCCCCTTCTTGCCTTTTTGATCTGGTTCGAGAAACTGCTGCTGAACACCCCGTGGCCCATCATTATCTTGGCCATCGGCGCCATTGTCTTCAGCGCCAGCCGCTCCTGGAAATTGTTGATCGGTGTTGTCATTTCCCTGTTGCTGATCGGCTATTTCGGCATGTGGGAAGACACCATGCGGACCCTTTCGATGATCACGGTCTGCACGTTGATGGCGATTGTCGTGGGCATTCCGGTCGGTATTGCCATGGCCCGGTCTGATCGGGTTCAGGCGGTTGTCACGCCGATTCTCGACATCATGCAGACCATGCCTGCCTTCGTTTATCTCATTCCGGTTGTGATGCTGCTCGGCATCGGCAAGATTCCAGGCCTGATCGCTGTGGTCATCTATGCCATTCCGCCCGTCATTCGCCTTACCAACCTTGGTATTCGCCTTGTCGACAAGGAAGTGCTGGAAGCCGCGACCGCCTTTGGGGCGAGCCCGCACCAACGCCTGTTCGGTGTTCAGGTGCCGCTCGCCATGCCGACCATCATGGCAGGCATCAACCAGACCATCATGATGGCTCTGGCGATGGTTGTTGTGGCCTCGATGATCGGCGTGAAAGGCCTCGGCCAGCCGGTTCTCAAATCGATCACCAACCAGTATTTCACCCTCGGCCTTTTCAATGGCCTCGCAATTGTGGCGCTCGCCATCATCTTCGACCGGGTATCCCAGGCTTACGCCCAGCGTAGCCAGAAGCATATGAAAGGAGCCCACTAATGTCTGATACATTGATTGAGGTAAAAGGGCTCTACAAGCTGTTTGGCAATGAACCTGAAAAGCATATGCCACTGGTCCATCAGGGTTTGAGCAAGGACGATATCCTCGCCCAAACCGGCCATACGCTCGGTCTCAAGGATATCAACCTGAAAATCAAAAAGGGTGATATCTCGGTGATCATGGGTCTGTCCGGATCGGGCAAATCGACACTCATCCGCCACTTCAACCGGCTGATCGATCCGACCGAAGGCCAGATCATCGTTGACGGCGAAGATGTGATGAAGCTGTCGGAAAAAGAGCTGGAACAATTCCGCCGTCACAAAATGTCGATGGTCTTTCAGCGCTTCGGCCTTTTGCCTCACCGCACAGTGCTCGATAATGCTTCCTATGGTCTGACGGTTCAGGGCGTGAGCAAGGCGGAAGCCCATGAGCGGGGTGTCGAATGGTTGGCAACGGTCGGTCTGGCTGGCTATGAGAACCAGTATCCCTCGCAATTGTCCGGTGGTCAGCAGCAGCGTGTCGGGCTTGCCCGTGCCCTTGCAACCAACGCTGAAATCCTGCTGATGGACGAGGCTTTCTCTGCCCTCGACCCGTTGATCCGTTCGGAAATGCAGGATCAGCTGATCGAGTTGCAGGAAAAGCTGCACAAGACCATCATCTTCATCACCCACGATCTGGATGAAGCCCTGCGTCTTGGCAATAACATCGCCATCCTCAAGGATGGTGAGCTGGTTCAGGACGACAAGCCGGAAGAAATCCTGCTCAACCCGGCGACCGACTATGTCGAGGCCTTCGTGCGCGACGTCAACCGCGCCCGGGCTCTGAATGTGGAAACGGTTATGCAGCCCCAGGCCTTCCGTATCACCGCAGCCACCATCGGTGAAGCACTCAAGCAAATGCGGGCCCATTCCGATGATTATGCCTATCACGTCACCGATGAGGGCTATCAGGGTACCCTGACTCAGGAAAGCCTTGAGGAATATTATCAGGAAGATGCCAAGGCCGAGCTCTGCGAAGAGCATTATGCCGATGTGCCGCACATCTCGCCGGATGCTCCGCTAGAGGAGGTGCTGCCTGAGACCCTTTCCGCTGACTATCCGGTGCCGGTGGTCGATGACGAAGGAGAGTTCCATGGCTCGTTGTCGCGGGATGATCTTGCCGGTGTTCTGAGCAATGAGTCGTCCTCCGAGGAGAATAACGCAAAATCGAAAGATGCCGAAGAGGGCGTTGAAGCGAGCTCCGAAGCAAAAGAGAAAGCATCAGAGGCGAAGAAGCCAGAGCCGGCGTAACCGCTCTTATATCAACAAGACAAAGAAAAGGGGGCGAAAGCCCCCTTTGTTATTTCAGCACCATGGTGGTTTGACGGACAGTCCCGGCAAGCCCTAGCTTGCTTGCCCGAGATTTTTGCGCATCTGGACAAACCGCATCGCGCGCTGGGAAGAGGAAATATCCAGTTCCTTGTAACGAATGATGCTGCGACCGCCTGCACTCAGTGGCAGCTTCAGCTTATCACATCGCACCCGCATCACACGGGTGAAGGCATCGACGCTGACATCCAGTGACTTGCACAGGATGGCGATCGGGTCGTCATTTTCCTGATAGAAGGCATTGGAAACCAGTGGTTCATCCATATCAGCCATGGCAGCAAGAAGAGAGATGAGGTCTGCGCTGCGGTCAGCTTCGGCCAGTTGGATGATGGCGTCAGACAATTGCACCTTGCCTTCTTTCACATCGGTGATCAGCAACTTGGTTTCAATCCGGCCCTTGCGTCCATCCAGCTTTTCGGCGGTAACACGTTTTTGTGCCATATCGAGCAACTCGCCGCCCATGGCCGAATCCTGTTCGAACAATTGCACCAGACGTTGCTTGCCTTCCTGAGGCAGCAATGGCAGCAGGTTTTTGGCGGCCTCGATCGTGATGTCAGGTCGGGCGCTCAGACTGGCCTGGAGGATTTGGTCGCCAGAGGCATTGTCAACCAGTTTGTCAAACCCTTTGGACGTGATTTCTGCGCCCTTGTTCTGGGTCACCTTGTGCCAGACTTCCCGCGTGCCATTCTCGATCAGTGCATCGGTAACCGTGCCCGAAAGGCTTTCACGCTGGGCGATGCTTTCCAGATGACTTGGGGACAGGGACTGGGAAAAGGCAACGAAATCGTCATCGGTCAGGACCGGGCTATGCTGCAACATCGGTCCGGCCACCGCAACGTCGTCTTGCGCCAGTTGGCGTGCGACATCAGACGGCAGACTGTCATGGGGTGCGGCGCGTTCGGAAAATTCCGCGCGTCCCTCAAGATCGACATCATCGAGCATTTTCAGCACGATATCGCGAAAAATCACGGCTTCCTTCTGAGAATGATGCTCGGCGCCATCAAAAAACATGTCAGCCACACGACCGAGCAGTTCTCTGCGTTTGTCACTTGACTTTTCGCGGGCTAGATCTGTGATGGTATCAAGCATGAACAAACTCTTCTTGTCGCGCGGGTTGCAACCCACATCATTGGTGTCGCGCCATGGTCATCAGCGGCGTCAACCTGAAAGTCTTCTGGATCCTGAAGCAGCTCGGTCTTAAACAGAACCCAATCTGAAACAAGTCTAGGCGCCCGAGTCTAAGATTAAGTTAATTGCAACAAACTTAAACAACGTTCCCTAACTGGACTTGGTTGAAAAAGACCGACCAAAAGGATAGCGGTCTGTTGGTGGCTTTGGGTCTCAAGGCATCGCTCCAGAGGCCACATGGGACAAGCTCCATCCATCGGAGCAATAAAGGCCTTGGAAACCCCTGTCTCCAAGGCCGATTTTTGAGGCAAGGCCAGTTGTTTCGGGTCGATCTACAAGGCTCGCGACCCGAATCCTGCCCTTCGTTGGTTACCAGGCGATACGGTCGATATTCTCGAACGTGATGCTGCTGCCATCGGCAAAGTCGATGGTGCCAGTGGCATCGTCACTGAGCAGCATCTGTTCGCCGTCCGGCGTGATCCCAGAATAGCCCGAGGTCAAGTTGATGGTCCAGTCGGTCCCATACTCGGTCGTCTCCGTGCCATCTGCGGCCAAGATCTCAATCGAGTCGGTCCAGTCCGAACCAGTGCCACCATTCACACTGTCGTTGCCATCCCCCATCATGTAGAAGAAGCTGTCATTGCCATCGCCTCCGGACATGGTGTCATTGCCGATACCGCCATAGATCATATCGGAGCCGCTACCACCAACAATCACGTCACTGCCATGGTCACCATACAGGGTGTCATTGCCGCTGCCGCCATCAATCGTGTCGTTGCCGTCGCCGCCATAGACGATGTCACTGCCGTCATAGGCATTGATGGTGTCATCCCCGGCACTGGCTGAAATCAGGTCCTCACCATTGGTGCCATCAAGGGTTTCAGAAGCGGTGGTGCCCGTCACCTCATTCACAATGTGTGGTTCCTCGACCTGAATGTCGAAGCTAGTCGTGGTGGTGGCGGTGTCTCCATTGGACATTTCGGTCGTTGTGGCGGTCACCTGCACATTCACCGTACCGACATAGTCCACAGGCGGCGTTGCCTGCAGGTTGTCTAGATCCCAGCTGGCGATATCGCCGCTGTCCCCATCAGCGCCAATGGTCACCGTATGACTGCCGTCGCTCAGGACCGTGCCGTCCGGCAAATTGCCAAGGGACAGGGCCAGACTCTCAGAACCGTCATTGTCTGGAAGGGTTGGCAGGATATCGGGCAAGTTGATGGCCGCTCCTGCTTCCCCATGGGCTGCAGAGGTGATGGATTCGACCATAGAGATATTGTCGATATGCATACCGCGTCCATAATCCAAATCGACACCGGCTTCGCGGATCTCGATCTTGGAAGGATCGCCATCACCCGTCAGGTTGATGGTGTGGGTCTGCCAGTTATAGGTGGTGCTATCCTGCGCATTGTCCGAAATGGTGGCAACCACTTGACCGTCCCAGATGATTTCGATTGTGTTGACATCTGCGCCATAGCCCGGCCGCCCGGCATAATCGAGGGTCAGAGTGTAGGTTGCTCCGTCAACCGTGTCGACGGTTTGATAGATATTCGGGGCATCCGCATAGCCAACGCGCGGATCGGTATTCAGCTCGATATGGGTGCTCGCGGCACCATAATCGACTGTATCACCCTGCCACACCTCGACGGAACTGTCGGTCTGCCAGCCTTCGGCTTCCGGCAGGAAGGCCGACGTGTCCCCGGCAAGGGATTCAAAGTTGGTGTTGATGATTGTTGTCTGGGCATTGCCGATAGAAAGGCTCGGCGCATCTGCGACCGGGTCAACATTAATCGCGAAGGATTGCTGCGTCGAGATGCCGCCGCTATCGGTAGAGGTGATCGTCAGATTGACGGTGGGTTCAGCGTCCGCATCGATGCTCTGGCCATCTTTGAGCTTCAGCACCATGTCACCGCTATCCTCAACCACCTCAAAGCGGCTGTCAGAGACAGTGTAGGTATGGCTGTCGCCATCATCGGTGTCGGTTGTGGTCAAGATGCCGATGATCTCGCCGGCATTGTCCTCAACCACCATAGTGCCGCTCAACTCGATCGACAAAGGCGTCTCGTTGATATCGCCAACTGTGACATTGAGGATCTGGCTGTCCGAATTGCCCGCACTGTCGGTCACCGTCACGGTGACATCAACGGTCGGTTCCGCCTCATGATCTAGGGAGACGCCGTCCTTGAGCTTGAGGATCATTGTGCCAGAGCCATCATCCACCACTTCAAAGCGGCTATCGGAAGCAGTGTAGCTGTAGCTGTCGCCGACATCTTCATCAATCACACCAAGGGTGGCGATTTTGGCTCCCACTTCATTTTCCAGCACCCCGAAGCCATCGGAATCAGTGATCTGGAAGTTGTCGAGGATGGTGCCAAAACTGTTGTCGGAGCCAATTTCGTTGAAGGTGATGATATTCGAGCCGTCGCCAGAGCCGCCCACGATGTCAAACGTGTAAGTATGCCAGCCCATCCCATCGGTGGATGGGTCGACCGTGGCAATCACCTCGCCATTCCAGACGATCTCGACCACACTCTGCCCAGCCGCAGCTGAGGCATCACCCGTGCCCGAGCCATCGGCACCGCGGGATTTCAAATCCATCGACAAGCTGTAGGTATCACCGTCTTCCATGCCTTGCATTTCGCGGCTCAACGATCCGTTGGTGGTGCCTGCCAGATCCACATGATGATCCCCATCTGTCGCTCCAAGACCCATATGGCCACCTTCATGCACATCAATGTTGGTCTGTGACCAACCGTCAATCGTCGCACCTTCGTACCAACCAGTGCCGTCTCCACCACCATGCACGCCATTGCTGAACTGCTCAAAGCTGCCGTTATAGAGGAAGTTGAAGGATCCTTCTGCCGTCAGAGTAACCGCTTCATTGAGGTCCGCCACATTGATGGTGAAGTCCTGATCGAAGCTGCCGCCATTGCCGTCATTGGTGGTCACCGTGAGGGTGACGCTTGGCTCGCTCTCATGATCAAGGCTCTGACCATCCTTGAGCTTCAATTGCATATTGCCAGCGTCATCATCAACCACTTCAAAGCGATTGTCAGAGACAGTGTAGCTATGGGTATCAGAGGCATCGACATCTGTGGTGGTCAGGGTGCCGATGGTTGCACCGTCGGCATTCTCATTGATCAGATTGTTATCCAGGATGACCGCCGTAGGCGCATCGTTGGTACCAGTCACGACGATATTCACCGTGGCAATATCGGATTCGCCGCGCCCGTCCTCAGCCTGATACTGGAAGCTCACGGTGCGGCTTTCACCAACCGCCAGATCATCAAAATCCGTGCCAGGATCAAAGGTCGAATAGCCATTGGAATCCATTGTCAGCGTGCCTTCGGCAGGCGACGAAACGATGGAATAAGTCAGGGCATCGCCGTCTGCATCGGTCGCATAGGCCCAACCCGTCTGCAAGCCATTTTCCGCAATTGAAACGGTGCCACCATAGGCGGTTACGCCCTCATTAACATCCGCCACATTGATGGTGAAGTCTTGGTCAGTGCTCGCCCCATGCGGATCAGTCGAGGTGATGGTCAGATTAACCGCTGGCTCGCTCTCATGATCAAGGGTCTGACCATCCTTGAGTTTGAGCTGCATATTGCCAGCGCCATCATCAACCACTTCAAAGCGGCTGTCAGAGACAGAATAAGTGTGGCTGTCAGAGGCATCGACATCTGTGGTGGTCAGGGTGCCAATCACCGCGCCGCCATCATTCTCATCAACACGGCTAGCCGACAGATCAATGGCACTTGGACCATCATTGGTGCCGGTCACTTCGATGGTGACGGTGCCCGTGTCATGCTCTCCTGAAGCATCTACGGCATTATATTCGAAAGTTACCGTCCGGCTTTCACCAACCGCAAGATCTTCGAATTCACCGTTCGGATCGAAACTATATGATCCATCGGCATTCATTGTCACCGTGCCTTCGGAGGGCTGGATAGTAACACCGTAAGTCAGACTTTCACCTTCTGCATCCGATGAATGGGCTGCGCTAACTAGAGCGCTGCCTTCTGTGGTTGTTGCCGACGCATCCTGTGCCGTAACAGAGTCATTTAAGTTCCCGACATGAACAGTCAGTGTCTGGCTGTCTGTTAATCCCCCACTGTCGGTTACGGTCACGGTGAGGTTTACCTGTGCTTCGACTTCATGATCCAGCCTCACTCCGTCTCGGAGCTGAAGAACCATGTTGCCCGATCCGTCATCGACAACCTCGAACCGTGAATCAGATACCGAATAACTATGGGTATCGCCAGCGTCCGGGTCAGAAACCGACATGATCGCGACCGATGCTTCGGCTTCATTCTCATTGACCGTTAACATCTGATTGCCATCGCTGTCGAAATTCGAAAAACGAACATTATCAATGCCGAATGATTCATCGGCAATTGATTGATCAAGACTGCTGGTAATATTCAGGTCGATTTCAGATGTCGGATTATTCACTGTGATCTGCACAGTGTGGGTCTGATCACTATATGAACCAAACATGCTATTGCCGTTGCTGACATCATTTGTCGAGAGCGACCAGCTAACACTTCCCGAGGTGCCTGATGCGCTTTCAGCATTCCAGTTGAAATCAAGCGGGATCTCGATCGTTTCACCGGCAACATTGATGATGATTGATTCTGCACCAGCATTTTCACCGCCATCGCCGCGACCATCCCAGCTATCGATTTCAAGTAGGTCGAACTCGATCACTGTGCTTGCTGCGCCATCCGGTGTTCCGAGCGAGGTCGAGCTACCTTCAAGGCCTGTTGCGTTGCCAAATCGGCCAAGAATGGTATTTCCTGATCCATCATCGGTCCGCAAAGTGTTGGACCACCCAGTTGCATCACTCTCAAAGTCTTGCAGATTGTCGGCAGTGTGCGAAAGGGTTGGAGCTTCATTTAGGTCCGCCACATTGATGGTGAAGTCCTGATCGAAGCTGCCACCATTGCCGTCATCAGAGGTGACGGTGAGGGTAACAGACGGTTCGCTCTCATGATCAAGGGACTGACCATCCTTGAGCTTGAGGACCATGGAACCAGAGCCATCATCAACCACTTCAAAGCGGTTGTCAGAGACAGAGTATGTATGTGTATCGGACGTATCGACATCACTGGTCGACAGGGTGCCGATCACCGCGCCGCCATCATTCTCGTCAACGGATGTTGCCGAGAGATCAATGGCAGTTGGGGCATCATTGGTGCCGGTGACTTCAATGGTCACGGTGCCGGTGTCCGTTGAACCCTTGCCATCATCAGCGGTGAAGTCGAAGGTCACCGTGCGGCTTTCGCCGACGGCCAGATCATCAAAGTCCGTGCCCGGGGCAAAGCTGTAGGTGCCATCTGCATTCAGCGTGACCGTGCCTTCCGCAGGCTGGCCATCAAGACTGTAGCTGATCGCATCGCCATCGAGATCGGTCGCCGTGACAGTGCCATTGAGCGCCACATTCTCTGATGTGGTCTCAGAAGCATCATTGGCGGTGACCGCTTCATTGAGGTCCGCCACATTGATGGTGAAGTCCTGATCGAAGCTGCCGCCATTGCCGTCATTGGTGGTGACGGTAAGGGTGACGCTTGGCTCGCTCTCATGATCAAGGCTTTGACCATCTTTGAGTTTCAATTGCATATTGCCAGCGCCATCATCAACCACTTCAAAGCGGCTGTCCGAGACAGTGTAGCTATGGGTATCGGTGCTATCCACATCTGTGGTGGTCAGGGTGCCGATGACCGCACCGCCATCATTCTCATCAACGGATGCAGCCGACAGATCAATGGCGCTTGGGGCATCATTGGTGCCGGTCACTTCAATGGTGACGGTGCCGGTATCCGTTGAGCCATTGCCATCATCAGCGGTGAAGTCAAAGGAGATGGTGCGGCTTTCGCCGACGGCCAGATCATCAAAGTCCGTGCCCGGGGCAAAGCTGTAAGAACCATCGGCATTGAGCGTGACTGTGCCTTCTGCTGGCTGGCCATCAAGGCTGTAGCTGATCGCATCGCCATCGAGATCCGTTGCCGTGACAGTGCCATTGAGCGCTACATTCTCCGATGTGGTCTCAGAAGCATCATAGGCGGTGACCGCTTCATTGAGGTCGGCCACATTGATGGTGAAGTCCTGATCGAAGCTGCCGCCATTGCCGTCATTGGTGGTGACGGTAAGGGTGACGCTTGGCTCGCTCTCATGATCAAGGCTCTGACCATCTTTGAGTTTGAGCTGCATATTGCCAGCGCCATCATCAACCACTTCAAAGCGGCTGTCCGAGACAGTGTAGCTATGGGTATCGGTGCTATCCACATCTGTGGTGGTCAGGGTGCCGATGACCGCACCGCCATCATTCTCATCAACGGACGTGGCCGAGAGATCAATGGCGCTTGGGGCATCATTGGTGCCGGTCACTTCAATGGTGATGGTGCCGGTATCCGTTGAGCCATTGCCATCATCAGCGGTGAAGTCAAAGGTGATGGTGCGGCTTTCGCCGACGGCCAGATCATCAAAGTCCGTGCCCGGGGCAAAGCTGTAAGAACCATCGGCATTGAGCGTGACTGTGCCTTCTGCTGGCTGGCCATCAAGGCTGTAGCTGATCGCATCGCCATCGAGATCCGTTGCCGTGACAGTGCCATCAAGGTTCACATTCTCAGACGTGGTCTCAGAGGCATCATCAGCGGTGACCGCTTCATTGAGATCGGCGACATTGATCGAGAAGTCTTCGGAATAGGTGCCACCATTGCCGTCATCAGAGGTGACGGTGAGGGTAACAGACGGCTCGCTCTCATGATCAAGAGACTGACCATCCTTGAGCTTGAGGACCATATTGCCAGAGCCATCATCAACCACTTCAAAGCGGCTGTCAGACACCGTGTAAGTATGCGTGTCAGAGCTATCCACGTCAGAGCTGGTCAGGGTGCCGATCACCGCGCCGCCATCATTCTCATCAACGGATGCAGCCGACAGATCAATGGCGCTTGGGGCATCATTGGTGCCGGTCACTTCAATGGTCACTGTGCCGGTATCCGTTGAACCCTTGCCATCATCAGCGGTGAAGTCAAAGGTCACCGTGCGGCTTTCGCCCACGGCCAGATCATCAAAGTCCGTGCCCGGGGCAAAGCTGTAAGAACCATCGGCATTCAGCGTGACCGTGCCTTCCGCTGGCTGGCCATCAAGGCTGTAGCTGATCGCATCGCCATCGAGATCCGTGGCCGTGACATTGCCATCAAGGCTCACATTCTCGGATGTGGTCTCAGAGGCATCATCAGCGGTGACCGCTTCATTGAGATCGGCGACATTGATGGTGAAGTCCTGATCAAAGGTGCCACCATTGCCGTCATCAGAGGTGACCGTGAGGGTGACGCTTGGCTCACTCTCATGATCAAGGGACTGACCATCCTTGAGCTTGAGGACCATATTGCCAGAGCCATCATCAACCACTTCAAAGCGGTTGTCAGAGACAGAGTATGTATGCGTGTCAGAGCTATCCACGTCAGAGCTGGTCAGGGTGCCAATCACCGCGCCGCCATCATTCTCATCAACGGACGTGGCCGAGAGATCAATCGCAGTTGGGGCATCATTGGTGCCGGTCACTTCAATGGTCACGGTGCCGGTATCCGTTGAGCCCTTGCCATCGTCAGCGGTGAAGTCAAAGGTCACCGTGCGGCTTTCGCCAACGGCCAGATCATCAAAGTCCGTGCCCGGGGCAAAGCTGTAAGAACCATCGGCATTGAGCGTGACCGTGCCTTCCGTAGGCTGGCCATCAAGACTGTAGCTGATCGCATCGCCATCGAGATCCGTGGCCGTGACATTGCCATCAAGGCTCACATTCTCGGATGTGGTAACGTCGCTGTCGTTGGCCACAACGGGGCTGTTCGGCTTTGTTTCTGTTCCGCCGTCGGTTGGTGGAGCAATATTGTCATCGGAAGACTGTGTCGGCACAGCAGAAGCGTCGATGCTATTGCCATCAGAACGAGAGGCATCGGTCGGTGCGGTCGCTTGAGACGCGCCATCGTCACTATGATCAATCGACTGGATGCCGGACTGGGCTTCGCTTGCAATGGGTTCATCGGCGGCTGACAGACCGGTCTGGGATACAGGCGAAGAGGCAAAGGAACTGGTCGGGCTGGCAAGATCCGCTGTCTGGTCACCGGATGCTGCATTGGCATCGACATCCGTGGCGCCACTCTCGGCCGGACCGCTAACGGTATCCGGAAATTCCTGCTCGGCTTCGTTGAGCAATCCATAATGCAGGTTCGGGTTCAGGATATCCTGACGGAACGCCACACTGTCTCCGGTATCATAGTCGCTTACCGATTTCTCCAGCTCGGCCTTTTGAGCCGCCTGTTGGGTACGGTTTGCCTCCTGCTTGGAGATGGTGTTGTTGGTATTCATGTCCGGAATATTGGTGTCAGCCATAACCCTGTTCCTCGATACACTTCGCCCTTGGTGTTCAGGCAGTCGGCTTCGACGCTATCGGACTCCTTGTTAAGCGTGTGTTTTCGAAAATGGTTACGAAGATCTAAAAAGCGCCATTTTGGGCGCTCCTGCCTCGATTTTATCCGGATATTGGGAACGTGGTTAATAAATGATCAAGAGACTTAGGGGCATAAAGGGAGGTAAATCTGTTTGCCCGCATTGGGGATTGCTGTGCAACTCCGGATCAGGCTGGCAACAAATAGAGTTATGATGGGTCTCATGTCTGCAGGGTATCAAGCGGGAAATGAAGGGGAGCGCCCGAAGGGGCTGGGTGCCTACCTGTCCCATATTCGGACGGTGTTTCAGCCGCCGGAATCGATGCAGAATACCTGGTTTGCCGAGCATATCCGGGTCCCCAAGCGCATCATTGCCGCCTCTCTGGTGATCAACAGCCTCGGTCTGGCGATGCCGCTGGTGATTTTGCAGATCTATGACCGGATCATTCCCAACCAGTCTTATGAAACCCTGCTCTACCTGATGGGGGGGCTCTTTGCGGTGTTGGTGATTGACACCATTCTCAAGATCGTCCGCTCCCATGTGTCGGGCTGGTCTGCCTCCTATCTTGATTATGTGGCAGGCGTCGAAGCGGTGCGCCGCTCCTTGCGGGCGTCCTCCGAACGGGTGGAGCAAGACGCAGCCAGCACCCATATCGACCGGATGAATGCCCTTTCCGCCACCGCTCGGATGTTTGCCGGACCGGCGCGGATGGGCCTTGTTGATCTGCCATTCATTTTTATTTTTCTAGGCGTCATGGCCATTGTCAGTCCGGTAATCACTGGCCTGCTGGTTGCTCTGTTCGTGGTGTTTGCCTGGATGCTGATGAAAAAGGCCGACGATATCCAGCAATTGCAGGATGAGCGACAAAATCTCGACCGGCGCAAATATGATTTTGTCATCGAAGTGCTGGCCGGCGTCGAAACCATCAAGATCATGGCCTGTGAGCCGCAAATGATGCGCCGATATGAGCGTCTTCAGGAAGCCATTGCCGTGGCCTTCCATCGCTCGGTCTTGCTCGATGGCGCAACCCAGTCTCTCAGCGCGGCTTTCGCTGCGGTGACCATGGTCACCATCGTCAGCAGTGGTGCTATTCTGGTGATCGAAGGCACCCAGTCTATCGGTTCGCTCGCCTGTTGCCTGCTGCTGGGTGGCCGGGCTGTTGAGGTTTTGGTGCGCTCCGTGCGCTCATGGAGCGAAATGAGTTCTTTCAATCTGGTCAAGCAGAATGTGGACGCTCTGCTGTCGATCAATCCCGATCCGGAGCTGGCAATTCGTCGTGAAAGCCTTTCCGCGGGGACGGTCTCCATGCGCAATGTCACTCTGGCCTCACAAATGGATGACTCTTCTGAGCCGTACCAGATTGATCTGGAGGTCAGAGATGGCGAGTTTATCGCCCTGAAGGGCAATATTCCCCGTGACGACCACGAATTCTTGCGCCTCATTCGTGCGCGCGCATTGCCGCTGTCTGGTGAGGTCCTGTTGGGCGGGCGCCCGCTGGACGCACTGGTGAATAGCAGCATCGCCGGATCGGTCGCCTATGTGCCAAATGGTCCGGCCATTTTCAGTGGGACCATCCTCGAAAATCTCACTTTGTTCAACCCACGTGAGGGGCTGCATGCCGCCCGTGAAGCCTGTCAGTTGATTGGTCTGGAGCGTGACATCCAGCAATTGCCGCAGGGCTACGACATGATGCTTGGCATGGGCGGCAACGAAACCCTGCCGCCAAGCTTCCGCCAGCGCATCTGCATTGCAAGGGCCATTGCCCAAAAACCGCGCATACTGGTTCTGGAAGAAGCCAATGCGCTGCTGGATCAACGGTCCGACACGTTGTTGCGCAAGGGACTTGAGAAGTTGCGTGGGGAGATGACATTGGTGTTCCTGTCCAATCGCCCTTCCTTCCTCTCCATGGCAGACCGGCAATATATCCTGTCGGATGGCAAGCTGTGTGAGCGCCAGGACCAGTCGCCTCAAGCGGCATCCCACCCGACACAGGCAAACGCCGTTCAACAGCAGCAAGGCAAGCCACAGGCTGAGGTCCTGCAAATGGGGAGGTCTGCATGAGTGACAAGGATCGCAAGACCGAACATCGGACCAGTGGCACGACAGACCGGAATTCCAAGCAACCCGGGCGGATTATGCTTCAACCCACGCGCCGAAAGGCACGCAGCAACGGGGCGCCGGCGTCCAATACCAACATGCCTCAGCACGGCAAACAAGGCGGGGATGGGACGGGCCTGTTCTCCGAACTTGCAAAGCAGACATCAGACGGCGAGCTAAGCCTCTCCGATCTGGCAAGCCTGTCCCAAGACCATCACTTGGCGATGCCTGAGGCTCAACAAGGCACAGAAACGGGTCGTGTCCCGCATCCAGCCCACCATGACGACTTCGACGGCCGGGAGACCTCTTTCTTCTCTGACTATGAAGCCCGTCTTGGCATTAAGGAGCGCTGGGCTGGCATCGATTGCGAAAGCTCGGCAGGGCGCTGTTTACAGGTGGTGCTGGCGGTGTTGGGCTGGGGTGGTGATGGTCGCCATCTGGCTCAGGCCTTGCCTCACTTCAATCAGGTAAATGATTTCAAAGGCTTGCGTGCTGTTTTAACGCGATTGAATTTTGTCACCACCGCCAACGAGGTGGACTTGCAAAATCTGTCGCCGGAACGTCTGCCATGTCTTTATGAAGATGCCTCGGGCATCACCCATCTTTTGCTGTCGCTCAATCATGGGGATGGCACGATCAATTGTTTCAACGGGGCAACCGGCAATGAAGAGGTGATCCCAAGCCCCAAAGGGCAGGTGACGGTCTATCTCATCAAGCCGCTTGATCTGACGGGGCAAAACAGATTTGTCCAGTCCTTCGGTTGGGTCACCCACGCCGCCTCTTCTTTCAAGCGGCTGTTTCTGTCCCTGTTCCTGATCAATTTTGGTATCAATCTGGCTGCAATGGCCGTGCCGATCTTCATCATGTCGGTCTATGGCTATGTGATCCCGTCCAAAGCACCCTTCAGTCTTGCCATGTTTGTCGTCGGCATTGGCTTGATCATTGGGGCAGACTATGCCTTGCGGCAATTGCGCACCCGGGTACTGGCCTATGTTGGTGCGCGCTTTGACACTGCATTGTCGGTCGAGGTCTTCCAGCGCCTGCTCTATTTCCCCTATTCCATGGTGCAGAATGCGTCGGTCGGCTCGCAGCTGTCCCGACTGCGCCAGTTTGAGAAACTGCGTGAGATCTTTCTGGGTTCCTTCGGTACAGCGGTGTTGGACTTGCCTTTTGTGCTGGTCTTCATCATCGCCATTGCATTGATTGGTGGCTGGCTCGCAGCGATCCCTGCCATTCTGCTGGGGGCCTATATCATCATGGCCATTGTCAGCATTCCCATCGCCAAACGCCAGACGATCCAGTCTGGCGACGCCAAGTCTCACAAGCAGAATGTAATGATGGAACTGTTCCTGATGCATCGCGAGATCAGCAATGTTGGCGGCGAGGCAAAGTGGCAAGAACGCTATGATGATGCCGCTGCGGGCTTTGCCGCGCTGGACTTCCGTGCGCAGCATTTCTCGCAGAAAATCCAGATTGTCAGTCAGGCCCTGTCGATGATGGCAGGCCTCGCGACCCTTGGCTTTGGCACCATGTTGGTGATGACCGGCGATATGGGTGTTGGTGGACTGATCGCCATCATGGCCCTGATCTGGCGGGTGCTGTCGCCGTTGCAAAATGCATTCCTGAGCCTGTCTCGGGTTGGCAAACTGATCGAGGCGATCCGTCTGGTCAACAATCTGATGCGGATGAAGCCGGAACGCGAACCCGGCACGGTGCCAAGCATCTCGCGTTCCTTTGAGGGCCACATCACCACAAAAAATCTGTCCTTCCGCTATGCGCAAGCCTCCGACGCGGCGATCAAGTCGGCCAACATCACCATCAATCCCGGTGAACTGGTTGCCATCACCGGCCCAAGTGGTGGCGGCAAGTCGACCTTGCTGAAGCTGCTTGCCGGTCTTTATCGCCCGGTGGCCGGTGTGGTGGCCTTTGATCATCTCGACATTCGTCAGATAGATCTGGGTGAGTTGCGCTTTGAGGTCAGCTATCAGCCCGACCATCCCACCTTCTTCTATGGAACCGTTGAGCAGAATATCCATCTCAACGATCCGAAAGTCTCGCGGGCTGAGATTCTGGCATTGTTCGAGAAATTCCTCATTCAGCGCAATCATCCCAACCTGCCCGAAGGCATCGATACCCGCCTGAAGACCGAGGTGCTCAACCAGATGCCGGATCTGCTCAAGCAGAAGCTGCTACTGTGTCGCAGCTTTGCCAAAAAGGCGTCCTACTATTTCCTTGATGAGCCCGCCAACTATCTCGATTTTGCCGCCGACACCCAGTTCATGGAAAATGTCAGTGCGCTGAAGGGGGAGGCTACGGTGCTCTTCACCACCCAGCGACCGAGCCATATGCGGATAGCGGATCGCATCATCGTGCTGCATGAAGGTCAGGTCATTCTCAATGGCCCACCCGAACAGGTGATGCCGCAACTCGATGCCTTCAACAAATCCGTTGCGTGATGCTGCATGACAGCGGGATGTCTATCAATCGAATTGCCAAATAATAAAGCGTCGTATTATCAATATGTTGCAGTGTTACGCAAGAAACCGCAATTTTTGGTTTTGCGTCAAACTGCTTAGAAAAGCAACTAAGTTTTAACATTAATGGCGTTATTCTAGAGGCGTGTATCGTGGGGGACACGTGTGTCTGTTTGGACATGCTGTTTGATATCAAGGTTGAATTCGGTGAAGTTGTTTGCGTCCAAAAAGAATGATCTTGATGCCAAGACTTTGACGTTGCCGCTGGCGCTCGAGAATGAGCAACCGCCGCAATTGTTCAACTATGTCGTGTCAGGCAGTTTGCTGTTTTTATCCTGCTTTGTGATCTGGGCATTTGTCACGTCGGTGCTTGAAGTCACCCATGCCAGCGGACAGGTTCAGCCGTCCGGTTCGGTACAGGCAGTTCAGCATCTGGAAGGCGGCTATATCGACCAGATTCTGGTTGCCGAAGGGGATCGGGTGAAAGCCGGTCAGCCACTGATCCGCCTGCGGGCCACGGCAACTGAAAGCGAGCGCGACCAGATGGTGATCCGCGCGACTTCCCTGCGCATGTCACTCGCCAGTCTCAATGCCCTGATGCAGCGGGGTGAAGCCCCCAATTTCGGTCGCGATGAAGTCCGCTTCCCGACCTTGGCTGCCTCCCAAAGCGCTGTCTTCCAATCGGAGAAAACCCGCATCAATCGCGAAGAGGCGAAATATGCCTCCCAGCTGGCACGCCGCAGGGCCGAACACAAGGCCGCATTGGCCGAAAAGAAAAGCGTCGAGAAACGGGCCGAGATTGCCAAGGAGCAATATCAGAGCCTTGAATCTTTGCTGCGCCAGCAATATGCATCACGCCGCTCCGTTCTCGAAGCGCAGGCAGCGCTCGAAGAAGCGCGTGCCAGACTCTATGCGCTTGATGGCAAGATTGCCTCGACCGGCGAGCAGGTGACCGAAGCAGAAATCCAGATGCAACAGGCCCGTGCCGCCATCCAGTCCGAACTGGCCAAGGAACGGGCCAAAAGCGCCAGTGAACTGGCCGAACTCGAACGCGTCCTGACCAAACAGCAGGATCGCGTCGAAAGTCTTGATCTCGTCGCGCCAACCGATGGCATCATTCAGGAACTGGCCTACAAGACCATCGGTGCGGTTGTTCGCTCCGGCGAAGTTGTGGCCAAGATCGTACCTGACAATCGGCGCATTGTCGCCGAAGTGAAGGTTCAGCCCAAGGATATCGGTCATATCCGCGTCGGAGCCGATGCCAAGGTCACCATCTCCACCTTCGATCCCTATCTGTTTGGTGCTCTGGAAGGACATGTCAAAACCGTTTCAGCCACCTCCTTTGAGGATGAGCGCGGCGACCCCTATTTCAAGGTGCATATTGCCCTCGACAACAACGCCTTTGAACGCAAAGGGGCGACCTTCCCTGTTCTGCCCGGCATGGTCGTCACCGCTGACATTGTCACCGGCGAAAAATCCCTGGCCCGCTATTTGCTCAAGCCGGTCTTCCGCTCAATGGATGTCGCCTTCTCCGAGCGCTAACGCCTCCGCATTTCGCCATCGTACCGTCGCTCAACCCGGTCTTGCTTAGCTGTTTATTAACCATAAGTAGCCAATAATCACAGGGTGCGCATGCGCCTTGATGGGGGGCCATGCCGTTTCGCGAACCATGTCGTTCATCGACATCAACGAGATCCAGGGTGAGGTCAAAACAGGCATGTCCGTTGCGTACCAGTCGAGTCAAAGCAGCAGGCACCATTCTTTCGTGACGCCGTCAAGGTGGCGCGTGGGATGGGTCTTGGCCTGTCTGACACTTTGTGTCTGCGCCCTGAGCGGACCGGTCAAGGCAGATAATCTTGCCCAGATGCTCTATGACGTCTACGACAACAATCCCGACATCCGAGCCGAGGAAGCCGCCCGCGATATCAAGAAAGCCCAGTCGAAAGAGGCCCGTGCTGCGCTGTTTCCAAAGGTCAACGCGACCCTGTCGCAGAATTATGAAGAGAATAAGCTGAAGAGTGGCGGTTATTCCCGCTTGCGTACGAGCCAATATGGCTTGAGTGCCAGCCAGCGCCTGTTCAACGGCTTTCAGACCCGCAACAACATCCTGCGCTCCAAATATGAAGAAAAATCGGCTCACTACAAGGTCCGCAACCGCGAGCGCCAGATCTTGCTCGAAGCGGTGAAGGCCTATATGGATGTCTATGCCGCCCGCAAGATGATCAAGCTGCGCCGCCGCCATCTGGACACCATGCTCAAACAACGTCGGGCCACCAAGGCGCGAATCCGGGCAGGGGAGTTGACCAAGACGGATCTGTCGAAAACCGATGCTCTTATCTATCGCGCCCGCGCTTCGCTTGAGGGCGCACAGGCCGATCTCGGTGGGGCTGCCGGGCGCTATGAAAGCCTTGTCGGCTACAGGCCGGGCGACCTGATCTATCCGCAAATGCCCGTCCGCTTCATGCCCAAGGATGCAGACGAAGCGGTGAAGAAGGCCCTGCGCATGCATCCCGACCTGAGAGCGTCGCGCGCCAACACCAAGGCTTCTGAATATGCCGTCAAGGCGGCCAAGGGCGCCTTCCTGCCCACCCTTGATCTGACGGGCGAGACCACCCGCACATTCGCCTCCAGCCATTCCGAGCCCAACAAGCAGGAAAGCAGCGTCGGACTGCGCCTGAGCCTGCCTCTCTTTGACGGGGGCACGCGCCTTGCCGGTGTGCAGAAAGCCCGGGCAGAACACAACCAGCGTACCCATCTGACCAATGCTCTGACTGCCCGCATCAAGGCTGACGCCAGTGAGCAATTCCTGCGCAACAAGGCGTCTCAAGCCAAACTGAAACAGGCCAAGGCCGAAGTCAGGGCTGCGCGTGAGTTGCTCAAGGGCATCCGGATCGAAGAGAAGGCCGGTCAACGATCCTTCCTCGATATTCTCGATGCAGAGGTCGCCTTGCTTGATGCCCAGGAACTGGAGATCTATTCTCAGGCTGACTCGGTCATCGCCCTCTATTCCTTTCTTGCTTCGACGGGGCAATTGACGGTGTCTGGAGCACGCAGGGCAGATTTGCAATATAGCCCGGAAGCAACGGCTGCCATCGCCAAGGCCCAGCAACTCGATGCAGCCTATCGGCAAAAGGGCAAAAAGATCGGCCGAAGAACGTCAAATGACCCTTGGAGCGGCCTGCGCTGAAGGCCGGCCTCAGGCCGTTCAGGTTTCGTTAAGGATAGCGTTAGCTTTTGGGCGGGATAGCCTTGGATAAAATACGCGCTAGCGACCGCATTAACTTTCCTTCGCTAAGCTCCTCCAATGAAGTTGGCAGGCCGCCCGTGGCATGCTGGCATGCAGGGCTGACGGGTCGCGAGTTGTTATGGCACTAATCCTCATCGTTGATGACCAGAAGACAAACAGGCAGATCTATAGCCAGATCGCCAAACGCATCGAGCAAGACACCGAGGTGGTTTGTTTTGCAAGGCCCGTGCGGGCATTGCGCTGGCTGGGGGACCATGATCCGGATCTGATCCTGACCTCCTTCGATTTGCCCGAAATGCTAGGCGATGAGTTCATTTCCCGCATCCGTGTCAATCCGCGTACACAGGACATCCCGATCATCGCCGTCACGGTGATGGAGGACCGCGGATATCGTCTGCGGGCGCTTGATGCCGGTGCGACGGATCTGTTGACGAGTCCCGTCGATCATCGGGAGTTTGTCGCCCGGGCCCGCAATCTGCTGAAAATGTATCGCCAGAGCCAGATGCTGTCGAACAGGGCGGACTCGTTGCTGGAATCCCTCAAGAAAAGCGAAAGCATCCTCGCCTGGACCCAGCGCGAAAATGAGAGCCGTCTCGTCCATGTGATCAACACCTTGCCGGTGATGGTCAGCGCGACCGATCTCGATGGCTGCATCCTGTTCATGAATGTCTTTCAGGCCAATTATCTCGGCTTGAAGCCCGAAGAGGTGGTCGGCAAGCAATATTCGGACGTGTTCGGAACCAAGCAGGCCGAGTTGACCATGACCATCAACCAGCTTGTCGTGTCATCCAAGAAGGGCCTGCGGTCCTTTGAAGAGGAAATTGTCGGGGCCGATGGCAAGAAGCGGATCTTTCTGACCTCCAAATCGACCCTGATCGAGAATGGCACCGTCATCGGCGTGGTCAGCTCCTCTCAGGACATCACCGACCGCAAGGCGGCGGAAAATCACCTCCATCACATGGCGCATCATGACGCCTTGACCAGCCTTGCCAATCGCACACTGATGCGAGACCGGGTGGACAGGGAAATTGGCCGCTGCCGCCGTGGCGATGGACGCTTTGCGCTCCATCTCATCGATCTGGATGGCTTCAAGCAGGTGAATGACCTCAACGGTCACGCGACCGGCGACGAGTTGCTGGTTCATGTGGGTGCGGCCCTGCGCTCCATCGCCTCCAAGAATGATCTGGTTGCCCGTCTGGGTGGCGACGAGTTTGCCATCCTTCAGGTGAACACCAGAGGCGACCAGCAAATCGAGCGCATGGGCAAGGCGATTGCGGATATTCTGCCCTCGGCTATCGCCAAGGTCGACATCACCACCCCCGTCACCGCGTCGGTGGGCATCGCGATACACCCAGAAGATGGGCAGGATTTCGAAAAACTGGTGCGCAACGCCGATCTGGCGATGTATCGCACCAAGAAAGCCAGCGGCAACGGTTATTGCCTCTTCTCGGCCAATATGGATGCCCGTGCCCGTGAAGAGCAGGAGCTCGACAACAATTTGCGCAAGGCCCTCGAAGAGGGTCGTTTCGAACTGCATTATCAGCAGCAGGTGGATCTGGGTACCCGCGCCATCATTGGCTGCGAGGCCTTGCTCAGGATGCGCGGGGAAGACGGGTCCCTGATCCCGCCAAGCCAGTTTCTCGCCCGGGCCGAGCGCAATGGCATGATCATGCCGATCAATGAATGGGTGCTGCGCGAAGCCTGTCGACAGGGCGCGGCCTGGAAGGCCAAGGGCCTGCCGGACTTCACCATTGGCGTCAATCTCTCCCCTGTTCAGTTCCAGCGCCAGTCGGTGCCGTTGCTGGTTGCCCGCATTCTGGGGGAGACCGGAATGCCACCGCACCTGCTCGATCTGGAATTGACCGAAAGCATCGTCCTGCATGACAAGGATCAGGTGGCAATCCAGCTTGGCCAGCTGCGTGATCTTGGCGTCAAGATTTCCATTGATGATTTTGGCACCGGTTGTTCATCGCTGTCCTACGTCAAGCATTTCCCTGTCGATCGCCTCAAGATCGACCAGTCCTTTGTCAGGGACATGATCGGCAATCCGTCCGACGCTGCGATTGTTCGCGCCACCATCAATCTGGCCCATTCGCTGGGATTGGAAGTTATCGCCGAAGGGGTGGAAACCGAAGCCAGTGCCAATCATCTCAAGCAGGAACATTGCGACAGTGCTCAGGGCTTTCTTTTTGCCAGACCCAAGCCGCCGCGCGAGTTTGAACAGGCGCTGCTGGAGCAGACCGACATTCCCGTCACGCCCTTTGTCGAGCGCCATCGTCAAGCCTGAGGCCGCTCTCTGAACCGCGACGGCAAAAGCGGAGCAGCTTGACGCTGCCCCTCCCATTCTTTATTGCCAGCCAGATCACTCCTCATGCATGACAGGCACTGGCCATGACATCGACTGACCCCAAAGACAAGCAAACCGGACAAACCAGCCGGGCAGGGCAGCCCATTTGGGATGCGATCATTCTGGGGGCGGGGGCGGCCGGCTTGATGACCGCAATCACTGCCGCCCGGCGTGGACGCAAAGTGCTGGTACTCGACCACGCCAAAAAGGCGGCGGAAAAAATCCGCATCTCTGGCGGTGGGCGTTGCAACTTCACCAATCTCAACACCACCGAGAAGAACTTCCTTTCCGCCAATCCGCGCTTTTGCATTTCCGCCTTGCGGGGATTCACGCCGAAGGATTTTCTCGCCATGGTCGACGAGCGCCGCATTTCCTGGCACGAGAAAACCCTCGGTCAGCTCTTCTGTGATGACAGCGCAATGGATATCATCACCATGCTGCTCGATCATTTGCGGGCGGCGGGTGGCACCTTGCGGCTCGACACGGCCATCAAGGCGGTCGACAAGAGCGATGATTTGTATCAGGTTGCGACCGGTCGCGGCACCGAACTGGCCCGCAATGTGGTGGTTGCCACCGGCGGTAAATCGATCCCCAAAATGGGTGCCACCGGTCTTGGTTATGACATTGCCAAGCAATTCGGGATTCCGTTGCAGGAAACGCGCGCCGCTCTGGTGCCCTTCATCTTTGCTGAAGCGGAGAAGAGCTGGACCGTTCCCCTGTCTGGCCTTTCGGTCGATGCGGTGGTCAAGGTCGGCAAGACCAGCTTCCGCGAGGGCCTGCTCTTCACTCATCGTGGCTTGTCCGGTCCCTCGATCCTGCAGATTTCCTCTTATTGGCGCGAAGGCATGCCCGTCATTGTCGATCTGGCACCCGGCCAATCCTGCCTTGAGCATATGACCAAAGCGCGGAGTGACAATCCCAAGCAGGACATTGCCACCGCCCTGTCCGGTCTGTTGCCAAAGCGTCTGGCCAAGGCCATTTGCGTGCGAGACGGTTTCAAAGGGCCAATGGGCGAACAGGGCAACAAGATACTGACCAAGCTCGATGAAGCGGTTCATCGCTGGTCGGTTGCCCCGATTGGCACCGAAGGCTATCGCACTGCCGAGGTGACCTTGGGCGGCGTCGACACCCGCGCCATTTCCTCAAAGACCATGGAAGCGAATAACGTGAGCGGGCTCTATTTCGTTGGCGAGGTGCTTGATGTGACCGGGCATTTGGGCGGTTTCAATTTCCAGTGGGCATGGGCCTCTGGCCATGCGGCAGGGGTGGCTCTCTGATCACGCAGGCAGATCCGGCAGGGGCAGACAGCGCAAAAGGGACTTGCAGCCCATCGGCGAATGTCGTCAAATCAGCCCAGAGTCTGCACAAGCCCCGATCCGTCATCTGGCCTGAAGAGATCTGCCATGCCCACCTATGCCAAAAACAGAGCGGTCAATTTTGACCATCACTGGATGCCCTTCACCGCCAATCAGGATTTTGCCGCCGATCCACGCCTGATTGTGGAAGCCAGGGGCATGCATTATCTGACCAAGGATGGCGACAAGATCCTCGATATGTCCGGTGGTCTCTGGTGCTGCAATCTCGGCCATGGCCGTACGGAAATTGGTGAGGCGATCAAGGCGCAATTTGCCGAGCTGGATTTTGCCCCTTCCTTCAGTTTCGGCCATCCGCTTTCCTTTCAACTGGCCGAGCGACTGGCTGCTTTCTTGCCCGGAAACCTCAACACCCTGTTCTTTGCCAATTCCGGCTCCGAAGCGGTCGAGACGGCCGTCAAGATCGCCTATGCCTATCATGACGCAAAGGGGCAGGCAGGCCGCAAGAAGCTGATTTCCCGCCAGCGGGCCTATCACGGGGTGAATTTCGCTGGAGTCTCCCTTGGCGGCCTGACCGCCAATCGCAAGGCCTTTGGTCAATGGTTGCCTGTCGATCATCTCAAGGATACCCATGATCTGTCGCTCAATGCCTTCTCCAAGGGCCAGCCAGAACAGGGCGGCGAGGCGATGGCAGAGGAGTTGGCCAATCTGATCCGCTTCCATGACCCGGATACCATCGCTGCGGTTATTGTCGAGCCGATTGCCGGGGCCGGAGGCGTCTTGTTGCCGCCAAAGGGCTATTTGGAGCGTCTGCGCACCCTGTGTTCGGAGCATGGCATTTTGTTGATCTTTGACGAGGTGATCACCGGTTTTGGCCGAACCGGGGCTGCCTTTGCCGCCCAACGTTTCGGCGTCGAGCCTGATATCATGACAATGGCCAAGGGCATCACCTCGGCGACCATCCCGATGGGAGCTGTGGCCTGCAGCGATGCGGTCAAGGCGGCGATTTTTGACAGCACCTCGGGCATGGAATTGTTCCATGGTTATACCTATTCCGCCCATCCGCTCGCCTGCGCCGCTTCCATGGCCTGTCTGGATCTTTATGAGCGGGATGCGCTTTTCACCCGTGCAGCAGGCCCGATTGGCGATGCGTTGCAAGACGTCTTGCATGGCTTGGCCGACCTGCCGCGGGTGATTGATGTGCGCGGCATCGGCCTCATTGGCGCAATTGAGTTCGCGCCCTTCGATGACAAGCCCGGCAGCATCGGCCCGCAATTGCTCAAGGCTTGCTGGAAAGAAGGGGTGATGGTGCGTGGGCTGGGGGATGCCGTTGCGGTCTCGCCGCCCCTGATCATCGAGGAAAGCCATATTGAAGACTTTGTCACCGGTTTCCGCAAGGCGGTGACGACGGTGCTGGGATAACGGCCCGAACGGGCATCGCAACGCAGGCACAAAATAGCAAGCATGAAAGGCAACGGACAGAATGGGACGCATGATCGAGCCGGAGATATCCGCCCCGGTGGATGGGCGCCAATCAGAACGGGCTTTGGAAATCCAACGTGGCACCGCCCGCCTGCTCCGGCGGCATGGCTTTGTCTCGATCCCGGAATTGACGCTGAAATCAGGTCGCCGTGCCGATCTTTTTGCCATCAATGGCAAGGGAGAAATCTGGATCGTCGAAATCAAGTCTTCTCTGGCGGACTTCCGGGCGGACAGCAAGTGGCCTGATTATTGGGACTATTGCGACAGACTTTTCTTCGCCACCAATCAACAGACCCCGGCGGAGATTTTTCCTCAGGAAGCAGGTCTGATCATCGCCGATTCTCATGGGGCGGAGATTGTCCGCGACGTTGAGCTTCGCAAGCTGGCCGCCGCCCGCCGAAAGGCCGTGACCCTGAGATTTGCACAGGTAGCCGCCAGCCGACTTCACGCCATTCATGACCCCGGAGTGCCAATCCATATAGAGCCTGCCAAAATTTGATGGCTTCCTTCGATCTGCTGGATCGACCACAAGCCGAAGTCGACGCACTTAAGGATACAGAACTCTGGGAAGGGGATCTTTGGTAGCAGTTCGCGCTTGATTTCGCGAAGGTCTTGTGGCAATTCTTCCGTGCTGGACTTTTCTATTCGACACTGCTCTACCCCGTTGGACTTCCTTTGGGCGTCAGTCTTTCGATACAGACGAGCTACGCCGAGCTATCGCATCGTGCGGATAGCATACTATTTGGAGACAACGGTTATGGCTAACGGCACCGTTAAATGGTTCAACCCAACCAAAGGGTTTGGTTTCATTGCCCCTGAAGATGGCGGCAAAGATATTTTCGTACACATTTCTGCTGTAGAGCGTTCCGGTCTTTCTGGCCTGGACGAAAACCAGAAAGTATCCTACGAGCTGCAGACCGGTCGTGATGGCCGCGAAAGCGCTGCAAACCTTGAAATCCTCTAAGTCTGATTTTCAGACTTTGGCGATTCCTTTGCGGAATTGCGGATCAAAGGCACAAGAGATGAAACCGGCCGCTGGCCGGTTTTTTTGTATCTGACCCTTTGCATCGGGTCGATGGCCGTAAGCGACCGTCTCCTGACTGACGGCAGGAGAGACGGATCAGGTGAGCGCCGGGTTGGTTCAGCGTTGGTTTAACGGGGTGCGCGCTTGGCAAGAATCCGCTGCAGGGTGCGACGGTGCATGTTCAGGCGGCGTGCCGTCTCGGACACGTTGCGATCACACAATTCATAGACCCGCTGGATATGCTCCCACCGTACGCGATCGGCGGACATGGGGTTTTCCGGCGGCTCGGACTTTTGTCCCCCTTCATTCATCAAGGCAGCATAGATGTCATCCGCATCGGAGGGCTTGGCCAGATAGTCAACCGCACCGAGTTTGACGGCCGTCACGGCCGTTGTGATATTGCCATAGCCCGTCAGCATGATGGTCCGAGCGTCGGGGTTGGTGTTGCGGATGGCCTCGATCACATCGAGTCCGTTGCCGTCGCCAAGTCGCATATCAACCACGGCATAGCGGGGCGGCTCGACCTTGACGATCATCAGGGCTTCGGCCACGCTATCGGCGGTCTGAATGGTGAAGCCACGGCTTTCCATGGCACGTGCGAGGCGGATGAGGAAGGGACGATCATCATCAACTAACAGAAGATATCCAGGCTGAGTGCTCGAAATTTGGTCAGTAAGCGTCATGGTTGGTCGTCCTTCTTGCCCTTGCCAAACCCTAGCATTGATTCCTCTTGGCGGAATTTAGTGTGGCAATCGGTCTCATAACTTAAATCTAGCATCAAACTTACTTCTTTTATTGATCTGTCTCAAGAACCGCTCGTGGCCAGTATATATCTACCACTGCTCCACTGTTTTTATGGACTTTTTTGCTTTTCTTGCCCTTCTTTGCACCATTGCGGTTGCTGATTTCTACCCGACCACCAGTGCGTTCAAGTAGGGTCTTGGCGATGAAGAAGCCAAGGCCCAGCCCGCCGCCATTCAACCCCTGCGACAGTATGGTGTCTGTGTCTGGCCTGTGAATTGCAGAGCGATCCGGTTGGCCCGGCTCAGGTCGACTGGCGACATAAGGGTCGCCCAGTCGCTGCAACATGACATCCGAAAAGCCCGGCCCATCATCGGCGATGCGTATCGACAGGGTTCGCTCGTTCCATTGCGCAGAGATCTCCACCCGTGAGGCTGCAAAATCGGTGGCATTCTCGATCAGATTGCCAAGGCCGAACATCAGCCCCGGATTGCGCCATAGAACGGGATGATCGTCCCGGTCGGTCGGGAAAGACTGGACGATCTCGACATCGAACAGTTCAAAGGGCTCGACCAGCTCCGAGATCAGCGACGACAGACGCATCTTGGAGAAATTGGCATGGTCATCCCCTGACAGGGAGCGCAACTTGCCCAGAATTTCACGGCACCGTTCCGCCTGACTGCGCAGCAATTGCGCATCCTCATGCAAGGGATCTGCCGGATCGAGTTCGCGCTCCAGTTCTTTGGCCACCAGTTGGATGGTTGAAAGCGGGGTGCCCAATTCGTGCGCAGCGGCTGTCGCCAACCCGTCCAGCGTGGTCAGATGCTGCTCGTTGGCAAGGATCAGTTCGGTCGCCGACAGGGCATTGGCCAACAAATGGCCTTCCTGGGCGATCCGGTGGGCATAGACGCTTAGAAACAGCATCGTGACAAGGATCGCCAGCCAGATCCCGGCCACATACATCATCGGGAACTGCGGCGGTGTGGCTTCCGCCCATGGCAGAGGCATGTGAAAGAAGACCAGCAAAGTTGCGATGAGGACGATCAGGCCCGTCAATGGAATGGTGTAGCGAGCTGGCTGCATGGTGGCTGAAACCACAGCAGGCACCAGCAGCAACAGCGCAAAGGGATTGTGTAGCCCGCCGGTCAAATAGAGCAAGCCGCCCAGTTGGGCCGAATCATAGGCCAGCAACCCCGTCGCAGGACCCGGTGCCAACCGCACACTGTTGCGAATCTGGAAATGCAGATAGAGATTGAGCCAGGCTGATAATCCGACCAAGGCAAGACACAGCAAGCCTGGAAATTCATAGCCCAGCACCAGCCAGACAAACAGAACCGCTGACCCTTGCCCCAGAATGGCCAGCCAGCGCAAGCCCACGAGAGTGCCCAACTTGATCTGCCTGCTGGAGAAAATCGGATCGGATTGGTTTGATGGAAGCATGATGAAGGCTTGATGTGAAACGGCCTGAACGGATGCTGTCAGGCTCTTGCTGCGGGTCATACTGTCACCCTCGGGACAAATTCCGCAATAGCCTATCTGCGCTTTTTTGGGAATTTATGTTGCGTTGCAACAAATTTCCGTGTCAAATACGGATGGGTTCGTTATTCTTACGCCTAAAGAGGTAAGTGAATACCTTGAATTTTGGCGATGGCTGGCTTTACTATATTGCCTTGCACAATAAGTGAAGAACAAGCGCTTGTTTATAAAATGTCGCTGAAGGCAAATCAGGGTCATCAAGCCAAGGCTGGCCGTTTGGTGAAAGTCCAAGGCAGGGCACAGGCTACAAGGCAAAGCCCCAAAAAGAGCTTCAAGGCAAGCCAGAACAGAATCGACGCGTAGCGTTCGGTTTCAGCAGTCGCCCTGTTTCAGGAATCACCTGTTTTAGGAATCACCAGTTTTAGGAATCATATGATGAAATTTGATAGTTTCTCTTTCGAAGGCTGGTTCGATCCGAACAATCTCGACCTGCAGCAGTTCGATCCAACCCGGATGATGTCCGGCCTGCCCTATATGGACTATTTCGACTGGCAGGATCACATGGAACTGGACATGTCGATGATCCCGATGCCGGTCTATCAGCTCTATGAATGGCACCATGCCATGCTGAGCCCGTGGCGGGCAGCGGCGGATGCCACCCGTATCTTCATGCAAAATCCGGTCAATCCCCTGTCCCAGACCCCCTGGGGCAAGACGATGGCTGCTGCAGCCGAGCTGTTCGAGCGCACCACCCGCCGCTATGGCAAACCGGAATTTGGCCTGTTTGAGACCTCTGTCGATGGGCAAGCCACCTCAGTGCACGAAAAGACTGTCTGGCGTCGCCCCTTCTGCAATCTCATCCATTTCGAGCGCATGTTGCCTGCAGCCCACAGGCCTGACCCCAAAGTCCTCATCGTGGCACCTTTGTCCGGTCACTATGCGACGCTTTTGCGCGGCACGGTGGAAACCATGCTGCCCGGTCACGATGTCTATATCACCGACTGGATCGATGCCCGTCTTGTACCCGCGCAGGAGGGTGATTTCGGCCTCGATGACTATATCGAATATATCATGGGTATGATCCACTATCTCGGCCCCAACACCCACGTGATGGCGGTTTGCCAGCCGTCCGTTCCGGTGTTGGCGGCGGTCTCGGTGATGAATGAGGACAACGATCATCGGGCACCGGCCTCCATGACCCTGATGGGCGGGCCGATCGACACGCGCATCACCCCAACCGCCGTCAATGACTATGCGGTCAGCAAAGGCATCGACTGGTTCCGCAAGAATGTCATCATGACTGTGCCTTTCCCGCATCAGGGCTTTGGCCGCCGGGTCTATCCCGGTTTCCTGCAACTGGGTGGCTTCATGGGTATGAATCTTGATCGTCATGTCAGTGCGCATCAGGAATTTTACAACCACCTGATCGTTGGCGACGGCGATTCCGCCGAGAAGCACCGTGATTTCTATGACGAGTATCTCGCCGTCATGGACATGACCGAGGACTTCTATCTCGACACGATCAAGGCCGTCTTCATCGATCATGCCTTGCCCGAAGGCACATTCACCTACCGTGGGCGGACCATCGATTGCGCCAAGATCACCAAAACCGCCTTGATGACGGTTGAGGGCGAAAAGGACGATATCACCGGCACCGGCCAGACCGAAGCGGCTCAGGGCCTGTGCAGTGGACTGCCAGACAGCATGAAGGTGCATTACCAGCAGCCTGATGTCGGCCATTATGGTGTCTTCAATGGCTCCCGCTTCCGCGCTGAAATCGCCCCCCGCATTGCCGACTTCATGCGGACCCACGATCTGGTGCTGAATAAACCCAAGTGATCTACCAGGATGGGAGTGATCTGCCAGAACAGGAGTGATCTGCCAGGATGGGAGCAGGGGCCAATCTAGCGCCTGTTTGGCTCCTTGGCTTTGTCCTCCTGGGCCTTGCGTGCATCAAATGCCGCACGGGCCGCGTGAATGCGGTCATGATGCTCAAACACCCAACTGCCCAGCCCAACAATCGGTTCGGCAAAGGATTGTCCGAGCTCTGTGAGCGCATATTCCACCGCAGGCGGTGTGGTCGGATACACCGTGCGGCTGACAAGGCCATCGCGCTCCAGCGCCCGCAATGTGAGCGTCAGCATCCGTTGGGAAATGCCGACAACTGACCGCTTCAGCACTCCAAAGCGTTTGGGACCACTGCGCAGCATCATGATCACCAGCACCGTCCATTTGTCCCCCAGACGGGACAGCATGTCGCTGACGGTCGGGCATTTCACAGAGCTGAAGCCGCTTTCGCTGCATTCATCAATTTTTTCCATGGTATCAAAAATGTGCCTTCTTGCATGTTGCAGCTAGTTACGTATTTATGTGTGGTTACGAAACAGTACCACACTTCACGACTCGAAGCGAGTGCAAGGGGAGGCTTGCAGGTTGCTCGTGTTACAAGAAAGGCAAAATATGTATCTCGATAAACTCAACTGGCGCTACGCAACCAAGAAAATGGACCCCACAAAATCTGTGCCGCAGGACAAGGTGGACCGGATCGTTGAAGCCGTGCGTCTAGCACCAACCTCCAGTGGCCTGCAGCCTTTCGAGCTGATTGTCGTCACCAACAAAGCGCTCAAGGACAAGATCAAGGAGGCTGCCTACGGTCAGGCGCAGGTCTCCGACGGGTCCCATCTGCTGGTTTTTGCTGCTTGGGACACCTATACCCCGGAGCGCATCAACCAGATGTTCGATCAGGTGATCGAGGAGCGCGGCGTCAATGATGATGCATGGGAAGCCTATCGCCAGCGTCTTCTGGGCATGTTTGGTCCGCGCGATGCGGAAGAGAATTACGCGCATGCTGCCCGTCAGGCCTATATCGCCCTTGGCATGGCTTTGTCGGCAGCCGCCTTTGAGGAGGTTGATTCCACGCCGATGGAAGGCTTCGACCCGGAAGCCGTCGACGAAATCCTTGGCCTCAAGGAGCGGGGTTTGCGCTCGGTGCTTCTGCTGCCATTGGGTTATCGCGATGAAACCGCCGACTGGCTGGTCAATCTGAAAAAAGTGCGCCGTGCCAAAGAAAATTTCGTCATCGAGATGGCGTAACGTTGCCAAACTGCTGCGACAAATCGGCTCCGGCATGTCCGGGGCCTTTTTTGTGCGAAAAGTGCGCAAAATGCGCCAAAATACCCTCAAAGCCGATAGATGCGGACCGGAATCCATTTGCTTTCAATCTGTTATCGGGGGCGCTGATTAAAGGGCAAGTCAGAACATCCGTGAATGTGGCGACAAGATGGTAAAAAAGGCTCCATTTCAACCCCTGAGATTGAAAATAAATTACCATCACTTTCCCTTGAACTCAGGTCTTTACCGTACCATTTCTCGTGATGTGAGAGCACAACAGCCAGTCAGGAACTAAGAAAGAGTGGCTTGTGTGTAAAGGAGATGTAATTCCAATCGAAAGGGAGACAATGTCACAGACTGCTACTACTAAGTCATCTTGGAAGGCTTCCAATGTTGCCTTGATGATACTTGGTTTTATTTTCTTCTGGCCGCTTGGTCTTGCAATGTTGGCATATATCATCTGGGGTGAAGAAATGCGTGAAATATTCAAGGATATCAAATCGCGAGTGGATCATGAATTCAAAGGCTCCGGATGTCGCCATCGTCGCGACCGTGGCCTGTCCAGCAGCGGCTTTGGCCGGACCGGCAACGCAGCCTTCGATGAATACCGCAAGGCTGAAATGGAACGTCTGGAAGAAGAACGTCGCAAACTCGAAGCAGAAAAGGCCGAATTCGAAGAATTTCTGGTCGAACTGCGCCGGGCCAAGGACAAGGAAGAGTTCGAACGCTTCATGGCGGCTCGTCACAATTCCAAGCAGGCACCGTCCGAAGGCGATGTCCATCAAGACCACAAGCCGGAGGCCTGAATCACGATGACAGGCTGAAGGACCAACCAAGGCCTGAAAGTCCTCGCTTGAGGCACACACCATACCAAACAAAAGGGCGGGACCTTGACTCCCGCCTTTTGTTGTTTCTGGGGTCAGCGCAGCTTTTTGCGGGCTCGTTTGATATCTCTCCCTCCTCCAAAATTGCCTAAAAAAGCGTCGCGCTTGCTTTTATAGCAAAAAGGCGGCATTTTATCTCGGCTCGTGCGACAGGTATTTTCAGCTCAATGGGAAACATACCGGCCGGGCACTTATTCTCGGGGCGGGGTGGAAGTCCCCACCGGCGGTAAGGAGTGGCGAATTGTGCCTCTTCAAGCCCGCGAGCGCATTGGTCAAAGCCCAACAAAGGCCCAAGCCAATGGTCAGCAGATCTGGTGCAAAGCCAGAGCCGACGGTTACAGTCCGGATGAAAGAGAATGAGACAGACGGGATGCACCTCTTTGGCGGCCTTTGGGCTTTGCGCCGAAGCGGCGTGTCGTGCTGTCCCTTTGCGTCCTGATTCACACGTGTTCTTGCGTCTCCTGTTTGATCAGAGCGCAAGTCAACTCAGGAATGCGATATGAATCAGAGTTCCCACTCCTCCCAAGCCTCCCATTCAGGCCTGACTGTCGAGGCACCAGACCTGCGGTCCAGTGCATTGATGGGCGCGATCTATATGATCCTTGCCGGACTGGCCTTTGCCTTGGTTAATCTGGCGACCCAATATCTGACCATGCGGATGGGCTTGTCCTCTCCGGTCGTGGCGTTCGGGCAATATTTCGTGGCTTTGCTGATCAGCCTGCCATGGTTGTTGCGCACCGGGCTGGCAGCGGCCCGCACCCAATATCTCTGGCGCCATATTCTCAGGGTGGTGTTTGCCGTGCTTGGGGTTCAGGCCTGGATGGCCGGGCTGGCCCATGTGCCGATCTGGCAGGCCATTGCCCTGATCATGACCTCCCCCTTCTTCGTGACCTTGGGGGCAAGCCTGTTGCTGAAGGAAAAAATTGGCCTGCATCGCCTGACTGCGACCATCGTTGGCTTTGTCGGTGGCATGATCATTCTGGCCCCTTGGTCCGATGCCTTCAGTTGGCATGCGCTCTGGCCGGTCGGTGCTGCCATCTTCTGGGCGGCGACATCGCTGATGACCAAGCAACTGACAGCCGCCGAAGCCCCCGCCACGGTGACCGTCTATCTGTTGCTTTTGATGACGCCGATCAACGGCCTGCTGGCGGTTGGCAGCGGCTGGGTGATACCCGGCGGCATGGCGCTGGTCATCATTCTGGCCTCGGGATTGCTGGTTTATATCGCCCAGCTGTTGATCGCGCGCGCCTATTCGGTGGCGGATGCGGCCTATGTTCAGCCCTTCGACCATGTCAAATTGCCGATCAATGTGATGGCTGGCTGGCTGGCCTTTGGCTTTGCACCGGTCGGCTATTTCTGGCCCGGCGCTCTGCTGATTGTCGCAGCTTCGCTCTACATCCTGCATCGCGAAGCAGCCGCCCGCGATTGAGTCACAAAGGCCCCGCATGCGGGGCCTTTATCATACCGTCTGGCAGTGACCGTCTACTCGGCCTTGGTGCGTTTGAGCGCGGTCACTTCTATCTCGATTTTCATCTCCGGGCGCAACAGCTCGCAGATGATCAGCGTGGCAGCCGGTCGGATGTTACCCAGATATTTGCCGAAGATCGGAAAGACCTCGTCAGCACCGGCCCGACTGGTGACATAATAATGCACCCTGACAACATCGCTCAGCGCAAAGCCAGCCTCTTTGAGCACATTGGCAATGTTGGAAAAACAATTATGGGCTTGTCCCGATATGGTGGATGGCATTTCCATCGTTTCATAATTGTAACCGGTGGTCCCAGACACAAAGCACCAGTCTCCGTCCACGACGGCTCGACTATATCCTGCTTCTTGCTCCATTGCTGAACCCGTTGAAATGCGCTGTCTTTGCATGAAACCCCATCCTTTCGCGATTGTGTCCCGTCCTATCTGCCGGTTCGCAGAATGGCCGGGCAGGCTGTTCTCTCTACGTGTCTTCCACAGGCTTGTCAAAAGGTCGATCCTCTCGGTTCGACTTTGCGGCTTTGCACCCTTTGCGTTCTCACTGCTTCAATCTGTTGGATGGGGGGCACTATCTCTTTTCTTTTCCTGCCACTGAGGTCAGTATGGTCGCCATCGGAAACGCTTGAATGGCAGGAAGAAAGTATGTCTGAGAAGGGTGAGTTGGTCCTCAAAAGCCTCTGGATCGATGATGGTTCGAAAACCGGCCAAATCAAACTGACTTTGATGGGGGCTGCCGGGCAAGCGCTCCCCAAAGGTACCCGGCTGGCATTGACTGCGCTGACCCGGATTCCCAAAGGCACCGAACTGATCGGTGCCAGTCTGGCGCGTCGGGTGGCCAACTATCACGAGTTTCTCCCTATCGCGCCCGTGGTGGGCGACAAGGCGGGCTGCCTCTGGCAGATCACCATTCCGGTCCTTTCCCATCGCCCCGGCCATTATACGGAAGGGCCATCTTCGGCTTTTCTGATTTTTGCGGACAACACGACTCAAGCCGTTGCCTGCGCGCCACTTGAAAAGGAAGGCACGCCCTATCAGCCCGTTGACATGCGCCGCGCAGCATTGCCATCTGATATGTCTAGCACAGGCCCCCAGCTGGGCTTGCTGCCAATGGCCAATCATGTGGCGATCGACAGCTGGGCAGGCTCTGTGCCCGAGGCCCTTCACACTGAGGGCAGCTGCGAGCAACTGGACAAAGTCAATGCCCTCTACAAGCGGCTCTATCAGGTCGACAAAGGCCCGTTCGATCCTTGCAGCACGCCTGCACCCCTGACTCTGCATCAAGGCGAGCAGGGATTGGCGAGCAAGGGCAAAGGAGCCTACCGCCTGCTTTTCTCGGATGGATCAGTCCGTCTGGAAGCCGGGGATGACACGGGTCGATTCTATGGCCTGATCGCGCTGGCGCAAATCTGGCACGGTGCGCGTGCAGCACCGCAGGCCTATGCCATGCCGTCAGATGGCCTGATCGAGGATTGGCCCAGCCATCAATGGCGCGGCATGCATCTGGATGTCTCGCGGCAATTCTATGCGCCCGCTACCATCGAACGCTTCCTCGACATTCTCGCCTGGAACCGCCTCAACCGCTTCCATTGGCACCTGTCCGACGACGAGGGCTGGCGGCTGGAAAGCCTTGCCTATCCATCCCTGACCCGTGTCGGAGCGTTCCGGGGGCATCGTCTGCCCTTGGTGCCGCAGCTCGGATGGGGGGCAGAGAAAGTGGGCGGCTTCTACAGCCAGTCCACCATCAAGACCATCCTCTCCCATGCGGAAGGCCTGCATATCGATGTGATGCCTGAGCTCGATGTGCCCGGTCATTGTCAGTCTGCCTTGGTCGCTGTCCCGGATCTGCTCGATCCCAGTGCCATGGAAGGCGGTGCCTCGGTGCAGGGCTATGTCAACAATGCCCTCAATCCCGGCCTCAACATCACATGGCAGTTTCTCGAGACGATCTTTGGCGAAGTGGCCGATCTGTTTCCCGGCACCTTTGTCCATGTTGGTGGTGATGAGGTGGCCGACGGAGCGTGGGATGGCTCCCGCTCGGCCATGAGCTGGGCCCGCGCCAAAGGCCATGTGGACGCGGCGGGCAAACCGGACAGCATGAAAATGCAGGCCGCCATTCTGAATTTCGTCGCCCGTCAGTTGGTCGGAGCAGGCAAAGTCCCGGTTGCCTGGCAGGAAGCCGCCCATGGCGGCGGGCTGGACCCGGACAAGACCATTCTGATGGCGTGGATGAACCCTGAAACCGGGCCCATCCTCAGCCGCGAAGGCTATCGGGTCGTGATGTGTCCGGGGCAGGCCTATTATCTGGATATGGCACAAGGACCCGACTGGAACGAACCGGGCCTTGATTGGGCCGGAACCACCCCTCTGGAAGCAACCTATCAGTTCAACCCGCTGGCAGGCTTCAGCGACGATGCCCAGAGCGTGATCGGCCTGCAGGGATGCATTTGGAGTGAAAATCTGTTGAACCGGCAGCTGTTCAACTATCTGGTCTTTCCGCGTCTGTCAGCCGTTGCGGAGGCCGCCTGGCTCGCCCCGGACAAGAAAGATCTGGCAAGCTTTGCCATGCGCCATCCCCTGATGCCAACCTTGCCATCCGAGTGAGGCGGGAGACGGCCGCGCCCCTATCGGGCGCGGTTGGCTTCATATTGTCCGGTGCTGCGATAGCTCCACAAATAGGTCGGGATCACGGCGTCGATGGCCAGCGGCTTCATGCCGAGCCCTGCGAAGCAGCGACCCTCGGCCTTGGCGGCGTCGGATACCACATTGTCGCGCTTCAACAATGTCACCTGATCCCGCGTCAGCATCGGGTTGGGCAGTTTCTCGAAGATTGCCCCCATCAGGCTGGCTGCAAAATAGGGGATGGGCAGCAACAAACGGCGCTTGCGCGTTTCGCGCATCATCATCTCCAGCAGTGCCTTGAAGCTTTTGACGTCCGGTCCACCCAGTTCATAGATGGTGCCCGCTTGCAAAGTCCCGTCGACACCGCGGGCAATCACTTCGGCCACATCGCCGACAAAGACCGGCTGAAAGAGAGTGCTCCCCCCGCCAACCAGCGGCAGGAAGGGCGACAGGCGCGCCATCTCGGCAAATTTATTGAAGAAATCATCCTCATTGCCAATCAGCAGCGACGGGCGGACAATCACCGCCTCAGGCAAGGCCTGCAGGACAGCATCTTCCCCTTCGCCCTTGCTCTTTGCGTAGGCGGACGGGGACGTGACATCGGCTCCGATGGCCGAGATCTGCACCAATTGCTTGATGCCAGCTTTGGCGCAGGCCTCGGCAATCCTCTTTGCCCCATCGTGGTGGACTGTGGCGAACCGCTGCTTTTTGGTCTCATACAGGATGCCAACCAGATTGATCACCGCATCCGCGCCATCAATGGCGCGGGCCACAGAGGCCTCATCGCGCAAATTGGCTTGCATCGGCATGATCTGGCCCACATTGCCCATGGGCTGCATGAAGCCGGCCAGATCCGGTCGCCGCACGGCAATGCGAATGCGATAGCCGCGCTTGGCCAGTGCCCGCACCACGTGACGGCCCAGAAAGCCCGAGCCACCAAAGATCGTGACGATTTTGCCTGTAGCCGTATCCATGAAAGCTCTCCCCTGTCGCGCTGTCTATCCGGTCCGTTATTCGCGGATGTGCGAATTGGTTGCAGCCTCTCCAACGCCGCAAAAACAACAACCTCTGCCTGTCCTAATCCTTATGAACAGGTCTGTGAAGCGCAAATATCAGCATTTGCCCCATGCCTCGATCCATTGGATGACGAATGGTGTGAATAGTTTCGATTTTTTTATAAGCTACGTTGACAAGGCGATGCCGGATCCTTAAAACCCGCCTCACACCTGATTGCCCAGGTGGCGGAACTGGTAGACGCGCTAGCTTCAGGTGCTAGTTTCTGTATGGAAGTGGAGGTTCGAGTCCTCTCCTGGGCACCATTAACCCCTTAAAAGTCAATGTTTTCAGCGACTTCTAAGGGGTTAGATGCATCTACTCCCTCCAACTATGTACCGTTTTGTGTACCGCGCTTTGTGGATGATGACCCGGTATAGGCTTTTCCGCTCCGGTCACCCCCGGCACGGGGGACACTCCAACTTCAGCATATACTGATTATGGTCAGAGATTTTTCTCCCAAAAATGTCGCTGGGGTCCTTGGTGCCACCTGACTGCATCCTGTTTTGGTTGCGGGTGTCTGCAATATCCACTGCAAATTTCATCGACATATCAGAGCCGGAATGACTCGTTTCTGCGCCTTCTAAGTGTTCATATTCCCCCTAGCCTCGACAGTCCCAAAAGCGGGAATTTAAATGTGGTGTCAACAGCTTAGAGATGTGAATAATGGGGAGCCTAACCGCAACGCCCTATGGGCAACAGGAAGGGCAACCGACCATGAGCAAGAGACACATTCCCTCCATCACGTTCGCTATCGACTTCTACAACAAGCAAGGTCAGCGCATAGCGTCCAGCACCCTTGAAGCCCCTGACTACTGGGAAGCCTGTCTTCATGGCCATGCACTCCTGTTCGGTGGCTCAATCCCCCATGCTGAAGAGTTCGAGCTTACGGAGCAACGAATGGCCGCATAGGGCTTGGGAGTCCATAGAGGGCCGTACAGAGTCATGTGGCTCTCTGGGCTAAGTGGCTGGCAAGAATGATCAAACAGGCTTCAGTGAGTCCCTGAGGGGCTTCTGGGGCCATTCCGTTGTTCAGGAGACCCGGTGCAGTCGATCAGGCAAAAAAGGTGGGATGAGGAGCGAAAGAAAAAAATGTGTCGCTGATCAAGGCCACTGTCCAGAATGGACATGTAAGCATAGACAGGCTTTCAGGGACCTATAGGGCTTGCCCTCCGAGACATGCCGCACATCTGACCGACACAAGGAAGGGGCCACAGGCAGCGCTCAGGAGGGCTACAGGAGTCGATCTCCTTTGCAGGAGACCAGATAAGGAAGAATGTATAGGAATGCGCCCAGAGGCTCTTGTCGGTCACCGCAGGGGAACCGCTGGGGTATCCCTTGGGTGCTGGGTGCCTTGGTGGTCTGTAGGGCCAGCGGTGAACCATGAGGACGCTAGACAGGCGATACTGCTGACCAAGTAGGAGGAGCAATGCTGCTGGGAGCATCTGGGGAACCCTAGGGTAACCTAGGGATAACTCTAAGGTAACCTTAAGGGAACCATAGAGGGACACTAAGAGAGGGTATCTCACCCCTCTGTATGAGGTCGTTTTAAAATCTCCCGGATTTCTGCGGTTCCGAGTTGGCTTGGATTGCCCCCGAATAGCGTGGTGTAACACCACAGTATCCCGCTGGCGATCTTCGACATGCTGCTGTATGGCTGCGCCGACATGGGCATAACCAAGCGCATAACAGATGTCCTTAGCGATGAACCACGGCTGGTCGTCAATGAGGAGCGCCCGGAATGGCCGTTGCATGTGCAGTATGAGGCGGTTTTAACCTTCGAGCACCTTGAGGGTCATCTCTTCCATCGACATCTCACCAGTGACGACCTTCTCCTCACCTTTGACGTACATGCCGTCCTTGCGGATCGCTGGGAGGACATCGCGGGTCACCCAGTCTTGGAACTGTTTGGCTTCGGGCTTGTCGGAGCGCATGAGTAGCCGGTACAGGTCGCTTTCGGAGACGCATTGCCGCTTATGCCGCTGACCTCCTTCCCCCCTAATCGGAATGGGGGAGAGAAGATGCTCGTCATCATTCAGGATTTTCTTGAGAAAATCGTTCCTAACCTCCTCGTAGCCTTTGCGAATGCGCATATAGACACCGAGCGCACGGCAAACATCAGCAGCGACGAACCAAGGGTCATTCGGTTTATCCGCGAAGGTGACCGTGCGGATGTCGTGGGCGATTGGGTCAGGGTTGTCATGGAAGCTGTAAACATCGGCATTCCGATAGAAAGAGAATGTGGGGAATGCCGTAGTGGATTGAGTAGCACTATTGAAACCATCAACTTTCCGTGAGCAATGATCCCAAAGGCTAGGTTTTTATGGTAGCTTTGCGTTTGGCCAAATAATTTGTTGTCCCGAAAAACTCTTCTCTCTCGCTGTATTTGGAAATCTTCGAAGGGCCAAAAGGGGTTATTCTGAACAATTCATAGCCGTTCTCGGTAAAGAAATACCAAAAGTCTCGTAAATAAGTTCGGGTGTCAATGTTGCAGCCGCCGAATTCAAACTGAATTACGTCAATATGATTTATCGCCTCTCCGAAACCATTTAAAGCATCCAACTCGTGACCCTCAATGTCCAGTTTGCAGAGATCAATAGGGGTTTTGTTGAGTTTTGTTTTCCAATACCCTTCAAATTTTAAAGATCTAATTTCTTCTGAGTTTTCAAATGATATATTGCAGTGATCCAATTTACGTTTTGTCAGTGACGATAACCCAGATCCTTCATGGTCGCTGTAAAGAATAGTGTCTCCGTCAAAATTTGACACAGCAAATGGTTCTATGGTGATTTTCGGGTGGTTTGAAAATTTTTGTTTTAGGCAGTCTATATTAACGCTGGAAGGCTCGAATACGACAATATTAGAATCTGGATAAGCGTTTACGATTTCTTGTGTATACAGCCCCTTATTGCCCCCGATATCAACGAATAAACTAGGTTTCGTGTTGGATAGCAGTTTCACAGCTGACGAAAACTCTTTGTCTATGGTTTCGGCACCCCAGCCTTTCCCTTGAAGCTTCGTTATTCGTTTCTCTGCTTTATTAAGAAGCTTTCGGAACATGGTTTGACCCTTTGGTAAGAATGGCACGTGTCTAAGTGGACAGACAATATCCAGATTTTCTGGCTTTTATATATGATCATCAACGCCTTCATTACAGCGATGGGAGCTTTATTTCCACAGATCAAATTGAGGCAATGGGAGTAGCTGCTGGCAAAAGGACAGACAAAGAACTGGAGCTACTGAATTTGAGGTGCTCATCATCCGACACGCTGAAACTGTTAGTTTCAAAACACGGTCGGTTTGAATGATTTCGCCTCAACGATTTTTATAGCTCTTATAAGGGTAAATATCCCCACACTTTCTCCATGGCATCCCTCTTGCGCTTCAGGCTAGACCCAGGGCCATAATTGGCAGCGCTGGACTGATCTGAGTGGCCCATGATCTCCCTTGCGAGACTTTCTGGGCAATCAGTATCTCTCGGTGCGTCCTTGAAGCTGTGTCGGGCACGGTAGCAGGTCTTGCGCTTCTCCGTCTCCTCAACGCCTACTAGTGAAGCGCCTTCATTGGAGTAAAGAGCGATCCTGATGCGCTTATTCAGGGCGGCGGAGCAGCTATCACTGCCCCTTGGTTTGTCTCGGTACTGGGGGAACAGAGCGGCAGATGGATTGTCGTTCTTTAGCAGGGCCAGATCAGCCGCCAAGTCGCCGGGTATAGGAATGTCTCGCTCACTGTGCGGGGTTTTGAGCCTGTTTCCTTGATAGTGGCAAATGGAGATGAATGCGTCATCGGCGTTAAGGTCTCGGCAGCGCAGCCCTACACTCTCTTTTGGGCGAGCACCTGTGTCCCTGAGGAGACGCCAAATCAAACTCAGGTGATCCTTGCCGCTCATGACAGCATCAACCAAGGCAACTTCAGGGGGCAGGACCGGCATTAGGTCATTCTTGGTATGCTGGGCGTTCTCAATCGAGACATTGGCAAATGGGTTGATGATATCAAGTGCATGTTCTTGAATGGCTCGGTTCACGGCAGCGTTGATATCACTGAATGAACGTCTGACAGAAGACGGCTTGAGGCCGTTATCGAGCATCTTATCTCTGAATTGGTTGGCATTAATGCGCCGTACGTTGCGGAGATGTCGCTTTTGAACCAAGTCTTTGCCGATCACGTTTGACAGGGCTATCTTGTGGCGCTGAAAGCGATTGCGGATTTCTTTCGCACTGCCGGGGGAGCGCCTGATCAATCGGTCTCTTTGTTCGTCTAGTGTATCCGCTAGGGGGATAGGCATGTTGCCCTTGGCAAGTTCCCTGCAAAGCTCCTCCGGGATCGCTGGGGCTTCCTGCCCTTTCGCATTGCGTTCCATCAGGCTTTCAAGCATGGCATCAACAGCAGCAGCTACGCCCATCTCCTCTTCATTGTCTGGATCGATCCCGGCGGAGACAGCAGCAAGGGCTTGCATGTCGAGGCCAAACTCCTTCATTGCAGCAACGATGACAGGGCCGTGGTTGTCTCCTGCTTTGGGTTTGTAAGAGAAGAGCTTATCAATGGTGGTTTGGTAATCCCGGTACTGCTTCATCATCTCGGCGTAGTCCTTACCAAACCCGCTCTTGATCTCGAATTTCCCAATGTGAGCCTTGAGGCTTTCAGGGACACGGCGGCGGTACTGATAAACGCCTGTCTTGGAGAGGATGACATACTTGGGGAGGTCATTTGATTTTGAAATGAGAATAGGCCTTGGTGTACTGAATTGTGTACCGTGAGAAGCTAAGAATGGCAGAAATCAAGTATTATCAGTGAGATATTTGGTAGTTTGGTTCCTATCCTAGGCAACAAAAAACCCCGTTGCACTGTTTGTGCAGCGGGGTTTTTTGTTGCCTGAATTGCCTTGTTGTTCCGGGCAATTGACTGAGGGTGACGTGCGGTCATTCTGTCGGTTGCGTTAGTTTGTCTCAGTGTTTCCATGGGGTCTGTGCGGCAATCAAGACACATCTAACCAAATCTACCATCTTTTATGTGCATGCGCCCTGTGGTTGTGCTTGTGGGCACGGAAACATTCTGACAAGATCAGACAAAATTAACAGACAATTAAAGCGATGGATGTTCCCGCATAAGGCCAGTTATTCAAGCTGAGCCCGGAAATGTGAAGACAGGATACATTCAGGGAAGAGACACATCATGGCCATTCAGAATGACATGGAACAGCTGATGCTGGAGCTGATCAACCGTGCGCGTTTGGACCCTTTGGGAGAAGCAGAGCGATACGGGATTGATCTCAACCAGGATTTGGAGCCGGGCACCCTTGATGGCACGGCCAAGCAAGCCCTGGCGATGAATGAGATTTTGATCGACGCCGCCCGTTTCCATAGCCAATGGATGATTGACAACGACATTTTTGACCACACCGGCTATCTCTCTTCCTCTCCGGCCGACCGCATGGCCTATGCGGGCTATGACTTTACTGGCGACTGGTGGTGGGGTGAAAATCTGGCCCGGATTGGTGATGTGGTCAATCCTGATTATCTGTCTTATGTCTATGAACAGGCGGAAGGGTTGTTCCGCAGCGCCGGTCATCGCGAAAACACGCTGAGGGGTGTATTTCAGGAAGTTGGCATCGGTCAGATCACCGGCACCTTCACCTATGAGGAAACGGACTATCTGACCCTGATGTCGACGCAGGATTATGCCCGTTCCGGTGATAAGGTTTTTGTCACTGGCGTGGCCTTCAACGACGATGACAGCGACGATTTCTATTCTGTCGGTGAAGGCGTGTCGGGGATGAGTATTTCCGTCTCGGGAGACGCGACCCAAACCGTCTCAACCGGCGGCTATCAGGTACAAACCGCAGCCGGGCAGCACACTGTGTCCTTCTCTGGCGGTGGCCTTGCTGCGCCCATCACTGTGTCGATTGATCTGGCGGGCGAAAATGCCAAGCTCGACATTGTCAATGGCGACACGATCTGGAGCTCCATCAGCCTGACCCTTGGCTCAGGCATCAATAAGGCACGGCTTCTGGGTGTGGCAGACCTCGATGTGACCGGTACCAGCGGCGCTGACACGTTGATTGGCAACAAGGGCGACAATATCCTGAATGGCGGCGCAGGTGGCGACAGCATGAAAGGGGGAGATGGCGACGATCTCTATTATGTCGATAGTGGCTTTGATCGAGTGGTTGAAACCGTCGATGCCGGGACGGATTGGGTCTATTCGACCGTCTCTTTTTCAATTCAGGCCAATGTCGAAAATCTGAAGCTTTTCGGCACGGGGGACTTCTATGGATGGGGCAATCCCAGCAACAACATTCTTGAGGGCAACAGCGGGGCCAACCATCTGATTGGTTATGGCGGCGACGACACGTTGATTGGCGGCGACGGCGATGATCGGCTTGACGGCCAAAGCGGCGCGGATTTGATGCTCGGCGGTAAGGGCGACGATGTTTATGTCGTGATAGATGCGAATGACACGATTGTCGAGAATGTCGGTGAGGGGACCGATTTGGTGAGGAGTTCTGCCGACTTTGCTTTGCGTGACCATTCGCAACATCTTGAAAATCTGACCCTCACAGGCATTGCCATTTCCGGCACAGGCAATGGCCTTTCCAACATCATCACCGGCAATGACAGCAACAATATTCTCAATGGGGCTTTTGGCGATGATGTGATGATTGGCGGGCGAGGCAACGATACCTTCCTCGACGATACTGGCGCGGACCGCATGGTTGGCGGCCTTGGGGATGATGTCTATTATGTCGACAATGCAGGTGACGTCATTGAAGAACTGGCAGATGAGGGCACCGATCAGGTCTATAGCAGCATCCAGTTTGCGCTGAGCGATCAATCGGCCCATTTGGAAAATCTGACCCTGTTGGGCTCCGACAATCTTCGCGCCTGGGGCAATGGTCTGGCCAACCGCATCGAAGGCAATGCGGGCAACAATATCCTCAATGGTGGCGCTGGCGACGACTGGCTCCTTGGCGCGCAGGGCAATGATATCTTCATCGATGATGCCGGTGCGGATCGGATGAATGGCGGCCTAGGCAACGATGTCTATTATGTCGATGATGCCGGTGACACCATCGAAGAGGCCCCCGGAGCCGGCTTTGATCAGGTCTTCAGCTTTGTCGACTTTGCCCTCAGGGACCATTCGCAATATATCGAAAATCTGAGCCTCTATGGTCAAGGTGACATCAACGGCACCGGCAATGGGCAAGCCAACATTATTGTCGGCAATGCGGGCAACAATATTCTCAATGGTGCCTTTGGCAATGATACGCTGTTTGGCGGCGGGGGCGACGATATTTTCCAGGATGACATCGGGGCTGATCGCATGGTCGGTGGCACCGGCAATGACACCTATTATGTCGATGATGCCGGTGACCGAATCGAAGAATATGATGGCGGCGGCAATGACAAGGTCTTCAGTTCCATCAGTTTCGCGCTGAGAGACCAGTCGCAATATCTCGAAGACATGACCCTGCTTGGCCAAGGCCATATCAATGGCACCGGCAATGCGCTGAACAATGTCATTGTCGGCAATGGCGGCAACAACATCCTCAATGGCGCTGCTGGTGACGACACGCTATTTGGCGGCGCGGGCGATGATATCTTCAAGGACAATATCGGCGCGGATCGGATGGTTGGCGGCATCGGCAACGACACCTATTATGTCGACAATGCCGGTGACACCATTGAGGAAGCGTTTGGTGCGGGAACAGACCATGTTTACAGCACCATCTCTTTTGCTCTGAGAAACCAATCGCAATATCTCGAAAGCCTGACCCTGACGGGTCTCGCCAACACGACCGGCACGGGCAATGGCCTCGCCAACACCATCACCGGCAATGACGGCAACAACATTCTCAATGGCGCCTTTGGCAATGACATTCTCATCGGCGGCAAGGGCAACGATGCCTTCCTTGATGACAGCGGCAACGACCAATTTACCGGAGGCGAGGGCAGCGACGTCTTTATTTTCCGTCGGGCTGGCGAGATGGATGTGATTACCGATTTCGAAAATGGCATTGACACCATCCGCATTGGCGGCCTCGGTGTTTCGTCTTTGGCTGATATCACGCACATACAACAGGGGCTTGATACCGCTTTGTCGTTTGGCGGAGCCTCTGTCACCTTGTTGAATTTCGACGATTCCTTGATCTCCGCTGATGACTTCGAGTTTGTCTAAATACCAGGGCTCAAAGGGGTCTTGGAGGGGCCGATTGCGGGAGTATCCTCTGCTCGGCCTCTGATCAGCCAATCTGATCGTAACAGGTGCTTATCGCTCACAGGGTCCGGGATGGGGCCGGGATGGGGCCGGGACAGCAGGTTCAGACACGGCTTTTTATGACGTGCCTTTCCTTCGGATGACCAGATCGAGCGAGGGTCTCTCTCCCGACGATCTGGACGGCCCTTCAACGATGAGTGTGACACGCTCCATCCTTGCCCCCGATCGCCTTCCTATTGCTTAGCCGCAGAAGGTCTCGTCCGCGTGACGGGATTTTGTCAAATTGATGCACTGGCAAGCCGGGAGCGGGTCCTGTCACAGCGGATGCAGTCACCTGATAAGGGGGGGCAAATGCACGAATACGATTTTCCAATTGCGAATGATCGCTCTGTCCGATAAGCTTAAATACATAAAGTAGTAGTCCGATTGATAAAATTATTCCTCTATTTCATGCTTTCGGGAAGGAATTGTTATGAAACTATCCCATGCAATGCTGGCAGTTACCCTTGCCTTTGGGGTGAGCGTCGGTGGGCTGCCTGTCAACATCCCTGGCACATCGCTCACGCTCTCCAGTGTGTCTGAAGCTCAGGCACAACGTTATCGTCGTCCTCCTGTGCGTCGCCGTGCTCCCGTTCGCAGAAGCAGTCGCAGAGGGGGCGCCTTCGCGGCTGGGGCGATCATTGGTCTGGCTGCTGGTGCCATCGCAGCCAACGCTGCGAGGAATGACAGACGCTATCGCAGACCTCCGCCTCCGCGCAGAGGCTACTGCAACTATCGCGCCTGTTCCTATCGCTACAGAAGCTTTGATCCGGCGAGCTGCACTTTCCAGCCATATAATGGCCCACGGCGCTATTGCCGCCTGTGACGGCCGTTTGATCTCCGCTCGAGATGGAGAACCCCGGCTTGTGTCGGGGTTTCTCACTTGCAACAGCACCCATCCGGCTTGCAAGCCGATGGTGATGCTGTCTATGGGGACCTGTGTCTCCAACTCTTCCCATCTCTCCAATGGCCTCCTCGGGACAGTTGCCTCTGAGAGAAATGTAACATTGAACAAAGGTGCTTGTGCCTGCCAGTCGATTTGGTAGGAAGCCAAATGTTGGATTGTTGAGAAGATGAATTTTTGGTAATGTGGTATCCTAAGTAATTCTACCAAGAAAACCAACCAATTTTTCATCCCATGCGTACGACGTCAAAGGAAGTGCCATGAAAATCAAACATTTTGTTATGTCCGTTTTGCTTGCCTTGTCGGTCAGCATCGTAGGATTGCCATTGAAAGTTCCCGGGACCTCGCTGAGCATCTCAGCCGTATCTGAGGCGCAGGCCCAGCGGCGATATCGTTCCTATCGCAGATATTATCGGCCGCGCTATCGTCCGGCTCCACGTCGCTACTATCGCCCGCGTTATCGCCCTGCTCCGCGTTATTATCGCCCAGCCCCGCGCTATGGTTGCAACTACCGGGCTTGTTCCGCGCGCTATAGAAGCTTCTGGCCGCAGAATTGTACCTACCAGCCCTATAATGGTCCACGCCGTCGCTGTCGTCTGTGAACAAAGCGCACTGATCTGAAACGGAAAATCCCGGCCATGGCCGGGATTTTTCTTTCCCTTCTCAGCAAGTGGAGTTGGCCGGTCCTATTGCAGCAAAGCTTCCTTGAGCGTCAGGGAATCGACCGAGCGCAGGTCCAGATCCGCCTCGATGTGATCGATATGGCGGAGCATCATTTGTGTCGCCCGCGCCACGTCCCCTGCCTCCATGGCGTCAAGGATGTCTGAATGATCATCATTGCCGCAGCTGGATGTGCCCGTGCGTCCATAAAGAGCGATTACCAGAGAGGAACGGGCAATCAGCTCGTCCATGAATTTCTTCAGGATTTCATTGCCCGCCACGTCCGCCAACATCAGGTGGAAATCACCGGACGCCTTGATCTCTTCGCGCCGGGCCTTTGCCCCATGATTGGCCTTGAGGCCCGCTTCCTTGCTCAATTGCTGCCGGAAAGCTGCAAAATCGTCCGGTTGCATGCGGTGGGCGGCTTCTTCAATCAGGCCTGCCTCGATCAGGCGGCGTGAGGTGAAGATCTGGCGGGCTTCTTCTGGGCTGGGATTGGATACAAAGGCACCCTTATTTCGCTCACTGGTCACCAGACCTTCAAAGGTCAGCATTTGCAAGGCGTGGCGGGCGACCGTCCGGCTGACATCGTAAAGAGATCCAACTTCTGCTTCAGACAGCTTGGCACCGGGTGCCAGGCGACGATCGACGATTGCATCGCGCAGGGAGTCGCGGATGGCCTTGGCGCGATCCTCCTGATTGGCATCCAGATTGAGATTTTTAAGATTGCTCATCACCATTTACCGATCGTTCTTTCTTTCTATATGCCGCTTCGCCTCGATTCCTTCAATAGGCCGTGTGGCTAAAATTCAATGTTTGATACAGTTTTGCATTTCATTTCCAACAAGATTGTATGCAATCATAAAGTTCTATTGAATTCAAAAGTCTATTTTTTGTGCACAAGCTTGCGTGAAGTTTAAGCAAATGACCAGCCGCCTTTTTAAGCAGATTTTCGGCATACAAGTATAAAATGGCATGATTCCAGACGGTTAGCAGAAAGCGGAAAACTTGGCACGGTGATTGCTCTGTAGGAGAGGGTGATTATCAAGGAGTTTTCATGACGAACGCGGCGGAAATCGAACTGGCGTCAGTGTCCAAGCATTATGGCTCGAACGTGGCAGTGGATCAGATCAGTCTGAAGATCAAGGCCGGGTCCTATGCCTGCCTGCTTGGCCCTTCCGGTTGTGGCAAATCGACAACCTTGCGGATGATTGCCGGCCATGAGGCAATCAGCGACGGCGATGTCGTTCTTGCCAGAAAGGTGGTCAATGACCTGCCGCCCGCCAAGCGCGGCACGGCCATGATGTTCCAGTCTTATGCCCTGTTCCCCCATCTTGATCTGGTCGACAATGTCGCCTTCAGCCTCAAGATGAAGGGCGTGGAGAAAGCCAAACGCCGGTCCGAGGCCATGGAGATGCTCACGCGCATGGAGCTTGAGGCGTTTGCGGATCGGCGCCCCGATCAACTGTCGGGCGGCCAGCAGCAGCGCGTCGCGCTGGCGCGCGCCTTGATCACCCAGCCTCAGGCCCTGTTGCTTGATGAGCCGCTCTCGGCGCTTGACCCCTTCCTCAAGATCCGCATGCGCGCGGAGTTGAAGCGGCTGCAAGCCTCTCTCGGCATGACTTTCGTTCATGTCACCCATTCGCAAGAGGAGGCGATGGCGCTGGCCGATCAGATCGTCGTGATGAGCGACGGCAAGATCGAGCAGGCTGCTTCCCCGCGTCAGATTTTCCAGAAACCAGCCACCCCCTTTGTCGCCCGCTTTATGGGTAACCACAATGTGCTTTCGGGTCGTTTGGTCCAAGAAGATGCCAATGGGGTGACGATTGAAACGCCCGGTGGGCGGTTCAAGGGTGTTGGCCGCCATCACGGTGATCCGGACTGCGCCGACATCGCCATCCGGACTGATCATGTTCGGTTCGTGGATGCGGTCGCGGATTCCCTGGGTTTTTCCGGTGTGGTCACCAACGTCGAGGATTTGGGGGCGACAGTGAAGGTGTCTGTTCAGGGAGCGGACATAGACACCTTCACCATTGTCCTTAGAGATGCCGATTTCTTCGCCAGACCGGTCAAGACCGGTGAGGCCGTGCACCTGTCATGGGCCGAGGAGGACACGGTCGTCCTTGGTCATCCGAACGCTTCCTAGTCTCAACATCCTTCAAGTCAAAGCAAAATTTAGTCGAACATTGGATTTCAAACAGGAGAGAAACCATGTCTGAGAAGACCAAGAAAACCGCAGGCATCAGCCGCCGTAATCTGCTCAAAACCGGTGCTGCCGCTGCGGGTCTGGCCGCCGGTTCCGGCGCCATCACCGGCTTCCCGACCATCTGGGCCAAGAACCCGATCACCCTGCGCCAGATCGGCACCGGCGTATCCAACATCAACGCGATTGCCCAGAAATGTAAGGAAGATCTTGGCATTACGCTGGAAATGACCGCGCTTGATTCCGATTCCGCTGCCCAGCGCTCGGTCACTCAGCCAAACTCCTACGATATCGCCGATATCGAATATTGGATTCTGAAAAAGGTCTTCCCGGCCGGTGTTATCCAGCCGATGGACACCAAGAAGCTGACCCACTACGACAAAATCGTGCCTCTGTTCAAAAATGGCAAGCTGACCCCTGACAGCGTCATTGCGCAGGGCACCGCACCTCACACCGTTGGCTATGTCGAAGGGCCGGACGGCAAGACCTTTGCCAAGGGCGAAACCGAATGGTTCACCATGGTGCCGACCATCTACAATGCCGACACCCTTGGCATTCGTCCCGACCTTGTGGGGCGCGATATCACCTCTTGGGCAGACATCATGGATCCGGCCTTCAAGGGCAAGACCTCGATCCTCAACATTCCGTCCATCGGCATCATGGACGCTGCCATGATCTGCGAAGCCATGGGTATCCTCACCTATGCCGATAAAGGCAACATGACCAAGGAAGAAATCGACACCACGATCGAATTCCTGATGAAAGCGAAGGCAGACGGCCAGTTCCGCGCCTTCTGGAAGAGCTTCGATGAGAGCGTCAACCTGATGGCATCCGGCGAAGTGATCATCCAGTCCATGTGGTCCCCTGCTGTCGCCGCTGTGCGCTCCAAGGGCATCCCATGTGTCTATCAGCCACTCAAAGAGGGCTATCGCTCCTGGGGTGGCGGTCTGGGCCTTGCTGCCCACCTGTCCGGCGCTCAGCTCGACGCAGCCTATGAATATATCAACTGGTACACCTCCGGCTGGGTTGGCGGCTATCTCAACCGTCAGGGCTATTATTCCGCCTGCATGGAAACCGCAAAAGGCTATATGTCCGAAGACGAATGGGGCTTCTGGATCGAAGGCAAGCCTGCGCAGAAAGACATCCTCTCGCCAGAAGGCAAGGTCATGGAAAAAGCCGGCGCCGTACGCGATGGCGGCTCCTTCACCGAACGCATGGGCAAGGTGGCATGCTGGAACTCGGTCATGGACGAGGACCGCTACATGGTGCGCCGCTGGAACGAGTTCATCGCTTCCTAAGTACGTCCTAAGCGTTGGGCGCATGCGCCATCCTGCTTACTGGCCGGGTCACCTCTCCCCGGTCCATCAGGCCTCCTCCCGACCGGTTCGGGGGGAGGCAACCAGCAAGCCACGGATCCTTCAATGGTCAGGGAAAAAGACCGGACAGCATAGGCAACAGGAAAATAGCCATATGAGCGGCACAGACATCAAGGCAACCACCTCCTCTTTCCGTCTCGGCGCGATCGCCTCCTATCTGCAGGCGCTGCCGCTCGCCGTCATTCTCGGGGCCTTTTTGCTGCTGCCCATTGCCATGATCGCCACCGTGAGCTTCTGGGACTATGACTTTGCTCGCATGTATCCCGATTTCGTCACCTTCAATTATGGCGAAACGCTGGGGTCGTGGGTGACTTGGAAAACGTATCTCAATACCCTCAGATATGCGGTGATGGTTTGGGTCATCACCTTGGTGATTGGCTTTTGGGTGGCCTATTTTCTGGCCTTCCATGTCAAGACCGCCACCACCCAGACCATTCTGTTTCTGGTCTGCACGGTGCCATTCCTTACGTCCAACATCATCCGGATGATTTCATGGATCCCGGTGCTGGGGCGCAACGGGCTGGTCAATTCGGCCCTGACCGAGATGGGCATCGTGGCTGAGCCGGTCGAATGGTTGCTTTATTCCGATTTCGCGGTCGTCTTGGCCATGGTTCATCTCTACAGCCTGTTCATGGTGGTCCCGATCTTCAATACCATGATGCGGATTGATCGCTCTTTGGTTGAAGCTGCCCGCGATGGCGGCGCCTCCGGCTTGCAGATCCTAACCAACGTCATCATTCCGCTGGCCAAGCCCGGTATGGCCATTGGCACCATTTTCGTCGTCACGTTGGTCATGGCCGATTTCATCACCGTTCAGGTCATGTCTGGCGGCCAGAGCGCCTCGGTGGCCCTGATGATGAAGAATGAAATGTCACTGCTGCAATATCCGGCAGCCGCCGCCAATGCGGTGGTTCTTCTGGTGCTGGTTCTCACCATGGTGGCAGGTATCCTGCGCATCGTCGATATTCGCAAGGAGCTTTGAGATGATCAGTGAAAAAAGAGGCAGGGAATTCTACATCTTGGCGGCCTTTTTCGCCCTGTTTGTCCTGTTCCTGTATGGTCCCTTGTCTGCGGTGTTCATCCTGTCTTTTCAGGGCCCGAATGGCGGACTGACCTTTCCGCTCAACGGTGTATCGCTGCACTGGTTCTTCAACCTGTTCGAAACTCAGGCTGTGGGTGACTTTGGCGGCGCTTTCTCCCGCTCCTTCACCCTTGGCTTGATGGTCATGGTTGTCACGGTGCTGGTCTCGTTGCTGGCAGGGCTTGCTTTCCGGCGCAAATTCCGCGGCGCAACCGCGCTCTTCTATCTCGCCATTGCCAGCCTTGTGGTGCCCTCCATCATCATTTCGCTTGGCATAGGGGTGTTGTTCCAGCAATTGGGCTGGCAACCGGCCTGGTATAGTTCCGGCTTCGGGGCGCATCTGACATGGACCTTGCCCTTCGGCGTGCTGATCATGTTTGCCGTCTTCAACCGCTTCTCGCCTTCCTATGAAGAGGTCGCCCGCGATCTTGGCGCCACCCCGTGGCAGAGCTTTCGCTATGTGCTGCTGCCAATGATCGCCCCCAGCCTGATCGGCGTCGGTCTGTTCGGCTTCACCCTGTCTTACGATGAATTTGCCCGCACCCTGATGACGTCCGGCACCTACAACACCCTGCCGCTGGAGATCTTCGGTATGACAACCAATGTGACGACCCCGGTTCTCTATGCTCTGGGGACGGTGACGACGCTCTTCTCGCTGCTGGTAATCCTCTCCACTTTGGGTCTGATCTACTACATGAACAAACAACGTGGTCGGGCAAAGAGGTAGCCGCTATGAAGCTTCGTGTGATCAACCCCAACACCACCAAGAGCATGACCGCGACCATTGCTGATGCAGCAAGGCAAGTGGCGGCTCCCACCACCAAGGTGACAGGGATTACCTCCGCAATGGGGCCGGTCTCCATTGAAGGCTATTATGACGAGGCCTTTGCTGTGCCCGGCTTGCTGCTTGAACTGGCCAAGGCGGACAAAGAAGGCGCAGACGCAGCGATCATTGCCTGTTTTGATGATACGGGGCTCGATGCGGCGCGCGCATTGGCGCCCTTCCCGGTGCTGGGTATTTGTCAGGCGGCCCTGTCGCTCGCGTCTTTCATAGCCCAGCGATACACCATCATCACCACCATGGAGCGCTCGCGCATCCCGATTGAGCATCTGGTCAGGCGCTATGGGCATGCGGAGCGCTGCAATGTGCGGGCCGCAGATATCCCGGTGCTCTCCCTCGAAGACCCAGCTTCCAATGCCCGCGACCGCCTGCGCAGTGAGATCGCCACCGCCCTCAAAGAAGACCGTGCCGAAGCGATCATTCTGGGCTGTGCAGGGATGGCCGATCTGGCGACCAGCCTGCAAGCCGAGTTCGGACTGCCTGTGATCGATGGCGTGTCTGCCGCTGTCAAACAGGCCGAAGCTTTGGTTGCTCTTGATCTCACGACCTATAAGATGGGGGTCTATGCCGCCCCGATTCAAAAGCCCTATGGCGGCATGTTGGCACCCTTCGCGCCCGGATCTATCGCATCCCCCTAATTGACCCGAGATCAAGCATTCCCATGACAGAGCAGAGCATCATCCGCGCCATGACCGAAGAAGACGTCGCCGAGTTGATCGGCTGGGCCAAGGCGGAGGGATGGAATCCGGGCAAAGCGGATGCTGCACCCTTTTATGCCGCCGACAGGCAAGGTTTTCTGGGTCACTTTGTCGATGGTGCCCTCGTTGCGGGCATTTCCTGCGTCACCTATGGCGATGATTTCAGCTTCATCGGTCTTTACATCACCCATCCGGATCAGCGCGGCAAGGGCTATGGCCTCAAGGTCTGGAATGCGGCCATGGAGCGGCTCAAGGGACGGATGATCGGGCTTGATGGCGTGCCTCAGCAGCAGGACAATTATGCCTCGATGGGCTTTGCCAAGGCTTATGAAACCGCACGATGGAGTGGCCTTTGCAGCTTCCAGAAGGATGAACGGATCTACGATGTTCTCGAGGTGGATGCCGAGCAGCTGGATGAAATTGCAGCCTATGACGCCCAGGCGTTCCCGGCTTCGCGCAAGGCCTTTTTGAAGGCATGGCTGTCGCCCCCCCGTTCCGCTTTTGCCATCACGCGCGAAGGCAAGCTGGCAGGCTATGCCGTTTTGCGTGAGTGCGAGGATGGGTTCAAGCTCGGTCCGCTTTTTGCCGATGATGAAGAGAGTGCGCTCAAACTGTTCGGCGCGGCCTCCAATGCTTGTGCAGGCGCGATGCTGCATCTGGATGTGCCAGCAAACCAAACCAGCTTCTCACACATACTTGCCGCAAGAGGTTTCGAGCGCGGCTTTGAAACCGCCCGGATGTATAAGGGTGGCATGCCGAGTCTTGACATGGACCGGGTCTTTGCCATCTCCAGCCTCGAGCTGGGGTAACGCGCTGAGCGACAGGCTTTATGCTTCAATGGGATGGGCAGGGTGGTGCCGCTGTCGGTGCTTGGTCTGGCAAAGGGGCAATTGCTGCCACAAGCCTTGACAAAAGAGGGGCTGACTCTAGTCTGTTAACCAACTCCCGGTTTCTTGTTTCAGTTCATTATTTCAGTTTATAGGCCCAGATTGCCGTCGCTCTTTTTGGGGCCTTGTCGGAGAAACGCATTTGTTTGAGGTTTTTGCCATTGGTGCGGCGTTTCTGTTCGGCCTTGCCGCAAGGCAGGTCGCATTGCCGCCCCTTGTTGGCTTTTTGGCAGCCGGTTTTTGCATCAACTGGCTCGGCCCCAAGGGCGGAATTCCTGCAGAAACCGGGGCAATTCTTGACTATATCGCCAATCTCGGCGTTCTTCTGTTGCTCTTTACCATCGGCCTGAAGCTCAAACTGCGTCAAATCACCGAACCTCATGTGCTCGGTGGCGCGTTGTTGCATTTTGCCCTGTCGATCGCCATCTTTGCGCCCATTAGCCGACTTCTGTTTACCGACGACTGGTTATCGGCTCTTTTGATCGGCATTGCCGTGGCCTTTTCCTCAACGGTGCTCTCGGCGAAACTCCTCGAAACCAGACATGAAATGGGCACCTTTCATGGGCGCACCGCGATTGGCATTCTGGTGATGCAGGATATCATTGCCCTTGTGGTGCTGGCGATTTTTGCCGGCAAGGCGCCCGGTCCATGGGCGCTGCTGATTTTTGCGACGCCGTTGCTGCGCCCCTTGCTCTACAAGCTGTTGGATTTGGCGGGGCATGATGAGGTGCTGGTGTTGACCGGCATGGTGCTCAGTTTGGTGATCGGGGGCGTCGGCTTTCAGATGATCGGTTTAAAGGGCGAAATCGGCGCTTTGGTGATGGGACTGCTTCTGTCCAACCATCCTCGTGCCAGCGAATTGTCAAAATCGCTCTGGGCCTTGAAGGAAATCTTCCTTGTCGGCTTTTTCCTTTCGATCGGCATGTCCGGCTTGCCGGACTGGCACGCTTTGCTGTTTGCGATCGGGCTTGGTCTGCTGTTGCCGCTGAAAGGGGTGTTGTTTTTCCTCATTCTGGTGCTTTTCAAACTGCGTGCCCGCACGTCCTTCATCGCCGCTTTGTCGCTGACGGCCTATAGCGAGTTCGGCCTGATTGTTGCTGCTGGCATTCCTGCGGTCGAGCCCTATCTGGTGCCACTGGCCATCGCCGTCTCGGTTTCTTTCCTGATTGCTGCTCCGCTCAATCACTTCGCCCATCCGTTGTTCGAACGCTTTGGTGTGCTGTTGCAGCCTTTCGAGCGCCCGATCCGCCACCCGGACGAAGTGCCCAAGGATCTCGGAGATGCGGATGTGCTGATTTTCGGCATGGGCCGGACAGGCTCTGCCGCCTATGAGGAGCTGGTTGCCAATGACCGCCAGCCGATTGGTTTGGATGCCGACATCTACAAGGTTGAAGCCCATGAAGAGGCGGGGCGCAACGTTATTTTCGCTGACGCGGAAGACTGCAATTTTTGGGATGGGGTGAATATCAAAGGCATCGACGCCGTTGTGCTGGCAATGGATGATATCGAGGCCAAACTGATCGCGACCCGTATGTTGCGGGAGCATGGCTTTGCAGGCACCATCGTCAGCCACGCTCTGCATGCGGATCATGTCGACATGATCCATGATGCCGGGGCTGATCAGACCTATCTTTCCCTGAAAGAAGCCGGTCGCAGTCTGGCAGGTCATGCCATCGAGGAAACCGACATGTCTGATGAGGAAGAGACCGCAAGGCCTGAGGCCAGACTGGCCAAGGAGTGAAGGGCTCCCGGCCGGATCAGCAAAGTGCGGGCTTTGCGAGCCGGACCGGGAGCGGATTGCCTAGAGAGGCAATTGGAACTCCGATAGGGCGAGCAACCTGTTTGCTTCAGGACTGCTCAAAAAATGGCGAAAGCCTGACCCCACAAAGAGTGCGGGGACGGGGTCAGGCTTTGCCAATCAGCAACGGCCGTGGGGGGTCACAGCCATGTCGATAATGTCTTTGCTTGTCAAATTCCAAGACATTTCACGTTGAATTTCCAATGCCAGCTTAAGGCCTGCGGCTTGCAGGTCCGAAGCGGCTCCGGGGACGCCGAGAGTCTCTGCGACGCCCCGCGCATAGCCGATCATATTGATGACGGCCATGAATTCATCCACGCGGTCTTGAGACGTTGGTCTGGTCTCAGGTGTAATCATCTCGTGCCTCACATATTGCTCTATTGCATTTTGTGGCACAAAAAAACGGCGCATGCGCGTTGCAAAGGCGTTGCACACGCAACGCGAGTTGAAGGTAAGTGATGACGATCTGCTTGAAATGCTTTAGGAATACAACTTTCGCCAAAGTGGCGTTGCATTGAATTGCCACTCCTGCTGAGGCTGGTTGAGACAATCGGTCGCACGCATTTCGTCCATCAATGCGATGGCGTCAAGACGTTTCTGATCGACTTGGGCCGCTTTGATGATGGGGTCCACTCTCGCCCATTCAAGCTCTGCTGTTGCCGCCATTTTTTTCCATGTGCGGTCCTTGAAGAACAGCGCCCGTGCTGCCTTGGACAGGCGGGCTTCCTCCTCGTTCGACAACAAGCCGATAGCCACGGCCTCGGCCAGCGTTGCATCCACATTGACCAGCGGAACCGTCATGGCGAAGTAGCCGAGTTCTGCGGGGCTGTGAACCAGTGCAACGTCAGCATCATCAATACGTTGGCCGGAAATATAGGCATCAAAAATCTTGCCAATCCCAATCATGCCGTAGGCAGCACATTCCGCTGCCCGCAAGGCGCCCATGCTGGCGGCACCATAAACGGCCTTGCCTTCAGACAGCGCAAAAAGCAGTTCCTTGTGCCAAACCGGCGCAACAAATTCGAACTGGCCATCAATCAGGCCAATGGCCGTTGCCCCATCCTCAAGCGCCTGCATCACATCGCCCTGACAGGCAGGCGGGCGGACGACCAGATCGTCCCCTGCATGGGATTTTGCATCGGGTAGACTTGGCCCGACAAACACAACCTTCATTGCAAACTCCGTAACAGGGCGCGACTGCCAAACCGCACCTTGCGGTCGCCGTCTGGATTTTCCAATTGCGGTGCAAAAACCTTGGCAACGCTAACGGGTAGCCAGTCGGGTCCGATATCCACCGCATACAATTCGTCAATATCCCGCTCAGCCAGATGCGCCACCAATCGATCAAGAGCTGTCTCTGTGTCACCCACCGCCATCACCGGCATTCCGTCGAGCTTTTGGCCAAAGGGGGCGTCAAAGGCTTTCAGGGTGATCGGGCTGGCCGGCTGGGTGAAGGTGCTTGGCAGCAAGTCATCCCGCGCTCCGGCAATGAAGGTCATACGCGATTGCACCACTTCTGAAATGGCCCGTGAGGCAGCAATCAGCGGGAAGGGCGATGCGCCCGCCCCGAGCGTCACATCCACATGGCGCAGCGAGCCGGGGGACCGTTTCTTGGGGGCCAGCAGGGCAGATATGCAGGCAATGTCCAGATCGCTGGAAATGTCAAACAGGGCAATCTCAAGCCCGGCGGCATCGATCTTTTCCAGCATCATCTGCAGCTCGGTATCTTCGAGACTGGCTGGATCAATCCGTTTGCTCAGCCGTTTGGCCGGGTTGGTCACAGCCCACAAGGTCAGGGCATCGCGCTCGACCCGTTCCAGCAAGCCATGCAGCACCGCTTCGGCCCATGTGTTGCCGGAAGCCAGACCATCAGACGAATGCCAGAAACGGGGTTCGAGTGCGGTGCGATCAAAGCTGACGGCATCAAACGGCACCCAGGTTGGCGCATGGGTCAAAAGATTGGTGGTTCTGGCCCAATTGATGGTCTCATCCGGCTCAATCGGTTGCTTGCCGATGGTCAGCAGGCACTTCATCGGATGCACTTCACAGCCGTCAGACTGCAATTGCACCTGCGTGGTACAGAGCGTCTCACAGTCGGGCTGGGTGGCAATGATCCGTTCAACGGCTTCCATCGCCGCCGAGGTGCGGGCGCATTCATCGTCCGCTCCTTTGCCTTGCGCGATGACGATCGCCCGCGCATTGGGGGAGTAGGCGCACCAGACCGGAATGCCAACCCGATCAAGGCCGGTCTGGCTCGCAACCCGGGTGATGCCCAGACGCGAAAAATATGGAGAGACCTTGTCGAAGGTCTCTCCTGGTGTGCATTTTCGGAAAGAACGGATTCCCGAATAAAGAAATTCAGCGGTCATGGAGCGTGCTGGATGCCTCGAAGAAACCACCGGACACTTCAAAAAATCCGCCAGAGGCCTCAAAGAAACCGCCGGATGCTTCAAAGAAACCACCGGCTTCCTCTTCTGCCTGATTGATCATCACGGCAAAATCGATGCCACGGGTCAGAGGCGCTTTGGCATTGCGCATTTCTGCCACTTTCTTCATATCGCCCTTGGGGCCGGTATCCAGTGCCACCACGGTACCTGCTTCCAGATCCGCTTCCCACAGGCCGTCTTCGCCTTCCAGCCCGAATACAACAATTTTTGACATAAACGTCTCCTTTCTAAAAACCAGCCTTCTTGAGGCCTTCGCGGTAAAGCTCGATTTGCCATGCCTCCTTGATCGGCACGACCGAGAGCCATTGATTGAGGTCGAATTGTGGATTGTCTTTCAGAACGCGACTGCGATAGGTACGAGCCTTGCCCGTTTCCCCCAACATACCCCAACAAGCAGCAGCCAGACGCAGGGCAGGACTTCGGTCTTTCATGCGATTGATGTAATCGAGTGCCTGATGATAATCGCCAACAAAGAAACAGGCACCCGCCGCACTCCAGAAATAGGCATCCGGTGAAATCGGGTTGAGCGAAATCGCGGTGTCGATCTTCTCCAGTGAGCGTTTCGGATCGCCCCCATGGGTCAGGCTGTCCGCGTGACTGCACAACACATCGGCATAATGGGGACTGAGATGTTCCGCCTCGCTCAGTGCCTGCAGGCTTTCATCAATCTTGCCCAGATAAAGCCTGCTCATACCCAGTGCCTTGAAAGCTTCGGCGGATTGGCTGTCTTCCTCGATGGCGATGCTTGCCACTCGTTCCGCCTCCAGCAACAGATCCGCATCTCCCTGGGCTGTCAGAACCCATTCCATGCTCAGCGTCCGCGATACGCCCGCCAGAGCATGGGAGAATTTACTCTGCAAATTCAGCGAATCCTTGAATTGCCGCCGGGCACTGCGGACGGATGGCAGGGTCAGTTTCGAAAGAGTCTGCAGTCCGGTGAGATAGGCACAATAGGCGTCGGGATTGGCCTTGAAGTCATGCAGCGCCGGGGTGTGATAATGGGTGAAGTCGATGATCGAGGACTGGATGGCCTCCGAGATCATGGCGCGTTGGCTGATCGTATGACCCGGATCAAGCAAGAAGCGATTGGCCCAGATGATTTCATCTGTAGGCATGAAAATCAGCTGGACATAGAGATGATCGCCGGAGCGCTTGGTATCCAGCACATAGGCCACGTCAAACTGCTTGAGAAGGGACGCACGATCCTTTGACTGGGCTATCTTTTCCGAGGTGTAAGGCGCAACCATAGAAACCGTACGGCTGGCGCATAGCCCAATGGTGATATCCTCGATCAGGGCGCTAGCAATCGAATTCTGGCTCGACACAATGCCAAGTTCTGCCGGAGGCAGCAGAGCCACCCGCGGTAACGCAGTCTTGCTCACCGCCCGATCCGGATTGAAGGCGGTTGGTTGATCCGGCGTTCTGGCGGACGCGGGCAGCAGCAGTGGCGTCGCCTCAACCTGTTCGGGGGCGGCTTGGGTGACCAGTGCCTGTCGGATTTCCTCATCCTGCGGGTCATCTTCCAGCAACAGAATGGCCGCATGCTTCAAATCGGCCTTCAGCGCACTGGCGGCGGGCTTGTCACAAAGGGCCAGGAAATCGCATCGCAAATTCTTCACAAGCGCAATGCGCACCGCGCGGACCCATTTGTCCAACGGTGCCTGATTGTGACCATAGCCCTGAAGAAAGCCCTTCGATATCAGCTCACACAACCCCTTGAGCCGCTTCACCGGATCTGGCTCTGCCATCACTTCCAGATCACAGCCCAGCATGCCCGGTGCAATGGCAATGTGGCGATTGTCCAGTTGCAGCAGATCGTCGCCCTCCGCAGGCAAGGCAGAGCCAAGCCGCCTGAGCATCGAACGAAGATTGGTGGAGGCCACAGAATCATCCCGGTCCCAAAGCATGCGTGCCAGCTCGTGGCGCGCAACCGGACGGCCTTCCTGATGCAGAAAAGCCAGCCCTACAAGAGACAGGGCCGGCACATTGACGGTATGGCCGTTCGGATCGGTCAACGCGCAGCCACCGCAGGTTTTCAAGTGAAACGCCATGTTTGTCCCGTTCATTATGGTGTCGCTGTTCTTGCTTGCCTATCATTGTGGGCCGAAATGAGACGCAGATCCATAGGGGCTTTAACCAGTAGAAACTCTCAAAAACAAAACGCCAGATAGGTGACTTGCTGCTTTGGATTGATGGTAACCGATATCGCACATATTAAGGGTATAAAGAGGATTGAGCCATCAAAAGTTGCTTCTGGTCATGGTGACAGGGATAAAGCTATGGGGAAAGAAAGTTAACCAACTGAAATATAACAATTTAAATCATAGATGAGCAGCCTGCCATTGCTGTGATGGCTCCGTGACCAACCCCAACATTCCATTCGACAAAAGAAGAGTTCTCGCATCTCCCAACCCGTCGGGGCAAATTGGTCGATAAGCCTCGACGCTTCACCGACGATGCTGTACCGGACAGCAATGCGGAGCCAAGCAAGGGCTCTGCTTGCAATAGTTGACAAATGGCGCTATCGGTAAAATACTTATATGTTATTGATATAATTCATTAAATAAGAATTTATTTACAGTTTTATACCAGTCTGTCTCCATTGAATAATTTTTTTTGGAGTTGGGAATGGCACAACGAATTATGCCAACCGGACTGGAACGTCACTTCGATCCCGGCGAAATGCTTGTCAGCAAGACTGACATGAAGGGCCGCATCACCTATTGCAACCAATTGTTCCGCACCATTGCGGGCTACAGCAACAAGGAGTTGCTTGGCCAGCCCCACAGTTGTGTCCGTCATCCTGACATGCCGCGCGCTGTTTTCAAGCATCTATGGGCTGCTTTGGAAGCCAGGCGCGAAGTCTTCGCCTATGTGAAGAATATGGCCAGCAACGGCGATCACTACTGGGTTTTTGCTCATGTTACGCCCTCGCTGAACGGATCAGGGCAGGTGATTGGATACCACTCGGCCCGCCGTGCGCCCGAACGGTCCATCCTGAGCGATGTGATCGAACCCCTTTATCGTGACTTGCGGGCCATCGAAAACGGCGAAGACAATCGCAAGGTTGGCCTTCAGAAAAGCACCAATCGTCTTGCCGACATTCTGGAAGAGAAAAGAACGACCTATGATCAATTTATCCTCACTCTCTAAACTGCGTTTGGGACTGTTGGTCAGCAGCTTGTCGATGGCGTGCGCTGTTGGTCTCATGGCAACCGGGTTAATGGGTGGCGGGCTTGCCGCAATGATGGGGATTGCCCTGCTGGGGCTGGTCTATGCGTTATGGCAAAGCCAGACCACTGCACGCTCTCTCGCCCACACGGCGGAGATCTGTAGGCAGATCGGAGGCGGCGACTTTGAGGGCAGGGTCAATGAAAATCTCGATTCAGGTGATGTGCGCGCCATGATGACGGCGGTCAATTATCTCGTTGACCGGTTTGACACCTTCATCCGTGAGGCGGTGGCGTCCTCCAACGCTTTGTCCCACAACAAATATTATCGCCGCATTCAACTCGCGGGTCTCAATGGCAGTTTTCAGGCCTATGCCATCCAGATGAATGATGCCATCAATCGCGTGCAATCCCGCATCAATGACTTTGCCAGTAAGACGACCCATTTCGAACAGGCAACCAAGGTCATTGCTGCCAATCTGTCGCAGGCTGGCGATCAGATGAATGCCACCGCGACCGACATGACCCAAAGCGCTGCCAACACCAACGAGCGGGCAGCCATTGTTGCCTCGGCCAGTCACGAAACGTCGGTCAATGTGCAGACCGTTTCCTCTGCGGTGGAACAATTGAGCGCCAGCTCTCGCGAAATCGGCACCCAGATCGAACGATCCGCCCGGGTCGCCAGTCGGGCGGTCAGTGAGACCCGGCAGGGGGAAGAGAAAATCAAGGGGCTGACCGCCTCTGCCGAAACCATTGGGCGCGTTGTTGAACTGATTTCTGCTATTGCCGAACAGACCAATATGTTGGCGCTGAATGCCACCATTGAATCGGCCCGTGCCGGAGAGGCAGGGCGGGGCTTTGCCGTGGTTGCTGGCGAGGTGAAGGAGCTGGCAGGCCAAACCGCCAAGGCGATTGAGGAAATCACCCAGCAGGTTCATGCGATCCAGTCTGCGACAGAAGGGGCCGTGACCGCCTTTGGCAATGTGTCTGAGGTGATTGGCGAGATGGAACACATCACTTCGGCTGTCGCAGCCGCTGCCGAACAGCAGAATGCGGCGACTGCCGAAATCGCCCGCAATGTCGAAGAAGCCCATCTCGGAACCGAGCAGGTCGCCCAGAATATCACCACCGTGTCGCGCAATGCGGAGGAAACGGGACAGGCGGCAGACTTCGTCATGGCATCTGCCAAACGCATGAATGGGGATGCCTCGATCCTGCAAAGGGAAGTCTCGGAGTTTATCCTTGGATTGCGTCAGGGACCGCTCGACCGGCGCGAGACCCTCGATGCTGACTATGATGGCCCAGAGCGCCGGGTATCATGAGCGTCGGGTATCATGAGCGCTGGGTATCCTGAGTACCGGGTGTCATGAACGGCCGGGTATCCTGGCAAAGAGATCACGGATGAGGCGGTCTGCGGCGGTGGTTGCAGGCTGCCTTTTTGCTGTCTGATGCGCCCGGTAGACCTTCCGGCAAAGAGACAGTGTTCCTGACCGAGGGGAAGGGTGTGGTGGGGGGCGTCAATCGGTCTCGACTATCAAGAGCGACTCGTCGTCGCAGGGTGAAAGCTCGCCTTTGGTGGTACAAAAAGAGGTGGCAATTGCGTCAAATTTGCAGCGCACAAAACGTGGGTCGGGACGATTCCGGCTGCAAGCGCGCGGAATGGTGCAGGAGAGCTGACCTTGTTGTGGGCTATTATGCTGTTTTGGCAGATCATTGCGGCAGAATGAGGGGATGTGCAAGAAGTGCGCATTTTGGGCTATGCAAATGGTGCAAAACTGCCATGCGATGTAAATAATCGCTAATTTCTGAGTAATGTCAATGAAACCAGCCATAAGTCTGGCTAGGCAAGGATTGGCCCGACAGAACACGCGAGGGCATTTGGGTGGCTGTGATGCAGGATTGGAATAGGTCGCCTGCTAGACTCCCTTTCAGCTCGGGTGGTACATGAAGGCCAGATTTTCCATCTAGGGATAAACAGACAAATGACCGCATTTTCCGAACTGCAACAGCCCATCACCCAGCTGACCAGCCTCACCTTTGACGAGCTGGAGATTGGCCAGTCTGCCAGTATTACCCGCGTACTGACCCTGACCGATATCAACCTGTTTGCCACCATGTCCGGTAACACGGACCCACTGCATTTCCCCGAAGGATCGGAAAGTGCGATTTTCTCGCAGCCTGTCGGTCACGGCATGTGGGCCGGTTCTTTGTTTTCCGGTCTTCTGGGCACGCGCCTCCCCGGCCCCGGAACGATCTACCACAAACAGAATCTGAAATTTCTTGCGCCGATCCCCCTCGGCTCCACGGTCACAGCAACGGTCACCATCGAATCCAAGAAAGCCTCCAAGAACGGTCCCAAGCTGGTCTCCTTCGACTGCAGCTGTGTCGACCAGACCGGCAAGCTGCTGGTCAAGGGCGAGGCGATCGTCATTCCCCCAAGTGAACATCGCAGCCAGGAAGGCCATGCCTTGCCGGAACTGCAATTCATCGCCCATGACCAGCTGGATCTGCTGACCGAAAAATGCGCAGATCTCGATCCGTTGCCAACCTCGGTGGTTTATCCTTGCGGTCGCGTCGCGCTGGAAAGCGCCTGCCTTGGCTATCAGCTTGGCCTGATCGACCCAATTCTGGTTGGGCCGGAAGACAAAATTCGCGAAGTGGCCGAAGACAACAATCTCGACATTTCCAACTTCCGGCTGGTCGATGCCCGCGATGAGCTGGATGCCGCCGCAAAAGGCGTGGCACTTGCCAAGAATGGCGAAGCCGGCGCGGTGATGAAAGGCTCTCTGCATACAGACGAGCTGATGGCCGCGGTGGTCAAGCGCGAAGTCGGTCTGCGGACGGCCAAGCGCATCAGCCATGTTTTCGTCATGTCGGTGCCGAGCTATCCGAAGCCTTTGCTGATTTCGGATGCCGTGGTCAATATCTCACCCAATCTGGAAGACAAGGTCCATATCATCCAGAATGCCATCGATCTGGCACAGTTGTTGGGTGTTGAAACACCAAAAGTTGCCATCCTGTCGGCGATTGAAACGGTCAATCCGCGCATCGTCTCGTCCGTCGATGCGGCCTCGCTTTGCAAAATGGCCGACCGCGGTCAGATCCGCGGTGGTTTGCTGGATGGTCCTCTGGCCTTTGACAATGCGGTCTCCGCAGAAGCTGCCCGCACCAAGGGGATCATCTCCGAGGTGGCCGGTCAGGCCGACATTCTGCTGGCACCGGAATTGGCCTCGGCCAACATGCTGGTCAAACAGTTGTCTTTCCTGTCCCACGCCGACGCGGCTGGTATCATTGTCGGGGCCTCCGTGCCTGTGATTCTGACCTCTCGCGCCGACAGCCTGCCTGCCCGTCTTGCCTCTTGCGCATTGGCCGTCCTGATGGCCGCAGGCGAAAAACGCAAATAAGCGACGATTGAAAGCATCGACAGAATGACACAATCCGACATCAAGAAGGGAGCGCTGCTCGTCCTGAACAGCGGCTCCTCCAGTGTGAAATTTTCCATTTTTCAGCTCGACGCAGACGGCGCGGAAGGGGTTGTCCCACTCTTTGCAGGCCAGTTGACCGGCATCGGCACGGATGCCCATTTGAAAGCCAAAAGCGAGGCAGGCGAGAAACTGGCCGACGAAAGCTGGGCCACCAAGGACGAAGGCACTGTTCCATCCATCCTGCCACATCTGCTGACATGGATCGAAACCAGTCTGCCAGCTGATCTGCCTCTGATCGCTGCCGGTCATCGGGTGGTTCATGGTGGTGAAGTCTATGACAAGCCAGTGGTGGTGACGCCTGAGATCCTCAAGCAGCTGGAAAGCTTCAGCCCGCTTGCCCCCTTGCATCAGCCGCAGAATGTGGCTGCCATTGAAGCGCTCGCCAAGACCCGTCCGGACCTGCCACAGGTCGCCTGTTTCGACACAGCCTTCCATCAGGGCCAGTCCGACCTCTGCTCGATCTATGCCCTGCCAAAGCGTCTCACCGATCAGGGCATCCGCAGCTACGGCTTCCACGGCCTGTCTTACGAATATATCGCGCATTATCTCAAGCAGGAAATGCCAGACCTGGCCAAGGGGCGCGTCGTCGTTGCCCATCTGGGCAATGGTGCCAGCCTGTCCGTGCTTGAGGACGGCAAAAGCATCGAGACTTCTATGGGCTTCTCCGCTTTGGAAGGTGTGCCAATGGGCACCCGGCCGGGCAGCATTGATCCGGGCATCTTGATCCATTTGATGCGGGAACATGACATGGATGCGGAAGATCTTGAAAAGCTGCTCTACCGGGAGTCCGGTCTACTCGGCATTTCTGAAATCTCCAATGACATGCGTGACCTTCAGGACAATCCCGACCCCCGCGCTCAGCTGGCGGTCGATTACTTCTGCAGTCGGGTTGCCAAGCAGATTGTCTCTCTGGCCGTATCCACCGGCGGTCTGGATGCTTTGGTCTTCACCGCAGGCATTGGCGAACATGGCCCGATCATCCGCAAGAAGATCGGCGACTATCTCAATTGGATCGGCATTCGCATCGACCCCGCTCGCAATGATGCCAACGCATCCCAGATCTCCGAAGATGGATCTCTGCCGGTCTATATCATCCCGACCGATGAAGAGATCATGATCGCCCGCCACACGCTGAATGCGCTGTCGGTCTGATCCCAAGCCGCATGAAAATTATCAAAGCCGGTCCTGAGATCAGGGCCGGCTTTGTCATGCCCGACAAATGAAAAAGGCGTGCCCGAAGCACGCCTTTTCAAATTCGATTGCTGGAAACAGTCGTTAGCGAACCGTCAGGCCGAACCGGACCTGATGGAAATCATGGCCGACCTTGGTCACGCTGCCGCTGGTATCAACACCGGTCTTTTTATAGGTGTTGTAGCTATAGGCCACATCGGCGCTCAGATGATCGCTGATCGCATATTCGAAACCGGCCCCGACGCTGTAGCCATTTTTGTAAGGGTCAAGGTTGGTGTTGTTGTTGGGCTGCGAACTGGTGGTGAACTGGCCCAGATTGGCACCGGCCATCACATAAGGCATGTAATTCTCAAACACATAACCAACCTTGCCGCGCACGGCCGCATGCCACATCAGGCGATATTTCAGGCTGGTCAGCGGGCCGCCCGGATTGGTGCTTTCGGAGCCGCTATGCATCGCCAGTTCGGCTTCCGCACCAACGCGGAAATCGTTGATCGGATAGAGATAGCCAACCGTTGCCCCGGCCGAAATGGTGTCGAGGCTGAAGCTGCCTGAGCTGTAGCCCCCCAGTTTCACATCCCCGGTCGAAGTGGCGACATTGACACCGAAGGACGGTCCGGCAAACAACAGGGCATTGCTGGTCGGCTCATCGGACTGGGTGATCGGATTGCCGAAATGATACAGCAAAGCCGCGCGTGCGATATGCACGTCGAAGTCCGACTTCAGCGTGGTTGGCACGCTGGCAAGGTAATAATTCTGCTTGCCATAATTCTGATAGACATATTCGGAGCGCAGCGAGATTTTCGGGCCAATGCGAACATCGATACCGGCACCGGCGGTGTAGCCGTAAACGGTTTTCATCTTGGCGGAAGGGCTGGTCGCACCCGGTGCGCTCTGCTGGTAGAATTCACCAGCCAGAACCCCGGCATGAACATAAGGCAGGAAACGACCGAGCGAATAGCCGACCTTACCGCGGGCTTCGGCATGCCAGACATAGTCACTATTGTGATAGGCCACGGTGCTGCCGTTATGATTGGCCTTGATTTCGTTGATCGACAGGCCGCCTTCCAGACCATAGACAATGTTGCCGGTCTGATAGTTCCAGCCCACCAGCACGCCACCCGTCGTATTGTCGCCCTGAGAGAAGCGTTCGGAAACCTTGTTGGTGCCATCCGATGAATTGACCTTACCGGTGCCCATGCCGAACTGAACGCCCATATAGAGGCCGCTCCAGTCATAGGCCGACTTGGTGCCGAAAACCTGTCCCATATCGGCAGAATTGGCCGGTGCCGCAAGACCAAGGATGGAAACAGTAGAGGCGAGCAGCGCTGCACGCGCGCATCGCGCAATGGTCCGGTCTTTATTCATTGTCATACAAGCACCCGAAAAATCAATTTGCCTTCGAAAAAAGACCAGAAACGAATTCGTTAATTCCAATCATTTTCGACAACGGCTCATAAAAGTCCCTTTTCGCTGTATCAGAGCGCTCGGCTGGAATCAAGTTAACCCCTGCCATTCCGGCACCTATCCCGCGTTGAAAAACGCAAGTGTGACACTATAGCCCAAATCTCGGGAACAAAAGCGGAATACGGAGTTTGCTGGCGCCCGCCTGCAGACCGGCTGGAGGCAAAAGGCAGGCGATCATGGGGTGCTGGCTGGGGATGAAAGCAGGAAAAATGGTGAGTCGTGGCAAGGCGGTAGGAAATTTGCTTTCAATATTGTGCCGATTGTTGGAACTCGCGCGTTCCAAAAACTGCATACATTCGAAACTGGGTCTTATTTGCTTTCTCAACGCCAGTTTGGGGTTGCAGTCTTTCGTCGAAAGCCGCAAATAATGAGCATGATTTCGTTTTTCGGGGGCAAGATTGGCAGCAACCCAGAGCAACGCAAATCTGGCCGGGAAGCGTTGGCAAAACAGGTTGGGGACAGGATGAGCATTTTGGTGACGGGAGGCTGCGGTTATATCGGCAGCCACATGGTTTGGAACTTGTTTGATGCCGGCAAGGATGTCGTGGTCATCGACAATCTGTCCACTGGCTTCCAGTGGCTGGTGCCCGATTCAGTGCCTGTCATAGAAGGCGATATTGGCGACAGTGCACTGGTTGCCGATGTGATGGCCGAGCACAAGGTCGACGCGGTCATTCATTTTGCCGGTTCCATCGTTGTGCCGGATTCTGTCACCGACCCGCTCGGTTATTATCTCAACAACACCGTCAAGTCCCGTTCGCTGATCGAGAATGCAGTGAAGGCAGGCGTCAAGGCCTTCATTTTCTCCTCCACGGCCGCCGTTTATGGCAACCCTGAAGGTGTCGAGGGAGCCCTGAGCGAAGATCTCCAGCTCGAGCCGATTTCGCCCTATGGCACCTCCAAGCTGATGACCGAATATATGCTGCGTGACAGCGCAGTGGCTTATGGCCTGAAATATGCTGCCCTGCGCTATTTCAATGTTGCAGGCGCTGATCCGAAAGGTCGCACCGGCCAATCGTCTCCGGTGGCAACCCACTTGATCAAGGTCGCCAATCAGGTGGCGCTTGGGCAGCGCGACAAGCTCGCCATCTTTGGCGATGACTATCCGACGCCTGATGGCACCTGCATCCGTGACTATATCCATGTCTCGGATTTGGTGGCCGCCCATGCACTGGCGCTTGAAGCGCTGCTGGACGGGCACGAACCGTTCGTCGCCAATTGCGGTTATGGCAAGGGCTATTCCGTTCTGGAAGTGGTCGATGCCGTTCGTCGCGTGTCTGATAACAATTTCTCCGCCGATATCGTCGCAAGACGGGACGGCGACCCGGCCAACCTGGTGGCCGATTCCACGCGCTTGCGGGGCATCACCAACTGGCAGCCGCAATATGATGATCTCGATCTGATCGTCAGGACTGCGCTCGATTGGGAGCGCGGACTTCTCGAAAAGGGCCACAACCGGGCCTGAGGCAGCAGTCGCCACTCACACACTGATCAGACCAAACCGGCCCGAAGCTGGATATGTCTGATCCGCAAACCACCACAGTGTGGTCCAGACGTGCTCCCAAGTCACACCGACTGGAGCACGAAAGATGACGCTTATTCGAAATCCAGGTCAAACGGTAGGGCCAAGGCCGCTGTCAGACCTGCATTCATGAACGCCAAGTCTTGCCTTCGCAGTTTCCAAACAGAAGGCGATGCTTGTGACCAGACAGGACCCCGAAGGATGACCATGATGTCTGATCCGGCTCAGGAACGCCGCATTTCGCACCTCAAACGCCTTGAACATGAAAGCATCCATATCATGCGTGAGGTGGCTGCCGAGTTCAAAAACCCGGTGATGCTCTATTCCATCGGCAAGGACAGCGCCGTGATGCTGCATCTGGCAAGGAAGGCTTTTTATCCCTCGCGCCTGCCTTTTCCCTTGATGCATGTCGACACGACCTTCAAGTTTCGCGAGATGATTGCCTTTCGCGACCAGATGGTTCGTGATTATGATCTCGATCTGATTGTTCATACCAATCAGCAAGGGGTCGCGGACAATATCAACCCGTTTGATCATGGCTCATCGCTCTACACCCAGGTGATGAAAACCGACGCTCTGAAGGCGGCTTTGACAGAGCATAAATTCGACGCCGCCTTTGGTGGCGCGCGCCGCGACGAGGAAAAGTCCCGCGCCAAGGAGCGTATTTTCTCCTTCCGCAATGAAAATCATGCATGGGATCCGAAAAACCAGCGGCCAGAGCTGTGGCAGCTCTTCAACACCCGCATCAAACCGGGTGAGAGCATTCGTGTCTTTCCGCTTTCCAACTGGACCGAGCAGGATATCTGGCAATATATCATGCTGGAAAATATCCCTATCGTGCCGCTCTACTTTGCCAAGAAACGCCCTGTCGTCAAACGCGATGGCACCTGGATCATGGTCGATGACGAGCGCCTGCCACTCCAGCCCGGTGAAGTGCCCGAGGAACGTATTGTCCGCTTCCGCACCTTAGGCTGTTACCCTCTGACCGGTGCCGTTGAGAGCGGAGCCGATAGTCTTGAAGCCATTTTCGAAGAGATGCTTGTGGCCCGCACGTCCGAGCGGGAAGGGCGAATGATCGACCATGACGACACCGCCTCGATGGAGAAGAAAAAGCGGGAAGGATATTTCTGATGACCATTGCTCCTGTGACACAAAAGACCGTTGAAACCGCAACCCCCGTGCAAATCGACCAGATCGCCCAGCAGGACAGCCGCGACATCCTGCGCTTCCTGACCTGTGGCTCCGTTGATGATGGCAAATCGACCCTGATTGGTCGGCTGCTCTATGATTCAAAGACCATTTTCGAAGACCAGATGACGGCGCTCGAAGCAGTCAGCAAAAAGCATGGCACCACCGGCGATGACGTCGATCTGGCCTTGCTGCTCGATGGTTTGCAGGCCGAGCAGGAACAGGGCATCACCATTGATGTTGCCTATCGTTTCTTTGCGACCGACAAGCGCAAATTCATCGTCGCCGACACACCCGGTCACGAGCAATATACCCGCAACATGGCGACCGGCGCGTCCAACAGCGATCTGGCCGTCATTTTGATCGATGCCCGCAAAGGCATCCTGACCCAGACCCGTCGCCATAGCTTCATCAATGCCCTGATCGGCGTGCGCCATGTGGTGCTGGCGGTCAACAAGATGGATCTGATGGACTATAGCCAAGAGGTCTTCGACAAGATCCTCGCCGACTATCAGACCTTTGCCCAGAGCTTCGAGTTTGACACCATCACCGCCGTGCCGATCTCGGCTCGCTATGGTGACAATGTGGTCGCCAAAAGCGAGAATATGCCTTGGTATGAAGGCCCGACCCTGCTTGGCTATCTTGAAGAGATCGACACCGAAAGCGCCGACCGCGCCTTGCCGTTCCGCTTTCCCGTCCAGTGGGTCAACCGCCCGAACCTCAATTTCCGTGGCTTTTCCGGAACGGTTGCCTCAGGTATCGTCAAGGTAGGCGATGAAGTCGTGGTCGCCAAATCCGGTCAATCCTCCAAGGTCGCCTCGATTGTGACCATGGATGGCGAGCTGCCCGATGCCGAGGCCGGCGAAGCGGTCACCATCACGCTGGAAGACGAAATCGACATTTCCCGCGGCGATCTGCTGGCCCCTGCGCAACACCGCCCATTGGTGACCGATCAGATTTCTGCCCATCTCATCTGGATGGATTCCGCTCATTTGTTTGTTGGCAGGCCCTATATTATCAAGCTTGGCAGCCAGCAGGTGCAGGCCACCATCACCGCCCTCAACCACAAGATCGACGTCAACGACGCCTCACGCAAGGATGCGGGCAAGACGCTGGAGCTGAATGAAATCGGCTTCTGCAACATTGCCTTCTCCCAGCCGCTGGCCATGGATGCCTATGAAGAGAACCGCCAGACAGGCTCCTTCATCCTGATCGACCGCTATTCCAACCAGACGGTCGCAGCAGGCCTCGTCTGGCAGGGTCTGCGTCGGGCAGACAACATCCATTGGCAGGCGGTGGATGTCGATAAAGGCTCCCGCGCCGCGCTCAAACATCAGACCCCGAAAGTGCTGTGGTTCACCGGCCTTTCCGGCTCGGGCAAATCGACCATTGCCAATCTGGTGGAACAGAAGCTGCATCGAGATGGCCGCCACACCTATTTGCTCGATGGCGACAATGTCCGCCATGGTCTGAATAGAGATCTCGGCTTCACCGATGCCGACAGGGTGGAAAATATCCGCCGCATTGGCGAAGTCTCCAAGCTGATGGTCGATGCGGGCCTGATCGTGCTGACCGCCTTCATCTCGCCCTTCAAATCCGAGCGCGATGTGGTCCGCGATATGCTGGGCGAAGGGGAATTTGTCGAGATCCATGTCGACACCCCGCTGGAAGTCTGTGAGACACGCGACGTCAAGGGGCTCTATGCCAAGGCGCGGGCAGGCGAAATCCCGAACTTTACCGGCATCGATGCGCCATATGAAGCGCCGCTCAATCCGGACATCCATGTCAACACAGCCGACATGAGCGCCGATGAGGCCGCCGACGCCATTGTCGACTATCTCGGCAAGACCGAGATCTATGATTGGTCCGTCTGATTCCCTTGACAGACGGGTCGCCTGATACCAGATGCAGCAAGGAGGGTGCGGCTGCCGCATCCTCCTTTTTTACTGCCATGTCTTAGGAAAAGTTGAGAAAGCCGCCCTCCCGGCGCTTGAATGCGATCCCACTTTCTGAGACAACCCGGACAGATCATGCAAGCCACGATAGCCACAGAGCCTATCGAGGCGACGAGCCAGAGAGGATCCCAGATCATGAAACGCGTCTTCATCACCGGTACAGCGGGTTTCATCGGGTTTCACCTCGCCAGACATTTGCTGGCCGAGGGCCATATCGTCCATGGCTTTGACGGCATCACCGACTATTACGACATCACGCTCAAACAGCGCCGCCACGCGATTCTGATGCAAAACCGCAATTTCGCCGCGACCGAGGCCATGCTGGAAGATCAGGATGCGGTGGCCAAGGCGGTGCGCGACTTTGCCCCCGATATCATTGTCCATCTGGCAGCCCAAGCGGGCGTGCGCTATTCCATCGACAATCCGCGCTCCTATCTGGAAGCCAACATCATCGGCACCTTCAATGTGATGGAAGCGGCGCTCGAACAACGGGTCGAGCATCTGCTGATGGCGTCGACCTCCTCGGTCTATGGCGCCAATGAGCAGATGCCATATCGCGAAGTCGACAAAACCGACGCGCAAATGTCCTTCTATGCTGCAAGCAAGAAGGCCACGGAATCGATGGCCCATTCTTACGCCCATATCCATGATCTGCCGATCACCATGTTTCGCACCTTTACCGCCTATGGCCCATGGGGGCGCCCGGACATGGCCCTGTTCAAATTCACCGACGCCATTCTCGATGATCGGCCGATCGATATTTACAATCATGGCCGGATGATGCGCGACTTCACCTATGTCGACGATCTCGTCAAGGCGATCAGTCTGCTGATGGAAGCGGTGCCAGTGCGCCCGCAAAGCCGCGACCAGATCGAAGACGGGGACTCGCTTTCCCCGGTTGCTCCCTATCGCACGGTCAATATTGGCAACGCCACGCGGGTCCAGCTGCTCGACTTCATCGAAGCCATAGAAGCCGCGCTTGGCAAGAAGGCGATCCGCAACATGATGGAAATCCAGCAGGGGGATGTGCCTGCCACCCTTTCGGATTCGAGCCTGCTTCATCACTTGACCGGCTACAAACCCGCCACGACCATTGAAGATGGCGTGAAGGCTTTCGTTGCCTGGTTCCGCGATTATTACAATAAGTGAGTCAACGACATCGCTTGTTATGTTAGGGATGACTCGCTTCTGATATCTTAGTCGCAATGCCAACGGAGGACTTGCCCGCAAGCCCTTGCTGCCTCTATGCTTTGGGTTCAGATGCCTTCTCCCAGGGCATTCTGCTTCAGGAATGCGGGTCCGTTCTCCCACGTAGGCAAAGCGGCCGGGAGCCGCCTCGTCAACCCGATTCCCAAGATATTGAGGTAAGTATTTTTATGGCGGAAAAACATTTTCTAAGCGACATTTTGAAACGCGTCGCCCGTGCCCCTTTCCTGTCGTCCAAAAGCGCCAGCAGCCCCGCGGATCTGATCCCGTTATGCGACGAGCTGATCAGCGATCAGGGCGAAGCATCTGGCCTCAAGACTGCGCTGAAGATTCTAGACATTTACGACACGGCCAATGACGAGGAAAAGCTGGCTTTCTTCGAAACCATGGCTGATCGCTACGGGGTTGATCATGATGCCCTGACCGAAGCGGTCGAGAAATGGCAGCCAAGCGACAATGCATCAGCCCGTGAGCTCTATTTCGCCGCTGAGCCCAAGAGCCTTGAGCTGATCCGCCGCATCAACAGGGTGCCCGGTGCCACGGGGCGTCTGGTTCGTATGCGCTCGGAGCTGTTGGGCTTCCTGCGCAAACATCCCGATTTGCGTGGCCTCGATCTGGATTTCCAGCATTTGCTGTCCGCCTGGTTCAACCGGGGCTTTCTTGAGATCGAACAGATCGACTGGTCGACGCCTGCGTCCATTCTGGAAAAAATCATCGCCTATGAAGCGGTACACCAAATCCACGGCTGGGATGATCTGCGCCAGCGTGTGGCCGAGCGGGACCGTCGCCTGTTCGCCTTCTTCCATCCGGCCATGCCCGATGATCCGCTGATTTTCGTCGAGGTCGCCCTGACCAAGGAAATTCCCGGTGCGATTGCCCCGATCCTGGAGCATGACCGGGAGACCCTTGATCCCAATGTGGCCAATGTCGCGGTCTTCTATTCCATCTCCAACTGCCAGCATGGTTTGCGCGGCATTTCCTTTGGCAACTTCCTGATCAAGCAGGTGGTGGCCGAACTGCAGCGCGAGTTGCCGTCTCTGACCACCTTTGTCACCCTGTCGCCTGTGCCGGGTCTGCGTCGCTGGGTGGCCGAGGCCATGGACAAGGAGGACAGCCTCTTGAAAATCGAAGAGCAAACTGTGTTGCAGGGGTTGGAAGAGAACCAACTGCCGCCTGCAGAGGTCATTGCCCGCCTTGCTGCTCGCTATCTGGTCAATGCGCGCAGCAAGCGGGGCACGGCCTATGATCCGGTCGCCCATTTCCACCTTGGCAATGGTGCGATCCTGCACAAGGTGCATGCGCAGGCTGACTTGTCGCCGCGCGGCAAGAGCAACAGCTGGGGCGTGATGGTCAATTATCTCTACAGCGAAGCCAAGATCGAAGAGCAACATCAAGCCTATGCCAAGGAGAGCAAAATCGCCCACTCCTCCGAGGTCAAATCCTTGGCCAACGCCAAGGTCCGTGTGCCTGCCTGAGGCGAGCGATGCCTGGCTTGCGGATGGGATGTATCAGGCCGCCTTCGCAAGAGGCGGCCTTTTGCCGTATGCCCCATTGGCGCTGCCTTTGACATTGCGCCGCTCTTTCTTCTGGATTATAGAGGGCACCTTAGCAAACGAGACAATTCAGCGCGTTCCCAAACGATCCGTATCGCCGGACCGGAGCGAACGCCATAGACTGATCGGCTCAGGATCAGCACAAGAACGGCACAGGATCGGCAATGGCAAACAAGCGCGGCGGCAAACCTCCAAAGCAATCGGCCAGACGCGGCGATGGCAAAGCGGCAGGCAGCCGAGCTGGCGCTGCCAATCGCGGTGGCGGCCAGCCCTCCCGTCAAGGTCAGCCCTCCCGTCACGGCCAAGCCACTCGAAGTGGCAAGCCTGATCAGCCGAGACCTGACTTCAAACCCGGCCGCATCATCAAGCAGAACCGCACAGACACCAAACCCTCCAAACCAGCCGAAGAGCCGCGCGCGCCCTTCATCCTGCCAAAGCGCCCCGAAGGCCCGACCCCGCGCCGCGCACCCTTTGCCCTGATGGTCACTGGCCCATGGGATGATTATGCCTTGCTCGATATGGGCCACGGCCAAAAGCTGGAACGCTATGGCCCCTACACCATCGTCCGGCCAGAGCCGCAGGCCATGGGCAGCCCGCGCCTCGATCAAGCCATCTGGGACAAGGCCGACGCGATCTTTTCTGGCGACTTGGAAGAAGAAGGCCCCGGCCGCTGGCGCTATCCAAAGCCTTTGGGTGAGACATGGGAAACCCATTGGGACCAGATCCGCTTTTATGGCCGTTTCACCGCCTTTCGCCATGTGGGCTTCTTCCCCGAGCAGGCCGCCCATTGGCACTGGATGGACCAGCAATTGCGCGGTGCCTATCTGGGGCGTCCGCCTCGGGTGCTCAATCTGTTTGGCTATTCCGGCGTTGCCTCGCTGGTCGCCGCCCGCGCTGGCGCCGAAGTCACCCATGTCGATGCGTCAAAAAAAGCCGTCGCCTATGGCAAGGAAAACCAGCTTCTCGCTGGCCTTGATGATAAGCCAATTCGCTGGATCGTCGATGACGCGATGAAATTCGTCCAGCGCGAAATTCGCCGTGGCAATGTCTATGATGGCATCTTGCTCGACCCGCCCAAATTTGGTCGCGGCCCGAAGGGTGAAGTCTGGCAATTGTTCGAAATGCTGCCCGAAATGCTCTATGCCTGCCGTCAGATCCTGTCCAAGGAGGCGCTGTTTTACACGCTCACCGCCTATGCGATGCGCGCCTCTTATGCCGCCTTTGACGAACTGATGATTGAAGTGATGACCGGGCAGGGCGGGATTGTTGAATCCGGCGAACTGATGATTGCCGAGGAAAATGGGCCCCGCTGCCTCAATACCTCTCTTTATACCCGCTGGCGTCCGCTCAATGCAGACGAAGCAGCCAGCCAACAGGAGATCAGCGCATGAATAGCCGCGCCCAACGCAACGGCCTGATCAAGGAAATCACCGCGGTCTCCAACCAGCATATCAAGGATATCAAGGCGCTGGAGCGCCGCAAGATCCGCAACGAAACCCGCCTCTTCATGGCCGAAGGCCTGCAGCTGGTTGCCTTTGCGTTGGAAGCCGGATGGGTCGCCGAAACGCTGGTCTATGCCAAAAACATCAAGACCCATGAGCTGGTCCAGCAAGTGGCCGCCAAGGTCTATGCCAAGGGCGGGCTTATTCTGGAAGTCTCCGAACAGGTTTTGTCGAAAATCACCCACCGGGACAATCCCCAGCATGTCATCGGCGTCTTTCAGCAGCGCTTCGGCACCCTTGCTGATCTGGCCAGCGACGTCGAAGCCGCTGGCGGTGACATGGTGGTCGCCATGGAAGGGGTCAAGGATCCGGGCAATCTGGGCACCACCATCCGCACATCTGATGCGGTTGGGGCTAGCGCCATGCTGCTGATCGGTGAGACCACGGATCCTTTCAGCCTTGAAGCGGTCCGCGCCACCATGGGCTCGATCTTTCATATACCGCTCTATCGTGCCACCCGCGAAGAGTTTCTTGCGTGGCGGCAAAATTGGCCCGGCGCGATCGTCGGCACCCATTTGAAAGGGGCGGTCGATTATCGCGAGGTCAAACCTGAGGATCCGGTGATGGTCCTGATGGGCAATGAACAATCCGGCTTGCCGGACGCCTTTGCCGACACCTGCGACCATCTGGTGAAAATCCCCATGGCAGGCCGCGCCGAAAGCCTCAATCTTGCCGTCTCCACCGGCATCACCCTGTTCCGCTTGCGTGAGGGCAAACTGGAGCTGTAGGAGCTGTTGCTTGCCCCACCCGGGGCATCGCAGGCGAGATTTGTCTTTAAAGAATGCAGCTCTTCACGCCCAATTGATTATTTTGGGACCGAACGGTCTTCTATAGTCTGTCTCCAAACGCTCCGACTTTCCGAGCAATGCGACAGACTATGACAGACAAGGACAGGCCCCATGACAGACCCGCTTCGCATCGACATCATTTCAGACGTGGTTTGCCCCTGGTGTGCCGTTGGCTACAATCAGCTGCGTGTTGCGCTGGAGCGCACCGGCGTGGAAGCGGACATCCACTGGCACCCCTATCAGTTGAACCCGGATATGGGCCCCGAAGGGCAGGAACGTCTGGGCTATCTGGCAGAAAAATACGGCATCTCGGCGGATGATGCAGCCAAAACCCAGCAGCGGATAACCGATCTGGGCAAGGAAGTCGGCTTCACCTTCAATTTTGCCGCAGGACAGCGCACCTATAACACCCTTGCAGCCCATCAATTGATCCATTGGGCGCGAGATTTTGGCAAGGCGCATGACTTGAAGCTCGCCCTGCTCAAGGCCTATTTTACCGACGGCAAGAACATCGACGATACCGACATTCTGGTTGATATTGCCAGTGATCAGGGGCTTGATGCGGACGAGGCCCGCGCGGTTCTGGCCGAGAATCGGTTTGCATCCGATGTTGGCGAACATATCTCATTCTGGCGTCAGCAGGGCATCAGTGGCGTTCCCGCCATCATCCTCAACTCCAAATATTTGTTGAATGGGGCCGCTGGCGTTGACCAATTCCGCCGGGCCTTGAATGCGGCAGAAGCGGAACGGGCCTTGGCCTGAGCAAGGGGGCAAGACCGGCAAGAGGGCCGAGCAACCGGATGGGCGTGCAGAAAGGTGCAAAGCGGGGTGCATTTCCCGCTTTTCTCTTTTTGACAGGCTTGGTAATAAAGCAGCCACATTTGCTTTATAATGACCAATCCAGTTTCCTGCCGCATTGTTCGTCCAGAAAGGCCATAGCATGCCGCTCATGCAAATCATCGTGATTGCCATCATTCAGGGCATCACCGAATTCTTGCCCATTTCCTCCTCCGGCCATCTGGCAATCACCTCAGACATCACCGGCTGGGCCGATCAGGGCCTTGCAATGGATGTGATGCTTCATGTGGGATCACTCTTCGCCATCATCGTCTATTTCTGGCGCGACGTGCTGAACCTTGCCATCGGTGGCCTCAATCTCTTACGTGGTCGCCTGACCCCTCATGGCAAACTGGCCCTTTACATCGTGCTGGCAACCATCCCGGCGGTGATTTTCGGTCTGATCTTGAAGAAGACCGGTGCGTTGGACGCTTTGCGGGCTGATGATTTGCTCAAACTACAGGTGGTTGGCTGGGCCGCCATTGTCTATGGTGCCTTGTTGTATCTGGCTGACCGTTTCGGACCCAGTGAAAAGGCCATGGAAAACATGACCCTGCCGCCTGCTTTGGTGATCGGTCTGGCGCAGATGCTGGCGCTCATTCCCGGCACCAGCCGCTCGGGCATCACCATGACAGCGGCTCGTTTCTTGGGCTTCTCGCGGCCCGAGGCTGCACGCTTTTCCTTCCTGCTTGGCATGCCTGCCATTGCGGGTGCCGGCTTGTTGACCATTAAGGACGCCATCGAAACTGGAACAACCATGTCGTCCGATGTGTGGCTCGGCGCGGGTCTGTCCTTTCTTGCGTCCTTCGCGGCCATTGCCTTCCTGATGGCGTTGGTCAAGCGGATCAGCTTCCTGCCCTTCGTGCTTTATCGATTCGCACTTGGTATCTTCCTACTTGCCATGGCCTATGGCTATGTCAGCCTCTGACAGGATGTGACTAGTCCAGTTTGCAGCTCCACCGGAGTGATCTTGCCACAAGGCGGCGGCCATGCATCGGGCCGGTGCGGGGAAAAGTGTGACAAGCGGGCAGTTTCGACCCGCAATCACTGGCGAAGCAAAAGAAGGGGCGATATGGTCGCGCCTCCATTCCGAACCAGCGATGTATGAACGCACTGTCACACCCTTGGCTTTTGGCCCCACTCCACCTTGTCAGCGAAGGGTGGAAAGCGGGTAAGGAAGGGTGTGAAAGCGAATCTATTAAATCGCTGATAACCATTTTACCATTGGATAGACGGGTGCTCACATCACAACCCGACCTGTCCTGTCCATATGGGTGTTCGTCGGGGTCAAAAGGGGTCGCGCCAGCATGTTGCTGCTCTATCACACGAAAATGTCCATTCCTTCCCGCTTTGCCCGTCTCGTGCTGGCCGAATGCAAAGCTGGTGCGGAACTGAGCGAAATGCTGCCTTGGGAGCGGGACGAAGCCTTTTTGCGCATCAATCCTGCAGGCAAGGTACCGGTGCTGCGCGAAAATGACGGCCCTCCCGTCTGTGGTGCCAGTGTGATTGCCGAATATCTCGATGAAACCCGCGGCTATGCCTTGGGGGATCGCCGCCTGTTGCCTGATCATCCCAACCAGCGCGCCGAAGTGCGGCGTCTGATCCATTGGTTTTTGGAAAAAGCGGTTGAGGAAAGCGCCCAATTCTTCATTGAAGAAAAGATCTACAAACGCATGCGGCGACCGGGCGAGGGGGGTGGCCCTCCGGATTCGACCATTCTGCGCGCAGCGCGGGCCAATCTGCGCATCCATCTCAATTACATCGCTTATCTCGCCGAGCGCCGCAACTGGCTGGCGGGCGAGCATTTCTCCTATGCCGATCTGGCTGCAGGGGCCTTCCTGTCGACCATCGACTATATGGGCGAGGTGCCGTGGGACAAGGAACCGGTGGTCAAGGAATGGTATCAGCGGATCAAATCCCGCCCCGCCTTCCGCCCGATCCTCGCCGACAGCCTGAAAGGCATCCCGGCGGCTTCCCACTATGTGGATCTGGATTTCTGATTCATATTGATGCAAGGCGCGCGCTCTGCCGCCCATGAGATGTCACGAGCGTTACCCGATGACTGCCAACCGAACTGCCTCAGATGACAAATTGCGGGCCTTCCTTGACCGGGAAGCCAAGGCGCTCGGCTTTGCCGATATCCGGATCTGTCGTGCCGACGAGGCGGCCAATCACGCCGACACCTTGCGCCATTTCACCAAACAAGGCTATCACGCCACCATGGGCTGGATGCAAGAGACGCTGGAGCGCCGCGCCCATCCGTCGGCTTTGTGGGGTGATGTCCGCTCAATCATCATGCTTGGCTTCAATTACGGTCCCGATGAAGACCCCCGGCCACTGCTCGCCCAAAAAGACAAGGCCAACATTTCGGTCTATGCCCGCCATCGCGATTATCACGACATCATCAAGGGCCGCCTCAAGCAACTCTCTGCCAAATTGCTCTCCCGCCTGCGCGACAGCCATCCCGGTGGCGAAATCAAGGTCTTTGTCGACACTGCGCCGGTGATGGAAAAGCCTCTTGCCTATCGCGCAGGGCTTGGCTGGCAGGGCAAACACACCAATCTGGTCAGCCGGGACTTCGGCTCATGGATCTTTCTGGGCGCGATCTTCACCAACCTCGATCTGCCTGCAGATGAGGCCGAGGTGGATCATTGCGGCTCTTGTCGCGCCTGTCTTGATGCCTGCCCGACAGGTGCCTTCCCGGCCCCGTATGAGATCGACGCGCGACGCTGCATCTCGTACCTCACCATCGAGCATAAAGAGCCGATCCCGCATGAATTTCGCCCCGCGATGGGCAACCGGATCTATGGCTGCGACGATTGCCTTGCCGCTTGCCCATGGAACAAATTCGCCCAAACCGCTGCCGAGGCCAAATTGCAGGCCCGCGACGATTTGAAAGCCCCAGCCTTGCGCGACTTTCTCGGTCTTGATGACGCGGCCTTTCGCGCCCATTTCACCGGTTCGCCGATCAAACGGATCGGCCGCAACCGCTTCTTGCGCAATGTGCTGATTGCGGCAGGCAACAGCGCGGAGACGTCCCTTGTGCCCGTCATAGAGCCGCATCTGAGCGACCCGGACCCCTTGGTCCAAGGCGCGGCCATCTGGGCGCTGGGTCAGCTTTTGCCCCCGCCGCAACTGACCGAATGGGCAGGCCGCCTTGCAGCAGGCGAAAGCGACCCCTATCTGCAACAGGAATGGCAACAGGCATTGAATAAGGAATAGGCATGAAACTCTTCATTTTCGGATATGGCTTCAGCGCAAAGGCCATCGCACGGGACCTGAAAGACCAATGTGACTGGATTGCCGGGACCTCTCGTTCGCTGGAAAAATGCGCTGTGATCGAGGCCGACGGTTTGCGCGCCTTTCAGTTCGATGGCGAGAATGCCAGTCCAGCCATTTCAGAAGCCCTCAAAGAAGCCACCCATATCCTGCTTTCCATCGCGCCCGACGCAGACGGAGACCCGGTGATGCGCTGCCATGGAGATGAACTTCGTGCCAATCAACAGCTGGAGTGGCTGGGCTATCTTTCCACCGTTGGCGTCTATGGCAACCATTATGGAGCCTGGGTGAGCGAGGAAAGCGAATGCCGTCCCGTTTCCAAACGCTCCGTCCAGCGCGTCGCTGCGGAACAGGCCTGGCAGACCTTTGCCAAACAGATCGACAAGCCCCTTGGCATTTATCGGCTGGCAGGCATCTATGGTCCGGGCCGCAACCAGATGATCAAGCTTGCCGCAGGCACCTGTCGCGCCATCGACAAGCCCGGTCAGGTCTTCAACCGCATCCATGTCGATGACATCGCACTTGCTGTCTCCAAGGCCGCTCTGATCGCTCAGAGCGGCATCGTCAATGTTTGCGATGACCAACCCGCCCCACCGCAAGAGGTCATCGCCTTTTGCGCCGAACTGATGGGTCTGGAACCACTCACGCAGATCCCGTTCGATGAGGCAGAGATGACCCCGATGGCCCGATCCTTCTATGGTGAGAACAAGCGCTGCGATAACAAAAAACTGCATGCCCTGATCGGAGGCGATATGCGCTATCCCACCTATCGAGACGCCTTTAACCATATGTGGAACGTGGATATCTGGCACGGCAAAAAGGCTTGAATTCGGCCTGTTTCTGCCATTTGAAGGGGGGAACTCGGACCCGCCCCCTGACAGCCTGTGCACAGGCAATTTCATCGCTGTTAAAAAAGTGCAAGAAAAGCACCAATCGCCCTTGCCATGGCGGTCAATGTCCTTTAGACAACAGCCTCACTTGCCGGGCAATATTCCACGGCAGACGGTTGCGCTGGTAGCTCAGTTGGATAGAGCACCAGACTACGAATCTGGGGGTCGGGGGTTCGAATCCTCCCCAGCGCGCCATTTTCCCCTTTAAAATTCAATTCTTACACATGCTCCGATGCACGCGTTTTGCGTCGTGCTTGTTATTGGAATCTGTGACCTTTTCAACCAGCACGGTGACAATGCTGGTGAAGGCGCAATGTTGCAGTGCTGGTTGAAAAGGGCTTCGCTCGGTCTTGGTCGGAACAACAAAGCAGTGGGCGGTCTGGAAGGCGGCTCTGGGTAAGGGGGAATAAAGCTGGATTGGGCCGCAGTTTGTTGTCACACGGCGCTGACGAGGCTTTCCTGTTCGAGCTTGATGCGGTCGCACAACTCGACGAGAATTGTCAGGCCATAGGGCCAGCGGCCAAATCCGGCTTCCGAATTGATATGGCCCGCCTCTCCCAGATCGACAAAGTCGGATCCCCAGGCGTCTGCGAAGTGGCGCGCGCGCGAAAAACGGAGCAGATTGTCGTTGTGGCTGGCAACAAGAGAGGTTGGCACACACAGTCGTTCCATCGGAATCCGGTCTTCGGCTTCAAAGCGCAGAGGTTCGGCGGGCGCGACAAACATCGCACCGACCACATCAGGGTTTTTCTGGGCAATGACACAGGCAGAGGCAAGTGCTCCGAGGGAATGGCCGATCAGAATGGCTGGATGATTGCAGTCGGACAGTGATCGGCTGATGGCGTCGATCCATAACTCGATGTCGCGCTGATCCCATCGGCGCTGGGATATGCGGTTGAAGACCCCCACATCCCGTTCCCAGAAGCTTTGCCAGTGCTCAGGCCCGCTATTCTTGAAACCCGGCACCAAAAGGAAATCAAACTCCTCAGCATGGGCATCGAGTGCTTCGAGAATATCCGGATGTGTGAGTTGCCTGACCACATGTTGCTCCATGAACTACCAGACCCGATCAGGATGGCTTCCCCTGAAAAGGCCTTGAACAGATCCCACCAAGGCTGTGTCCCCCAGTCGCCTCCGGTTGTGCCCCGCATGCAGGGTGGAGTGCGACGGTACCATAGGCCCTTCGCAGGCAATCTTCAACTCCCGCGCAACAATTGCGCGAAAAGCTCAATCCGGGTTAGCTTGACCAAGCCATTGATCATAAAGCGTCTCTATCTTGGACCAGAGTTCGTCGAGGGCATGTGTGCGGGATCGACCGCATGCCCGGGCATCGGCGTCGCATACCAGACAGCGGCGTGGAGGGTCACCGACGCTGCTGCGTGACAGGGCCTGTCCATCCGCATCATGCACGTCAAGATCCCAGAGCCGCCCGAGTGGGTGATTGTCTTCCAGAGCCACCAGCGCCCGCTTGAGGAGAGCCGCGTCGCCGTCCACCTGATAAAGGCTTTCCGGGCCGGTTGGCAAATCGGTGTTGAAATGGATGTCATATCCCCACCCGCGCCGGGCCAGCATGGCAAGGGTTTCGTGGCGGGCCACTTCGGCGATGGTGCGGATCAAGGGGCTGTCTTTCACCGGACCGGGCATGACAAGAGTGAGGGTAATGGTGGGTTGCCGGCGTTTGGCAAGGCATGAGGCCCGCCGCGCGGCGCGCGCATCCCGTGAGGCAAGCAGGGCCTGCAAGTCGATTGCGATTCCGTCCCGTTTAGTCCCTGTCACTGCCGCTCCTCCCTTTCCTCCTGTCAGTAACCATTGTCCGTGGATGATGTCAGTTGCAACAGAAACCACGTCACTGCCAACAAATCTGCAGACCCGCCGGGGCTGAGGTTGCGGGCGGTTAGCCGTTCATCCATGACCTGCAACTGCGCCTTGAAGGCAACGGGACCGCAGAGTGCCAGCGGTGTCAGGTGACGGGCTTCGTCCTTGACAAAATTGAGCCCTTCAATGCCGCCACGTGCCACCAGATTGGTATCGTCATTGTTTGCCATCAGCGCCACCAAAGCCGACAGAAGCGCACTTTGCGGGTCAAACCCGGCCTCAATTGCCCGCTGATAGGCCGGCAGGGCCCATTGTCGAGCCGAGACAAAACCACTTTCGGCCTCCCCCCGTGCCCCTGTCAGGCCGTAGCGGTGATAGATATATTCCCCGGCGCTATTGGCGGTCTTCACCCGCTCTTTCAGCTCGCTTCTGACCAGCCCGGAAACAAAGCATCCGGCCTCTGAGCAAAGCCTATCAATGGTGAGGCTCTGCCCCTTGGCCCACAGGCGTCCGGCTGCGCCAAGCAGCAGGCCAAAGGCAAAGATCGCACCCTTGTGGGTGTTGACATGCCTCGTCGCTGCCAGCATGGCCCATTCGGCATCAAGCCCCAGCGCCCGCAAGGGAGCAAGCGCCTCGGTAGCCGGTTCGTTGCCAGCGTTGATACCCGCCAGAACAAAGGCGTTGAGGTAGGGACGAAGAGCCTGAGCACTTGCCTGAAAAGTGGCAAGGGACATGTCGCGATGTGCGCCATCATTGGCCGCATCGACCAGCCCCGGCTTCGGGGTCAGTTTGGCCTCGACCAGCAAGGCCTGATGGGCAATCTGGCCCAGGTGTGCAGCAAATGCAGCCTCCGGTCCGTCACATCGAGGAGCCGGAGCCGAAATGGACTGCTGAAGAAGCGAAACGCCTCCAGACCGATGCAAGGAGGAGGTCGGGAGGCGTTCCTTGGTCATGAGGCAACCTGTCGAACAGTGTCCAGAATGGTGCCATCACGATAGCGAACCACGCCGACAATCTTGTCGAGAAACTCGATCGGCTTAGGTTCTCCGGTGATCGAAATCGCCCGATTATGCAGCTCTTCGATGGTAAAGACTGGCAGATTGGCGGCTTTCAGGCGTTCTTCCACGTCAGGTCGGTTGGGATTGACCGCGATGCCATGGTCGGTGACCAGCACGCCGACAGTCTCGCCCGGCGTCACCCGCGTTGTGACAGTCTTCACCACGGTGGGAATGCGCGAGCGGATCAGAGGCGCGGCCACAATCGACAATTTCGCCCCGGCTGCAGTGTCACAATGGCCACCAGAGGCCCCACGCATCACCCCGTCCGAACCGGTCAGCACATTGACGTTGAAATCAAGATCGATCTCGAGTGCCGACAGGATCACCATGTCGAGATTGTCGACCGTCGCTCCCTTGGCAAACGGGTTGGCATAGAAATGGGCGGAAATTTCCACATGGCTGGGCGAGGTGCCCAGCGAGCGGGCCGCAACCGAATCGAAGCATTGGGTATCGAGCAAGGTGCCGATCAGCCCCTTGTTATGCAGATCCACCATGCCGCCGGTCTGCCCGCCCAAGGCCCAAGCCGCCTTGATATCCTTGGCCCGCATCCGGGCCTCGAGGAAGCGGGCCGTGGCGGTGGAGGAACCACCAGTGCCGGTCTGCATCGAGAAACCATCTTCGAAGTAGCCACCATGCTCCATCACGTCGGCACACCAGCGGGCAATCAGCAATTCGCGTGGGTTGGTCGTCGCGCGCGCCGCCCCGACGCTGATCTTCGCCGGGTCGCCCACTTCTTCCACTTCGACGATCCAGTCGACCTGATCCTGACGGATGCTGGCTGGCGCATTCGGGTAGGGGACGATTTCCTCGGTCAGCATCACCACATTCTTGGCATAGGAGGCATCAACCATCGCATAGCCGAGCGAGCCGCACCAGGACCGGCCAGACGTGCCATTGGCATTGCCATATGGGTCGCAGGCCGACACACCGATGAAGGCCACATCAATCTCGATCTCACCCTTCTGGATAAGGCCCACTCGCCCGCCATGGGAGTGGATGGTGATCGGTTCATCCATCAGGCCATGGGAGATAGCATCGGCCAGCTTGCCGCGCATGCCGGAAGTATAGATTTTCCGGATCACCCCATTTTCAATATGCTCGATCAGCGGGAAATGGGCCGTGACCAGCGAAGAGGGCGCAAGGGTCAGGTCCTTGAAGCCCATCTCGGCCAGAATGCCAACCACCAGATTGAGGATCTTGTCCCCTTCACGGAAAGCGTGATGGAAGGAAATGGTCATGCCATCCTTCAGGCCAGAGCGGCGCACCGCTTCCTGAATGCTTTCAACGACCTTGCGACCGACTTTTTCTTCCGGGTCCGCCAGATAGGGGATCTTGGCAGCAAAGCCAGCATATTCTTCAACCGCGCCCGCATAGACACTGTTGGCCGGAACGGAAGCCCGCAGGATTTCGAGTTGTTTCTTGTCCATCTTACCGTCTCACCCCCGAAGCTGCGGCGCGGCTCAGCACCCGCTTGGCATTGTCCACAATGGGCGCATCGATCATCTTGCCATTCAGCGCAATGACCCCGAGCCCCTGTTCTTCCGCTTTGGCTGCGGCCGCGATGACGCGGTTGGCATAGTCCACATCTTCCTGTGTCGGTGCATAGGCATTGTGCAGCAATTCGATCTGGCGCGGATTGATCAGAGACTTGCCGTTAAAGCCAAGCCGTTTGATGACGTCGACTTCCTTGAGGAATCCCTCTTCATCATTGAGATCCGGGAAGACCACATCAAAGGCATCGATCTTGGCAGCACGCGCCGCATGCAACACGGCACAGCGGGCATAGAATAGCTCGGTGCCGTCCCCGCGTTCGGTCTGCATGTCGGTGACATAGTCGAAACCGGCCACGGCGATCCCCATCATGCGAGGCGACGAATAGGCAATGGCAACCGCATTGACCACGCCGGAGGCGCTTTCGATCGCGGCCATCAGTTTGGTCGAACCAATCGCGCGTCCACAATCCTTCTCAATGGCCTCAACTGCCCTTTCCAACTCGACCACGTCATCGGCCGTTTCCGTTTTTGGCAGACGGATCACATCGGCCCCGCCCCGGATCGCTGCCTGCAAATCGTCATGGCCAAAGGGGGTGGAAAGCGGATTGATGCGCACAACACGCTCGATATTGCGATAAAGATCCGATTTCAGTGTGTGATAGACCAGCAGACGACCGGCATCCTTCTCGCGCAGAGAGACCGCATCCTCAAGGTCGAACATCACAGCATCCGGCTTGAACACAAAGGCGGTCGACAGCATCGCCGCATTGGAGCCGGGAATGAACAGCATGGAACGGCGCAACGTCATGACAAAGCCTCCCATTCAACCTTCGGGCTTCCAGCGGCCCGCATGATCGCGGCCTCAACCCGGGCTTGGATGACGCAATCCAGCGCGCCCTTGTCTTCAACGATCAAGGTGGCCCCGGACGTGACACCAAGTTTTTCCAGCACCTCGCCGATGACCTTGCGGATCTGATCGCCGAACTGATGTTCGACTTCACTCTGGACGATCACTTCCAACGGGCCGTCTATAGGCGAGACCCTGACGAAGAGATCGCTCGATTCGAGTGTTCCCGCCAACGCCTCCTGTACGATCTTCATATATCTTTCCTCTCGATTTCGTGGCGCCGTCGGAGATCCCGGCGGTCTTGTTAGGCTTGTTGCTGCACCTTGGCGACATATTTGCTGACGATCAGATCGTAGGTCGCAGGGGGGACAAGGCTTTGAATGCGCTCCATATGATTCTGATTGAGCAGACGCCGCACTTCGGACGCCGAAATGGCGATATCATCGAGGCGCGTGCGTTCCATTTCAACGACATGCACCGGCTCCGCCTTGCGCAGAGGGTCTTGCAGCCAGTGTTTCATGTCTTCATTATATTTGCGGGTGGTGTCACAGAAAGGCTCGGTCCCGACAAAGCGATGGGTAATACCAAGTGCCGGTGCGATATATCTGCGGAACAGCAACAGATCAACGGCCGTACGGCACTTGCCAACCATACCCTTGTCCTTGAAGAAATAGGCCGGGAAGGTGGCGCGCGAGACCATATATTTGGAGCCCTCATGCAGGGTGAGGTTCGGGATATGGCCAACATTCTGTCGCGCCAGCGCCAGACGGTCTTCGTAGCTGAACAGGGAAGCATCTTCGGACACGATGAACAAATGCAGCCAGTCGCTGGCCTTGGCTGCCTGTTCGATCAGATAGAGGTGACCACGGGTAAAGGGATTGGCGTTGGCGACCACGCAACCGATGATGTCACCCTCAACCCGTTTTTTAGCCAGTTCCTGACAATAGGATTTCATTCCTACTGGAGAATTCTCCATCAAGGTTGTCTGCCCCGGCACCTCGACCAGCGGATAAAAACCGCACCCAACGAAGAAATCCGCATTATGCGGCTCGGTATAGACAAACAGGGTCTTGTACTGACGACTATGGGCAAGGTAGATGATTTCGCTGACCAGACGCAGGCTCAGCGATGTGCCGCGCAGGGCCGGACTGATGGCCACATCCTTGATGATGCCTTTATCAAGGCCAGCGCAGGCGACGAGCTGGTCATTCTCGCGGCACAGCACCATGGCTTCGATCTGCTCTTCGAAGTCGAGGTCGCAGGCGGCGAGGAAGGCCACAATCTCCCTGCGTGCTTCAGGATCGGCGGCAGGCTCCACCGTGTAAAAATCCAATCCGTCACTCACGAGCATCGTTCCTTCGCTTGACAGAATATTGGTCGGTGGAGGGCTGGCCCATGCCGCGATCCACGGTATGACCTTGCCAAACGATTGGGCTGCATTGCCGCATCAACCGGCCTTTCGTTGGAGCTGTCAATGGGAGCGGAATGGCAAAGCCATACGCCGCTCGTCATGGGCTTCACGCAGCGCCGGAAGACAGGGCCGCATATCAGGCGACAAGGCTGTCTTTTGCATCTGACACTTTAGTCGGAAAACCTGTCATTTTCCTGACAAAAATGACCCGTGAACCGAAAAGTGACGTCAGGGCAGCTATGCGTTTTTGTTCCCCGGCGCTGTCGATCAAGCAGCCACTATACGTGGCTTTTGGTCGTTTGCGAAACAGCACCTTTTTGCGAAATCCAAAGCAAGTTGCACTCTGACGGTGGGGGCCCTGACATATTGCACGGGCGGCAAGGGGGGGGAGGCAAAAGATTCCAACAGGGAACATGTTTTTTTTTCGATCATTGCTGACGCCTGAAATCTATCGAAAGAAATTCCGAAAAATCGAACTAAATCAAAGTCTAACCGAATTTGGGACAAGATTCCCAAGATTTACGCCAAAAGCGTTGACCCGCTTGGAACCGGTGACCTTGCAGCATGTCAGCTTGGTGACAGGCTCGCAACGTAACGTATTCCTTTGTGAGATGGCCAATGCCATTGAAGGCAGGCCGAATTTGGAGGAATTCACATGATCTCGAAAATCGTTCGCACAGCGATTGCTGTCGCGGGTCTGGCCCTTGTTCCAGCCTCTGTTCAAGCGTTCGAACCTGAAAGCCCGGAATGCATCGCGCCAGCCAACCCAGGTGGTGGTTGGGATTTCACTTGCCGTCAGGTGGGCAAGTCGCTTCAGGATCTTGGCCTGATCAAATCGACCATGCAGGTTGTCAACCTCTCCGGTGGCGGTGGCGGCGTGGCTTACGCTGAAGTCGTCAACAAGCGCGGTGATGACAATGATCTTATCATTGCAGCCTCGTCTGCAACGGCAACCCGTCTGGCTCAGGGTGCCTATCCAGGCAACACCATGGATCAGGTTCGCTGGGTTGGTGCGATCGGCGCTGATTATGGCGTGATTGCCGTGTCTTCAAAAAGTGACATCAAGACCCTGCCTGAGCTGCTCGAAAAAATGAAAGCCAATCCGGCTTCCATCGCTGTCGCCGGCGGCTCCGCCGTGGGTGGTTGGGACCATCTCAAGGTCCTGATTGCAGCCAATGCGGCTGGCATTGAAGATGTTCGCAAAGTGAAATACATCGCCTTTGCTGGTGGTGGTGAAGCGGTTACCCAGCTGCTGGCTGGCTCCGTACAGGCTTTCTCCGGTGACATCTCCGAAGCCAAGGGCTTTGTTGATTCCGGCGATATTCGCGTGATTGCCGTTCTGTCCCCAGAGCGTCTTGATGGCGACTATGCTGCCTTCCCAACCGCCAAGGAACAGGGCGTTGATGCGATTGGTGCCAACTGGCGCGGTTTCTATGCTCCAAAAGACATGAGCGACGAAGCGTATGAAGCTTGGGTTGCCAAAATTGACGAACTCTATGCGTCTGACGCATGGAAAGCCGTCATGAAAAACAATGGCCTGGCGCCATTGGATCTGCAGGGTGCCGAATTCGAGAAATTCGTTAGCGAATCTGTCGCCACCATTCAGAAAATCTCCCGGGACATTGGCATTATCCGCTAATCCCAACCTTGCTGCGGCGGTGTCCGGGGTGTGCCCCGTGACCCGCCGTGGTCTCCCGCCGCTCTTTCTACCCATATGAGGGGATCATGAGTGATCGTATATTTGGAGCCGTGGGGCTCCTGCTAGCAGTACTCTTTGCCTATTCTGCCTTGCAGATTCAGGAAAGTTTCTTGTCCGACTCGGTTGGCCCAAAGGCCTTTCCGCTGATCATTTCAGCGATTTTGGCGATTTCCAGCCTCTCGATTATCCTCAAACCGGATTCCGAGCCGGACTGGCCAAATGTCAAGCGTCTGGCTGAAATCTTCGCCGCGCTCGTCGTGATGCTTGCCTATGCCGAACTGCTGCCTGTTGTTGGCTTTGCCATTTCGACCGCTGTCGCATCGGCCTACCTGACCTGGCGTCTGGGGTCCACACCGATCCAGTCCGTGATCGTTGGGATTTCGATTTCTGCAAGCATCTATGTCATCTTCCACCTCATCTTTGGCCTGTCGCTGGCCAAGGGTCCACTTGGCTTCTAAGGAGATCTGTTGATGGAAACCTTCTCCTCGCTTGCCGATGGCTTCGTGGTTGCGATGACATGGCAGAATTTGCTTCTGGCTCTGCTGGGTTGCTTTCTGGGCACCGTCATGGGGGCCCTGCCGGGTCTTGGTCCCTCGAACGGCGTTGCCATTCTCATTCCGCTGGCCTTTACCCTTGGTCTTGGTGCCACGCCCTCGTTGATTCTGCTGACATCGGTTTATTATGGCGCCATGTATGGCGGTCGTATTTCCTCGATCCTGCTCAACATTCCCGGTGATGCACCGGCCTTGATGACTTGTATCGATGGCCATCCGATGGCCAAGCAGGGACGTGGTGGTGAAGCGCTTGCCCTTTCCGGCTTCGCGTCTTTCTTCGGCTCCTTCATGGCCACGATCGGGCTGGTTCTGCTGGCACCTCAGCTGGTGAAAATCGCTCTGGCCTTCGGGCCTGCGGAATATTTCGCCCTGTTCGTGCTGGCCTTTGCCACCCTTGGCGGTGTGTCGTCGAAAAACCAGGGCAAAGCCGCACTCGCCGCGATGCTCGGGCTTGGCCTCGCCATGGTGGGCGTTGACACCCAGACCGGTGTGCCGCGCTTTACCTTCGGCATGGTTCATTTCTACGACGGCATCGACTTCCTGGTTGCCATCGTCGGTCTGTTTGCCCTCTCTGAAGTCTTTATCTTCATCGAGCATCGTCACGGTGCGTCTGATGTGGAAGGCAAAAAGGTCGAACTGGGTCGCCTGACCCCGTCAAAGCAGACCATGAAAAGCAGCATCATGCCAACCATCCGCTCGACGATCGTTGGCTTCATTGCCGGGGTTCTGCCCGGTGCCGGTGCGTCGCTTGGCTCTTTCCTGTCCTATTCGATGGAAAAGCGCATTTGCGACAAGGATGGTACCTTCGGCAATGGCGATCCTCGCGGTGTTGCTGCGCCTGAAGCTGGCAACAACGCTGCCGCAGGTGGTGCCTTGGTGCCAATGCTGGCGCTTGGTGTGCCCGGTTCCGGCACCACGGCCGTGCTGCTCGCCGTTCTGCTGGCCCTGAACATCACCCCCGGCCCATTGTTGTTCAACAACAATCCGGATGTGGTCTGGGGTTTGATTGCGGCTTTGTTCATTGCCAACATCATCCTGTTGCTGCTGAATATTCCATTCGTCGGGATCTTCATCCGCATCCTGCTGGTCCCGCCGCGGATCCTGATGCCTGCGGTTGCCATGATCAGCTTTGTCGGTATTTATGGCATTGCCGGGTCGAGCTTCGATTTGACCATCATGGTTATGTTCGGCATCATTGGCTGGGCGCTTAGAAAGCTGGATGTGCCCTTGGTGCCTGTGATTCTGGGCGTTCTGCTGGGCAACAATATGGAAGTGAACTTGCGTCGCGCGGTCACCATCTCGGATGGCGACTGGTCGGTGCTGTTCCAAAGCCCATTGTCACTCAGCCTCTGGGCTGTGGCTGTCATCGGCTTCGTTCTGCCGATCTTCGTCGGTCGCATCCTGCCCAAGAAAATGAAGAAGCTTGCCAAAGAAGCAGAAGAAGAGATTGCACCCTAAACCAGCAAATCAGGGGTGATATCCCGAATTAGACGTGCGATCGGCTCCCTTTGGGCCGCAAGCCGTCTGGATTTTGGCAAGTCAGATTGGGGCCTGTACGTATGTGCAGGCCCTTTTTTATGGGCGATCAATAAAAGGAACAAATTCCTAGTTCTGGCTCATGCGCGACAGTCCGTCGCCGCAATTGCTCCAATATATTCGAAATTACTGCCCAATTTTGCAGCCATTTAGCGGGTTTTTGCCAAAAAAAAGGGCAAAGGCTTGTGCATTGTTAAACTTTGGTAAGGCGCGACCTTAAGATTTTGTTTAGGTTTGGTCATCGTCTCGTAACACATTGTTGGGGTGTGAGCGGGATGGAATGTTGATTGCTGTTGGCTGGTCAAGAGAGCCGGCAAATCCTTGCGCCAATATGATCTGCCTACAGGGTCAACAAAGGCGTGAAAAAGGCCACCCGACCAGCAGAACCATTTGGAGTAAAACATGCAATATATTGAGAGCTTCTTCGGCCTGATCGGCGATCTCACTTGGGGGTGGTCTCTGATCCCGCTTCTGGTCGTCTTTGGTATTTTCATCACTGCATTGACCGGATTCGTCCAGTTCGAGTTTTTTGGTCGCATGTTCCGGGTCCTGTCTGGCAAGAACCAGTCCGCAGATCCGAATGCCATTACCGCACGCGCAGCCCTGCTGCTGTCCGTTGGTGGGCGTGTTGGTGGCGGCAACATTGCCGGTGTGGCCGTGGCCATCACCCTTGGCGGGTCTGGGGCGGTCTTCTGGATGTGGGCCATTGCTCTGGTCGGCATGGCCACCAGCCTTGTTGAATGCTCTCTGGCCCAGCTTTACAAGCGACGCGAGCCCGACGGGCATTTTCGTGGCGGCCCGGCCCGTTCCATCATCTTTGGTCTCGGGGCCAACTATCGCTGGCTGGCGGTCCTTTATGGTGTCTGCCTGATTGCCGCCTTTGGCTTTGGCTTCAACGCCTTCCAGGGCAACACGGTTGCCGGTGCTCTGGTCGATTCCGTAGGCATCAGCCGCTACATCACCGGTGCAGGTCTCGCCATCGTGACTGCCTTCATTGTCTTTGGTGGCATCAAGCGCATCGCCAAAGCCGCCGACGTTGTCGTCCCGATCATGGCCGTAGGCTATATCACCATGGCACTCGTTGTTATCGTGTTGAACATCACCGAAGTGCCACGGATCCTGACCGACATCGTGATGAATGCCTTTGGTCTGAAGGAAGCCGTGGGCGGTGGCATGGGGGCCGCGATTGCGCAGGGGCTGCGCCGTGGGCTCTTCTCCAACGAGGCCGGTCTGGGGTCTGCACCGAACGTCGCTGCAACGGCCCATGTGCGCCATCCGATCAGTCAGGGCATCACCCAGTCGCTGTCGGTCTTCATCGATACCATTTTCATTTGCTCTTGCACTGCCTTTGTCATTCTGTTGGGCAATGTCTATGTGCCGGGTGCGGAGAATATCGACGGTGTGGTACTCACCCAGCAGTCTCTGGTTTACCATCTCGGTGAATGGTCGCAATATTATCTCTCCCTGATGATCCTGCTGTTTGCCTTCAGCTCCATCATCTACAATTACTATCTGGGTGAGAATGCACTGACCGTCATCACTTCAAGTGCGGCTTCTCTGACGATCCTGCGCATATTGGTGGTTTGCGTTGTCTTCCTTGGGGCTGTTGCACCGGGTGCGACCTCGGTCTTCTTCTTCTCCGATCCGCTGATGGGTGTGCTGGCCGTGGTCAACCTTGTGGTGATCATGATGCTGCTGCCGACTTGCCTGCGAATCCTGAAGGATTTCCGGGATCAGTTGAAAGCGGGCGTCGAGCGTCCGGTCTTTGATCCGGACAAGTTCCCCGATCTCAATGTTGATCGCACCGCATGGAATGAATATAGCGGCAAGTAAGTCGGGTCATCTCAGACCAGTGTGATGAAATGTGCAAGCCGGGATCCTATGGATCCCGGCTTTGTTGTTGCTTTAAAGGTCCGGAAAAAGCGCATAAAAGCAGCATTTGAAACGTTGCAAGGCGCTTTTTGCTGTGAAAAATCGACTGGCATAATGGCTAGGTTTCTTGAAAACAAGTGTATCTACCTAGGTAAAGAGGGAAGATTTTAAGTATTAAGCCATATGAAATACTGAAAACACACAAAAACACCTTCCAAAAGACAGGTTGTCTCTTTCGTTTCAACTGGGTATTCAGACGAAAGTTTAACGTGAATTACCTCAGACAGACAAAGCTTTTACAAGCGGGAGTATCTGACATGTCTTCTAAAGGTGCTATCAATGCAAACCCTGCCGTTGTCGGTCTGGGTGGCTTTGCCCTTACCACTTTCTTGCTGCAAATCCACAATCTCGGCCTGATTGAAACCGGCCCTGTTGTCTGGGTTGGTTTCATCTATGGCGGTCTTGCCCAGATGATTGCTGGCTTCCAGGAGCAGAAAACGGGTAACCATTTCGGTTACAGTGCCTTCGCTTCCTATGGTGCATTCTGGATCGCCCTGTGCCTGATCTTCATGGGCAACCATTATGGCGTTTTCGCAAGCTCGGCCACCGATATTGGCTGGTTCCTCGTTGCCTGGACCATCTACACCGTCTTCATGATGATGGGTGCGATCCGTGTCCACGGCGCCATGGCAACCACTTTCGCGCTGCTGCTGGCTGGCTTCATCCTGCTTGATATTGGCCACTTTGGCTTCCCAGTGATGAACACCGTTGCTGCCTTCGTTCTGATCGGCTGTGCCTTCGGCGCATGGTACATGATGATCGGCGCCATCCTGAAGGATGTCTATGGCCACGAAATTCTGCCAATGGGCAAGCCGTGGGTACAGAATCATCCAGCCGAGTTGCTCGGTCAGAGCAAAAAGCCTCCAATGGCTCCGGCTGAATAAGCTGATCCCTTACGGAAAAACAAAAGGGCATTTCCTGAAAAGGAAATGCCCTTTTTCTTTGCAAGCCGTGGCTTGCTGACGTCAGATTGTCACCCAGCCATCGGTGAGGTCGGCTTCATACAGGGCGTCGATCGCCGCCTGATTGATGACCGAGCTTTCAAGGCTGAAAATTTCCTTGGTCTTTCCTGCCAGATGATCGCCGATCGTCTCGATTTCTTCGCGATACTGATTGATGCCGCGGAAATTCCAGCGTTGCACTTCGGAATGGCTGGCATTGTAAAGGCAAACATCCACCGCTTCATAAAGGTCGGCATTGAAAGGCGCTGTCACTTCGATGAAGCCCTTGTCCCCATGGAACACCATCACCTGACGCGCTGCCAGCTGGGTGCCGCAATAAAAGGTCATGTCGAAACTGCCAAAATCATACTGGCAATTGGCATAGATATCGGTACCGAAGTTCGGATCCCGAATGATCGAGGCCCGCGCCCGAACCGGATCTTTGCCGGTGGCAAAGCGTGCCGTAACGGTCGGATAAACGCCGATATCCGGCAGGCCGCCGCCGCCCAGCTCCAACTGGTTGCGCATGTTGGACGGATCGACATTGAAATAGGTGAAGGCCCCCTGAATATGCCGCAGCGTGCCGATGGCCCCGTCCGCCAACAAGGCGCGAACTTTATGCCATTGCGGATGATAGGTGACCATGAAGGCTTCGCTCGCCAACAGACCAGTGCGGTTGCGCTCGGCAATGATCGGTTCGATCTCCTTGGCATGCAGTGAAATCGGCTTCTCGCACAGCACATGCTTGCCCGCCGCAAGCGCTTTCAGGCTCCATTCCACATGCTGCGAGGTCGGCAGCGGCACATAGACCGCATCAATGCTGTCACTTGCCAGCATCGCCTCGTAGCTGCCAAAGGCCTCCGGAATACCAAACTGCCGGGCAAAGGCATCGGCCTTGTCCTGATGGCGGCTGGCAACGGCCTGCAAAGTGCCATTGCGGGCCTGTTGAATGGCCGGGACCAAATGCTCTCGGGCGATTTTTGCTGTGCTCAGGATTCCCCAACGGATCATTATTTTCTCCCTATCTGTTATCCGCCAAAACGCGAATGTGGCGACAAAACAGTCCTCTGCTCACTAAACTACAGTTTGTCTCTTGCATCAATGCGGACATCTTTGACCCGCGTGACCAAAAAGAACTTGCAACATTCTGCGTAAAAATGCAATAACATGCAAAATATTGCAAAAAAATGCATGTAGAGAAGAGCCAATACGGCCGTGTATGCAAAGGATGAGCCGCCATATGTCCGAACTGGCCTTGAACAATCCGCTTGTGCGTCAGGATTTGCTGCGCAAACGTCTTCAGGACGGCACCCAGCTGGTGGCCGCCGATCTGGCGGGTGAATTTGGCATCTCTCTGGATACGATCCGGCGTGACCTGCTGATGCTGGAACAACAAGGATATGCCCAGCGGGTGCGGGGCGGTGCCGTGCCTGCCACCAAGCCCCTGCAGCCCCTGCGCCAACGGCGGCAAAGCCCGGACAGGGATGTTTCGGCGCTTGCCAATGCCGCTTTGCCGCACATAAAGCCGGGCATGAGCCTCATCCTTGACGGTGGCACAACCCTCGCCAAACTGGCGGAACGGATTGAGCCAACGCCGGATCTGCTGGTCATCACACCCTCGCCTGTCATTGCCACCATCCTTCTGGACAAAGATATCCCGACCTATCTGCTGGGGGGCCGGATCAGTCAATGGGGTGGTGTCGCTGTGGGCCGAGAGGCAGAGCGGGCCTTGGCCGATATGGCGGTGGATCTGGCCTTTCTTGGTGTTTGCGGTCTTGATGATACCTTCGGCCTGAGCTCCGATGATTGCGACGAGGCCGCCCTGCAATTGTCCATGGCTCGGGCGGCACGCAGCACGGCGGTCATTTGCCGCAAGGAAAAGCTCGGCCGCAAGGCCCGCCATCGGGTGCTTGACCCGGATCAGCTTTCTTTCGTCATCACCGATGCCGACGCGGCATCCATGCTGCCTTTCAAAGAGGTTGGAGCGGAGATCATCCATGTCTGAGACAGTCATGCAGCCTGCAGGATATTCCGGCTGGCGCACCCCACGCCGCGCCGTCGTGGCGATGTTCTTTCTCAATGGCTCGCTTTATGGCATCTGGGCCTCGCGCGTGCCGGCCATCGCCGAAATGCATCAATTAAGCGAATCCCTTCTTGGCATCCTGCTGCTCAGCATGGCGGCCGGTGCCATCGTCTCCTTCCCGCTGGCAGGCAAGTTGGTCGATCTGTATGGCTCCGCCGAAGTGACCAAAAAGATTGCCTTTGCCTATGGCGCAACCCTCGTGGCTTTGGCCGTTGCCCCCAATGTCTGGCTGCTGGGCCTGTCTCTCTTCCTGTTTGGCGCTGCCCATGGGTCGATGGATGTCAGCATGAATGCGTGGGCAGGCGAGGTGGAGCGCTATCTCAAAAAACCGATCATGTCATCGTTCCACGCCATGTGGAGCCTTGGCACAGGGGCGGGCGCCGCCTCCGGATATGTGGCAGTCCGGCTTGGAGCGGAACCGATGCTCCATTTTCTGGTCGCCGCCAGCCTTTGTCTGGCCCTGTCTCTTTATTTCGGCCTCATCCCGTGGAAATCGCCCGTCGCCGCCGGACAGAAGACGGATGCCTCTGAGGCAACCCCTGAAGCGAAACCGGCCAGCGCAAAGAAAAAACGCTTCCCACTGCCACAAGGTGCTTTGGCACTGGCAGGCATTATCGGCTTTTGCTCGGCGCTCGGAGAAGGGGGCATGGCCGACTGGAGTGCCATTTTCCTCGTTCAGGTCACGGCGGTCGATGACGGCATCGCGGCACTGGGCTTTGCCACTTTCTCGGTGGTCATGGTAGGCATGCGTCTGGTCGGTGACAGGATCATCACCCGCTTGGGGGCTGTACGGGCGGCCCGGTTGAGCAGCCTTGCCGCGGCCAGTGGTTCCCTGCTGGCGATCCTTGCCGGAACTCTGCCCGCCGCCCTTTGCGGTTTTGCTCTGATGGGGGTCGGCTATGCCCTGATCTTCCCGCTGATTTTTTCGCGCGCGGCCAATGATGACAAGCTCTCACCCGGTGCGGCCATTGCGGCAGTGGCGACCTTTGGCTATGGCGGTGGGCTGCTCGGGCCAGTATTGATTGGCTTGCTGGCCGATATCTTCTTCATCCGATGGGCTTTTTTGCTGCTCTCCGCGCTGGCATTGGTGATTGCGATCCTCGCCCCGGTGCTTGCCCCACCAGCAGACAATGGCTCCAGATGAGGCGAGAAGTTGGCGCATTTTCTCCACCGATTGTTGAAAAATTTTCGCACCAATTGCGTTCTACTACGCAAGCGAGAAGAGATATTGTTCAATTTGTTGAACGGTTTGAACCAAAGCGCTATCCAAATTGAACAATTTTTACGCAACTGGATCCAATTTCAATCGATAGACTTGCGGCGCTCCCGATTTTCGCTAGTCTGGGCACGAACAAGAACCAGACAAGATCTACCGGAGGGACAAGATGCTGAAATTTGGAGCCACAATGCTGGCCGGTGCAGCTCTTTTGATGAGCAGCGCAATGGCTCAGGCCGAAACGCGTGTAACCTACAAATCCGCGAAATCCACTTCGTCCTATTACCAGATGGGCGTGCAGATTGCCGAAGCCATGAAAGAAGGCACCAGCGGTGACATCATCGTAACCCTGGAAGAAAGCCAGGGGTCGGTGCAGAATGTCATGGAAGTCAAGGGACGTGGCGCTGACTATGTCTTCACCACGCCGCCTGTAATGGTTTCGCTGGCTCAGGGTGGCAAGGCCATGTTCAAGGGCAAGGAGCATCCCAAATTTGCCGATATCCGCGGCTTGTTCCCGATTCCCAGCCTGACCATGCATTTCGTCATGAGCGAAGCCAGCGGTGCGGCCTCCTTTGCTGACATGGAAGGCAAGACCATTCTGCTCGGCAAAGGCTCATTCGGGGCGCGTGAAGGGGCAAAATATCTCAAGCTGTTTGGCCTTGAAGACAAGGTAAAGCTGGCTGAGGTTGAATTGTCCAATGCCGTGGCTGCGCTTAAAAACGGTCAGATTGATGGCTTCGTCACCTCTGGCTCTTGGCCCGCTCCCAATGTGGTCGAAGCGGCTGCCTCAACGGGTGTCACGATCCTGTCCCTGTCTGATGAACAGATCGCCAAGACCAAGCGCACCAGCCTAACCATTCCGGCAGGCACCTATGCCGGTCAGGATGCGGACATCACCACCACTTCTTTGCCTGTGGCTGCCTACACCACGGCCGCAATGGATGAAGACACCGCCTATGCGCTCACCAAGACCTTCTGGGAGCAAAAAGCCAAAATGGGTGCCGCCGCTGCATGGTGGAATGGTGTCAATAAAGGTCTGATGGCCAACATCACCACCAAGCTGCATCCCGGTGCGATCAAATATTACAAGGAAGCCGGCTTCACCCTGACCGACAAGCAGATGTAAGTCTGCCTTCCTGACAACCACCATGCGCCCCTCCTGATGTCCTGATCGGAAGGGGCGCCTTTGTGACCAGAACGGTTTTGTGACAAGTCTCAAGCGGCTTTGTCGAGATTTGTCACAAAACCGCCTGCCGTTCCGTGCGACAGCACCTCCCAGAGCCAACCCGATTTCGAGAACTCCGCCATGATGCAAGCCCCGACGGCCAACAGTCTGCCCCTTCGCCTGACAATGGTCCTCCTCGCCATCCTGCTGGTTGTCTTTCATCTCGGACTGATCTTTTCCGGCTTGGTGCCCAATCTCTTTTCCCGGCCGATCCATATGGCTCTGGCTTTGCCCTGGATTCTGATCCTCGGGGTGGGGGCCAAGACCGGTGTCGTGACACGGGTCACCGGCTGGATTCTGGCTTTGGTTGGCATCGGTGCCTGCCTTTATATCGCGCTCAATGAGTCCGCATTGGCCGATCAATATGGCTCGCTTGAGGGCGATTTGCAGATCTGGATCGCCGCCGCTCTACTGATCGTGGTGCTGGAAACTGCCCGCCGTGCCATCGGCTGGCCGTTGCCGATCGTAGCAACGCTGGCGTTGCTTTATGGCCTGTTCGGCCAGCATATACCGGGCGAGTTTGGCCATTCCGGAACCCCTCTGACCTCCTTCCTTGGCACCCTGACAGTGGCTGAGGGTGGCCTGTGGGGCAGCCTGACGGGGGTGTCCGTCTCTGTTGTGGCGATCTTTGTCATCTTCGGTGCTGTGCTCAATGCGGGCGAAGCCGGGCAGGGCTTCATGAATGTCGCTGCGGCGGCTGCCGGGCGCTTGAAGGGCGGCGGAGCCAAGGTCTCTGTGATCTCTTCGGCTCTGTTCGGCTCGATCTCCGGCTCGGCCAGTGCCAATGTCGCCTCCACCGGGGCCATTACCCTGCCTGCCATGACCCGCCTTGGCTATCCCAAGCGACTGGCTGCCGCTGTGGAAGCCGTGGCCTCCTCCGGTGGTCAGATTATGCCGCCGCTCATGGGTGCCGGGGCCTTTGTCATGGTCGAGTTGACCTCGACCCCTTATACCGACATCATCGTCGCCGCCTTTTTGCCTGCCTTGCTGTATTTCTTCGCGGTCTGGATCGGCATCAATGCCTATGCCACAAAATTCAACTTGTCAGGCATCGCGCAGGATGACCGGCCGGAACTGCGTGACGTGATCATCACTTCCTGCTTCTTTCTTGTGCCTTTCGTCGTCTTGCTCTGGGGCATGTTTGTCGTCAGCTACACACCGCAATATGCGGCCAGTCTGGCCATTCTGGCGGGGGCCTTGATGCTGCTGATCAATCGGCACCTGTCTTTCGATTTCAAACAGGTGTTGCTACGCCTTGAACAGGCGCTCTGTACCGCTGCCCGCCAGGTCTCAATGATCGCCTCGATCATCCTGTGTGCCTCGATTGTCATTGGCGTTCTGTCCATCACCGGCCTTGGCGTCAAGATCACCTCGCTGATCCTGTCAGGCTCCGGCGGCCTGCTCTGGCCATCCTTGTTGTTGACCGCTCTGGCCTGTCTGGTGCTGGGGATGGAGGTGCCCACCACCGCTGCCTATGTTATTTGCGTGTCGGTGGCAGGTCCAGCATTGATCCAGTCTGGTCTGGAGCCTTTGCAGGCCCATTTGTTTGTCTTCTGGTTTGCGCTCATCTCCACCATCACCCCGCCGGTCTGTGGTGCGGTCTTCATCGCCGCAGGCATGATCGGCGAGGACTGGCTGAAGGTCGCCATAACCGCGATGGCGCTGGGCATCGGGCTCTATATTATTCCGCTCGGCATGATTGCCAATCCCGAATTGATCCGGCTGGGCAGCGAGCCTGTGCTGGCGATTGTGAGTGCCCTGCAGGTTGGTTTGGGGCTCGCAATGCTCTCCTTTGGGCTGATTTCGGCCTATCGCCTGCCCATTCGTCTAGTGCTGATGATGGCAGGGCTCTGTGTCATTTTTGTACGGGTGGCCGGTTCCTTGTTCTGATTATGAGAGCGCGTTGACTGCAATAAAAGATCAATAACGCGCAATATAAATCCGCTGCGTTGCTTGATGTGGATCAATTAATGGGCAACAGACTTAATTTTGAGCAATAAACTTGTGACTTAATCGTTTTTTTTGGACTATTTGCTACATCTATCATCGACTCTGCTGCGAAAATTGCGCAGAAATCCTTTTACTGTTTGTTAGATCTTGAACGGCATGCGCACGGGAAATATGCGGGACGTGTCGGCCGTTCCCTGCGACAGCCAGGAGACCAGCGTTTCCATTCCATCTGTCATGCTTCATGTGCGCTTCAATCAAGCGCGCAAACAGGCTAGTTCGTCTCATGATTCCGGGGAATATCGGAGTCGCATGCATGTCAGGACCGGATGCTGGTTAGGTTTGTCCGAGTCCCAAACAGTCAAAAGCGAACTGGTTAGGCAAGGACCCGAAGAGGTCCACTGTCTTGCAAAAACAAACTCTGTTGGGTTGAAGAACAATGAGTGTAAAACGCGAACACTGGGGCTCCCGTCTCGGTTTCATCATGGCCGCCGCCGGGTCTGCGGTTGGCCTTGGTAACATCTGGAAATTCCCATACATGGCTGGTGAGAATGGTGGTGCTGCCTTCATTTTCATTTATCTCGGCCTTGTCTTCACCATCGGCCTGTCCCTGATGCTGGCTGAAATCGTGATTGGTCGCCATACTCAGGCTGACGCCATCACTGCCTTCCGGAAAATGGGCAAGGGCGGATGGTCGATCATCGGTATCATCGGTATCGTCACGGCCTTCGTGATCTTTTCCTTCTACAGCGTTGTCGCTGGCTGGACGATCGCCTATGTTCTGAAATCCGCCACCGGTGCCTTCAATGGCATGGATGCGGCTGCGATCGGCGACTCATTTGGGGCCTTTGTCAGCTCCCCAGTCGAGCCGATCATCTATCATGGTATCTTTGCAACTCTCACTGTCATCGTCGTGCTCGGCGGTGTGTCCGGTGGTATCGAGCGCGCCAGCAAAATCCTGATGCCGCTGCTCTTCATCATCCTGATCGGTCTGGCTGCTCGCTCCATCACCCTGCCAAATGCCAGCAAAGGCATCGAGTTCTTCCTGTCGCCGGACTTCTCCAAGATCACAGCAAGCACCGTCATGGCAGCGCTGGGTCAGGCTTTCTTCTCCCTGTCTCTGGGTATGGGCGTGATGCTGACCTACGGGTCCTATCTTGGCCGTGATGCCAAACTGGGCAAGTCCGCGTTCCAGATTGCTTTCCTTGACACCTTTGTGGCGATCCTTGCCGGTCTGGCCATCTTGCCAGCCGTGTTCGCCTTCAACATGGATCCTGCTGCCGGTCCGGGTCTGACCTTCGTCACCCTGCCTGCCGTCTTCCAGTCCATGCCTGGTGGCTCATTCTTCGCAATTGTCTTCTTCGTTCTGTTGACCATTGCTGCGCTGACCTCGTCGATCTCGCTGCTGGAGCCAATCGTCTCCTTCTTCTCGACCAAAGGCTTTACCCGCACCCAGGTCACCATCGGCTCCGGCTTTCTGGCCTTCCTGATGGGGATTCCCTCCTCGCTGTCTCTTGGCGTCTGGAGCGATATTCACCTCATCAAGGGTCAGGGCTTCCTTGATTCTGCAAGCTGGCTGACAGACAAGCTGCTGCTGCCGATCGGCGGACTGCTGATCTGTCTGTTTGTTGGCTGGGTCATGGCCCCAAGCGCCCTGCGCGAAGTGTCTGGCGAAGGTGAGCCAAGTGGTCTGGCCAAGGCCTGGATCTTCATCCTGCGCTTTGTCGCCCCATTGGCCATCACGCTGATCCTGCTGACCGGTCTGGAAGTCATCAGCTTCTAAGCCTTGCGTCAGAACCAGCATCCACAACGAAAAGGCGGGGGCTTCCCCGCCTTTTTCATAGGGTGTGTGCCTTTTCAGGAATAGGGACTTCTTCTTGTCTTGACCCTTCGGAAGGGACGCACTAACTGGAGTGAAATGGGAAGGGCGCACATGCTGGACCGCGCTGTGACATAGAACCTTCACAGGAATGTCATAGAGGCTAGGCAAGTGTTAGATGCAGCCATCAGATGGCCGTAGAGACCGGAGACAATCCATGCATTCTCACCGTCATGTCGCGCGGGACATAACCTACGCTCACTCCGCAGCCACCAAGCGCGGCAGAGCCGTCATCCGTTTGCTGGAAAACACAACAGGCCGCCTGCAGCTGATCAAGCGCGCCAACGGCTATGAGCGCGAAGTGGCCGCCGGGCGAGACTTCTGGTCGGTGATTGTCGAGCGCTATGGCCTCACCCTCGATGTGACGGGCGGCTGCCTGTCCAGCATTCCCAGGGACGGCCCTCTGATCCTGATTGCCAATCATCCCTATGGTATTCTTGATGGCATGATGATGGGACTGATCCTGTCCCGGACCCGCGGTGATTTCCGTATTCTTGCCAACCATGTTTTCCGCAAGTCCGAAGAGCTCAATCGGATCATTTTGCCGATCTCGTTTGATGAAACCAAGGAAGCGGTGAAGGAAAATGTCCAGACCCGCAAGGCGGCCTTGTCCTATCTCGGGCAAGGCGGGGCAATCGGTATTTTTCCCGGCGGCACCGTCAGCACGGCCGCCAAGCCATTTTCCCATCCCATGGATCCGGGCTGGCGGGGATTCACCGCCCGTATGGTTGGAAAATCCAATGCCACCGTGGTGCCGATCTTCTTCGAAGGCCACACATCGCGCCTGTTCCAGATCGCCAGCCACCTGCATCCTACCTTGCGGTTGGGCCTGTTGATCAAAGAATTCCGCAAGCGCATAGACAGCCCGGTCAAGGTGGTGATTGGCAAGCCAATCGGCCGCGATGTGCTTGATCCGCTCTCCACCGATAGCCGCGCCATGATGGAGCATCTGCGTCAGGCGACTTATGGCCTGTCGCCAACACCACTGAAGGTCAACGAGTTGGGCTTCGAGTTTGAAGAGAAGCACAAGCAGAAACAGCGTCTCAAGGCCTCTTAGACCACAAAGACGGGCATCACGCCGCAACGGCATTGGCCCATGATCGGGTTACTGGGCCCGATAGATGAGGGGAAAGCGGCGCGCGTTCCCTTCGCCACCATCACAGCTTGGCTTTTCGCGGTATTCCAACAAGAAAAACTCAAGCGCTTCCCCTTCGACAGCCCGCAACTGATAGGCCTCGAAGCTGCCACAGGTCCCGTCGCCTTCATAAAAGGCTGACGTCACCACCGCATTGACTGGCGTTACTTGCGGCGAGCGCAACTCATATAGATCATGTCCGTCCCCGTGATCCGGCACCGATGGCAGCAACAACACGGTAGAATAAGCCGGATTGTCGTTGAGCGAGGTGACATAGACCGAGCTGCCTGCCCTTGCATAGAGATTGCATGGCACCTCCCAAAGCGTCATGGCGTCACTGATGGCATAGCGTACGCCCATGCCGGGGGTGTTGGCTGGTGCACAATTGGGTGCGTCCCGACCCACGGCATCAAGCACTCCGGAAGGCACCTCTGACAGAGTGTTAAAGGCCACGCCTCGGCCCAGTGAAATGGCATCGCCGTAGAGATTGGCCGGAATGCGGATCGGTTCAACCGGTGTCGCGGCTGGCTGTGCCGAGGTCGCTTGATCAGAAGCCGCAGCACTGGATGCTTTCATCGAAGGGCAGAAGATGCCGCCTTTCACCGATATCGAGAAGGGAAAATGGCCTTGCCGTGTGATGATCAAGCGCCCCTTGTCAACCTTGAGGTCATCGCCATCTTCGCGTTGTTCCATCACCTCAACCAGCACCGTATAGCGGTTCTTGTCACTGCGATAGAGCCGAATATCCTCAAGCTTGCGTCCGGAGGCCTGCATTCCGTCTTGCCGTATCAGGCTCTCGATGTCCTTGCCGACCTTCATCCATGCGGGCAGTTCTTCGCCATCATTGAAGGGAGCGAAGAAGACATAGGCATATTTGTCTTTGTCCGGATCCTTGTTGGCCTGCCAGAAAGCGAGGCGACAGCCGTCATAGCCCTCCGTGACATTGGTGCCGAACAGCCGCAGATCGATCGAATGATCCTCTTCTGCCTGTGCGGCAAGGACCAACAAGGGCAGGGCGGCCAGAGGCACCAAAAGTGATCGCATCAGGGAAGCTGCGCACCAGAGGAAACGGGAGGCGAAAGGTTTGGAAAAAACAGAAGGGAAAAAAGGCAAAGACATAAGAGAATGGCTCCGGAACGCTGAAAGCCTCGCCCTTTTAAGGCGCAAGCCTTTGTTGCACGGGAAAATACATATCCGATAGCCTAGGTGGAAAGCGTTCCGCCGTCCAGTCCACAGGGCATAGGATGATGGTCCTATGCCCCGATCAATCGCTGTGATCGATTGTCTTTGGGTTCTGGTCGGCTGGCTTATGCCAGTTTGGCAGCCTCGGCGGCGCGTTTGCCAATCTCTGCCCAGTCGCGGGCACGGACCAGATCAAGCGGTGCGATCCATGTGCCACCAATGGCAAAGACATTGGGCTGTGCCAGAAACTCTGCCGCATTGTCAGGCTTGATGCCGCCGGTCGGGCAGAAGCTGATGTCTGCAACGGGTCCCGCAACGGCCTTCAGCATGGAGAGGCCACCCAACACAGCCGCCGGGAACAACTTTTGATCAAAGTAGCCAGCATCGCGCAAGGTCAGCATCTCAGACAAGGTGCCAGCGCCCGGCAGGAACGGCCAGTCATTGTCAACCAACACATCCAGAAGCGCATTGGAAACCCCCGGCGATACACCGAACTGGCCACCTGCATCTTTTGCCGATTGCAATTGTGCGCCATTGAGGATCGAACCGACCCCGACAATGGCCCCCTCTACCTTGCTGGCAATGGTTTCGATGGCAGCAAGGGCGGCGTCGCTGCGCAGGGTGATTTCCAGCACAGGCAGGCCATTGTCGACAAGGCACTGGGCCAGTGGCAGAGCATCTGCGGGATCTTCGATGACCAGAACCGGGATGACCTTGTTGCCTGCCAACAGGCTGGATGGAGATTTCGTCATGATCGAACCTATCATTGTCGTTGCGAGCCGGAATGGGCTCAATCGATTGTCTGCCAGAGATCGCGGGCAATCACTGCGCCGGGATGCATGATAACCTGTCCGGCAATGCGATGGGCAAGGGCAGCCGCTTCCGCCGGGTCCTTTCCCGTCAGGCGCGCGCCGACATAACCGGCGGCGAAGGAATCCCCCGCGCCCGTTGTATCGACAGGCGAGAGAGCTGCTTGCGGGGCAATGGTCAGGGTCGCTTCCCCTTGACGGATAAGGCAGTTGGCACCACCATCCTTGACCACCACCTCACGGGCGCCCCATGCCTGCCAGCGGCTGGCCACAGCCTCTGCGTCGCTGGTCTCTTCCATGATCGCCGCATCGTCTTCCAGCCCCACAAGGCAGAGGGATGCAATCCCCGCCATGGTTTCGGAGACGGCACGGGCCGCCGCAGGCGATGACCAGAGAGCCGGGCGATGGTTGGGGTCATAGGCAACAAGGCAGGATTCTTCCGCCACCAGTTGCTTGAGCGCCTGCATCAGATTGCTGCGCTGGCTTTCATCCAGAATGGCCAGCGAAATGCCGGACAAATAGATCGCGTCGAAAGCGCCCAACTCTTCGACCAGCTCGGCGACACTCTGACCGGCAAACATTTCGCGCGCCGCCGATTGGCCGCGCCAATAGTCAAAGAAGCGCTCGCCGCTCGCGTCATTCTCGATCCGGTAAAGGCCGGGATTCTTGCCGTCCAACTTGCGGATCGAGTCCACACCGATGCCCTCGGCCTTGAAATGATCGATCATTTGAAGGCTTAGACCGCTGGTCCCCAGCGCCGTCAAATAGGATACCTCGACATCAGGGGCAAACTGGCGGGCCAGATAAGTGGCAGTGTTGTAGCTGTCTCCGGCAAATGCCTGTCGAAACAACCCGTCGCCAGCAGGAGACAACTCCACCATACATTCGCCAATGCAGACCGCCTTTAGCGGTGCTTTCTTCGTATTATCAGACATCAACCACGCTCCTTAAGAAACCAATCAGCTGCATTCTGATAGCACACACGGGTCACAAGTCCATCAAGCAGGGCGCGCTCGTTGGGGACATGTCCCCCTTCGGCCCAGCGTCCAACCGTCCGACAGACAAGGCGGCGGAAATAATCATGCCGTGGGAAAGACAGGAAAGAGCGACTGTCGGTCAACATTCCGATAAAGGTCGAGATCAGGCCCATCTGCGAAAGCTGTGTCATCTGCCGTTCCATGCCGTCGAGCTGATCGTTGAACCACCAGCCGGATCCAGCCTGGATCTTGCCCGGCATCGACCCGTCCTGAAAATTGCCAGCGGTCGAGACGATCACTTCATTCTTGGTCGGGTCGAGGCAATAGAGCACCGTGCGCGGCAAATGGCCGTCCCGATCCATCGCCCCCAGCAGGCCATTGAGCGGCGCGGCAATCGGGCGGTCTGCAATGGAATCGCCGCCTACATCTGCCCCGATGCTTTCAAACAGCCGTGGATTGTTATTCCGGATCGCCCCGATATGCAGCTGCATGACCAGATTGCGACTGTGATAGGCGCGGGACAGATCCACCAGCATGGTGGACTGGAACTGGGCGATTTCCAGCTCCGACAAGTCCTCATCCGCCAGACGCTTTGCAAGGATGCGGTCAAGAGTTGCATGATCGACCGGCGGCGCGAAGCGCAGGATCTCGATGCCGTGGTCCGTGGCCTGACAGCCATGGGCGACAAAGTGATCAAGCCGTCCGATCAGGGCGGCCATCAGGGCTTCATAGGTCTCGACACGCGCCCCGCTGACCGCTGCAAGCGACTGCAGGAAAGCCGGAAAGCCCGGCAGGTCGATCTTGAAGGCCGGATCAGGCCGGAAGCTTGGAGCGACCACCATGTCATTGATGCTGTCATCCTCGGCAATCGCCTTGTGATGCTCAAGGCTGTCACACGGCATGTCCGTGGTGCCGACAAATTCCACCTTCATCTTGCGCAACAGACCGCGGGCCGAATGGCTGTCCTCAGCCAGCATTTCGGCGGACATGTCCCAAATGCGATCCGCTGAGGCTGGTGTCAGCAGTTCGCGGATGCCGAAGTAACGTTGCAATTCCAGATGGGTCCAATGGAACAGAGGATTGCCGACACAATGGGGCATGATCTGCGCAAAGGCATCGAACTTCTCACGGAAGGACGCATCCCCCGTTACGCGACGCTCATCAATTCCGGCCCAGCGCATGGCGCGCCACTTATAATGATCCCCTTCCAGCCAGATCGCCCCGATATTGTCCCACTTGCGATCCTGTGCGATTTCTGCCGGGACGAGATGATTGTGATAATCGACAATCGGCAGGTCTTCGGCGACGTCATGATAAAGATGACGCGCGGCTGCCGTATCCAGCAGAAAATCGGGGCCGAGGAAATTTTGCATTCAAGTCTCTCCTGTTAAAGGGTGCCGCCACTAGAAAAGGGCCGAAGGGGAAGGGGGAGCCGGAAAAAGGAGGCACAAATGGGACATGTGCCTCCTTCATAGCCTTGTTGCAGGCTAGCAGTCTACCATTGCTGTCATGTGGCGCTTTGACCCAAGTTCGATTAAGGCGGCATATTGTTGTTTGACACCGCCAACAAAGCGCACATCGGCAACAAGCGCCGGTGGGAAAATGGCCTCCATCGCAAAGACGGCATCGATATAGGCGTCCCAATCCGGCAACAGGGCCGCTGCTTTGGCAATTGGCTCGGCCAGCGGGTCGTTGATTGGCGTCGGGTTGCCCTGCTCATCGCTGCCGGTCATGAAGCGCAGCCATCCGGCAACCCCCAACGCCAGCCGCGTCCAGTCGCCATTATGCTCAAGATGCCAGGCGATGGAGGCAAGCATCCGCTGAGGCAATTTCTGGCTGCCGTCCGAGGCAATCTGCGCGGTCTTGTGTTTCAGCTGGCTATTGGAAAAACGTTCGATCAGCGCCGCAGCATAGGCATCCAGATCCACATCACCGGGTACATCAAGGGTTGGCTGCTGTTCCTTGACCATCAGCGCATGAGCGACCGAGCGGAAATTGGCGTCTTCCATGCAGGCATCAATGGTCTCATAGCCCGCCAGATAGCCCAGATAGGCCAGGAAGGAATGGGCACCGTTGAGGGTGCGCAGCTTCATCTCTTCAAACGGTTCGACATCGGGGACAAATTGCGCTCCAACCTCTTCCCATGCAGGACGCCCCTTGACGAAAGCATCCTCAATCACCCATTGCCGGAATGGCTCACAGACAATGCCATTGGGGTCTTGCATGCCGCCAAGTTTTTCCGTGATCAGTGCCCGGCTCTCATCGGTCAGGGCAGGGACGATCCGGTCAACCATCGAGCAAGGGAAGGTGACATGCTTGCGAATCCATGCGGCCAGCACTGCGTCGCGTTTGTCGGCAAAGCTCAGGACCGCTTGCTGGCACAATTTGCCATTGGCCGGCAGGTTGTCCAGCGACAGAATGGTGAAGCCGTCCAGTCCGGCCGCCTTGCGGCGGGCGAGCGCTTCAACCAGCGCCCCGATGGCGGACTTTGGAGCCGTTGGATTGTCGAGATCATGGGCGATGGCCGGGTTGGCCAGATCGAGCGCGCCACCGGTCAGACAATAGCCTTTTTCTGTCACGGTCATCGAAACGATTGCGATGTCGGGCTCAAGGAACGGCGCAAAGAAGGCATCCATGCCGCCGCGCTCCGGATGGGCGGTCTTGACGATTGAGCCGATGATCCGAACATTGCTGATCGTGTCGCTATGCTCCAGCACCGAATAGAGGTGATCATTCTCTTCGAGCTGACCAAAGCGATCCGCGCCAAACAGGATATCGCTGACCACCACGCCCCAGTCGCTGTCAGGCGTCTGAAGCAGGAAGTCCTGATGATAGCTCATCCAGTGGGCGCGGGCGAAAGCGCCAAAGCCAAGATGAATCAGTCGGGGCCGAAGCTTGCTCCGGTCATAGGTTGGCAGTTGCGGCTTGCCGGGGGCATTCATGAGATCGGAAATGGTCATGCGGGGCTCCATTTGGCGGGGTTACTTTCTGGCATTTGGCTCAGAAGCGAAGGATCGTGTCGTCGAGATAGGCAACCCCATTCACAAGGACGGGGCGAGGGTCGTCCCCGCAGACACTGATCTTGCATCCTGCAAGCTGCGGGTCAAATGTGCCGGAATGATTCCAATTGAGCAAGAGCCTATCCTCTTGTTCCACCAAAGTGATTTCTGTCAGACGGTGGGCTCCATCCAGGGCGTCGGCATTGTCGATCCCATCCTCATAAAGGAAGGAGCTACAGGCCTCGCGCTGCGCCCCTTTGCGTGGATAGATCACCAATTGGCGCATTTGCCCGGTGACCGAGCCAGATCGATCCACACCGGGCGAGAGTGGCAGAACTGCCCCTGCCCGCACAAAGAGCGGGATTGAGGCAAGATCGACGCTCTGGCGGATCACCTGCCCGGGCTGATAATAGGTGCCGGTCCAGAAATCATAATAGCCAGCGCCATTGTCTGGTAGATAGACGGTGCGACTGGTTGCCCCTTCCTCCACCACAGAGGCGACCAGCAGATCGCGGCCAAGGAAGAAGTCATCCGTCGCGTCAAAGCAGCGATCATCGCCTTCATGGTCAAGGAAGGTCGGGCGCAGCATCGGTTCGTCATCGACGACGGACTGATAATGCAGCGTATAAAGATATGGCAGCAGACTATAGCGCAGCTTGATAGCGTTGCGGATATGGTGGGTGACTTCCGGGAACATCCAGGCTTCATTCACCGTTGCATCATCATTCCAGCTGTGGATGGTGAAGCGCGGATGGAAAATGCCATTTTGCACCCAGCGGACAAACAGCCCCGGTTCTGGCCGTGGACCCGCAAAGCCGCCGACATCATGGCCGATATTGTAAAGGCCGGACAGGCTCATCCCAAGGCCCATCGGAATGTTGTATTTGAGGCTCGTCCAGTTGGTGCGGTTGTCGCCGGACCATGTCTGGGCATAGCGCTGGATGCCCGGACAGCCGGAGCGCGAAATCAGATAAGGCCGCTTGGACGGCTCAAAATCCAGCTGGGCTGCAACCGACGCGCGGGTCATCAGCAATGGCTGAACCGGACGGATCAGGTCGATATCGACCGGCGTGCCAAAACCGGCGCACTGGGCCTGTCGGTCCCAGATTTCATATTCGTTATTGTCGTTCCAGGTGCTGTTGATGCCATAATCAAGCAGCGCCGTCTTCACATTGGCCTGCCACCAGGCTTGCGTGTCCGGATTGGTGAAGTCGAGATGGCTGCCTTCGTCATCCCAAAAGACCGAACGCTCTGCGTTGCCGGTCTCGCTGTCGCGGACAAACAGCCCCTTGACGTCGGCTTCCTTATAGCGCGGATGGTCCTGCAACAGGCATGGCTTGATATTGGCAATCAGCTCAAGACCCGCATCGGCAAACAGCTTCGCCATGCCTTTCGGGTCTGGCACCTTGTCGTGGTTCCAGTTGAAGACATAGCGCTTGTCGCCGATGGAGGTATAGCCCGAGGAAAGCTGGAAGCTATCGCAGGGAATGTCATGCTCGGTGACCAGTCGGACAAAGCCTTCAAGCTGCTCCTGCGCATTGGGCGCATCCGTATAGGACATGGTCGAGCCGGAATAGCCCAGCGCCCAGCGTGGCAAAAAGGCCGTGCCACCGGTCAGTCGCACATGAGCTTTGGTGACATCGGCGATGCTAGGTCCAAGGGTGACATAATAGTCGAGATCTCCATCAGCGGCCCGATAGGCGCGATAGGGCTTGTGGTAATTGTCCAGCTCATTGCCCAGATCGAACCAGCAGGGGGCTAGATTGTCGTAATAGAGACCATAGGACAGGCCGCTTTCCAGTCGCGTGATGGTGAAAGGCACATGCTTGTAAAGCGGGTCGGTCTTGGAGGCGTCATAGCCCATCGCATCGAGATTGCGCATCTCGAAGCGGCGGCCCGTGCGTTCCAGCGCGCCGGATTTCTCGCCAAGGCCAAAGAAGCGGTCGCTTGGCTGGCGCAACAGATAGTGGCGGTGGGCGTGATCCTTGCGGCCCAGCTCATAAGCGCCGGTCGGGCGGTCTTCGGCTATTTTCTGCCAGGGAGCGTCTTTGCTTGTGCGCCCATGCCAAACCAGCCGCAATGGCGTCATCACGGTGACTTTCAGACAGTCGCTTTCCAGCGTCAGTTGCTCGCCTTCATTGATCACATCAAAGGCCGGGCAGGAAAATCCATCCAACCGCGACCGATCACGCCCTTCAAGTGGGGCATCGCCATTGGGGGCGACGGTCCAGCTGCGATCCAGTCGATAGGCCCCATCCTTTAGCAACTGCACCCGCATCATTTTGGGTTCCAGAATGTCGATCCGCATGACATGACGGCCTTCGACGTCAAGTGCGACGCCTGTGTCCGATTGGCTGGCCAGACTCCAGTTTTTCAGTTGATACATGCTCATAGTCCTGAATGGGGCTCAGTTTCCTGAGAGGGGGCAAAGGCCCTGATTGGATAGGCTCTTGCGGGACGCGGTGCGTCTTTATGGTGCCAGATCACAGAGCCTGAACGGCTGGACGGTGCGCACCTGCAGGCAAGAGAGGCGGGAAGCCGCCAGAAATCCGGCGGCTTCCCAGAAAGGCTTCGATTAGTAGCCCAGGAACAGCTGTGGCAGGAACAGCGACAGCTGTGGAATATAGGTGACGGCCAGCAACAGCGCGACAAGCACCACATAGAAAGGCAGCAGTGGCTTGAGCACCTGAGAGATGGCAACCTTGCCGACCGAGCAGCCGACAAACAGGGCCGACCCAACCGGAGGCGTGCAGATGCCGATGCACAGGTTGAAGGTCATCATCACACCGAAATGCACCGGATCCATGCCCAGATCCTGCACGACCGGCAGGAAGATCGGGGTGAAGATCAAAAGGGCAGGCGTCATGTCCATGAAGGTGCCAATCACCAGCAGGGCAAGGTTGATTGCCAGCAAGATCACGATTGGATTGTCAGACAGGGACATCAGCGCGTCGGAAATGGTGAACGGAATGTCAGAGAAAGCCATCGCCTTCGACATGGCGATCGAACAGCCAATCATCAGCAGCACGATGGAGGTGGTCACTGCTGATTCGAGAATGATCTTGGGCAGATCGAAAATCGTGATTTCGCGATACCAGATCAGCGCCAGGAACAGGGTATAGACCACTGCAACAGCCGAGGCTTCGGTTGCTGTGAAAATACCACCAATGATGCCACCCATGATGATGAAGATCAGACCCAATGGCAGCACGGCATCACAGGACTTCTCAAGCACTTCCTTCCAGGTTGGCTTGGGGGCCAGTGGATAGCCGCGTTTCTTGGCAATGAAGCCTGCCACGGCCATCAGGCCAAGGCCCATCAGGATACCGGGAATGTAACCCGCCACGAACAGAGCGGCGATCGAGGTGCCGTTGGTGATCAGGGAATAGACAATGAAGGTGGTCGATGGCGGGATCAGTAGACCGGTCGGGCAGGAGGCAATGTTGACCGCCGCCGAATAGGCCGGATCATAGCCCTCTTTCTTTTGCACCGGAGCCATCACCCCGCCCACGGCAGCAGCCGAGGCCACCGCCGAGCCGGAAATCGCACCAAACATCATGTTGGCCAGCACGTTGCAGTGGGCCAGTGAGCCGGGCAGACGACCGCCAAGGATCTTGGCAAATTCGATCAACCGCATGGCGATACCGCCCCGGTTCATGATGTTGCCTGCCAGAATGAAGAAAGGGATCGCCAGCAGAGTGAAGCTGTCCAGACCAGACGCCATTTGCTGGGCGACGATGAAGATCGACTGATCAAAGGTGAAGGAGATCACCATAAATGTGAAGAAGGTCGCAATGCCGATCGCAAAGGAGATGGGCACACTGAGGGCCATCAACAGAATGAAGATCGAAAAAAGCGTGATTGTTGCTTGCCATTCCATAGCTCAGATTTCCTCTTTCGATCTCAGGACGTTTGGGTGTCGTTTGGGCTGTCCGGATCGAGCAGCTCAACGATCAGAACCACGCAGTAAAACAGCATGGTCGCGCCAGAAAAGGGAATGGCACCATACACATAGCCCATCGGAATGCGGAGTGCCGGCGTGACTTGTCCCTTCTGCAACGTGTCCATCATCAACTGCCAGCCGCCATACATCATGACGACAATGACAAAGGCGGCGATAATGAAGTAAACCGCGATGCGGATATTGCGCAGGCTCTTGCCTTCCAGCCAGAGGCTGACAATGTCGATCGCCAGATGGCGCTTCTGGCCCAGCGTGTAGGCCGCGCCCATGAAAGCGACCCACATGAACAGGAAGCGGGCAATCTCGTCAGTTGTGGTGCTCGGTGTACCAAGAATGAAGCGGGATACGACCTGCCACACGACACAAATGACCAATATGGTGAAAATCGCAACCGTCAGGCTGCCTAGGACCCCGTTCACAAAGCGAACAGCATGTTTCATGCCCGCACTCCCATAAAAATAGCGCTCGGCCCGACAAGGTCGGGCTCGGGTTGACATTCTGGGAAACTGAAATTGGTCGGCCAATTTCGACACAACCCAAAATGCTGGATTTGCGCAGTCTCTCAGCGGTCGCCGAACGGGGCGACGAAACCAAGATCATACACGCAGTATGTTGGGGGATGCTGGCACGTTTTTTCCTCCCGAAAAGAGCGCTGGCGGTTTTTAAAGCCCGGATTTGTGCGGTTTTCCTGTGAAAATTGCCGCAAATCGGTGGGCCATGCCAGTCAGTATCGGAATAATCCGGCATCTCACTCACCTATACACATCGCTCAAAAAACAAAATTGGTCAACCAAAATAAAAATTGTTTGACAAAAATTCGAAAATGGCGAATTGTTTGGTCGACCAAATTAGAAAATTGGTTAGACCGCATTGCAGCATTAAGACACTCGATTCTGTTGCGATGCGCCATACAAAGCTCACCGCGGCCGTCCGAAACAATCAGCGTACGGGTGGTCTGAGACAACGAAGCCGACTGAATTCTTCAATCGGGAGGGAAATCGATGAAACGCAATCTTGCCGTTCTTGGTGCAGTGGCTGGTGCCGCATTCGCACTGACCGCAACCGCTGCCAGCGCAGTGACCCTGAAGCTGAACCACAACAACCCGCCAGAGCATCAGCTGCACAAATCCATGGAGTTCATGGCTGACCGTGTGAAAGAGCTGACCAATGGCGAAGTGAAGATCCGCGTCTATGCCAACGCCCAGCTTGGCACTCAGCGTGAATCCATGGAGCTGGTTCAGAATGGCACGCTCGCCATGGCCAAATCCAACGGCTCCGAACTGGAAGCCTTTGAAGAATCCTACACCGCCTTCAACCTGCCATACATCTTCACCTCCGAAGACCATTACTATGATGTGCTGTCCGGTGAAATCGGCGACGACGTGATGATGGCCTCCCGTGACAAGGGCTTCATCGGTCTGACCTATTACGTGGAAGGCGCACGCTCCTTCTATGCCAACAAGGCCATCAATTCTCCGGCCGATCTCAAAGGCATGAAAATCCGCGTACAGCCATCCCCATCGGCTATTCGCATGGTGGAACTGCTTGGCGGCAACCCAACCCCGATTTCCTGGGGCGAACTCTATTCCGCTCTGAAACAGGGTGTTGTTGACGGTGCTGAAAACAACCCGACCGCTCTGACCACTGCGCGTCATGGTGAAGTCTCCAAAGTCTATTCCGACGATGGCCACACCATGATTCCTTCCGTTGTGGTGATGTCGACCAAGGTTTGGGACGACCTGTCCGAAGACCAGCAGAAAGCCCTGAAACAGGCTGCCCGTGAATCCATGGATTTCCACCGTGCGGAATGGAACAAGACGGTTGCTGCTGAAATCGAAAAAGCCAAAGCCGAACTCGACGTGAAATTCGTTGAAGTCGAAAAAGGCCCGTTCATCGAAGCCGTTCTGCCAATGCATGAAGAAGCTGCATCGAAATCCGAACGCGTTGCAGACTTGATCGAACGCATCAAGGCTGTTGCCAAGTAACAAACGGCAAGCAACAAACGGTCTGTGACCGTTTTGCAGGTTGCCCGTGCCCCTTGAGGCAACCGAATGAAACGCTTCGGCATGGCGGATTGCCGCCATGCCTCCTCGCTGGACAAGCCCCCGGCAATCAAAGACAGGAAGACAAACCATGGTCCTCGAACGTTCCGAACTGGCCGAAAACGCGCTCCAATGCCTCCATGACGAGGCTTATGATCTGCCCTATAACAATCAGGCGCTCAACCACCAGACCATGCTGTTTGTTGAAGGTCGTGAGGCCGAAAGTCTCAACGGGTCGTGGAACTTCTGCGTTGATCTGCTGGATACTGGCCTGCGCCAGAAATGGTTCGCTCTGGAAAAGATGGACCCGATTGATCGGATCGAACCCTATGATTACGATCCCTATATGGGCGAACAGGTCGAGGTGCCTTCCAACTGGCAGATGCTGAAGGAGAAATGGTACTTCTTTGAAGGCAGTGCCTGGTATTCTCGCCCCTTGATGATCGACAAATTATCCGCTGACGAGCGCAAGTTCCTGCGCATTGGCGCGGCCCAATATGACTGCAAGATTTTTCTCAATGGAGATTTTCTGGGCAACCATTATGGTGGCTCCACCCCATTCTGCGTCGAGCTGACCGATGCGCTCCGCGAAGGGGAAAACTGGTTGATGCTCTGCGTGAATAACACGCGCACGACGGATCGTGTGCCCATGCGCAACACCGACTGGTTCAATTATGGTGGCCTCTATCGCGAGGTGGCGCTCTACACCACACCCAAAACCATCATTCGGGATCTCTATGTGGCTTTGGTGGCTGATGGGACCTATTCACGCATTGCCGTGGAAGTTCAGGTCGACGGCCCGGCGCGGGGCGATGTGGAGTTTTCCATTCCCGGATTGCGCCTCTATGCCAGCCTGACGCCGAATGAGAACGGCCTCGCCAAGGCGGTCCTCGAAGCCTCGCCAGAACTGTGGTCCCCTGACACGCCGAAGCTTTATGATGTGGTCGCAAGCATCGGTGACGACGAGGTGCGCGACCGGGTCGGTTTCCGCCAGATCGAACAGATCGGCGCCGAGCTGCGGTTGAATGGCGCGCCATTGTTCCTGCGCGGCATCTCCGTGCATGAGGATGATTTCGATACTGGCAAGGTGACATGCGAGAATGACATCCGCCGCCGTTTTGAGCATGCGCGTGAATTGAACTGCAATTTCCTGCGCCTGGCCCATTATCCGCATCATGAACTGGCATCGAAGATTGCCGATGAAATGGGCTTCCTGCTGTGGGAAGAGATCCCTGTCTACTGGGCCATCGACTTCGAGAATCCGGCCACTTACAAGGATGCCCAGAATCAGCTGATCGAGTTGATCAAGCGCGACCGCAACCGCGCCAGCGTTATCATCTGGTCGGTCGGCAACGAAAATCCGGACACCGATGCCCGCCTTGATTTCATGCGCTCATTGGCCCAAACCGCCAAGGCCTATGATCCGACCCGCCTGACATCGGCAGCCTGCCTGATCAACCATGCCAAAAAGAAGATCGAGGATCGCCTGTCTGACTATATCGACGTGATTGGCATCAACGAATATTACGGCTGGTATGAAGAGAATTTCGAGGATCTGGTCGAAATCGGCATCAACAGTGCACCAGACAAGCCGGTGGTGATTTCCGAAACCGGGGCCGATGCGGACATCAGCAGCACCGGACCCAAGGCCGGGCTCTTCAGCGAAGCCTATCAGACTCATGTTTATGAACGGCAGATTGAGACTTTGCGTGCCTTGGACTATGTAAAGGGGATTTCTCCGTGGATTCTGTATGACTTCCGTGTTGAGAGACGCCAGAATATGTTCCAGCAGGGCCGCAACAAGAAAGGCCTGATCGCCGGAGACAAACAGACCAAGAAGGAAGCCTTTCACAAGCTCGCGGCATTCTATGCACAGAAGCAGCAAGAGCAAGAGGCTTGCAAGAACAAGAACGGGAAGTGAGGTCCCAGATGATCCCGGAAGCTGGCAAGAGACGCTACCAGGAAGTCGCAGAGGCGCTGAAAAAGGAGATGATCGAGCAGCATCTCATTGTCGGCACGCGTTTGCGCACCGAACGGCAGATCTCTGATGACTTCGAAGTGTCCCGCTCCGTTGTACGCGAAGCCATCATTATGCTCGAGATTGAAGGGCTGGTTTCGGTGCGCAAAGGCTCGGGCACCTATATCGCCCGGTTGCCCAACCAGTCCGAGAAGACCGAAATGGCGCGCAGTGACATCGGCCCGTTCGAGCTGTTGCAGGCCCGTCAGCTGTTGGAGAGCAACATTGCGGCCTTTGCGGCGACCATGGTCACCAAGAATGACATCACGCGCATGCAGGAAGCGCTTGATATGGAAATTCAGGCCATTGAGGCCGGGCGTGACGATTATGATGGTGATGAGTGGTTCCACAGGCTGATCGCCGAGTCCACCCAGAATAGCGTATTGGTCGACATGGTTGCTGATATGTGGCGGCTGCGCGAGGGCAACAAGATTTGGGATGGCCTGCATGCCCGCATCTTTGATGAAAGCTATCGCAAGCAATGGCTCGATGACCATCAGCAGATCCTGACCGCCCTCAATCGCAAGGATCCGGGCAAGGCACGGGATGCCATGTGGAACCATCTGGAGAATGTCCGCAACACCCTGTTGATCCTGTCCGATGTCGAGGACCCGAAATTTGACGGCTACTTGTTCAAGACCCCAAAGGTCATCAAGCTCAACAAGCCGTAATGTTATCAAAATTGTACCCGTTTGGCCTGAGGGGCTGCGAACTGGACGGTGTACCGAACAATAAGAGGCAAAGCCATGAAGCAGACCTGGCGCTGGTTTGGGCCAAATGACCCTGTAACCCTGCAAGACATCCGACAGGCCGGTGCGACGGGCATCGTCACCGCCCTGCATGATCTCCCCAACGGAGTGGTCTGGCCGCGTGAGGCAATCGCCGAACGCAAAAAGATGATCGAGGAAGCTGGCCTCGTCTGGTCGGTGGTGGAATCGATCCCGATCCACGAGGATATCAAGTTACAGCGTGGTGACTGGCGCCAACTGATAGCCAACTGGGCGCAAAGCATGCGCAATCTGGCCGCCGAAGGCGTTACCAATATCTGCTACAATTTCATGCCGGTGATCGACTGGACCCGCACAGACCTTGCATGGGCCCTGCCCAATGGAGCCCGCTGCCTGCGCTTTGATCAGGACCGCTTCGTCGCCTTTGATCTGTTCATCCTCAAGCGCGAAGGGGCCGAGGCTGACTATTCGCCAGAAGATGTGGCTGCCGGTCGCAAAGCCTTCGAAACCATGAGCGATGAAGAAAAGGATCAATTGGTCCGCAACATCATTGCCGGTTTGCCGGGCTCGGAAGAAAGCTACACGATCGAGCAATTTGCCGCCCAGATCGCGCTCTATGATGACATTGATCAGGACCGCCTGCGCGCCCATCTGGCCGACTTCCTCAATGGCGTTCTGCCGGTCGCCGATGAAGTGGGGGCCACCATGGCCATCCATCCTGATGACCCTCCGCGCTCGATGTTCGGTCTGCCGCGCATCGTCTCCACTATCGAGGATATGCGCGCCCTGCGGGCCATCAATGACAGCCCGGCCAACGGCTTTACCCTCTGCTCCGGCTCCTATGGGGTGCGCGAAGGCAACGATCTGGTCGCGATGATCGAGGAATTTGCCGACGTGATCCATTTCTTCCATTTGCGCGCCACCAAGCGTGATGGCAACAGCTTCTATGAAGCGGATCATTTCGGTGGCGACGTCGATATGGTTGAAGTCATCCGGGCCTTCAAGGCTCTTGAGGATCGGCTGGGGCGCTCACTGCCATTCCGCCCCGACCATGGGCACCAGATTCTGGATGATCTGACCCGCCGCTCCAACCCCGGCTATCCGGCGATCGGGCGCCTCAAAGGTCTGGCCGAATTGCGCGGCGCCATGCTGGCGCTAGGAGCAACCGTCGAATAAACAACAAGACCCCGCAACCAAGAAGAAACCCGGAAAAGACAGGCTCTTTTCCGGGTTTTGTGTGCTGACAAGTGGTGCGGGCCTGATTAGCCGGTCCGCACCTGTCGGATGAACCGCTCGACTTCGAGTTTGAGATTCTCCGCCTGTTCCGACAATTCTCCCGCCGCGCTCATGACTTCGCTTGAGGCGGCACCTGCCCGCTTGGATGCATCCGAGACGGCCTCAACGTTGGTATTCACGACTTCAGACCCTTGCGCAGCCTGATTGATGCTGCCGGCAATTTCGTGGGTGGCGGTATTCTGCTCTTCCATTGCCGCCGCAATGGCGGTCGAAATGTCGCTGACCCTCTGAATGACCGTACTGACGCTTTCCATCGAGCCGGAAGCCTGCTTGCTGGCTCCCTGAATGCTGGAGATCTGTTGGCTGATCTCCTCGGTTGCTTTGGCTGTCTGACCCGCCAGCGCCTTCACCTCGCCCGCCACCACAGCAAAGCCCTTGCCTGCAGCCCCGGCACGTGCCGATTCTATGGTGGCATTGAGCGCCAGCAGGTTGGTCTGTTCGGCAATGCTGGCGATCATTTCGACCACTTTGCCGATATTGTCGGCCGTTCCTGCCAGTGCGACCATTTGCTGGTTGGTCTCGTTGACCTTTTCGACGGCCTCCACCGCAGCATTGGCAGCCAGAGCAACCTGCTCGCTGATTTCTCCGATGGTGGCGGTCATTTCTTCGGTGGCCGAGGCAATGGTCTGCACGTTGCTCAAGGTCTGGGTCGAGGCGGCCGAGGCCTGCGACGCCTGCTGTGCGGTCTCCTCCGAGACATCCGACATGGATTGCGCGGTGCCGCTCAGTTGCGTCGAGGCACTGGAAACCGCATTGACGATGCCACCCACATGATCATCAAAGTCGTCGGCCATCTGCATCATCAATTGATGCTTCTCTTCTTCAGCCTGCTGTTTGGCGAGAGCCTGCTGCTGTTCCAGCTCGCGGCTATGAATGCCATTTTGCTTGAAGACCTCCACGGCAGTGGCCATTTCGCCCAGTTCATCCCCGCGCTCGCATCCCGGCACATCGACACCGAGATCATCGTCGGCCAGTTGCTTCATGGCATGGGTCAGAATGACCACCGGTTTGGCAATGCCTCGGGCGATGAAGATCGCGGCGACCAGACCGAACAAGACCGCCAGCAGGCCAAAGATCTGCTGAAAGCGTTGGGCACTATCCAGATTGCGTGTGGTCTCATCACTCAGCGTGTTGCTGTCGGTTTCGATCATCTGTTCGATTTGTGCCGTCAACGCAATCATCGCCTTGGCATTCATGTCGAGCACATTGTCGCGCAGGGTGTTGCGTTCATTGATCAACTTCACAAGACGCTCAAAGGAGCGGACATACTCCGCCACATCCTGACGAACCTGCGCCAACTTGGTGCGCAGTCCGGTCTCGCTGAGATTGTCTTCCAGTTTGCTCAGCATCGTTTCAAGGGATTTGAATTCCCCCTTGGTTTGATTTGCCAGATCGGCCGAGTTCACATCAAGAAATTTCATGACCAACAGGCGTGCTTTGAGCAGGTCCTGTTGCGCTATGCCTGCCTGCAGGGCGGCCTCATAGGATTGGGCTCTGGAGGCTTCGTTCGCAATATGTGACAGATTGTTCAGGATCGCCATGCCGGTCGGCGACAGAATGTTATAGACGACATCATGGCGCATCTGCATCTGGGTGGCGATCTGCTGATAGGCATTCTTGTAGGATTCCATCTCCGTCTCGACAGAGGTGATGGCAGCCCTGAAGGTCGGCGCGGTCATGACTCCCCGCGCGCTGGCGATCAGCTCGCGCAGATGCTCCTGCCCTTTGACGAAAGCACGCTGATCTTCCTCTTCACCGCTCTTGATGTAGGATGCCGCCTTGAGCTGTACATCATAGACCGTTGCGCGAATGTCAGCGCTTAGGGCCGCCTGACGGGACATGTTTTTCGTTGCTGTGAAAGCGGTTCCCAACCCTTTCAGCTCGATGATGCTGGACAGAACCAGCGCCACCATGGTCACAAGCAAAATGCCAAAGCCGATATAGATGCGCGTACCGATTTTGAGCTTCTTCATCAAGGAGATTGAACCTGAGACTTCTTGTCTTGAGGTTGGTTTGTCCGACCCGCTCGGACCATTCCGCGAATCATAGGGCATGTTGTTGAATCCTTTTGCCATCACACAGGCACCTATTACAGGTTGAAATGGTTAGTAAAATATTACTGACTTACCGATATGACGCAAAATGCACCATATTTTACCTCTGAATTCACGTTTTATTTAATAAGTTGTCCCAATTAGAGACTAAAGCTAAGATATTGTACTTATAGATAGAAACCTGCCCTAGATGCTCGGAACCGGAAATGGGTGAAAACACGCATAAAAGCGGTGGGGACGGATCTTGAAAATCGTTTTGGTTGTATTTGACCACCAGACATTGGTGCCAAAAATAGGCGCAATTACTTTCTTTCGATAACCACAGAACAATCACAACAATCATTCGTTTGACGAGCTGTTGCAGGTAAAATGATGTGAAAGGCTTGCCAGTTTCGGATTATTCGATTTAACTTCTCCGACGCTAAAGCACCAAGTCTTTAGGGAACAACAGGGAGTCAATTTGATGCTAAAGAAAACCATTGCAGCGATGCTGCTGGCCGGCGCCTGTGCGCTGCCGCTCGTGGCGACTTCTGCAAGCGCAGAAATGGTCTACCACCGTGGCAACGCTGCGGACCCCGAAACCCTCGATCAGCATAAGACATCGACCGTCTATGAAGCGCATATCCTGCGTGATCTCTATGAAGGTCTTGTTTCCTATAGCGCTGATGGCAAAACCATCCCTGGCGCAGCGGAAAGCTGGACGGTTTCTGACGACGGTCTGGTTTACACCTTCAAACTGCGTGACAATGGCAAATGGTCCAACGGTGATCCGGTGACCGCCCATGATTTCGTCTTCTCGCTGCAGCGTATCCAGACTCCGGAAACCGGCGCAAAATATGCCAACATTCTCTATCCGATCAAGAATGCGGAAAAAGTCAACAAGGGCGAGTTGAAGCCAGCCGAGCTGGGTGTCAAGGCGCTTGATGACAAGACCCTTGAAATCTCACTGGAAGCTGCGACCCCTTATTTCATCGAGCTGCTCGGTCACCAGACCGGCCTGCCAGTGCACAAGGCAACCGTCGAGAAATATGGTAGTGACTTCGTTCAGCCGGAGAATTTCGTCTCCAATGGGCCTTTCACCTTGGCCGAGTTCGTTCCGAACAGCCACGTGAAGACGGTAAAGAACAAATATTTCCACGATGCCGACAATGTCAAAATCGACTCGGTGATGTTCTACCCGACCGAAGACCGCGGTGCTGCGTTGCGCCGCTTCCAGGCCGGTGAGCTGCATTCCAACAATGACGCGCCGGTCGAGCAGATCGATTTCATGAAAAAAGAACTGGGGGATCAGTTCCGCGTCGCGCCATATCTCGGCACCTATTATTATGCCGTGAGGGCTGACAAGGAAAAACTGAAGGATCCCAAGGTTCGCCGGGCGCTCTCCATGTCCATTGACCGCGAATTTCTCGCTGAGGAAATCTGGGGCGATACGATGGTTGCCGGTTATTCCTTCGTGCCACCGGGCATCGGCAACTATGGCGAGCCTGCCTTTGCCGACTATAAGGACATGGACCAGCTGGATCGTGAAGATGCGGCCCGTGCGTTGCTTGAGGAAGCTGGCTACAGCGAAGACAATCCGCTGGAAATCGAAATCCGCTACAATACCTCCGAGAACCACAAGAACACCGCTGTGGCGATCGCTGACATGTGGAAGCCGATTGGTGTGAAGGTTACTTTGCTCAACACGGACACCAAAACCCACTATGCCCATTTGCGCGACAAAGGCGACTATGATGTCGCGCGTGCTGGCTGGATTGGCGACTATTCCGATCCGCAGAACTTCCTGTTCATGGTCGAATCCGACAATGATGGCTTCAACTATGCCAACTACAAGAACCCGGAATATGATGCCCTGATGGACAAAGCTGCTGCTACGGTCGATCTGGATGAGCGTGCAGGCTATCTGCTCGAAGCTGAAAAGCTCTTCATGCGCGATCTGCCGTTCATTCCGCTGATGTATTACGGCTCCATGAATCTGGTGTCTCCGAAGCTCAAAGGCTTCAAGGACAACCTCCTCAACATCCACCCATCCCGTTGGATGTCTGTGGAAGGTTAAGGACCTGATCCAAAGGAGAGGGCTGCCCCTGTGGCGGCCCTTTCATCGGAAAGATCCGTTGATTGCAACAGGTTAGCATCCGGATCACACGATGCTCGCTACCAATGAAACAAACCAAGATCCTGCGCATTTAACCTGAGTCAAAACGGCTCGGGGATTTTCCGGCTATGGTCCGGTCGAAGTCCGCGCAGTCAAACGGTAAGAGCGAGCATGGGTTTGGTCCTTCGTTGACGACACCCTGATCAACTCGACTGCAAGCGGACGAAGACCGTTTGCGATATTGTCTCGCCAATTGCGAGACGGATATCCTGAATTCCAGGTAAAACGCGTATCCGACTGGACCCTGAAAACCAGCAATAAAAGAGATACGCCCGAGAAGGACGCACTATGCTGAGATATGTGCTCAAGCGTTTGCTGACCGCTATCCCGACATTGTTTCTCATTGTCACCATCTCGTTCTTCCTCATCCGTGTGGCTCCCGGTGGTCCGTTCGATCTCGAACGTCCGCTCGAAGCCAAGGTGATGGAGAATCTGAACAAGATCTATCAGCTCGACAAAAGCATCTGGGAACAATATTTGATCTATATGGGCAACGTGCTCAGAGGAGATCTGGGCCCAAGCTTCTTCTTCCGTGACTTCACCGTTGGCGACCTGTTCCGTCAGGGACTGCCGATTTCCATCGAAATCGGTGGCTTTGCGCTTCTGCTGGCGCTGCTTGTCGGTGGATCGCTGGGTATTCTGGCGGCCCTGAAACAGAATAAGGGTCCCGACTATGCGGTCATGACCATGGCCACCATGGGCATTACCATTCCCAACTTCGTGGTCGCCCCGGTTCTGACGCTGATTTTCGGCGTCATGCTCGGCTGGTTGCCCGTCGGTGGCTGGAACAATGGCGCATGGGAAAATAAGCTGCTGCCCATCCTGACCCTCGGCCTGCCGCAGGTGGCCATCGTGGCCCGCCTGACCCGTGGCTCGATGATTGAAGCCTTGCGCTCCCACCATATCCGCACCGCGCGGGCCAATGGCCTGCCGCAATGGATGGTGGTCGTGGTCCATGCCCTGCGCGGCGCCCTGTTGCCGGTGGTCTCCTATGCAGGTCCGGCCGCTGCCGCCCTGCTGACCGGCTCGGTGGTGATCGAAACCATCTATGGCATCCCCGGCGTTGGCCGCTATTTCGTTCAGGCCGCACTCAATCGCGACTATACCCTCGTCATGGGCACCGTGATTGTGATTGCCGTCTTCATCATGATTTTCAACCTGATCGTTGACCTGCTCTATGCCTGGCTCGATCCACGCGTGCGGTACGATTGAGAAACACATGACCCCAGAAAAACTGAAAACTCCAGCCGGACAGGCCACCGAACGCGTCATCGAGGCGCAGGTTGGCCGCTCCCTGTGGGACGATGCCTGGGCCCGCTTGCGCGCCAACCGCGCCGCCATGGCGTCTTTCATCGCTCTTTTCGTCATTACCGTGGCCTGCTTCTTCGGCCCAATGCTGTCGCCACATTCATTCGATGCGGTTTATCGGGATTATGTCAAAGTGCCAGCTTCCATGCAGACCTATCCGCGTCAGGATGCGATCTCGCCTGTGCTTGAGAAGGTGCTCAAACGCGCCCGCCTGACCGCAAGTGATGTGCAGATCACCGACACGCAAGTGATCGCCAAGGTGGAGTCTTCCCGGCGTGCCATCCGCGAGAATACCGTGCGATATGTCGACCGGTCTGATCTGTTCACCAATGCGCGGTTCGAGGCCTTCTCCGAAGACAAGAAAAGCGCCACCCTGATCGCCGAGATCGACAAGATGCATTTCTACTTTGGCACCGATGCCAACGGGCGCGACCTGATGACCCGCACCCTGATTGCCGGTCGCGTGTCCTTGTTGATCGGCCTTTTGGCGTCCGGCGTTGCCCTGTTGATCGGCGTCACCTATGGCTCGTTGTCGGGCTATCTGGGTGGCCGGGCCGATTTGATTATGATGCGCGTTGTTGATGTGCTCTATTCCCTGCCATTCATCTTCTTCGTCATCCTTCTGGTGGTGTTTTTCGGGCGAAACTTTGTCCTGATGTTCATAGCCGTGGGGGCTGTCGAGTGGCTCGATATGGCGAGGATCGTCCGCGGTCAGACCCTGTCGATCAAGAGGCAGGAATATGTACTCGCGGCTGAAGCGATGGGCGTCGGGGCGCGCGGCATACTGCGTCGCCATGTCATTCCCAACACGCTGGGGCCTGTGGTGATTTTCGTCACCCTCTTGGTGCCAAAGGTTATTCTGCTGGAAAGTTTCCTGTCCTTCCTTGGCCTTGGGGTTCAGGAGCCGATGACCTCTTGGGGTGTGCTGATCTCTGAAGGCGCACGCAATCTGCAGGGGGCTGGCTGGATGCTGATCTTCCCGTCCATTTTCCTCACCACGACCCTGTTCGCGCTCAATTTCATCGGTGACGGTCTGCGTGACGCGTTGGATCCGAAGGATCGATAGGAGCAAGTGATGACAATGGAAAACAAGGCACCTTTGCTCGAAATCGAAAATCTCAATGTCCATTTCGAGACCAATTCTGACAAGGACATCCACGCTGTGCGCGGCATCAATATGACCGTGCAAAAGGGCGAAACCGTCGCGGTGGTGGGTGAATCCGGCTCAGGCAAGAGCCAGGTCATGATGTCGGCCATGGGCCTGTTGGCCGACAATGGTCAGGCGACCGGTTCGGTCAGATATGCCGGTGATGAAATTCTCGGCTTACCACGACGCAAGCTCAACAGCTATCGCGGTTCGAAGATGACCATGATCTTTCAGGAGCCCATGACCTCGCTTGACCCGCTCTACACGATCGGGCGGCAAATCTGTGAGCCGCTTCGGGTGCATCAGAAGATGGACAAGAAGCGCGCCATGGACCGGGCACTGGAACTGCTCGAGATGGTGGGGATCCCCGAGCCAAGAAAACGGCTCAAATCCTACCCCCACGAAATGTCCGGCGGCCAGCGTCAGCGTGTGATGATCGCCATGGCGCTTGCCAACAATCCGGACCTTTTGATTGCCGATGAGCCAACCACGGCGCTCGACGTGACCATTCAGGCCCAGATCCTGCAATTGCTTGCCGAGCTGCAAAAGAAGCTGGGCATGGCCATTTTGTTCATCACCCACGACCTGAACATCGTCAAGCGCTTTGCCGACCGGGTCTATGTGATGAAAACCGGCGAAGTGGTGGAAGAGGGGGAAACCCAAGCCATCTTCAACAATCCGCAGCATGACTATACCAAGATGCTGCTCTCCGCCGAGCCCGAAGGCATCAAGGTTGCCCCTCCCATCGATGCGCCGACCTTGCTTGAAGGCAAGAATGTCAACGTCACCTTCAACATCACCGAGGGGCTGTTTGGTCAGCATACTCACGCCCTCAAGGCGGTGAATGACGTAGACATCCGTCTGCGCAAAGGCCAGACCATCGGCATTGTGGGGGAGTCCGGGTCGGGCAAATCGACCCTTGGTCGGGCATTGCTGCGGCTCAACAATGCCACCGGTGACGTAATGCTCGATGGCAAGAACATGAACACAATCTCTGATGAAGACATGCGGCGGCATCGTCGTCAGTTGCAGCTGGTCTTTCAAGATCCCTTTGGCTCCCTGTCGCCGCGCATGATGGTCGGCCAGATCATCACCGAAGGTCTTCTGGTCCATCAGCCCGGCATTTCTGCCAAGGAACGGGATCAACGGGCCATCGAGGCCTTGAAGGAAGTTCAGCTCGATCCGGCGATGCGCAACCGCTATCCGCATGAATTTTCAGGCGGTCAGCGTCAGCGGATTGCCATTGCCCGCGCGATGGTGCTTAAACCCCGCATCGTGGTGCTCGATGAGCCGACATCCGCTCTTGATCGCTCGGTCCAGAAGCAGATCGTTGAATTGCTGCGTGATCTGCAAAAGGCCCATGATTTGTCCTACCTTTTCATCTCACACGATCTGACGGTCGTGCGGGCCATGTCCGACTATGTCATGGTGATGAAGCAGGGCGAAATCGTCGAAGAAGGCCTCACCGATCAGGTCTTTGATGCCCCGCGTGAGCTCTACACAAAACAGTTGATGGCCGCGGCCTTCGATTTGGAGCCGATTTCGGCCTGATCCGATTGGATTGGACCAGCACAAACCAGAGAGTGAGGGTCGCCAGAGGCGGCCCTTTTCGTTTCTATAACTATATGTTTCAAATAATGAAACTCTATTTCATCTATTGAAAAGTCATACTCTTTCCGGTAAAAATGACGTGAGCGAACATGCGGCAACAGGCCCAACAAAGGGAGTAAACAATGCGTGCAATCAATCTTGAGGACGACCCGCACCGGCGTTTCAATCCTTTGAAAGGCGAATGGGTGCTGGTCTCCCCACATCGTAACAAACGGCCATGGATGGGCCGAGAGGAAAAACCGATTGTCAGCAACAAGCCGGCCCATGATCCGGGCTGCTATCTCTGCCCCGGCAATGCTCGAACGTCTGGTGCGGTCAACCCGCTCTATCGCGGGCCCTATGTCTTTGACAATGATTTCCCGGCCCTGTTGACCGACACGCCGCTGGACCGGGCAGGGGACGAACGCCTGTTTATCAGTGAGACCGTGCGGGGCACGGCGCGCGTCATATGCTTTTCCGAACGCCACGACCTGACCCTACCCGAGCTCTCGCGGGCCAGCATTCGCAAGGTGGTGGATCTTTGGGCCGATCAACTCGCGGAGTTGGGCCAGACCTATGGTTGGGTGGCTCTGTTCGAGAATAAGGGTGAGATGATGGGCTGCTCCCAGCCCCATCCCCATGGCCAGATCTGGGCAACCAACTATCTACCCAACGAAATTGCTCGTGAAGACGACCATCAAAAGGCCTATCATGACAAACATGGCACGATCCTTCTGGTCGATTATGCCAATTCTGAAAGCGCGCGCGGTGAGCGAACCATCGTCGAGAATGATGACTGGATCGCTGTTGTGCCCTATTGGGCCACTTGGCCGTTTGAAACCCTTGTCATGCCCAAACGCCATGTGTTGCGCCTCACCGATCTGACGGATGGCGAGCGCAATGGTTGTGCCGATATCCTCAAACGCCTGACCTGCCGCTATGACAATCTGTTCCAGACCGAGTTTCCCTATTCAATGGGCTGGCACGGCGCGCCAACCATGAAGGGCAGCTTTGACCATTGGCAGTTGCACGCCCATTTCTACCCGCCTCTGATGCGCTCCGCCACGGTGCGCAAATTCATGGTCGGGTTCGAGATGCTGGCCGAAAGCCAACGGGACATGACCGCCGAAAGTGCAGCCGAACGGCTCCGCAGCCTGTCGGATATTCATTACAAGGAAGCGGCGAAATGAGCCATGACAGCCTGATACAAAGTGTTTCCGATGCCTATGAGGCGCAGTTTGGCACCAAACCCGCCCATGTCACCACTGCCCCCGGCCGGGTCAATCTGCTGGGCGAGCATACCGACTATAATGGCGGCTATGTCCTGCCCATGCCGTTGACACTGGAAGTCTGCATTGCCATCGGTCCAGGAGAAAAACCCGGCTTTGCCACGCTTTATAGCCAATCTTTCGATGAAATCTGTGACATCGCGCTCAAAGGCAGCAAGTCCAACCATTGGAGTGACTTCATTCTTGGCAGTTTCCAGCTCTCCGATCATAAGCCGGACCTGAATGCAAGCTATCGGCTTGCCATTGGCAGCAGTCTGCCGATGGGGGCGGGCATTTCCAGCTCCGCCGCATTGGAAGTGGTCAGCCTACGCGCCATTGCTGCCTATTTGGGGGTGTCCGTCGATCCGGTCGCCATCGCCCATACGGCTCGCAAGGTGGAGAATGAGTTTGTTGGCATGCCTTGCGGCATCATGGATCAGTTTGCCTCATCCGTTGGCGCGGAAGCGATGGCGCTGTTTCTCGATGCCCGGTCTATGGAGTATGAACTCGCTCCGCTTTTCCCTGACCACAAGATCATCACGCTTCATTCCGGCGTCACCCACAAACTAACCGACGGCTCCTATGAGCAACGGGTAAAGGAATGCGCCAGCGCCTGCGCAATGCTCGGCATCAACCAGTTGCGTGATGTCGGGATGGAGGATCTGGATCGGATCGAAGCGTTGGGCGGGGTGGAAACCCGCCGCGCCCGCCACATCGTCACCGAAAACCAACGGGTGCTTGATGGGGTCGCAGCCTTGAAAGCCCACGACGCTGACACCTTTGGCCGCCTGATGGTCGAAAGTCACGCCTCCCAGCGCGATGACTATGCCATCACGGTGGCGGAAACCGACGCTCTGGTTGAAGCTGCGCTCGCAGCTGGCGCCAAGGGGGCCCGCCAGACCGGCGGCGGGTTTGGCGGGGCAATTGTTGCTTTGGTTGCCGACGATCAGGTGGACACTTGGTGTGAGGCCATGACCCGTGATCATCCTGAGACGCGGATACTGGATGTCACCTGATCCGCGTTCGCGTTATGTGGCCGATTTATGGGATCTCAGTGACAGTGGCACGTATCCTGCCCATCCTCATGATCGTGCCCGTGCCCATGATTGTGATCATGGCCGCATCCTTCACCACCCGGTAGACGCTGCCCATCTGCCACAAACTGCTCGATTGCCCGGATCGGATCCGTCTCTTCCGTCAGGCTGGCAATGACATTGCGCCGTGCCATATTGCGGGCAAAGCCGGGACCGAAGGATGCAGAGATCAACACATCCACAGCATCGAGCGGATGGGCCACCATTTGCCCGCCCAATTCATGAATGCACATGTCCTTTGGCAGATCAATGCGCTCGATCTCCACCGGCGGCTGACCACTTTCGACTTGATAGACGAGGAAGCGTCGGGCGCGGCCCGCATGATTGGTGACAGTTTTGAAATTCTGCGATGTGAGGGCGATCTTCATGGATGGCTCCGAACAGGGGGACGGTCTCACTTCAGGATTTACGCCTTTGCTGCCCCGTCCGCAAGCGTGACATCAAGTCCCGCCAGCTCGTCGCGAAATTGCTCAAGGGCGGCTTCGCCCTTCGGTGTCATTTGATAGATGCCGCGATCCGCCCGCTCGAACCAGCCATAATGGTCATCTGCCATGATGGGGCGGGCCTTCTCCACCCCGGTCGCCTTGGCAACGTCCGATGCTTTGGTCGCACCCGCCTGCGAGAGAAATTTGAGACATTTGAGCGCGTCCTGCCGATAAGAGGTGATCAGACCCTTGCGGGTCTGCCCCCCTTCATTGGGATCGCCGACCCGGCGGGCAAATTCGCGCAAAAGCCTCGTTTTGCGCGGCTTCATCTGGCGGGGCTTGTAGGGGGCCGGGTCCACATGCACGGTAACCAGAGCTGATGCCGGAATGTCGCCCAGTCGCACGGTGATCAACCCCAGCCCGAGGCGACGGCACAGGCTCTTGTTCGACTTGAACGCCCGATGATAGGCTTTGCCGGAGCCTTGCGGCACGGCGATATAAACAGCATCGGTCATGCTCTGGCGTTGGATTGCCTGATGAAACAGGGTGAGGGTAAAGCCGGTTTTCAGCTCGACCACAACCGGATCGTCTTCCGCTCGGCAGCCGACGATATCGACTGCGCCCACTTCGCCCTTTACCTCATAGCCCTGAGCAACCAGAAACTGCTTCACCGGTTCGTAAAGTGCGGTTTCCTTGATCGCTGTCTTCTTGGCCATGGGCAACTCTCTAGCACTCAGTCGGAGATCGAATCATGCCAGAGAATGCCCGATTTCGTCATACGGAGCCAGTGTCCATCGCCTGCTTGAGATCCGACAAAATGTCCGCCACCTCTTCAAGCCCGACCGACATGCGGATCAGGCCGTCGCTGATCAGATGTTCGGCCCGCTCTTCTGCGGTATAAGTGGAATGGGTCATCGAAGCGGGGTGCTGGATGAGGGTTTCCGCATCCCCCAGAGACACGGCCCGCTGGATCATTTTGAGCCGGTTCATCAGCGTCCGCCCTGCTTCAAGCCCGCCTTCAAGTTCGAACGCGATCATGCCGCCGGGCTTAAGCATCTGTTTGGCTGCCAATTCTTTCTGCCCAAAGCTATCAAGCCCCGGATAATAGACCCGGTCGACACCGGGTTGCTGTTCCAGCCAATTGGCCACCGTCAGCGCCGAGGCGCAATGGCGATCCATCCGCAGTGCAAGGGTCTTAAGGCCACGCAGGATCAGCATCGCATTGAAAGGGGCCATCACCGCGCCGGTCATATCCTTCATGCCATAGAGCCGGATCTCGGTAATCTGCTCGGTGGAGCCAACCACAAAACCGGCAATCACATCCCCATGACCGCCGAGATACTTGGTCGCTGAATGCACCACCAGATCGGCGCCCAGCGAAATCGGGCGGGTCAGGTAAGGGGTGGCATAGGTATTGTCGACCACCACCTTTGCCCCGGCAGCATGCGCGATTGAGGCAATCGCCTCGATATCAACCAGACGCATATTCGGATTGGCCGGGCTTTCAAAATAGACAAGCTTGGTCTTGTCGCTGATTGCCACCTGCAGGTTGGCCGGGTCGGTCAAATCGAGATGGGTGATGGTGATGCCAAATTTGGCCAGTCCGTGATGCAGATAGGCAAAAGTACAGCCATAAAGCGTCTCGTCGACAATCACCTCGTCTCCCGGTGACAGCAGGGTCCAGAGGGTTGCCGTGATGGCCCCCATACCGGAGGCCAGCGCCAGCCCGGCTTCGGCCTCTTCCAGAGTTGCGATGCGTTGCTCAAGCAGGGCGCAGGTCGGATTGGAAATCCGGCTGTAGATATAGCCCTCACGTTCACCGGCAAACATCTCGCCACCGGCTTCCGCTGATTCAAAGGCAAAGGTCGATGTCAGATGCAACGGGGGTGTCAAGGCACCCTCATGCTCCTGCGGATCATAGGCATGGTGGATCGCGCGGGTGGAAAATCCCTGTTGATGATTGGTCATTATTTTTGTCCTTTTCGCTTTTCACCATTTTGCCCTATTCCTTTTGGTAGATGGTGCCAATATTGCTAATGAAGCGGTAATTTTTGGCATTATCTGCCAACATGGAGGCCTAAAATGGACAATAAGGATCGACAGATCATTCGTGCCTTGCAAGCGAATGGGCGCATGACCAATCTGGAGCTGGCTGAACAGGTCAATCTCTCTCCTTCCCCCTGCCTGCGCCGTGTGCGCATTCTGGAGGAAAAAGGCGTGATCAAAGGCTACAGTGCCAATGTTGATCCGGTTGCTTACGGGTTGCCCGTGATGGTCTTTGTCCGCATCCGCCTTGAGCGACACAATGAAGATGCGGTGCGCAATTTCGAGCGCCATATTCAGGCCATCGATGAAGTGCTCGAATGCCATGTCCTGACCGGGCAGATGGATTATCAATTGCGGGTTCTGGTGCCCGGGCTCGACCATTATGAGCGCTTCATCCGCTCCAAAATCCACCCGATTGGTGGCGTGGCGTCAATCGACACGAGTTTTGTTTACTCAACCGTCAAGGCCCAGACAGTTTATCCGCCTGCAGATTAACTGAATTGCTGTAAGTAAAAGAACTTATGGTGAGATTGATCAAAATTGGATCCAATGTTGAGCCTCAGAGAGGAGTTTTGTCACTGAAATGACGTGAATTCGCCGTTTTCTGAAGTTTTTACCAATTTGTCGATTGCGATCAAAAGTAAATATTAACTTGACTAAGGTCTGATTGTTGCAACCACAGATCAAGGTGATTTGCTATGAAATCAGCTGCAGCTCAGCCCCTTCCTCCGAAAAAAGCCGCACAAGACGGCGTGCGTGACATCTATGTGGACTTTTTGTCCGGCCCGAACACGCAAACTCAGGTTGCTTCGGAAGCCTGGCGTACCATTGCGCCCGAGCTTCCCGGCATTCTTGACCGTTTCTACAAGGACCTGACCGACTATCCTGAACTGTCCGCCAAATTGGGCGATGGTGGGAGCAAGGTTGAGAATCTGAAAAAGGCCCAGACCAAGCACTGGGAGTTCATCCTGAACAATGAAACGGATTTGGAATTTGAGGGCCATTGTATCCGTGTCGGTGAAGCGCATGTCCGAACCGATCTCAGCGTCCAGTGGTATGTTTCCTCCTATGGCAGCATCCTGCAACAGGTGATCCCGCTGGTTATCTCGAAGAACAAGCTCCATCCGGGTCGGGCCAGCAAACAGTTGCAGGCGCTGATTGGTCGCTTTTTCATCGATATAGTAACCTCGATTGGTGCCTTCAACGGCACGGTCCAGCGGGTGGCAGAAGAGAAACTCAAAGAAGAAACCAGCCTCAGGAACCTGAAAAATCTTGCCAAGACCTTGCAGGACATCAACTCGATCTCGATGGATATGGCAGTATTGGCGCGCAATACGCATACGGCGTCAGAAAGCGGCCAAGCCATCTCGGCAGCGGTCTCCGAGCTTGTGGCTTCGACTGAGCAAATTTCGGACAATAGTGACAGCACGTCGCAGAATGCCAACCATGCCACCAAGTCGGTCACCGAAGGTATGGAAGCCATGGGCACCGTGCTTGATGCCATGAATGACATTGCTCAGACCTCCAAGCAGACCGAGAACAGTTTGACCGGGCTGATGGAGGCCTCCCACCAGATCGGAGAATTTCTGTCGGTCATTGAAAGCATTTCCAACCAGACCAATCTGTTGGCCCTCAATGCGACCATCGAAGCGGCCCGCGCAGGCGAAGCAGGCAAGGGCTTTGCTGTCGTGGCGGCCGAAGTCAAGGAACTGGCGTCCCTTTCCAACAAGGCGGCGGAAGATATATCGACTCGCATTCACTCGCTCAATCAGGGCATGGCTTCCATTCAGTCCTCGATCAGCGGGTCGCTTGATGCCATCGAAAAAGGTCAGGACAGAATTCTGGGGGCCAACCAGATGATGGAACAGCTGCGCGGTCAGGTCACGGAAGTGTCCGGCTCGATGCATGAAGTGTCTACCATTTTGCAGCAACAGACCAAGGCCAGCCATGAAATTGCTGGCAGTGTCACCGGAGTTGCTGATCTGACCAGCGAGAATGAGCGCACGCTGCAGGGAATGGTCAAGGCCATGCAGGAAAGCAACGATCAATTCTCCCGCAGTGCGACCGATTGGTTTGAGGGCAGTTCGAACCGGTCCCTGTGCGAGATGGCGAAAATCGACCATGTGTTGTTCAAGAAACACGTGCTGGATGCTGTCATGGGGCGCAATGAGTGGCAGTCCGGTGACGTACCGGATCATCACGACTGCCGTCTGGGCAAATGGTATGAAGGAATCGGCAATTCAAGCATTAGTTCCAACGCGATCTTCAAGTCTCTTCTTGCCCCCCATGATCGTGTCCATTCATCGGCCAAGAAAGCGCTCGCCCTTTATGAAAAGGGCGATCTAAGCGAAGCTTTCACTGCGCTTCACGAAATGGACGATGCCAGTCACGAGGTTCTGAGTATCCTTGACGAGCTGTCGGACGCGCTCGGCAATGAACTCAAAGATGCCGACAAACGCAGCTTTGTCCGTGCGAAAGTGCAGGATCGTGCCTTCATCATCACCGACAAGGAACAGTTTGAAGTTGACGTCACCGATATGTCGAAGATCGGACTCGGTGTGTCAGGTCTTCCAAAAGACCTGAAAGCCTCCTCCGTGCGCGTCAAGATCGGCACAGAAGTGCGTACGGCTCAAGTGGTTTGGAACGATGGCCAACAGGCGGGACTGCGTTACGCGAAGTAAAAATCAGGATAAATACGTAGACGCAAGATACGGGAAAGTCACTACCCTTGTGGTTTTTCACAAGGGTTCCCCGGAAAATTGAAAATGCGGGTCGCATTTCGATAATCTACCCGAAATATGCAATGACGGGCATGAATTGCCCGTGGGTATCTGTCATAGTCCAGCCAGAAAAATGCTCAAGGCATTGTCCGGCTCTTGCTCAGCCCGATGCTGCAGAATCAATCTGCGACTGGTTTGTGGGAACCAGCGCATGGGGGACCCGAAATGCGGGATCGCAATTTCTTTAATGCACTGATGTTGAAACCGGCAATCGTTGCGCATCGTGGCCATTGGGTCAATGCGCCTGAAAACAGCCTTGCCTCCATCGATGCGGCGGCCTCTGCCGGCTTCGAGGTGGCAGAGATCGATATTCAGAGAAGCGATGATGGCGTCTTTTTCCTGATGCATGACGAAATGCTGACCCGTATGACCGGATCGGAGTTTCCGTGTCATCAGATGTCGATTGCCCAGTTGCAGGCGATGCCCCTGCGGCAGGGATGCGGCGGCAGGGGGTCAGGCTTCAGCCACCATGTCATTCCGACTTTGGCCGAGGCACTGAAGTTGGCCAAGCGGCGCATCTTTCTCAATCTCGATGTCAAGCATGATGAGGATTTGGCCTTTGTTGCCAAGCTGGTCGCCCAGATGGACATGCAGGGCGAGGCCTCGATCAAGGTGACCGTGCAAACGGAAGTCGACGCGCAGTATTTGCTGGCGCTGGAGGAAGAGCACGGCCTGATGGTCATGCCCAAGACCCGCTTTGACGCCGAGAATTGCAGCGCCATGATCGAGCAGTTGCGGGCCGTCGAAGCAACCCTTGTCGAGGCACGGTTTGACAGTCTTTATACGCTCGTCGCCCATCGTGCCGAGTTTGAACAGGCTGGTCTCACCCTTTGGGTCAACACCCTCGACAGGGTCGCATGCTGTGGGTTTTCCGACAAGGCAGCCCAGAAGGCTCCCGATGCCATTTGGGGCAGTCTGACCGAAGCGGGCATCGGCGTCATTCAGACCGACGCCCCGCAGGTGCTGGCCGCATGGCGGCAAAGCCACATGCCCGCATTCACCTATCAGGCAAAAGCAGACAAGCCACACCTGCCGGTATGAGGCACAGTTCAATGAAAGCCACCTTTCAAAGGGAGGCTTGTGCCATATCTGTGTCGTGCATCATGCGCCAGACAGGATCTGGCAAAACAGCTCTGGATCGACATTGGCACCGGAAATCACCAACACCAGATCGCCGTCAAAATCGGGCACCTTGCCAAAATAGGCAGCCGTCAGCGCCGCTGCGCCGCCCGGCTCGGTGACCAGCTTCATGTCGGTGAAGGCAAAGCGCATCGCTTCCTTGACTTCCTCATCGCTAACGGCCAGTCCGCCAGCCAGCAATTGTTTGTTGATCGCGAGGGTCATTTCGCCCGGATAGGGCGATTGCAAAGCGTCGCAGATGGAGCGGGCGTTATCAGCATTGCCTTGTGGTTGATCGCTCGAAAGGGATCGGGCCATGCTGTCAAAGCCGGCCGGTTCAACCGAATAGACGCAAGCATCTGGATGATAGGCCTTGATCGCTGTGGCGATGCCGGACGACAGCCCACCGCCACCACAACAGGCCAACACCGCGCCAATGGATGCATTTGCCGCGCGTGCCTGCTCCACCATTTCCAGCCCGACCGTGCCCTGACCGGCAATGATGAAAGGGTCATTGTAGCTTGGCACCACCACAGCGCCGGTTTCCTTTGCCAGAGCAAGGGCGATCTCTTCGCGGGATTCGGTGTAACGGTCATAGGTCACGACCTTGGCGCCAAAACCCTTGGTGTTGTTCATCTTGATTGCCGGCGCATCGGCAGGCATGACGATGGTGGCGGGCATGCCAAGCTGTTTGGCAGCCGCTGCCACCCCTTGGGCATGGTTGCCAGAAGACCAGGCAATCACACCCTTTGCCCGATCTGCAGGATCAAGGGCGGAGAGGCGATTATAGGCGCCACGGAACTTGAACGAGCCAGTGCGTTGTACCCCTTCGAACTTGACAAGCACCCGCTTGCCGACCCGTGCATTGAGGGCTTCGAACTCAAGCAACGGAGTGCGGACGGCATGTCCGAGCAACCGCTTGGCGGCCTGATGGATGTCATCAATGGAAACGGCAAGTTTCGTGGTCATCGGCATGGATCCTGTGGCTTGGTTCTGATCGATCAGTCTTGGGAATCGTCTGGCAGGCTGGACGCATCACCGTCTGCCTTGGGGGCGGGTGGCTGATACTCTATCAGAAGTTTATAGATACAGACCAGTGCGATCACACCGGTCAAAATCATCCATGTCTGATTGCCGAAGTGCCATTCCAGCCCGGTCCAGAAAATAAGGAAAGCGCAAAGGCCCAAACGGAACCAGAGCGGACGAAACATGGGATGGCTGGTATCGAACATGACAAAGGCACTCCGTCGGAACAGGGATAGGAAAGAGTATCAAAAGAGACATAGGCCAGACGTCTCTCGACATCAATGGCGATGAAGACGGAGGCGGTCTCTTTGTGTGAGGAGTGTGAGTTGAGAGCGGCCTGTGATTAATCGGTGCCGCGCCGCATCAGAACCGGATCGACCAGCACGACCTCATTGGGCTTGTCCGGGCTGTCGAGGCGTAGCTCCAACAGGCGTAGGATTTCTGCTACGGTCTGGTCGATGGGATTGCGCAGAGTGGTCAGATTGAAATCCGGCCATGCCGCAAGCGCCACGTCGTCAAAGCCGATAATCGACAGATCGTCTGGCACCTTTAGACCGAGTGTCGCTCTGATCGCTGACAAGGCCCCCAGCGCCATCGCATCGTTGGCGCATAGCAGCGCATCAAGCTTGGCCTGCGCCAGCATCTCCTTGGCTGCCTTTCGGCCATTCTCATAGCTATAGTCGCAAAAGTGCCTGATCTGAAGCTCAAGACCATGATGCTTGAGCCTTTCCTCTGTGCCTTCGAGGCGTTCCAGGCTCGAAGAGCGCGAGGATGGCCCGCCCAGAAAGCCAAAGGCCGTGCGGCCACGTTCAACCAGATGATCCACCGCCAAAGCCGCGCCCGCTCCATTGCGACAACAGACGCAATCGGTGAAAGGGGCATCCACCACATGACCGGAAAAGAGCAGGGGAATGTTCAATTTGGCGCAGGTCTCGATCAGCGAAGAGGGAATGCTGCCGCCTCGTATGATCAGCGCATCAAGAGGGTAATTGAGGATCGAGAGAATCGAGTCTTCGATGCAGCTGTCTCCGCCAGCCAGCACCAAGGGCCATTTATTGGCCTGATTGAGCTCGGCAACCAGTTTGGCGAGAAATTCGGAATCATACAGATTGTCGAGCGAACCGGCGACCACACCCACCAGATTGGTGCTGCTGCCATGCAGGCTGGCGGCCAGTGCGTTGGGGCGATAGCCAAGCTGGCGAGCCGTTTTCAGGATCAGCGCTCGTTTGTCCTTGTCGAGATAGGCTCCGGGCGTGAAGGCGCGTGACACCGCGGACCGGGAGACCCGCGCAACGTTTGCCACATCCGACGCCGTCACCCGGCGTCCGCGGCCCTGTTGCCCACGCCTCATCCCTGTCTGGTTGTCGTCATTCTTGTTGGCCATGTCCATCCGGTCACTCCGGGCATTTGATCATTTTAAACAATTGCCACCAATGCGTCACATCGCTGTAACACTCGGTCTCTATGTGAACACGTGTGCAGGATGGACGCAATATCTCATTTGGTCTCATCCCTCATCAAGTGCCTTGGCTAGGATGCCGGGCAGGGGTGCTGGGCTGGATTGTCAGTTCAGAATCGCGATGAGGACGCGACCAGAGCCGGGCTGGAGCATGGAGGGAATGCTTCCTGTCCGGTCAAGGATTTACGGCTGCCTGACGACAGATCGGGTCGTGACCCGAATTGGTTTTGAAATCCGACCTGCAGCTGCATGTCGGTGATGTTTATGCAAGCCGTAAGGCACATTTGTTTGGAGCAAACAATGAAACTCTTGAAAATCGCAGCAGCCAGCGTCGCGCTGAGCCTGATGTCTGGCGTCGCTCAGGCGCAAACCGAAATCACCTGGTGGCATGCAATGGGCGGCCAGCTCGGCGAAACCGTCAATGCGATTGCTGAGAAATTCAATGCCTCTCAGAGCGACTACAAGATCACCCCGGTCTTCAAGGGCGGCTATGAAGACACCCTGACCGCTGGCATCGCCGCCTTCCGCGCTGGCGAACAGCCAAACATCATGCAGGTTTTTGATGCTGGCTCCGCAACCATCATCGGCGCCAAAGGCGCAACCGTTCCCGTGCAGGATCTGCTGGTTGACAATGGTGTAGACTTCAACATCGAAAACTACATTTCCGGTGTGCGTTACTTCTATGCGGACAATGATGGCAAGATGATCGGCATGCCGTTCAACTCCTCTTCGCCAATCATGTATTACAACGAAGATGCTTTGAAAAAAGCTGGCGTTGAAGCCCCAAAAACCTACGAAGAGTTTGAAAAAGTAACCGCTCCAGCCCTGAAAGATGCTGGTTACGTTCCTTTCGCTCAGTCTCACCTGCCGTGGGAATTTGTCGAGAACTTCTTCTCGCGCCACAATCTGCCATTCGCCACCAACAACAATGGCTATGCTGGCGCCAAAGGCACCAAGATTCTGATCAATTCCAAAGAGCAGAAAATGCACTGGACCGCTGTCAAGAAATGGCTGGATCAGGGATATTTCGGTTTCTATGGCACCTCTTGGGGTGACAATCAGTCTCAATTCGAAGATGGCAATGTTGCCCTCTGGATTGGCTCTTCGGGGTCCTTCGGTGGCCTGTTGAAAAAGAACCTGCCATTCAAATGGTCTGCGACCAACCTGCCTTACTGGGAAGCCATCACCAAAGAAGGCTATCAGACCTTCATCGGTGGCGCGTCCCTGTTTGCCATGTCCGGCAAGCCTGCTGAAGAAAATCAGGCAACCGCTGCTTTCTTCCAGTTCCTGACCTCCCCTGAAATCCAGTATTTCTGGCACCAGCAGACCGGCTATGTGCCGATCACCACGGCGGCTTACGAACTGGCCAAAAAAGACGGTCACTATGACCGCTTCCCAGCTGCCGAAGTTGGCATCAAGCAGCTCTCCCTGCAGTCCGGCGAGAATACCCGCGGTTACCGCATGGGCTTCTATGTTCAGATCCGCGACGTCGAAAACCGTGAATTCACCCGCTTCCTGAATGGTGAAACCGACATCGACAGCGCTCTGGCTGCCATCGAGAAAGAAGGCAACGGCCTTCTTGATCGCTTCTCCAAGACCCAGAAATAAGCATTTCTGAGCTCTCCAAAGGACGATCGCGCTTCCCGCGCGGTCGTCTCTTCTCTTTTGCGCTTTGGGTTTGCCCCCTATCTTGGGAGTGGTCCAAGGGCGCCAGCTTCAAGAGGCCAAGACGTGAAACGCGCCACATTCAACAACAAATGGCTGCCCTTGTTCTTCCTGCTGCCGCAGCTGTCGATCATTGTCATCTTTTTCTACTGGCCGGCATGGCAGGCCCTGCGCCTGTCTTTCTATCTGGAAGACCCGTTTGGTTTTGGATCCACCTTCGTTGGCTTCGACAATTATCGCGACATCTTCAACAATGCCGAATATCTCAGAATTGCCGGTTTCACGATTGTCTTCAGCGTGTCGGTGACCTTCCTGTCGCTGGCCATTGCCCTGCTCTTTGCGGTCAAGGCCGACAAAGTCATTCGCGGGGCGCGCACCTATCGCACGCTTCTGATGTGGGTCTATGCGGTCGCGCCGCCGGTCGCGGGCTTCATTTTCCTTGTCATGTTCTCCCAGCGCTGGGGCCCGATCACCGAATTTCTCGCCCAGTTCGGCTATGATTTCCGCGTTGGCCTCGACTATACCGACACCGCGATTGTCATGATCACGGCCTCGGTCTGGAAGCAGATTCCGATCAATTTCATTTTCTTCCTCTCCGGCCTGCAATCCATCCCGCGCTCGGTGATGGAAGCGGCCCGCATTGACAATGCGTCGGCCCAGCGCCGCTTCTGGGACGTGACCTTCCCGCTACTGGCCCCGACCGGCTTCTTTTTGTTGATCACCAATTTCACCTACTCGCTGTTCGACACCTTCGGCACGATCGACACGGTGCTGCGTGGGGAACCGGCTTCCAACCCGATGACCCTTGTCTACAAGGTCTATGTCGACGGCTTTCGCGGCAACGATCTGGGCGGCTCTTCGGCCCAGTCGGTGATCCTGATGGTGCTGGTTCTGGCCATGACCATCTTCCAGTTCCGCCTCGTCGAGCGGCGCATTCACTATACCTGAGGGGCGCATGATGACTGACCAAACTGAAACCAATCCGGTCACCACGCCAAAGGCTTGGAAAAACCGCATCAAACTCAGCGCTATTGTCGATCACGGCATCCTGATTTTCGGTGCCTTGCTGATGATCGTGCCGCTGCTGATGGTGCTGCAAATGACCACCATGTCTGACGTCGATGTGCTGAAAAACGGCCCCGGCCTGACCATCGGCGACGAGTTCGGCAACAATCTTGACAAGGCTCTGTTCGGCGCGTCCGGTTTCTCCGGCGAGAATACCGGCCTCAACATGTTCAAGAACTCGCTGATCCTCGGGGTTGGCTTTGCCCTTGGCAAGATCGTCATTTCGATGATGGCGGCCTATGGCATTGTCTATTTCCGCCTGCGCTTTGCCACCTTTGCCTTCTGGCTGATCTTCACCACGCTTTTGTTGCCGCTCGAGGTGCGCATTCTGCCCTCCTACGAGATCGTCCAGAAGCTGGGGCTGCTCAACAGCTATACCGGCCTCATTCTGCCCTTGGTGGCCTCGGCGACGGCAACCTTCTTCTTCCGCCAGTTTTTCCTGTCGGTGCCAGAGGAATTGTCCGAAGCCGCCCGCATCGACGGGGCCGGGCCGATCAAATATTTCATCGACATTTTGGTGCCCCTGTCGCGCACCATGATCGCTGCCATCTTCATCATCATGTTCGTCTATGGCTGGAACCAATATCTCTGGCCGACCATGATCACCACCGACGAAGGCATGTTCACCTTGCTCAGAGGCATCAAGCAGATCACCCAGACCATGTATGACGGGCAAATCCCCGAATATGGCCGTGGCAACCTGCTGGCTTTGCTGGCCGTCATCCCGCCTGTGGCTGTCGTGGTCTTTTTCCAGAGCTGGTTCGTCAAGGGCCTCACTGAATCCGACAAATAAGGATACCCATCATGACCTCAGTTTCGCTTGATATGGTCCGCAAGATTTATCCAAACGGGTTCGAAGCGGTCAAACCTTGCAACTTCAAAATTCCCGACGGCGAATTCGTCGTTCTGGTCGGCCCGTCCGGCTGTGGCAAATCCACCCTGTTGCGGATGATTGCCGGCCTTGAAGAGGTCTCCGGCGGCACGATCTCCATCGGCCAGCGGGTCGTCAATGATGTCGAGCCTGCCCAGCGCAACATCGCCATGGTGTTCCAGAATTATGCCCTCTATCCGCATATGACGGTCGCCAAAAATATGGGCTATGGCCTCAAAAATCGTGGTCTGCCCAAGTCCGAGATCGAGCAGAAGGTGCTGGATGCAGCCAAGATGCTCAATCTCACCGACTATCTCGACCGTCGCCCGAGTCAGCTGTCCGGTGGCCAGCGCCAGCGTGTTGCCATGGGCCGCGCCATCGTTCGTAATCCGGAATTGTTCCTGTTCGACGAGCCACTCTCCAACCTCGACGCCAAATTGCGCAACCAGATGCGCATCGAGATCCGCTCGCTACAGCGCCGCCTCGGTGTCACTGCCATCTATGTGACCCACGACCAGATCGAAGCCATGACCATGGCTGACCGGATCATCGTCCTCAATGAAGGGCGTATTGAGCAGATCGGCACCCCGGACGAAATCTACAACAATCCCGCCTCCACCTTCGTGGCCGGCTTCATGGGCGCGCCTCCGATGAACCTGCTCAATGGCAAGGTCAACGGCGATGGCCGTCCGATGATTGGCGAGGATATCCATCTCGACACCGCCCTACCAAAAGACGCCAAGGGCGATTTTCTGGTCGGCATCCGGCCCGAAGATATCGACATCCATGTCGACAATGGCTTTGACTGCAATGTCGAGATTGTCGAAGCGTTGGGTGCGCATCATTTGCTGCATGGCAAGATCGGTGGGCAGGACATTTCCGTCAGTGTGCCCAAGCATATCCCGACAGGCATCGGTCCGGTGAAACTGGGTATCAAACCAAGCGCGGTGCATTTCTTCTCCAAAGACAGCGGAGCCCGTCTATGACGTCGCATGAGGGGACCAATCTTGTCTCGACCCTGACCCGCATCACGGATGACCAGAAACAGCAAATTCTGGCCTCCGAGCGGGTCACGGCCGCCCATGATACATTGCTCAATTCCTTGCCTGCCATGAGGGAGTTGGAAGTGGGCGGCGCTGGCAACCTTGATCGCCTGCCGCAAAGCTTTGCGGTTGCGGCATGGAATGTCGAACGCTGCCTGTTCCCGGATCGCAGCGCCGCCCATCTGGCCAACCATGCTCCAAGTGTGGTGCTGCTCAGCGAAATGGACAAGGGCATGGCCCGGACGTCGCAAGTCAACACCACCGCCCAGATGGCCAAGGCATTGGGCATGCATTATGCCTATGGGGTGGAATTCTTCGAAATGGATCTCGGCGGTCCGACCGAGCGGGTCTTCTGTTCCGATAGCTTCAATGCCGACGGCTGGCATGGCAATGGCATCCTCTCTGCCGTGCCTTTTGAAAAGCTGGCTCTGTTCCGGCTGGACGAAAAAGGCCATTGGTTCTCGCTTGATGTCAATCCGGGTGCCGATCCGGACCAGCCGCGTGTGGGTGGACGGATGGCGGTCGCTGCCATTTTGCCGACTGAGCAGGGCGCGATCTGCGTTGTTTCCACCCATCTGGAAAGCAACGCGGATGCCGCCCATCGCCACAGTCAATTTGCCGATCTGCTCGACCGGATCGAGGCTTTTGCGCCGGGTCTGCCGGTGCTGATTGGCGGTGACCTCAATACCGGCAATCACATCCCGCCAGACTATGACTGGCGCGTTGAAACCCTGTTCGATCTCGCTCGTGAGCGCGGCTATCATTGGGACCTGACGGCGGATGGCGTCACCACCCGCAACAGCCTGATCACCCCCCATGACACCCGCCGAATGAAGCTGGACTGGTTCTGTGCCCGTGGCTTTGGTGGGGAAGCCCTGCCTTTGTTGCCCTCTCTCGATGGGCAAGGGCCCCTGTCCGACCATGAATGCATCCTTTGCAAGGTGACCCTCTGAGCCTTTCTTGTGGTGATGCACAGAAATCGATGCCTCTGACAAAACCCGCCAGACCGCACCAGACCGGCGATCGGGCGGGTTTTTTGTGTCTTGTCACCGGGCAGAGTGAGAAAAACCTGTCGATGGCTCTGGAAATTGGCCACCAAACGCGCTTATCTAGGGGATGTGACAGGGGCGCCCGACATCGGGCTGAGATAGCACCCTTTGAACCTGAACCAGTTAATACTGGCGGAGGGAGTCGCGGTTTCGGTCCCCGGTCATAATGGGGGCAGGCCCGAAGACATTCCATCCGCCTCAGAAGGAGTTTGGAATGACCGACTGGGGCCATTATCTATCCACCATGCGCACCAATGCGCCACTCGTCCAGAACATCGCCAACTATGTGTCCATGAATGTCATGGCCAATGTGTTGTTGGCCGCTGGCTGCTCGCCAGCCATGGTTCATGCCGAGGAAGAAGCTGCTGAATTTGCCAGCTTCACCTCAGCCCTCACCATCAATATTGGCACCCTGTCTCGCGAATGGGTCAAGTCGATGGAGAGCGCCGCCAAAGCTGCTGATGCGGCTGGCACCCCTTGGGTGCTCGACCCGGTTGCTGCCGGGGCCACAGCCTTCCGCCGCGAGACGGCAGAGAAACTGCTCGCCTGCAATCCATCCATCATTCGCGGCAATGCCTCTGAAATCATGGCGCTTGGCGGCATGGTCGCCAAAGGCAAAGGGGCTGATGCCGCAGACAGCGTTGACGCCGCCAAGGATGCCGCCATCGCGCTTGCCAAAAATTCTGGCGCCATCGTCGCAGTCACTGGTGAGGTGGATTTTGTGACCGACGGCGAGACAGCCTACAGCATCGCCAATGGTCATGCTCTGATGCCGCTGGTCACAGCCCTTGGCTGCTCGCTAACCGGTGTGGTTGCCGCTTTTGCCGTCGGGCAAGACCGATTGGAAGCCACCACAGCGGCCATCGCATTTTACGGCTTGGCGGGCGAACGCGCCGCTCAAAAAGCCACCGCGCCCGGCAGCTTTGCGGTCGCCTTCATTGATGCCCTTCATGAGATCACGCCAGCCGACCTTGCCGCCGGGGCACGGATCGAGGAGGCCTGATCATGGATCTGTCCATCTATTTCGTCACCCCACATGACCCGGATGCAAAACTGGTCGAAGCTGCCCTGCAAGGCGGTGCCAGCATCATCCAGCTGCGCGACAAGGTTGCGTCCGATGAAGACCTGATCGCCCGCGCCAAGACATTGGTGGCCCTGGCCGAACGCCACAATGTCCCCTTGATCATCAATGACCGCATCGAGGTGGCCTTGGCCTGCGGCGCGGCGGGGCTGCATATGGGCCAGTCCGATGGTGACCCAAAGGCCATGCGTGCCAAGCTCGGCCCCGACAAGATTCTCGGCCTTTCTGTCGAGAATGAAGTGCAAATGGCGGTCGCAGCGGCTTTGCCGGAGGGCACCCTTGACTATGTCGGCATCGGTCCGGTGCGGGCCACCCCGTCCAAAATCGATCATGCGCCGCCCATCGGCTTTGAGCGACTGGCGGATATCGTTGCTGCAGCCCCGGTCCCAAGCGTTGCGATTGGCGGCGTCAAGGCAGCCGATATCCCGGCGGTCAAGGCGGCAGGCTGCGCAGGGCTTGCCATCGTCTCGGCGATTTCTGCCGCCGATGACCCGAAGGCGGCAACCGAAACACTGGTCGCCCAATGGAGGCAGGCCTAATGGCGGCATCCCGAACCCCGAATATCCTGTCGATTGCCGGGTCTGACCCGTCGGGTGGGGCGGGCATTCAGGCGGATCTCAAGTCGATCTCGGCCAATGGCGGCTATGCCATGGCCGTCATCACCGCGCTGACCGCTCAGAGCACCAAAGGGGTGAGCGGTGTTCTGACCATCGAGCCGGATTTCGTCACTGCCCAGATCGCAGCGATCCTTGATGACATCCGGGTCGATGCCATCAAGATCGGCATGTTGGGCAGCGCCGAAATCATCAAAGCCGTAGCCGAGGCGCTCAAACCTTGCGACGCGCCAATGGTGCTCGACACGGTGATGGTTGCCAAGGGCGGCGACCGCCTGCTGCGGGCCGATGCGGTGGACGCCATGCGCGCCATCCTGTTGCCCCGCGCCACGATGATCACCCCCAATCTGCCTGAAGCCGCCGACCTGCTCGGTGTGGACGAAGCGAGGGATGAGGCCGAAATGGAACAGCAGGCCCGCGCCTTGCTGGCCATGGGGCCAGAGCAAGTCTTGCTCAAAGGCGGTCATCTGGCTGATGAGACCAGCCCGGATCTGTATCTCACCAAGGATCAGACCGTCTGGCTGCCGTCACGCCGCATCGATACCAAAAACACCCACGGCACCGGCTGCACCTTGTCGTCGGCGCTCGCCACCCATCTGGCGCTCACTGAAGATGGCCTTGCAGCCGCAAAAGCCGCCAAGGCCTTCATATTTGAGGCGATTGCTGCCGCCGATGCCCTGTCTGTTGGTCATGGTCACGGCCCGACCGATCATTTCTTTGCCCTAAGGACGTAATGTCATGAAATCTATTCTCGCTGCCCTGATGTTGGCGGCCTCTGCTGCCGCAGGTACGGCCGCCACCGCTGCCGAAACCAAATTCTCTGTGATGCTCGACTGGTTCATCAATCCAGACCATGGCCCGATCATCATCGCCAAACAACGCGGCTATTTCAAAGAAGCGGGCCTTGACGTCACCATCATCGCGCCCGCCGACCCCAGCGATCCGCCGAAAATGGCCGCTGCTGGCAAGGTTGATCTGGCGGTTTCCTATCAGCCACAGCTTTATCTGCAGCATAAAGAAGGCCTGCCCGTGGTGCGTGTCGGCACTTTGGTCAGTTCGCCGCTCTATTGTGTCATGGTCGACGCCGATGGCCCGATCAAAAGCCTTGCCGATCTCAAAGGCAAGCGTGTCGGTTTTTCCGTGCCCGGCATTGAGGAAGCATTGCTGCACCGCATGCTGCGTAGCAATGGGGTTGAGCCTTCTGAGGTCGAGCAGATCAATGTCAATTTTGCTTTGACCGCCGCCTTGGCTGCTGGCCGGGTGGATGCCACCTCCGGAGCGTTCCGCAATTTCGAGCTGCATCAAATGGAAGCCGTTGATCGCAAAGGCAAATGCTTCCTGCCAGAAGAACATGGCGTGCCAAGCTATGAAGAGCTGATCTATGAAGCCAGCGCCGAGCGCACCAACTTTTCTGATGTGAAAAAATTCCTAAGCGCAACAGCCCGCGCCACCAAGGACATCCTTGCCGACCCGGAAGGCACGTGGAATGAGTTCAAATCCTATGGTGCGGAACTCGACGACAAGCTCAATCATGCGGCCTGGTTTGACACCTATCCGAAATTCGCGACCGACCCGATCAGTCTGGACGTTGAAGGATACAAAGCCTTTGGCGCCTATCTCAAGGACGTCGGCATGATTGACGAAGCGCCCGCAATTGAGACCATCGCCCGCGATCTGGGGGCGCAATGACCGCATCTGTGCGGATAGAGGTGACCGGGCATTTGATGCTTGATGGAGAAAGGCTCATTGAGCCTTTCTCTCTGACCCCTCCCATGGGTTGGACCTGTTTGCTCGGCCCGTCCGGGGCGGGCAAGTCCACCTTGCTGCGGCTCTTTGCCGGGCTGGATATTTCGGCCCGGTTTGAAGGCACCCTCAGTGTGCCCCACCGCGTCGGCTGGATGGCGCAGGCCGATCTGATGCAGCCGCGCCTCTCGATCCTGAATAATGTCATGCTGGTCGAGCAGTTGGCCGGGCGCAATCCGGACAAGGACAAGGCCCAGCATCTCTTGGCCCAAGTGGGGCTCGCCGATATGGGTGACCGCATGCCTGACAGCTTGTCCGGTGGTCAGCGTCAGAGGGTGGCATTGGCCCGCACCTTGATGAGCGACGCGGAGCTGATCCTGCTGGACGAACCTTTCTCGGCCCTTGATGCAGCCACCCGCGCAGCGATGCAGGAACTGGCCCACGCGCAATTTGCCGGGCGCCGGGTGCTGTTGGTCACCCATGATCCGTTCGAGGCTCTGCGGCTGGGCGACCAGATCTGGCTTTTGGCCAATCACCAGCTTCAGCCTGTGCCACCCTTGCGGGGCACGCGCCCCCACTCCCTTGATCATATGCCGCTCGCCATGGCCGCCGCTGATCTGATCAAGCGGATCAGAGGTGTGAAGGAAAGCCCATGAACAAGCTGATCCTGCCTTTTTCCCTGCTTGCTGTCTGGCAGGCCATACCATGGCTCGAGCTGGTGCCGCGTTTCATTCTGCCCGGCCCGATTGCAGTGGCTGAAGCCATATGGTCCAACCGCGCCTTGCTCGGCGAGCATTTGCTGGTCACGCTGGGGGAAGTTGCCGCAGGCTTTGTTATTGGCGCGGCGCTCGGCGTGGCCTTTGCGGTGGCCATGATGCTGTCGCCAGTCGCAAGGCTCAACCTGCGGCCGATCCTCAATGCGTCTCAGGCCATTCCGGTTTTTGTCCTCGCCCCCATCCTCACCCTGTGGTTCGGCTATGGTATGGAGCCGAAAGTCGTCATGACGATCCTGCTGGTCTTCTTTCCCATCATGTCGGGACTGCTCGATGGTATGATCTCGACCCCTGCTGCCACGCTGGACCTCGCCCACATCGCGCGGGCCAGTCCCGTCCGAACGCTATTCTGGCTGCGCTTGCCGCACGCCCTGCCGCATCTGGCCGCCAGTATTCGCATCGCTATCACTTATGCACCGACAGGGGCGGTGATTGGCGAATGGATCGGCGCGTCAAAGGGCCTTGGCTATTTGATGTTGATGGCCAATGCCCGCACCCGGATCGAGTTGATGTTTGCCGCTTTGGTGCTGATTGTCGCCATGACCCTCAGTCTGCACAAGGGCGCAGACTGGCTGTTGAAGCGATATCTCGATCCCACCCGTCCCCAATAGGGATTGCCAAACCTAGCCGACCAGCGCCCCGACGATGAAGGCCACCAGCGCACAGGCTGTGCCCACCAAAACCGTCTCGCCTACGCAGCGCAGCAGCCCTTCGCGGGTTGACCACCAGCGCATCAGTCCCAAGGCCACCAGTGCACCGAAGGTTGCGACAACCGACAGAAGGAAGGTTGTGTCGGTGGCATCCATCAGGAAATAGGGCACCAACGGCGCCGAGCCAAACAGCACAAAGGCAAGGAAGGTCACCAGCCCGTCGAGCGCAGGAGACACCTGCCGCATGTCGTGCATTTCCAACTCGTAGCTCATCATCAGGTCGGCGACCAGTTCGGGACACTTGATCAGCTTGCCCGCCACCTCGTGCGCTGCCTTTTGCTCCATGCCGCGTTCGGTCATCATCTGCACCAACTCGGCTTGTTCGTGAGCCGGATTGGTTTCCAGCTCGTGATAGACGAATTTGCGCTGGCTGAGATAGATGTCCTTTTGTGACCGGGTGGAGAGAAACTCCCCAAGCCCCATCGAAACGGCATCGGCAAACAGGTTGGCAAGGCCAAAGACCAGAACGGCAATGGCCCCGATCTGGGCCGTGCCCTCGGCCTGTGCGCCCGCAAACCCGGCGACAATGGCAAAGGTGGTGACAATGCCATCATTGCCGCCATAGACGATCTGCTTCAGAAAGTCCTGTACCTGCCCCAGATTGTGCACCTCGCGGCGGTGCTGTTCCCAATCGATCTTCATACTGAGGTCCTCGAAAAGCCCGTGGTTGAGAACAGTCTAACCGCCCCGCAAGGCGCTGACATTGATCCAGCGCCAAAGGGCCGACTTGCCGTTCGGTCCTTGGCTTTGGCTTAGCAAAAATTGCATGGGCAATTGAATGAGGTGGATTGCCTCACGCAGAAAGGAATAGGTTGCGGGACACTTAACCTTCGCGCCACTTGATCGAGCAGCCCATGCTGGGCGACTGGTCTTGTGGCCCTTGTCCGGTCTTGGCAATGGCCAGCATGGCATTGACCAGCTCCGGTGTGCGCCCTGCCGCATCCTCCATGCGCGCATCGTCCAGACGGCCGCGATATTGCAACTTGCCGTCTGCATTCAAGCCGAAAAAGTCCGGTGTGCAAAGCGCACCATAGGCACGTCCCACGGATTGATCCTCATCGATCAAATAGGGGAAGGGGAAATCATGCTTGGCGGCAAATTCGATCATCTTGCCCGGTGCATCATCAGGATAATTGGCATAATCATTGGACATCACCGCAAGCACGCCAATGCCATTGTCCTGCAGAACTCGGGCATCAGCCGCCATCCGGTCGGCGATGGCCTTGACATAGGGGCAGTGATTGCAAATGAACGCGATCAACAGTCCCTTGTCGACATAATCCTGCATCCGGTGCGCCTTGCCATGGGCATCTTTCAGTGTGAAATCCGGTGCGTCCCAGCCAAAATCGCAAAGAGGGGTGTCAAGCAACATGGTGTCATCTCCTACGTATCGCCTGTCTTGACGAGCGCTCCGTTGGTCAGGCAAAACTGGTGGGGAGCAAGGCCGCATCAGTGTTGCTGGCAAGGGAATCCGTCACGGCAGGCCGATTCAATCCGATCTCTCTGACAATGTCAGCGATCTGAACCAATTGTTCAAGCAAAGGATTGGTCCTGCGCCAAACCATCCCGATGGTCCGCTTGGGCCTTGGTTCGGGCAGATGGGCAATCGAGACCGCCGCCGAGCGGACCTCGACGCCGACTGCCATTTCCGGGATCAAGGTGACGCCAATTCCGGCACCGACCATCTGCACCAATGTGCTCAGAGAACTGCCTTCCATCAGGTTGCGCGGCAACACCGCGTTGCCTGAACAATAGGAAATGGCCTGATCACGGAAACAATGGCCTTCCTCAAGCAACAGCAGTTGCATTTCCTTCAACCCGTCCGGGTTGGGCACGGGCTGTCCCGCATCGGCCGCTGAGCGCAACAGCACGAACTCCTCATCAAACAAGGCTTCCTCATGCAAAGAGCTTTCCGATAAAGGCAGCGCCAAAATGGCGGCATCCAACCGCGCTTCGAGCAAATCCTGCACCAGAACAGGTGTTTTCGCTTCCCTTGGCCGCAATTCAAGGCCGGGCAGGCGTACGCTCAGCGTCTTGATGATGTCTGACAGCAAGTAAGGGGCGATGGTTGGAATGATGCCAAAGCGGAATTGTCCCGAATAGGGACCGCGGGCGGCGCGGGCGAGATCTTCCAACTCCCCCACCGAGCGCAATATCGCTTGCGCCCGCTCCGCAAATTCCACGCCGAGCCCGGTCAGATGGATCTGTCGCGATCCACGCTCCACCAAAGGCACGCCCATCAACTGCTCGAGCTCACGGATCTGCACCGACAGGGCCGGCTGGGAAATGGCGCAGTCTTCCGCGGCCCGACCAAAATGACCGTGTCGGGCCAGAGCATCGAAATAACGCAGATGTTTCATGGAGATCCTGTTCATAAGAAAATCCTATCAGCCAATTCAGAAAATGCAATTTTAAATTATCACATTCCCTTGCTAGTGTGGATGCAATCAAAACGAGATCTGCGCGCGCATTACGCGCAGGCGACCAACAGACCAGCTGCGACATGCACCAAGTAAGCTTGTAACGGAGGACCCGATGGATCAGAATAAAACCAACACAACCGGCAAATGCCCGGTCATGCACGGAAGCAACACGGAAACCAGCAAGTCAGCGACGAGCTGGTGGCCCAATGCCCTCAACCTCGATATCCTGCATCAGCATGACACCAAGACCAATCCGATGGATGACGGCTTCGATTATCGCGCAGAAGTCAAGTCTCTGGACGCGGCAGCCGTCAAGGCCGACCTCACCGCCCTGATGACGGACAGTCAGGATTGGTGGCCTGCTGACTGGGGCCATTATGGCGGCCTGATGATTCGTATGGCCTGGCACTCTGCCGGTACCTATCGTCTGGCCGATGGGCGCGGCGGCGGCAGCACAGGCAACCAGCGCTTTGCGCCTCTCAACTCCTGGCCGGACAATGTCAACCTCGACAAGGCCCGTCGCCTGCTCTGGCCGATCAAGAAAAAATACGGCAACAAACTGAGCTGGGCCGACCTGATGATTCTGGCTGGCAACGTGGCTTATGAATCGATGGGGCTGAAGACCTTTGGCTTTGCTTTTGGTCGCGAAGATATCTGGCATCCGGAACAGGACATCTATTGGGGTGCCGAGAAAGAATGGCTGGCACCAAGTGACGAGCGGTATGGCGATCTGGCCAAGCCGGACACCATGACCAATCCGCTCGCAGCCGTACAGATGGGCCTGATTTACGTGAACCCGGAAGGGGTGAACGGCAATCCTGATCCGCTTGAAACCGCCAAGCATGTTCGCGAGACCTTTGCCCGCATGGCAATGGATGACGAGGAAACCGTCGCCCTGACTGCCGGTGGCCATACGGTTGGCAAATGCCATGGCAATGGCGATGCCGACTTGCTTGGTCCGGACCCCGAAGCCGCAGATGTCGACGCGCAAGGCCTCGGCTGGCACAATCCAAATGGCTCCGGCCACGGCCGCCAGACCGTCTCGAGCGGCATTGAAGGGGCATGGACCACCAACCCGACCCAGTGGGACAATGGCTATTTCTACCTGCTCTTCACCTATGATTGGGAACTGAAGAAAAGCCCGGCCGGTGCCAACCAGTGGGAGCCGATCAACATCAAGGAAGAAGACAAGCCCGTTGATGTGGAAGATCCCTCGATTCGCTACAATCCAATCATGACCGACGCCGATATGGCGATGATCAAGGATCCGGCTTATCGTGAAATTTCCGAACGCTTCTACAAGGATCCGGACTATTTCTCCGAAGTCTTCGCCCGTGCCTGGTTCAAGCTGACCCACCGCGATATGGGACCAAAAGTCCGTTATATCGGCCCGGAAGCGCCTCAGGAAGATCTCATCTGGCAGGATCCGATCCCGGCAGGCAGCACCGCCTATGGTGTTGAAGCCGCCAAGGCGAAAATCGCCGCCTCCGGTCTCAGTGTCACTGACATGGTGTCCACCGCCTGGGATAGTGCTCGCACCTATCGTGGGTCCGACATGCGTGGCGGAGCCAATGGTGCCCGCATTCGTCTGGCACCACAAAAAGACTGGCAGGGCAATGAGCCGGACCGTCTGGCCCGCGTTCTCTCGGTGCTGGAGCCAATTGCCGCCCAAATCGGTGCCAGCGTTGCCGATATCATCGTGCTGGCCGGCAATGTCGGCATTGAGCAGGCGGCAAAGGCTGCAGGCCATGATGTAACCGTGCCATTCGCTCCGGGGCGCGGCGACGCAACCGACGAGATGACCGATGCACCATCCTTCGATCCGCTCGAACCGGTTGCCGACGGCTATCGCAACTGGCAGAAGGCCGATTATGTGGTCTCGTCTGAGGAACTGCTGCTTGATCGCACCCAGCTGATGGGCCTGACCGCCAAGGAAATGACCGTATTGGTCGGTGGCATGCGCGTTATTGGCACCAACTATGGTGGCACCAAACATGGGGTCTTCACGAACCGTGAAGGGGCGCTGACGCCAGACTTCTTCGTCAACCTGACCGACATGGCCTACACATGGAACCCCAAAGAGGGCAATCTCTACGAACTGCGTGACCGGTCAAGTGGTGCGGTCAAATGGACTGCCACCCGTGTTGATCTGGTCTTTGGGTCCAACTCGATCCTCCGGTCCTATGCGGAAGTGTACGCGCAGGATGACAATGAGGCCAAGTTCGTCGCCGACTTCGTGGCAGCATGGACCAAGGTGATGAATGCCGACCGCTTCGATCTTGAAGCCTGATCATCCATCGGGCAGGCCTCAGGATCCGCCCGGGCGCTGGCTCCGCAATAAACAGCGCCCGGGTCTTATCCCGACATAAAAAAAGCCCGGACGGGGAACCGTCCGGGCTTCGTCTTTTGGGAAGTGGGGCACGCGGCCCCAAATCCGATCCTAGGTGAACCAAGCGATGAAGAAGCCGGCACAAACTGCGGTGCCGATAACACCAGCTACGTTTGGACCCATCGCATGCATCAGCAGGAAGTTGCCTTGGTCGTATTTCTGACCAACAACCTGGCTCACACGAGCAGCCATTGGCACAGCAGACACACCGGCCGAACCGATCAACGGGTTGATCTTGTCCTTGCTGAACTTGTTCATAACCTTGGCCATCAGAACACCACAGGCAGTTGCGATACCGAAAGCAACAACGCCGAGGGCAAGAATGCCGAGGGTCGAGCCGTTCAGGAAGGCTTCGCCGGTCATGGTGATACCGACAGAGGTGCCAAGGAAGATGGTCGTGATGTTGATGATCTCGTTCTGCGCAGCTTTGGTCAGACGTTCGGTAACCTGGCTTTCACGCAGGAAGTTGCCGAGCATCAGCATGCCGATCAGAGCAGCAGCCGCAGGAACCAGCAGGATAACAACAACGGTTACCATGCCTGCGAAGATCAGTTTCTCAAGACGGGAAACCGGACGCAGGGATTTCATGCGGATCATACGCTCTTCAGGCGTGGTCAAAGCGATCATTACCGGTGGCTGCAGCATAGGCACGAGGGCCATGTAGCTGTAGGCGGCAACAGCGATCGGAGCCATCAGGTGCGGAGCCAGCTTGTTGGCCAGGAAGATGGAGGTTGGGCCATCGGCGCCGCCGATGATACCAATCGCGCCAGCTTCTTGTGGCGAAAAGCCGATAGCAATAGCACCCATGAAGGTTGCGAACACGCCGAACTGTGCAGCAGCACCGAGCAGCAGGGTACGCGGGTTAGCGATCAGCGGACCAAAGTCCGTTAGAGCACCCACGCCCAAGAAAATCACGGGCGGGAAGATCTCGAACTCAACACCCTTGGAGATATAGTAGTACAAACCACCAGGATGATCGCCGTGAGGCAGGTTCACCAGACCCTGCGTAGGCAGGTTGGCCAACAAGGCGCCGAAGGCGATTGGGATGAGCAGGAGAGGCTCAAATTCTTTTGCGACTGCAAGATAGAACAGCACGGCGATGATAGCCCACATGACCATCATTTGCCATGTGACATCACCGATTGCGGTCATGTGGAAGAGCTGCTCGATCCGAGACATCTCCGCCGCAGCCGCCGCCGGAGCAGCAGCCACGGCCTGAGCGGCGTGGTCGACTGCTTGCGTTACGGTTTGGGTTGTTGCAGACATGATTGGATTTACCTCTCAATCATGAAAGAGTTACGAGGGCCTGACCCTCGGTCACGGAAGCGCCAGCAGCAACGTTAACAGCAGCAACAGTACCAGCGCTAGGAGCGGTAATGTTGGTGTTCATTTTCATTGCTTCCAGAACAACGAGGGTGTCGCCGGCAGCAACCTGCTGACCAACAGAAACCTCTACGCTAACCACGGTACCAGCCAGAGGAGCTGGAACACCACCGGCTGCAGGAGCAGCAGCAGCAGGAGCCGGAGCGGCAGGAGCAGGAGCAGGAGCTGGAGCCGGAGCAGCAGGAGCTGGGGCAGCAGCAGGAGCCGGAGCAGCTACAGGAGCTGGTGCCGGAGCAGGAGCGGCGGCAGGAGCTGGTGCAGCAGCACCGTCTTGATCTTCCACCGTTACATCGTAAGCGATGCCTTCAACAGTGACACGCAAGCGTTTCATAGGATTATCCTCTTTTCGTAGTGGTTGCGCGACCAGCAACTACGGTGGTCGGAATAGTAGCGCCCCAGCCGTGGCGGGTTACGTGGCTGGAATAGATCGAGTTACGACCTTCGGTTGGCCAAGCGGACACTTCGTGAGCAGGAGCTGCAACGTTGGTGACAACGTAGCTACCGCCAAGAGTGGAGGCCACAGCCGCAGCGATTGCGACCAGATGATGAGGTGGTACACCGCTCGTAGGAGCAGGTGCCGCCGGAGCAGCGGGAGCTGGAGCAGCTGCAGCTGCTGCATCTGCTCCCCCGAATACTGCTGCAGCTTTTGCCTTGAAGGCTGCGTTGGTAAAGCAATAGCCAACCGCCGCACATGCTGCCCAGAGGGAAGCCAAGGCGACCATGACAACGCTAAAGCCCGTCAGGATCAAACCAATTGCATCAGCAAACATAGATATGTCCTTTGATTAGAGCGGAATGTTGCCGTGTTTCTTCGGCGGACGAGTTTCACGCTTGGACATCAGACCGCGCAGAGCCAGAGCAACTGCACCACGGGTTTCGCGTGGCTGGATAATGTCGTGAACGTTCAGGCGACCAGCGGACAGGTAAGGCGTTGCGAACTTTTCGCGATATTCTGCGGCCAGTTCTTTTGCCTTGGCGACCTTGTCGTCGGCTTCCTTCATTTCCTTACGATACAGGATGTTCACTGCACCCTCAGCGCCCATAACGGCAACCTCAGCGGTTGGCCAAGCGATGACACGGTCAGCACCCATATCTTCAGAGCACATTGCCAGGTAAGCACCGCCATATGCTTTACGCATGATGATGGTGATTTTCGGCACAGTAGCAGATGCGTAAGCAAACAGCATTTTGGCGCCGTGGCGAATGATGCCCATTTTCTCCTGGTTCACGCCAGGCAAGAAGCCAGGGACGTCAACGAAGGTCAGGATAGGAATGTTGTAGACGTTACAGAAGCGAACGAAGCGTGCTGCTTTGTCCGAAGCGTCGATGTCCAGGCAGCCAGCTTTGACTTTTGGCTGGTTGGCAACGAAGCCGGAAACGATACCACCGACACGACCGAAGCCGATGACGAGGTTGGCAGCGAAATGCTCCTGAATTTCCAAGAAGTCGCCATCGTCGGCAACGCGCTTGAGAACGTCGCGGCAATCGAATGGTGCTTTTGGATCTTCTGGAACCAGTTTGTCGAGTTCCACGTCATCCTTGATCTGCAGATCCTGCTCGATGCGATGCGGAGGATCCATCATGTTGTTGGATGGCAGGAACGACAGCAGACGATGAACGGTTGCAACAGCGTCCGCATCATTTTCTGCGATGAAGTGGATGTTACCGGAAACCGAAGCATGAGCCATCGCGGAACCGATATCGTCCATGGTGCAGACCTCACCGGTCACAGCACGGATAACTTCAGGACCACAGATGAACATCTGCGCATTTTCGCGGGTCATGATGATGAAGTCGGTCAGCGCAGGGCTGTAAGCAGCACCACCAGCACAAGGACCGGCAATAACGGAAATCTGCGGAACAACACCAGACAACAGTACGTTGCGATAGAAGACCTGACCGTAACCGGACAGAGCGCCAACCGCTTCGTGAATGCGGGCCCCGCCGGAATCGTTGAAGCCAACGACCGGAACACCAGCTTTCACAGCATGATCCAGAGATGCACAGATTTTCTTCGCGTGCATTTCACCCAGGGAACCGCCGACAACGGTGAAGTCCTGCGAGAATGCAGCGACCGGACGTCCGTCAACAAAACCGGTACCAGTGATCACACCGTCGGTAGGGATGGATTTGCCTTCCATGCCGAAGTTGCGAGTGTTGTGCTGGACATGCAAACCAAATTCTTGGAATGTCCCTTTGGAGAAAAGGGCTTCAAGGCGCTCGCGGGCGGTCATACGACCTTTCGCGTGTCTTTCGTCTGCCTTTTTCTGACCGCCACCTTCAAGGGCTGCGGCGCGCCGTTTCTCCAACTCGTCTGCGAGAGTTTTGGAAATCGCCATAATATAACCGTTTTGTTTGAGCGCGACCAACCGGTCGCTTCGTTTTCTGAGGAAAGAGCGGGACCTCCCGCGGGCATCTCTGCATCACTTGCATGTTGCGAAGATCCTCAACAACTAAAGTCTTAGCCCCTTCGCCCATGACATTATAGGATCGAGATCAAATCCAGAAATAGACGAAAGGCTAAAAATGGAGGGTCAGGCCGATTTAAATAAGTGAAAATACTTAACTCAAAAAGAAAACACACTTGCGAAGCGTGAATAAATTCTTTCTTTAACGTGAGCGTAAGGCCCCGGTTCCCTTAGGGGAAATCGCAATCAGAGGCATTTGTTCGCCAAATTGTGAGTCCAAAGGTCCCTTCGCCCAAAGGAGAGGCCTTAATGATTGCTGACTCACTCATGAATCAATAGCCGTCTCCAGAATACAGCGCTCCAAAAGGCGCTGCTCAAATATATCGACGAGCCCCACATCGCTCAGCCTCGGTCCCTTGTTGCACACAAGGGAGGCTCCGAACAAAGCCTTGAAGACCAGATAGGGCGGTTGCCAATCGACCACCTCATCCATCGCCGTGCGGATTGCGGCAAAGCCAGCCGCCACCTGTTCCAGACTTTGTGGGCTTATCAATCCGGCAATGGGCAGCGCCAGCGACGCGATCACTGCGCCATCCCTGACCACCACCGAACCGCCATCCATATCCCGTAAGGCATTGGCAGCAATTGCCATATCGGTGCTGTCGCGTCCAAAAACCGTGAGGTTGTGGCAGTCGTGAGACACGGTCGAGGCATAGGCTCCGCGCCACTGTCCCCAATGCTCCATGAAGGCCACCCGCACCGGGCTATACTGCCCGTGGCGATTGACGATTGCCATGCGCATCATGTCGTCCGGCAGCGTCAGTACATCCTTGTGGATCGGCACCCACCGCTCGCCCCAGTCGGGAAACCGTGGTTTGGACAGAGTGGCGATTCGGGCACGGTCACCCTTTGCCGCAATTTCGAAGTCGGATGGAGAAAAGAGGTTGGTCTTGACGGAGTCGCCAAGCGGCCGGTTTTCATCGTCCGGGTGCACTGTGCCAGTGTCGGTGCTGCGGGCAGGTGATTCTGTTGCGACTGTGGGGTCAAAAGCGGGCTTTTTGATTACGTAACCGTCAGATATGACGTATAGGGAAGATACTGTTTTGAGATCATCCATCAAGAGCAGATCCGCCCGCTTGCCCGGCGCGATCAGCCCCAGATCCGGTCGCCGGATTCGCGTCGCTGCATTGAGGGTCGCTGCCTGATAAACCCACCAGACCGGTAGGTCTACTTGCATCAGCAGACGCATCATGTGATCGAGCGCGCCCTTGTTGAGAAGGTCGTCGGGAAAGACATCATCGGTACAAAGGGTCACTGTCTGCGGCATATGTCCCAGCGACAAAAGGGCTTTTGCAAAGTCGGGCAGCAGATAGTCGTGTGAGCCCCGCAGCTCGACCGTCATGCCTGCTTCAAGGCGGGCCATCAAATCGTCGGCGGAGGAAAGCTCATGATCTGTTTCGATGCCCGCCGTGGCAAAGGCCGCCAGATCCCGCTCGGACAGGCCTCGAGCATGGCCGCAAATCCGTTTGCCACTGGCAAGTGCGGCGTCGACGATACCCTTGACCCGCGGCTCACCGTTGATCAGCGGCTGCATGGTCATCAGTTCCGCCGCACCATGAATGTCATCACGGGCCAGCAATGAGGCAATCACATCCGCGTCGAAATCACCACCGGCCACCTCATATCCGGGGGCCGAGGGCACACAGGTCGGGGCCAGTGTGAGAATCCGCAAAGGGGCATCGCGCGCCGCATCCAGCGCATAAGTCATGCCGTCCAGACCGGCGACGTTGGCCAGTTCATGCGGGTCCCAGACAATTGTGGTGATGCCGCGCTGATGCGCCGCTTTTGAATATTCCGCCGGTGTGATCATCGAGCTTTCGATATGCATGTGGGTATCGATCAGCCCCGGCACGGCATGAAGACCCGTCGCATCAATCTCGGTTTGCGCCTTGGCGGCAGCATCGGGCCTGTGGACCGAAGCAATCAGCCCGCCGACAAGACCAATATCGGCCAACCGTTCCCGCCCCGTGACCATATCGAGCACGGTCGCATTGCGGATCAGAATGTCAAATGGCTCTGTGCCCTTGGCAGCAGCGACGGCTGCACCACGCAGTGCCGGGTCTGTGAGATCACGATCAATGGCCATGGTTGCGGTCCTGACTTAAAGCACCAAGGCATTGACCGGACAAATCAGCTGGTGCTGCCGTCGCAAGTCGTGTCCGACTGGTGGATGTGGGGTCAAAGTGGGTGGCGCCATAATGGCTTCCCCGCTCTGTGGTCACATGCATATGGGCGGGGAGAAAGACAAAGGATGCCGGATCCAGATGGGCAAAGGCTGCCACCGGATCATAAATCGACATACTTTCGCGTCCCCGTTCCTGTGCAATTTGGAGATAGCCGCCCAACAGATCAGCCGTCAATTGGTCACAAGACGGACAATCAGCAGCCGTGAACTGCACCTTGCGGCACAGGGTGAGGTCGATCACGTCGAATGGAAGACCAGATTGGGCGACGATGGAGACAGCTTCCGGGTCGGCAAATGCATTATATTCGGCATGGGGGGTATGGTTGCCCGGCCCGTTGCTGCCGCCCATCCAGACGAGCCGGGTAATCTTCGCGGCGGCTTCCGGTGCGACTTCGATCAATCGGGCGATGTTGGTGAGCGGCCCAAGCGCCAATATGTCCCGCGTCTCACCCTCTCTGGCGCTTTCGAGCCAGTTGATGAGTGCAGGAAGGACTGGTGGGAGGTCTAGGTCGCTCGGCACTTCGGGCAATTCCTGCCCCAAACTGCGCATGCCTTTGGGACCGAGAATGGCGGTGGCAGTTTCCGCCTCACGCACCAAGGGTCTGTCTGCGCCAACAAACAGCGGCAGCGACAGCCCATAGGCCAGATTGGCACCAAGGGCATTGGCTGTTACCTGAGCCAAGGGCGCATTGCCCGCCACCAACGACACGCCAGCGGGCGCGACATCGCGCGTCTTCAGGATCAGCAAGGCCCAGAGGTCATCAAATCCAAAATCCGTATCCACCCACAGCATCGCGTCAGGCTTTCAGTGGGCGGGCGGTATCGAGCGGCAGGTCGAAGGCAATCATGTCGCCCAGTTTGGCCGCTAAACCAATTGGCGCTTCTGCCTTGATGGGGCCCAGTGGACTGTCGATCACATACTCCCGGCAGTCTCCGGCAAAGGCTGTGCCGAGGATTTCGCCTTGATGCGGCCCGTCGCCCACCTGCACGCCTCCCGGACGCCAGGCAAGGATCGACGCAGCCGAATTGCCCGCGAAAGGCAGCCGTCCCTTGTCGGACACCAAAGCCCCGTCCTCCACGCGAAAGATATTCTCAAAGCCGATAAAGTCGGCGGCGAAGGCGGTTTCCGGACGTGCATAGAGATCCTCCGGCGTGCCGATCTGCTCAATCTTGCCATCGCGCATCAAGACGATTCGATCCGCCATGCCCAACGCTTCGGCCTGATCATGGGTGACAAAGACCATCGTGATGCCCGTCTCGCGCTGAACTCGTTGCAACTCGGTGCGCATCTCCAACCGCAGCCTTGCATCGAGGTTCGACAAGGGTTCATCCAGCAACAAAACCTTTGGCTCCATCACCAGCGAGCGGGCCAGAGACAGGCGCTGCTGCTGGCCACCGGACAGCTCTGCCGGTTTGCGCTTCTCAAAACCCGAAAGGCCGACCTTTTCCAGCACGACGCCAACTTTGGACTGGATTTGCTTGTCAGCCAGCTTTTGCAGCCGCAAGCCAAAGGCGGCATTTTCAAACACGCTCAAATGCGGAAACAGGGCATAAGACTGGAAGACCAAACCAATGCCCCGCTTGTTGGCGGGCATGCGGGTGACATCAACCCCGTCAATATGAATGCTGCCGCTTGTTGGTGGCATCAAGCCGGCAATCGCCCGCATGGTCGTGGTCTTGCCACAGCCTGATGGCCCGAGCAGAGCGATCAGCTCCCCCTTGCGCACCGAAAGATCCAGATTGGGCACGGCAATCGACTTGCCATAGGACAGGGTCAGATTCTGAAGATGGACAAACTGATCAGACATAACGAGAGAATCCCAAAAGGCGCTCAGCGGCAAAGACAATGGCGAGCGACATGAAAGCGAGCAGGGCGGACAGGGCTGCGACCGACGGGTCATAGGTGATCTCCATATAGGAGAGCATGTCGATCGGCAGGGTCCGCACCCCGGGGCCGGACAGGAACAGCGACACCGGCACCTGATTGAAGCTGGTTACAAAACCCAGAATGAAGGCGGCCAAAACCCCGCCGCGAATGTTCGGCAGCACCACCTTGGTGAAGGCTTGCAGCCGGGTACAGCCAAGCAAAACCGCAGCCTCTTCCATATCCGAGCGCAGATTATGCAGGCTCGAGCTGACCACCCGCACCGCATAAGGCAACACCAGTGCCGTATGGGCCAGAAACAGCGCCAGCGTGATGCCGAAATTAAGCGGCACCACCAAATAACGCAGCAAGGCAAGACCGACAATGATGCCCGGCACGATGATCGGCGCGGCGACAATGGTGCGGATCGTCTCTGCTCCGGGCAGTTTGTATCGATTGAGTGCATAGGCCGCCGGAATGCCGATCAGCAAAGCGGTCAATGTTCCAAAGACCGCAAGGAACAGGGACAGGGCAAAGCTGGCGCGGAAGCTTTCGACGGTGAAGACCTTGGCATACCATTTGAGCGACAGGCCATCGGGTGGAAAGGCCAGAAAATCCCCTGCCGAGGCGCCAGCAAAAATGATGATCAGAAACGGGCCGATCAGAAAGGTCAGCGTCAGGCCCAATATGGCCCAGTTGGCAAACTGTCTCATCTCAGGACCTCCGCGCCGTTGCGATCCGCTTCAGCAGCAGATTGGTGGAGAAGGACATAACGATCAGGATCATCGCGATGACGCTGGCCGAGACAAAGTCATTCGACACATTGACCCGCTGATAGAGCAGGGTTTCGAGCATGAGAACCTTGGAGCCACCCAGAATGGCAGGGGTGATATAGGCCGTCAGCGAGCCGGTAAAGACCAACGTGCCGCCAATCACCAACCCCTCCTTGGTCAAAGGCAGGATCACCTTGACGAAGACCTGCAGCCAATTGGCCCCCAACACCCGTGCCGCCGGAATGACATCACGCGGTATATTCTCCATTGAGGACACCAGCGAAATGATCATCAAGGGCAGGAAAAGCTGTAGCAGACCGAGAAACACCGCCGTTTCGGTGAAAAGCAACCGCAGCGGCGTCTCTGTCAGGCCCAAGCCGACCAACGCGTCATTGACGATGCCCGTGCGGCCCAGAATGACGATCCACGCATAGGTCCGCGCCACTGGCGAAATCATCAGCGGCAACACCACAAGGCCAAAAATCTGCCCCCGTGCCTTGGCATCCAGATTGACGATGCAGAAAGCGGCAGCATAGCCAATGACCGCCGCTGTTCCGGCCACCATTACGCCCAGCTTCAGCGTGCGCAAAAAGACCGTCTGGTTGAGTGGCTTGGAGAAAAACTCAAAATAGGCCGCCAGTGACCATCCGCCATCGGACCGAAAGGCCTCAGACAACAGCATGGCAACCGGCACCAGAAACATCAGCAGGGCAAACAAAGCCGCAGGCATGGCAAGCGCAAGCCCTTGCCGTTGATCAAGAAACATGGATGGGACCTTTGGGAACGTCATAAAAGAGGGAAGAGGCCACGCCTTGAGGCAGCCTCTTCCCTCCCTTGCTGGTTTTCTATTTGATCACTTCAGCATTCCACTGCTCGACCCACTTGCCGCGGTTGTCGATGATTTCGCTTGGCGGCAGAATGTTGAGTGAGTTGATCAGATCAGCGCCATAAGTCAGGTTTTCGGCCACTTCGTCGCTGACCTTGACTTCCATATTGGCTGGGCTGTCGATCAGCGCCTCGGCGATGCGGGTCTGCACTTCGGTGGACAGCCAGTAGTCCATGAACTGATAGGCCAGGTCTTCATTGCCATTGCCCTTGGTCATGATCATCACATTCATGCCACCGGCCTGCCCTTCTTTCGGATTGGCCCATTCGAACGGCAGAGGGGAGCTTTTGAAGCGGCTCCAAGCAAAGCGACCAACAGGGGCGGCAATCACTTCTTCCTGATTCATCAGCTGCGCCAGCTCCGAGGAGCGGGAATAGAAGGTGACAATCTTGTCGGACGCCTTGCCGATATCACTGATGGTCTTGGAGAAATCACCACCCTGATCATTGGCCTTGTTGAGCATCATCAGCGTCAATGGGCCTTGGGTGCCAGTGATGTTGGGCAGGGCCACATTGTTGGCAAGCTTTGGATTGGTCAAGAGGTCAGCCCAGCTGTCAATCGACACCAGATCCTTGCGATAGACAATCGAGCTGGCATAAAAAGTGTAGCCAACGGCCTGACCATTGCCCAGCGGATCCTGTGCAGAAGGATAGAGCTTGGACATGTTGGAGAGTTTGGAGGCATCCAGATCGGCAATCAGATCCTTGCGCGCCAGCGCAAGGGCGTCATGGGAGGAAATGACCGCCATGTCGATCACCGGTTTGGCGGCATTGGCCTCGATTTTTGCCATGCGCTCGACCGAATTGCCGGTTTCCACCACCAGATCACAGCCGCACATCTCTTCAAACGGATCATAAAGGGCTTTTTTGTAGGCATCCTGAGCAAAGGAATAGACCGAAATGGTCAGGGTCTTGTCGGCAGCGTTTGCCGCTGGAACAAGGGCCACGCTCGCCGTTGCGAGTAGGGCAGCCGTAAGGAAGGGCTTCATGATCATGTCTCCTGTTGGGAAGGTTTTTTGGGTCTCGAGGTGGAGTCTCTGGCAACCAGATGCATGGGAATGGTTTGGCCGGGTTCGGGTGGCGCTGCAAGTGGGGGCGTGTCTTTCTTGGCCGCCAAGCGTTTGCAGCGTTCGTCGATCTGGCTGGCGAGAAAGGCAACAGCCTTTTCCGCGATGGTTTTGGCATCCTGTGAAATCGTGGTCAGTGGCGGATACATCAAGCGCCCGAAGGTCGTGTCGTCAAAGCCCGTGAGGCTGACATCCTCAGGCACATTCAGGCCTATTTCCATCAACAGCGAGCGGACCTTCAGCGCCAGCATGTCAGAAGTGGTCAAAATGGCCGTTGCGCCATCCTTCACAATCTGGGGAAGGGCAGCCAAACCGGCATCCCCCCATTGGATTTTCAGTTCGGTCCGGCCATCCAGCACCGACTGCATACCCGTGATCCTGTCGCGCTGCACCTCGGAAACCGGGTCCTCGCCGAGCAGGGCGACATGTCTGTGGCCCAACTCAAAAATGTGTTGGGCGATTATCACTCCGCCGCCACGATGATCGGACGAAACCGTGTTTTGCGGGTCAGACGCCGCGTTGATAATCGCCATCGGCACGGAGACCGGGGCTGGCGACGTTCCCCTTTGCGGCACGATGATCAAGCCATCGATGCCGCGGCTCACCAACCGTTGCATGGCCTGTTGCTGCTCTGTGGCACTGCGGCGGGAATCGGCTATCAGGATTGCCAGATTGCGGTCCTCTGCGGCCATGGACAGGGTTTGGGCAAGATGCGGAAAGAGGGGGTTGGTCAGATCTGGCATCACCAGTCCGAGAATGTTGCTGCGCCCGCTTTTCAGGGCAATGGCAGCAGAACTCGGTCGATAACCCAGCTCCTCGGCCCGCGCCTTGATGCGTCCGACCAGCTTTTCAGAGACGCGTCCTTTGCCATTCAATGCGTTGGATACGGTTGCAGCCGTGACGCCCACATCAGCTGCAATGTCCTTGATACTGACCATAGTTCCCCACTCGTCCGGTCATGGACGGACTATATTCAAACGACAAATTTCTATAATTAAACGTTTAATCAAGGTACTATTCAATAAAAACGTGACAAGTGCCACCGAAAACAGACGATACCGCAGGATGGGCCACGAGGAAAGCATACGCAAGATCAAAAAAGATAAGGCGTTCCAAAGCGTTGACTCTGCGTCAATCCGCCATGTGGATGAGCGAGCGGGGCAAAAGAAAAACCCCGGAAAGGCTGTTGCCTGTCCGGGGTGATTCTGGAATCGCGCTTTGGGCGAGACTAGTTGAACAGCTTGGCGCGTTCTTTCAGCTCATCCAGATTGGGCTCATCTGGATCCCGTGGCAAACCGGGATGGATGATGCTGACCTGACAGCTTTCGGCCGCTTCGACCAACTGCCGATAGCTGCCCGCATCCGGATCGGCGATATAGGCCTGCAGATTGTCGTTATAGCCAAACAGCCGGTCATTGATCTGGCGGCATTCGTTGCAGGTTGTGCAACGAGGCGTTTCGATCCATGGGCTGCCTTCGGGTGGCGCATCTGCTTCCTCGGCAGCTTCAACGATCGGGTCCACTGGTGCGCTGGACAATGTGGGAGCCACTGGGGCTGTCGGTTCCGAATTGGCCTGCTCTCGAGCCAAATCCTCACGCTTGACCCGTTCGGCTGCCAATGCCGCGAGAGTGTGGGAGTTGTTGATCCCAGCCATTTCCTGCAGCCGGTTCCAGCCGTCAAGGCATTGCCGTGCAGCGCTGGAGATCTTGTCATCCACCACAATGCGAGCCATTTGCAGATCATCGTCGACCCCCAGAACAAAGGGGCGGCGAATGTCGTCGCTGTTGAGCGGCACCTTCATCCATTCGGCAAAGGCAACCATGTCACCGCTCCAGCCTTTCTTGCTGACGGGATGACAGAAGCGGCGATAGCGCCGGTCACACAGGGCAAAGTCCCCATAGGTGAACTGCACCGACTCGGTGACCGCATTGCCATTCTGGTCCTCAAAGCTGATTTCATGGCTCGGCCAGTCAGCCTCCACTTGCGGATTGGCCGAGAGGTCGAACCGCCCGGCAATATCCCGCCCGGCGGACGGGTCATAGGTGAAGTTGGGGAAGGCCCGGGATTCCGCTGCCGCGGCTGCCAGAATGTAAGGTGCGATCCCCTCAACGGTTTCACTGGCTCCCGAATAGAGGCTGAACATGGCCGGACCGTCATAGGCCATGCCATGCATCAACGCATCCTGCATTCGGTAGAGGTGGGCGCTGTTGGTCTGCATCACAAAGGCATTGTTCAAGCCCATCGCCATGGCGGCAAGCTTTGGTGTGCCAGCGCCAAACGAGTTGCGCGGCGGTTCCGGTGAGGTCGGCCCCAACACGTCATCCACCTGAATGAGCACCTTGATCGGCAAACCATAGGCCAGCGCCTCATAGGCCCGGGCCAATTCTGCACTATCCGTCACCCCGTCGCGCAGATAGATCATGGCCGAGGGCAGCAATGCCATTTGTTCAGCCGTCAGATCATGCTCGTCAAAGGTGGCAAAGATCCCGTCATGCAAGTCAGAGACATATTTGTTCTGTACTTCCATTTCGGCAATGGTCAGCGCCTTGACGAACTCGACCACACTGGGAAGGCGCTCCCGATAGGCGTCAAGCGCGCTCGAACAGCTGGTAAAGACATAGCTGTAGCAGATCGCCTTGCCCGGCTCGGTGTAGGACGCCCGACCCGGGCCGAAGAAGGCCTGTGTCTGAAGCACATGAAGCGCATGCTTGATCCGCTCAACCCGGTCTTGTGGCAGCCGGTCTTCCGGTTGCACCCGATGCAGCATATCCGACAACATCGAAAAATCGATCGAGTTGTCAGTGTCCATGCCCATCGCCTTTGACAGGGCATCGGCACTGTGGGCCTCGTCCGATTTCATATGATCCGACTTCAGGATATCGGTCAGCTTGAGGATCAGGCCGTCTACCTTTTTGCGGAACTGCCGGGCGCGTTTGTGATGCACCTTCTGCCAGGCATGACCAAGGATGCGGTCCGGCGTTGCCGCATCACAGCCGATGACCTTGCCATCGACCGACACTTTCTGTCGAGCCAGATCCATATTGCGATCCATCGGGCCGAAGGGTGCTTCGCCACTCTCGCGCACCAGATCCGCCTCGCAAAGGCGCCACAGCTCGGAGAGAAGCTCCTCGTTGCCTTCTGCGACCTTCTCGCGGATCCGTTGTTCCAGCTGCAAGACCTGCTGCCGCATGGCTTCCCCGTCTGGTCCCAATGGCGCGGCGGCTTTCAGGGCATCATCGACAATCCGGCTGAGGGGCCGGATGATTTGCGGAGCATCTTCCCCTTCCACCAACACCAGCGGATAATCGTGCCGCAGGGCGGTCAAATTCCCGTAGCGGGCAAACAAAGCCGGCAACAGGCGGGATTGCGCCCCGGCAGGGTGCGGGTCTGTTGGCGTCTTTGGTGTCATGGGCGCCGCAATGATTTGTGCTTGTGCCATGATCTCTACTCCCCGGCTTGTGGCGTTGGCTGGCTTTGCGGCCAGATGCCCACCTTGTCGAATTCCTCATTGAGGACGGTTTCCACCAGCCCCGGCGTGCTGGGCCGCTCGCCTGCCCGCAATTCGTCATAGCAAGGCACCGACGGGTTGTTATAGAGGATGCCGACCGGCAGCTCCTCCTGCATCGCGGCCAGAGCCAAGGCCCGCTCCATGTTGATTGGGTCGTGGGTTTCCTGATTCTTGTAGATCCGGGAAATTTCCGGTTTCAGCCGCAACCCGTCTGCATGGGTCAGGATGCGGGTCTTGAGCGGATCCCGCACCGCCTCATCAAAATGATGATCCATGAAGTTCGGGCAGCGTTGCAGGATGCGGATGAAGGAAAAGCCCTTGTGATGATAGGCTTTTTGCAGGATGTCATAAAGCAGATCCGGGATCCAGTCGACCGCCTGCGCCACAAAGGACACGTTGGCCACCCCCAACGTCACCGTCAGCGGATTGAGCGGATTAAGCGCCGCGCCATAAGGGGTCGTGTTGCTCTTCAGTCCTTTGGGCGAGGTGGGAGACGCCTGCTTCTTGGTCAGGCCATAGACATTGTTGTCATGCAGCAGCACCGTCATGTTCATATTGTATCGGATTGCATGCAGCCAGTGGGCCGCCCCGATGGAGCAGCAGTCGCCATCCCCGGTCGTCACAAACACATTGAGGTCAGGTCGGCGGATCTTGATCCCCTCGGCAATCGGCAGGGCCCGCCCATGAATGCCATGAAAGCCATAGGCATTCATATAGTGCGGCAAGCGCGAGGCGCAGCCGATCCCGGAAACACAGACGGTCTTTTCCGGAGCCAGTTGTTCGTCCCGGCAGAGTTTCTGCATCGCGGTCAGAATGGCCGTGTCCCCACAGCCCGAGCACCAACGCGGCGCGATGGCACTTTGATAGTCGCCGATCCCATAGTCCGTCTGGACCATATTCATCAGGCATTGGCTCATTGTAGCAGTCATAATCTCACCTCATGCCTGTTCGAGTTTGGCCAAGGCTGCGGCCTTGATCTGGGCAGGTTTGAGCGGTTGGCCATGGGACTTGCCCCAGCAATCGACATCCACCAGCCAGCGCGACCGCAGCAGCAGCGCCAGTTGCGAATAGCGGCGATTGTCCGAATTGATCAGCGGATCAGAGAGCGGATCATTCCAGTTATTCTCGATCGTCATCACCTTTTTGAAGCGACCCATCACCTCGTCAATGCCTGACGCCATCGGCTGGAGATACTTCAGATGCAGGGAGGAAACCTTGTGGCCCTCTTGCCTGAGGGCGGTCACCGCTTCTTCGATGGCGCCGCGGGTGCTGCCCCAGCCGATCAGCAACAAATCCCCTTCCTCGTCGCCAAAGACCGGTGCCAGACGCAGGGTCTTTTGCAGGGCGGCGAGTTTGCGGGTCCGGTTGATCAGCCCTTCCTCGTTGGTTTTCGGGTCATAGGCCACCCGGCTGTTGCGATCATGGGCCAAGCCTGTCAGGCAGTGCATGCCGTTTGGCTGGCCGGGAATGAAGCGGGTGGCAATGCCCGTTCGCTCGTCCCAGTCATAGGGCTTGGCATCCGGCGGCACCGCGCTTTGGTTGACCGGCGGGGCCAGCCAATCGGCGCTGAAGACCGGGCGGTCAAAAGGCTGTTGCGCCGTCGACAGGGCGGCATCAGACAGGATCATCACCACCATATTGAAGGTCTCGGCAATCTTGCGCGCGGTGATCACCGAATAGAAGCAATCCTCAATGCTATCGACCGCCATCACCACCTTGGGCGCATCCCCATGGCTACCGAAAATGGCGGCCATCAAATCGCTTTGTTCGACCTTGGTCGGCAAACCGGTGCTGGGGCCACCACGCTGCACATCGATCAGCACCAGCGGGATTTCCGCCATCACCGCAAGGCCAATGGCTTCCTGTTTTAGTGACAGGCCGGGACCGGAGGTGATGGTCACCGCACATTTGCCCGCATAAGAAGCGCCAATGGCAAAGGTTGCCGCCGAGATTTCATCCTCGGCCTGATGCACCACGCAACCCACTTTTTCGAAAATGCTCGAGAGATAATGCGAGGCCGAGGTGGCTGGCGTGATGGGATACATGGCACAGACTTCCATGCCCGAGGCCACAACCCCCAAAGCCAAGGCCGCATTGCCGTTGGTTACCACCTGCGGCTTTTCAACCGGCGGGGCAGGGATGCGGTAGTGCATGTCAAGATTGTCGTTGGCCCATACTCGACCCGCTGCCATGAGTTCAAGGTTGGCGTCGATGATCTTGCGATCCTTTTTGATGAAGGTCAGCTTCACCTGTGACGCTGCCAGCTCTTCATCAAGGGAATAGATCGAGCAGAGCATGCCCAGCACGAACATATTCTTGCCCTTGCGCGGGTCCGGCACATATTTCTGGCATTCCGCTTCCATCGGTACTTCGATCAAGCGATAACCACCGGCGCGGATTTCAGCGCACACGTCCGCATAGGCATCAGCAATCGGCTGATGGGCATCCCGCTTCCACATGTCCTCAAGCAGAATGGTCGCACCCTGCTTGATCTCTCCGGCCCGAAGGCGGCTGAGCAAAACCTGTTCATTGAAGGCGATGACCAGATCGGCCTGATCGCCAACATTGGTCACCTTGTGGGCGGCCATTCGCACCCGGTTGCCACTGGCGCCGGCGACAGAGCGGGGCGGTGGCTGGATTTCGGCAGGGATGATTTCCACCGTCCAGATGCCCATACCCGAACGGGCCGCGATGGATGCGAGTGATTGGCCGCATCTCTGCGCGCCTTCACCAGAATCACTGACAATTTCGATGATATGTTCATGGATCACTTCGGCGGGTCGCATGGCGGTCTTGGCACCAGTGGCAGACCCGGCGGCGGGAAGTGGGGTGTCTTGTGCGATAGGCTGAGAGCTATCAGATGTCATTGTGGGGGCTCCGCTCTTCAGATCTGACGAATTCGGACGAAATTCTGCTCGTCCGTATCAATGCCAAACAGGCTATGGGCAAATCCGTGTTCTTCGGGCATGTAGACCACGTCGCTGTCACGGATACGCAAATAGTGCTTGATGCTGCTGGCAGCCTTGCGGCCTGCACCCATCGCCTGAATGACGGTGGCAGCACCGGTAACAATGTCGCCGCCCGCATAAACCCCGGCCAGTGAGGTGGCGAGGCTCTCGTCGGTGTCGATATAGCCCCATTTGTTGAGGCCGATTGTCGAGGTTTGACCAAGGATCGGGTTTGGCGAGGTGCCGATGGCATAGACCACCGTGTCTGCTTCAAAGTCGAACGCGCTGCCTTCCACCGCCACCGGACGGCGTCGACCGGATTTGTCCGGCTCGCCCAACTCCATGCGAATGCAGCGGATGCCGCGCACATTGTTGTTGGCATCGCCAAGAATTTCGACCGGGTTGGTCAGCCAGTGAAAATCAATGCCTTCTTCCTGCGCATGATGCAGCTCTTCGGCCCGTGCCGGGCATTCCACCTCGGAGCGGCGATAGATGCAGTGAACCTCTTCCGCGCCGAGGCGTTTGGAGACCCGCATTGCGTCCATCGCAGTGTTGCCAGAGCCGATCACCGCCACCTTGCGGCCCAGGCCGAGCGGGGTATCAAAGGCCGGGAACTCGCCCGCATGCATCAAATTGCAGCGGGTCAGCAATTCGTTGGCCGACAGGACACCGTTGAGATTTTCTCCCGGAATGTCCATGAAATAAGGTGTCCCGGCTCCAACGCCGATAAAGACCGCGTCATAGGCCATGTCACCGAGCATGTCCTCGATGGCGAACAGCCGTCCGACCAATGTGTTGCAGATAATTTCGACACCAAGGGCATCGAGATTGGCGATTTCCGCATCCACCACATCATTGGGCAGTCGAAATTCAGGGATGCCATAGCGCAACACGCCGCCCGGCTTGTGCAGGGCCTCGTAGATGGTCACCTTGCAGCCCGCCTTGGCCAGATCAGCCGCGCAGGCCATACCTGCCGGACCTGAGCCGACAATTGCCACCTTGAAGGGAGCGGGCTCGATATGGGTCGACTTTTTCCAGCCTTCCTTGATGGCCATATCGCCAAGGAAGCGTTCCAGACGGCCAATGGCGACCGGTTCCAGCCCGGTGCCAGCACCAACCGCGCACACGCCCTCGCATTGATCTTCCTGCGGGCAGACCCGACCGCAGACCGCTGGCAACATGGTGGCGTTGGTCATGTGATCATAGGCGCCGCGATAATCCTTGGTAAGGATCTTTTCGATGAAGCCGGGAATGTCGATCTTGACCGGGCAACCTTCCACACAGGCCGGTTCCGGGCACATCAAACAGCGCTCGCTTTCCAGTTTGGCTGCTTCAATGTCAAAGCCCAGCGCCACTTCGTCAAAATTGGTGGCACGAATGTCCGGGTCCTGCACCGGCATGGGAGCCCGCTCTTGCGGGATGGTTCTGATTGTCTTGCGGACCATATCACTTGCCCCCCTCTTGGGCTGCGGCTGCGTCAGCCGCGATCAGGCGACGGCAACTGTCCGAATAGCGTTCCATGGCTTGCTTCTCTTCGGCCCGGTAGCGATTGAGCCGCGAGAAGAGATCGTCAAAATCGACCTGATGGCCGTCAAAATCCGGCCCGTCAACGCAGGCAAACTTGATTTGCGCATTGACCCGCACCCGGCAACCGCCGCACATGCCCGTGCCATCCACCATGATGGGATTGAGGCTGACCATGGTTTTGATCTTGTGGGGACGGGTGGTTTCCGCGCAGGCCCGCATCATGATCGGTGGGCCGATCGCCACCACCTCATCGATGGTGCCATGCTTGGCAATTGCCTGTTCGATGCCTTCGGTCACCAGCCCATGCAGACCCGCCGAGCCATCATCGGTGCAGACGATGAACTCGTCGCAGACCGCCTTGAATTTCTCTTCCCAGAACATCAGATTGGCAGAGCGAAACCCTACAACGCCAATCACATAGGCTCCGGCTTCCTTGAAGGCCCGGGCTTGCGGATAGATCGGCGCAACGCCCAACCCCCCACCAACGCAAATGACTGTTTTGGCGTTCGAAATTTCGCTGGGGATGCCCATTGGGCCAACGATGGCATAAATCGAGCCACCTGCCTGACAATCGGCCTGCATCTGACGGCTTGATTTTCCCACTGCCTGCACGACCAATGTGATCGTGCCCTTGTCACGGTCAAAATCGGCGATGGTCAGCGGAATGCGCTCGCCATGCTCATCCAGCATCACAATGACAAACTGGCCGGGCTTTGCGGCCCGGGCCATGGTCGGATGCAGAATGTCTAGAAGAAAGGTTGTCTCGGAAAAATCGGTCCGCGAGACAATCGGAAAGCGGGACGTGACCATGCTGGCCACGCCCTGCGACTGGTTGGCGGCCGTCAGACCGCCCTCCTGTTCGCGATCGGACATTATTTCACTCCCACTGTTGCACCCCTGCGCCCGGTCCTCCAGCAAATCGCCTCCGGCAAATCATCTGTGGGCACAGCAACAACTGATCTGACGCTACGCCTGACAGGTCTTGATGCATTGACCCGTGTCAATGAAATCGCCAACTTGGGGCCTCAGATCACCGAGAATTTAAATCGATACAATATGCGACGGGATGTCGCGAAATTTGGGAAGCTTTTGGCGGGAAATGCCAGTGAGGTGACAGGCTGACGACAGCTTGTCGTGGCCATTGCCAGAAATCAGCAGTTAGCGCTTGTGGATAGTTTTGTTTTGTAAGACGATAGTATTAGAGCGCTGTAGCCGGGTGCCTCACGGTTCCGTTTTATCAGGAAAGTGATGAATCTGATCTATCAAGCCAAGGCCCGCTTGTCCGTGGGTGATCAGCAGCACGGTGCGTGGGTCTTGTGCGAGAATGGTCTTGAGAATGTTCTGCTCCATCTCCGCATCAAGTCCTTCGCCGGGTTCATCGAGCAACAGGATCGGCGCAGGTGACAGCAAGGCACGCGCAATGGCCAACCGCCGGATTTGCCCCCCCGACAGACTGTCTCCGGCCTCTCCCAAGGCTGTCTCTAGACCTTTGGGCAGACTGTCGACAAAGGCTCTGAGGGCAACCTGCTCCAGAACGGTGAGGATGTCCTGTTCTGAGGCATCCGGATTGGCAATCAGCAGATTGCCCCGGATGCTGGCATTGAAAATGTGAGGTTTTTGCGGTGCGACGGCGAAATGGGCGCGCAGGGCTTCTTCGTTCAGGCAATCATGGGGTGTGCCATCAACGAGGATCATGCCCTCAGTCAGCGGCCAGAAACCGGACAAGGCCTGAATGACACTGGATTTTCCCGAGCCAGACGGACCAACCAGCGCAACCCGTTCACCCTTGTTGATGGTCAGGCTGAGGCCGCTGAATGCCGGGGCCTCCCGGTTCGGATAGGTCAAGCCCGCTTTCAGGAACTCCAGCGCCGGATGGTCATAATCCGGCTTTTGATGGGACGCTGCAGGGCGTCCCGAAGAGGTCGACACCCGCTTGCGACGCACCGTGACAAGCCCGAAGATGCGCGCCGCTGCCGTCTGGGTTTCAAGCAAGGATTGCACCGCCAGTGGCAGGGGCTGAATGACTTCGAAACTGGCGAGCGCAAACAGACAGAGCATCGGCAGGATCGGTCCGGCGAGAAGACCGCTTTGGACGTGGGGAATGATGGTCACCAGAACCACCAGAAGCGCCAGATTGGCCGCAAAACTGATGCTGCTTTGTGAAACCGCCTGAAGATTGGCCAGTGCCCTCTGGTGGCTCGCGATGCGCTGCGACTGACGCATGATGCTGGTATGATAGGCGTCAGCCCGGCCATAGACCAGCATTTCGCGCAAGGCCTGCTGTCCCTCGACCAGATCCGCCCGTATGTCGGCGGCCTCTCCAATCTGGGCGCGCGCCGCATCCTTGCCTGCCCAATGCAGGAACAGAGGGAGGACCAGCCCGACCAGCAGATAAAGCAGCCCGGCGATAAAGCCAAGCCAGCCGGAATAGTGGGATAGAAACACAAGGAACAAAGGCAGGGCAATCAGCGCCACGGACACAGGCACCAAGACACGGAGATAGAAATTTTCCAGCACCGAAATGTCAGAGCCGATGCGTGAAAAAATGTCGCCGCTCTTGCTCGCCACAAGGCCCGCCGGGGCCAATGGTTCGAGGCGATCATAAAACCAGCGCCGCAAATGGGCCACCAGTCTCAATGTCGCTTCATGGGTCACCAGCCGTTCCGCATAGCGCCCGACGGTGCGGATGATGGCCATCGCCCGGATGATCGCCGCCGGGGTGAAGTAATTCATGCTGACCCCGGCAAGCCCCGCCAGTGCCATCGAGGCGATGAACCAGCCCGAGGTTGCCATCAAGGTGACATTGGCCAACAGCGTGACGAGCGAGAGAAAGATGCCAAGCAGGATCCAGCCAAGCCATGGCCGCATCAAGGAGAGCAACAAGCGAATATCAGCCATCATGCCCCTCCTGACCGCCCGCCGCAACAAAGCTTGCGGTTACCTGCCGCAGATAGGCCCCTTTGGCTGCCATCAGCTGATCATGCGTGCCGCTTTCAACAATTGTCCCGCCTTCCAGCACCAGTATCAAATCCGCCTCTTTGATGGTGCTCAGGCGATGGGCAATCGTGATTGCGGTTCGGTTTTGCAGCAAATGCTGGAGAGCCGCTGTGATTTTTCCCTCTGTCGCCCGGTCCAGATGGGCCGAGGGTTCGTCAAGCAGCAGCAAGGGCGCATCGCGCAGCAAGGCGCGAGCAATGGCGATGCGTTGAATTTGTCCGCCGGACAGCCCACCGCCTTTTTCCTGCAAGACGGAGTCATAGCCGTCTGGCAAAGACATTATGAAGTCATGGATCTCGGCCTGCCTTGCGGCCCCGATGATCGCTTCCATCGGCGCGTCCGGGCAGCCATAACGCAGCGCTTCGGCAATCGTGCCGGAAAAGAGCGTTGGGGCTTGCGGTAAATAGCCAAGCTGCTGCCGCCAAAGATCCATCGGCAGATGTGACAAATCGATCCCGTTGATCAGAATGCGGCCACCGGTTGGCTGGATCAGCCCAAGCAGCAAATCAAGGATCGTGCTTTTGCCCGCCCCGGACGGTCCCACCAGAGCCAGCTTTTGCCCCGCAGACAGGGAAAAGGACACATCTTGCAAAGCCACCGTGCCATCATCATAGGCAAACTGCACATGCTCGAAACTTAGCGACAGACCCGCTTGCGGCACTGGCAGGGCGGTTTCTTTCGTCTTTGGCGCCTCATCCTCTTCCATCAGATCGACAAAGCGTTCCGCTGCGCCAACCGCCTCCATCCTTGCATGATAATGACTGCCCATTTGCCGCAGCGGCAAATAGAAATCCGGAGCCAGCAGCAACACATAAAAGCCGTCATAAAAGCTCATCTCCCCATAGAGCAGCCGGAAGCCGATAAAGACCGCGATGATGGCAATGGAAATGGTGGCGAAAAATTCCAACACCAGCGACGACAAAAAGGCGACGCGCAGCACACTCATGGTGGTGCGGCGATAATCATCCGCCATCCGTGACACGCTCTCGGCCTCGCGCCGGGAAGCGTTGAACCATTTGAGCGTCGTCAAGCCTTGGATCATGTCGAGAAAATGCGCCGACAGGACCGCCAGCTTGCGCCATTGCTTCTGGTTGAGCTTTTCCGTGCCCTTGCCGATCAGGATCATGAAGAAGGGGATCAAAGGCGCGGTGACCACCATCACCAAGGCCGACAGCCAGTCACGCACCAAGGTGACCGCCAGAATGGCAAGTGGCAGCAGGACCATCATCACCATCGCAGGCAAATAGCGGGCAAAATAGCCTTCCAAAGCTTCGATGCCCTCGGTCAGCATGGTGACCTGATCACCAGTGGCGCTATCGCCTTCGCGGCTGCGGATCGGCCCTTTGGCAATCAGCCGTGAGAGCAACCGGCCACGCATATCATGTTTGAGGTCAATCGCTGCATGCAGCGCCAGCTTTTCCGCGCCATAAGACAAAACCGCGCGGGCAACAAACAGCAGCGGCAGCAGGCAGAGCGGCAGCATGACATCTGCAAGGCCCGCATGCTTGGTCAGCACATCGGAAATGATGCTGGCAATCATCCCCATCTGCCCGATCAACAACAAGCCGCTCATCAAGCTCAAGCCGATCGACCAACGGATCGGCTGCTCGATCCGTTTGGCTTCGCGCTTGAGATAGCGGGAGAGATTGGCTTTGGACATCAAGGGCGGCTCTCATTCTCAAAGAGTACGGCCAGTGGGCAAGAGGTGTCCACCGGCCAGTTTCGGGGGAAGATCAGGCCTCGTCGGCCCCTTCCTTGTCATCGAAGCTGTGTTGGGCTTCGTACCACATGACGTTTATGATGCCGATCGAAAGGGCCGCCGTCAGCCCCAGAATCCAGGCGAAATACCACATAGTCTATCTCCTTTTTCGTGAGGCTCAGTAAGCAGAATGAGAGCGGGCATCGATTTCTTCCAGTGTGACCCGACCCCACATGCGCACGTAGCACCAGATGGTGTAGGCGAGCACGATCGGCACGAAGATCACAGCCGCCCAGAACATCACTGTCAGGGTAAGGTGGCTTGAAGGGGCATCCCAGATGGTCAGCGATGAGACCGGATCGCTGATCGATGGCATGATGAACGGGAACATTGACAAACCGGCGGTCGAAATGATCCCCGTCATGCCAAGGGCACTGAAGACAAAGGCAAAGCCACCCCGGCCAATCCGGCTCATCAGAGCCATCAGCAGTGGTGCAAAAATGCCGAGCGCCGGAGCCAGCATCGCAATCGGATAATCCTGATAGATATTGAACAGGGCACCCGCTTGCATGGCTACTTCCTTGGCCAGTGGGTTGGGAAGGGCATCAAGGGGAGGCTGGCTGACAATGACGAAATAGTCGAAATTGCCAATCCAGATCCACAGCCCGGCGAGAGTGAACAGCGCGCTGGTGGCGACCCCGAAAATCATGCCCATGGTCCGGGCACGTGCGGCGACCACATGATCCGCTCGCATTTGCAGCCATGTTGAGCCGTGACCGGTCAGCATGGCGACCGAAACAAGTCCCGCCAGAATGGCAAAGGGATTGAGCAACGGCAGCAAGGCCCAGATGAAGGTTGCATCATAGGTGACCCGCAGGAACTCATCGAGATGGAAGGTCACGCCCTGCAGCAGATTGCCAAAGGCAACACCGAAAATCAGCGATGGAATAAAGCCGCCTGCAAACAGCCCCCAATCCCACGCATTGCGCCATTTGGGATTGTCGATCTTTGAGCGATAGTCAAAGCCGACAGGCCGGAAGAAGAGCGCAAACAGCACCAACAGCATGGCCATGTAAAAGCCGGAGAAGGCCGCAGCATAAACCGCAGGCCAAGCGGCAAAAATCGCCCCACCCGCCGTGATAAACCAGACCTGGTTGCCATCCCAGTGCGGCCCGACCGTGTTGATGATGATGCGGCGCTCAGCATCATTCTTGCCAAGGAAGGGCAACAGATTGCCCACGCCCATATCCATGCCATCGGTGATGGCAAAGCCGATGAGCAACACACCCACGAGCGCCCACCAGGCCAGTTTCAAAACTTCATAATCAAGTAGCATTGTCAGAATCCTTCTCAATACCCGTCATTCGGCAGGGGCCAGAGGGGAGCGGTCAAATTGCTCATGGTGATAGCGGCCCGTATGCAGGGCGCTCGGCCCCAGACGGGCAAATTTCACCATCAGCCACATTTCGATGACCAGCAGGAAGGTGTAGAAGGTGAGGAAGCCGACAAGCGAGAAGATCAAATCGCTGATCGTCAGGCTGGAGGCCGCAAGGAAGGTTGGCAGCACCTCACCAATTGCCCATGGTTGGCGACCATATTCGGCCACGAACCAGCCCAGCTCACAGGCGAGCCATGGCACGGGAATGGAAATAACGAGCATGCGCAACAGCCAGCGTTTTTCCTCGATTACGCGTTTGGCGTTGTAATAGAAGGACAGGCTGAACAGGAACAGCATCAGGAAGCCAAAGCCAACCATGATCCGGAAGCTCCAGAAAAGGTAGGGCACCGAAGGAATGGAATCGTCAACGGCTGCCTTGATCATCTCTTCGCTCGCTTCCATCGGATTGTCGATATAGCGCTTGAGCAACAAGCCATAGCCCAGATCGGCCTTATGCTCGTTGAAGGCGGTCTTGGTCTCTTCCGATTTGTCACCTGCCCGCAGCTTGGTCAGATAGTCATAGGCAATCATGCCCGAGCGAATCCGCACTTCATGCTGGTCTTTCAACTCGGAAATGCCGGTGACCTCTTTATCGAACGAGCGCGTGGCAATCAGCCCCATGGCCCACGGGATTTGAAATGCATAATCAACCCGCATTTCCTTGTCATTCGGGATGCCGATGACATTGAAGGCGGCAGGTGCCTCTTCCGTATGATATTCCGCTTCGATGGTCGCCAGTTTTACCTTTTGCACATCGCCCAGCTCGTAACCGGACTCGTCGCCCAACACAATGACCGACAGCGACGCAGCAAGACCGAAGCCCGCAGCAACCGAGAAGGACCGTTTGGCAAAGGCCAGATCGCGGCCCTTGAGGATGTACCAGGCGGAAATGCCGATGACGAACATCGAGGCTGTGACATAGCCCGCGGCAACCGTATGCACGAATTTCACCTGCGCAACTGGATTGAGCACCACTTCCGCGAAGTTGGTCATTTCCATCCGCATAGTCTCGGCCGAAAATTCCGAGCCGACGGGATTTTGCATCCAGCCATTGGCCACCAGAATCCAAAGCGCCGACAGGTTCGAGCCGAGCGCTGTAAAGAAGGTCACGGCCAGATGCTGGCGTTTTGACAATTTGTCCCAACCAAGGAAGAACAGGCCGACAAAGGTCGATTCCAGAAAGAAAGCCATCAGGCCTTCAATTGCCAGCGGCGCGCCAAAGACGTCGCCGACATAGTGCGAATAATAGGACCAGTTGGTGCCGAACTGAAATTCCATCGTCAGGCCGGTGGTCACGCCCAGAGCAAAGTTGATACCGAACAACTTGCCCCAGAATTTGGTCATATCGCGATAGATCTCTTTGCCGGTCATCACATAGACCGACTCCATGATCACGAGGATCCATGTCAGGCCCAAAGTGAGGGGCACAAACAGAAAGTGATAAAGCGCCGTGGCGGCAAATTGCCAGCGCGAGAGATTGACGAACAGGTCGTCATAAATGGGTTCCATGACAGCTCTCTTGGTGATGCTGTATCAGCAGGACAGGGTCGCCCCGGCAAATGACAATTGGCAATGGCTGGCGGGGCGGTGACGCGTGAAAAGAATGGACGTGCCCTAGAGGAGGGGTGGGGCGCGGCTTGTCCCCACCCTTGGGGATTGTTTCCACCATGGCGTGTCAAAGCCGGACAGGGGACGATCATACAGGATTGGTGGCGAGAAATTGAGTGCAACCGGCTGCGGCATATCGAGCACCAGCCCGTCAGCAACCCCTGAAACGCAAATGGCGCACAGCGTTTCGATCCCCCGCGAGATCGGGTCGCCAGACTCATCAAGGGTCAGGATATTCCCCTCTGCCGTGCAGATGGTCCAGATCGCCGCCTGATGCGCAACTGGTCCGCCGAGCGCGTGCGAGACGGTCGCCAGATGCAGACCGGCAAACACCACCTGCAACCACATCGCCAACAATGCCCAGCCAACGGCGGCCCTGCCGGGCTTCCGGCGCGGTGGCATCTTCAGGAAAGGGGCGGGAGCGGGGCGCATGCGGTGCAACGGTTCCATTTGAAATACAAAAAAACACGTAGATTTAAACAAGCATAGAAAACTCCTCTTTAACAAGATCAAAAGTCCCAACTGAGACAACCGGTCGCAACAGACGCCTTGAATACACACTGAGCGATGCGCTGACAGCGCAGCTGACCCGTGTCAGATGCACGGCTCACATCCGGTCAAACACGGATAACGCTGCGTGCTGTGGAACGGCTTTCGAAGAGTCAATTGGAGAAGAAAAAGTAAATAAGAACAGTTTGTTAGTTATTGTTCTTAGGAAGAAATCGACTGCAAAATCGCATATCTGAGAGGCGGTTTTCGCGCGGTCTCATCCTCCATCAGCGGCGAGCTGGCGGACTGAGTTGATACAGGTCAACTTCCAACTACGACAAATGTTCTAAGCTTTCTACGACCAAAGCATAGGGAGGGTCGACGCAGTGCGATTGAATTGCCGAGACAGTATGCCATGGCCACCATAACAAAAGACAGCCAATTTTAATTTCTCATCCGTTAGCCGATACAAACCAGCTGAGCCATATCTCAGCCACCAAAACCAGATCACGACCAGATCATGTCCGGATTTGTATCGACCTAGCAGGCGTCTTATTCTTTAACGACAGGCCCTCTAAGGGGAGATTGCTCCCGCTGCGGCTGTCGTCGGGTGGAGCAAATGGACCAGAAAGTTTCCAAAAAACCGGTATTCCCGGGCATTTCGACAGTGATTCACGGCAATGGTGCCATCGCGCAGGTGATGGGCCAGGTATGCGGCGGGGTGATTGGCTATCCGATCACGCCATCAACCGAAATTGCTGAATTATACGAAGCCTTCCGCGCAGGCGGTGGGGTCAATATTTGGGGTAGACACCCCTTCTTCTTCGAGCCTGAAGGCGAGCATTCCGCCCAATCGGGCGCGCTGGGTGCAGCCCTCACCGGGGGGCAGTATATTTCCAACGCCTCCTCCTCACAGGGTGTGCTTTATGGACTCGAATCCCATTATGTAACCGTCGGCAAGAAAGTCGGCGGTTTTGTCATGCAGGTGGCAGCCCGCTCCGTCTCCCGCCATTCGCTCAATGTGATGGCCGGTCATGATGACGTCTATGCCTTGCTGCCATCGGGCTATACCATTCTGTTTGGCTCCAACCCGCAGGAAGCCGCCGATCTGGCCGCCATTTCCTACAAGGTCAGCGCCATGTCGATGGTGCCGGTGACCAATGCCATGGATGGCTTTGTCACATCGCACATGATGAGCGAAGTGATGATGCCGGAGGATGCGTTGCTCCGCGCCTTCATCGGTGATCCCAATGATCGCATCCCTTGCCCAACGGTGGCCCAAGAGATGCTGTTCGGTGCCAAGGGCCGTGTCTTCCAATTGAAGCGCTATCTGGGCCGCCACAGCGCCGACATGGAAACCGACATCTACACCAAGTTGATCGCTTTCCTCGATGCCCATGCGGACGCCATCGAGAAAGACAGCGAAGCCAAACTGATCGACGAGACCCTCGCTCTGGTGCCATCCGAGCTCCATGACCAATGGCGTCGTCAATGGCTCAATGCTTTTGAAAAAGGCACCCGCCAGCGGGTTCCAGCACAGGTCGATATTCACAATCCGGGCCTGACCGGTGGTGTGCAGAACCAGCCCGACTATCAGGCCGGTGCCGTCGATCACCGCACCCACTTTGTCCGCGACGTGCCGGGCTTTGTCCGCGATGCGATGGCTGAATATTCCGCTCTGACCGGGCGCGATTATGCGCCGCTCAAGACCTTTGAATGCGATGATGCCGAGATGGTACTGATCGGCCTTGGTTCGGTCACCGACGACGCCGAAGCGGTCGCAGCCTATCTGCGGCGGCAGGGCAAGAAGGTCGGCGTCATTTCCGTCAAACTGCTTCAGCCGTTCCCGGAAGCTGATCTGGTCGAGGCCTTGCAGGGCAAGAAGGCGGTCACGATCCTGGAGCGCTCGGATGTCACCGCACTGACCACCTTCGTCAAGGAAGCTTTGATGAAGGCGGTCGAAAACCGCGACGGCGAACGCTATGTCGGCATTCCGGCACTTGAGCATATGCCCAAAGTCACCACTGCCATTTTCGGCCTTGGGGCCCATGATCTTCAGCCACGCCATCTGATCGCGGCTTATGAGAATATGGAAACGGGCCAGAAGCCCTTTGTCTATCTCGGTAGCCAATTCTTTGTCGCCAATCCAAGCCCGGCCATTGGCGAGTTGCAGGCCAAATTGAAAGAAGCCTATCCGGAAACGGAAATGATGGCGATCGACACCAAGCCCAACCCGAACCTATTGCCAGACGGCGCCTTGCGCATCCGCTTCCACTCGGTCGGTGGCTACGGCACCATCGCCACGGGCAAATTGTTGACCGACATTCTGGCCAATGCCTTGGGGCTCTATTCCAAATCCGCGCCGAAATATGGCTCGGAGAAAAGCGGGGCACCAACCAACTATTACATCACATTGAGCCCGGAACCCGTGAAGATCACCAACGCCGATCTTGAAGATGTCGAAGTGGTGATTTCGCCGGACCACAAGGTCTTCTCCCATTCCAACCCGTTGCGCGGGCTGGTTGAGGGCGGTACCTTCATCCTTCAGTCAAGCCTCAGCCGTGCTGAAGTCTGGCGTGATCTGCCAAAGGCCTTCCGCGACACCATCATCAAGCGCAAGATCAATTTCTTTGTGCTCGATGGTTTCGCCATCGCCAAGAAACATGCCCCATCGCCAGAGCTGGAAACCCGCATGATGGGCATTGCCTTCATTGGCGCGGTCTGTGGCCATGTGGAGCGCGTCACCCAAGGGGCGGATGAAGCAGCCGTGCTCGATATGGTGCGCAACCAAATCGCCAAGAAATTCGGCTCCAAGGGTCAGGCCGTGGTCGAGGGCAACATGGCGGTGATCCGCGATGGCCTCGAAGCCACCCGCCAGATGGACTACCAATCAGATGATCTGGCCGAAATCGCCAAGCTGCCCGATCAGGCGCCAGCCTTTGCTGCGAGTATTTCCGCCTCGGCCTGCCGCATCGCCAATGATGCCTCACCGGTCGGCATGTTCGATCACGACTATTATGAAGAAACCATGGCCTCACCATTCCGGGACGGGACCATCGGAGAAGCGCCGGTTCTGCCGGGGGCGGGCATGTTCATGCCATCGGGCACGGCAGCGGCCAAGGACAAGGGCCTGTTCCGCCGCTCGGTTCCAGTCTTTGATCCTGATCTCTGCACCGGCTGTATCGACTGTACGATGGTTTGTCCCGATGCCGCCCTGCCAGCCAGCGTGCTCGACATTGACGATCTGTTGATGACTGCCGCCAAAGACCTCGACATGCCAGCCGCTCAGCGCGAAGTGGTCCGCGAATATATCCGCACCATTGGGGCGGCTGTCCGAGGCCGTCTGCAAGCTTCGACGGATGGCAAGCCCTTTGCGCAACTTGTCGCCGATGCGGTGGAAGAGCTCTATGTCGAAAGCGCCGTGGTCAAGAGCAATCTTGCTCGCATTGCTGACGCCGTTGCCATCCTGCCGGTTGCCAAGACAAGGCCTTTCTTTGACACACCGGAAAAAGACCATACCGGCTCGGGTGGCCTCTATGCCTTGGCCGTTGACCCGTGGAAATGCTCTGGCTGTCTGGAATGTATCGACATTTGCGGCCCCGGTGCCCTGTCTGTCGAAGATCAGGACGCGGCCTTGCTCGAAAAACTGCAAGCCGAATTCGCCTTCTACAGCAAGACCCCAAGCACCCCGCAACGTTTCATTGAGCCTGCCTTTGAACCGGAAGGCGATCTCAAGCGGATGATGCTTGACCGCGACACCTATTATGCCACCACCGGCGGTCATGGGGCTTGCCGTGGTTGTGGTGAGGTGACCGCGATCCGGCAGGTGGTCTCCGCCACCCATGCACTGAATGAACGCCGCCAGCGCACCCATATCCGCGAGTTGGAAGGCCTGCTCAATAAACTTCAGGCCAAACGCCAGAGCGTGAGCGATGATGCTGTTCGTCTGGCCCGCATTGACGGGGCTCTTGACGTGTTGGAAAAACGCCTCTTCTTGCTCGAAGGTGGTCCAACCGGTAATGGTCCGGCCCCGATGGTGGTGGCCAACGCCACCGGCTGTAGCTCGGTCTATGCCTCGACCTTCCCGTTCAACCCCTATAATGACCCATGGGTGAACAGCCTGTTTCAGGACAGCCCGGCCTTGTCCAAGGGGATTTTTGAGGGGCTGTCGGCAAGTGCCGCGGTCGACTTCAAGGCCATCCGCATTGCCAAGCTCGAATTGGCTGATGCCTATGATCCGGCAACGGATGATATGGCTTTGCGCAATTTCGAGTGGCAGCAATTCACCAAGGCCGAACGTGCCCTGATGCCAACCGTGATGAATATTTCCGGCGATGGCGCAGCCTATGACATTGGCTTCGGTGCCCTGTCTCGGCTCTTGTCCAGCAACACGCCGGTTAAGGTGATGGTGCTGAACTCGGGGGTTTATTCGAACACCGGTGGTCAGGCCTCCACCGCGTCGCTCTCCGGGCAGGATAGTGACTTGGCCCGCTTTGGTCCGGCCGTGGCAGGCAAGCAGGAAGACCGCAAGGAACTTGGTCTGATCGCCGCCTTCCATCCGCAGGTCTTTGTGGTGCAAAGCGCCACAGCGATGCAGGGGCATTTCCTGAAAAGCTTGCGGGCCTATCTGGAAGAAACCACCTCGCCAGCCCTGCTCGATGTCTATACCCCTTGTCAGGGGGAACATGGCATCGCCGATGACGCTGCCTATCGCCGCACCAAGCTGGCGGTCGAATCCCGCGTCAGCCCGCTCTTTGTCCATGACCCACGGGCGGGTGACACGCTGGCCGAGCGCTTTTCGCTCGACGGCAACCCGGCTCTGGATCAAGACTGGGCCACCCGCAGCCTCGAATATCTCGAGGACGGTGCATTGAAACTGATGGATGTGCCAGTCACGCCCGCCGACTTCGCTTTGGATGAAACCCGCTTCAAAAAGCAGTTCCGCCCATTGAAAGACGGCGTCGAGGCAGCGCCGGTCCATGACTATATCGACCTGCCAATAGCTGAGCGGGGGCGGATGGTTGCCTATGTGCTGACCACCGACAAGAACCGCAATCTGGTCAAAATGGAGGTTGGTGCCACCATCGTCCATCTGGTTGAGGAACGCCGCCGCTATTGGCGCACCCTCAAACATCTGGCCGGTCTCCATGTGGTTGCCCTCGACAAGGCCCACAAGGCAGAACTGGCAGCCTTGGAAGCCAAATATAAGGACGCCTTGGATGCCCGTGAGACCAGCATGGACAGCATCGCCACCGGCATGAGTGAGCTGGCGGCATCGTCTGGTGCTCCGGCCGCCGCCTTCGGCTTGGGCGATGCTCTGGCGCCAAGCGCTGCGGCACCAGCTGCCAATGGAGCGGCCTCTGGGGCAGCCCCGGCAGCCAATGGGTCTAGCGTGCCGCATATCCACGATGAGGATATGAGCCTGTGCACCGACTGCAAGACCTGTTACGAGGAAGTGCCTGAGCTGTTCGAACTGACCAAGATCATCGTCGATGGTCAGGCCAAATCGGTGGCCCACACCATCCCCGGCGCGTTGGAAGCGGTCGAGATGACCCCTCAATTGCGCGCCCGGCTTGATCGGGTGTCAGCCACCTGTGATGCGGAGATCGTCAAATGAGTGTCGATACAGCCATCAATCAGGACGCGCTGTTTGCCCAGCAACTCGACGTTCTGAAAAAGCATCTCGCAGCGGATCCAAGGTCCCTGCGCTCCCTGTTCGTCAATGACGGCATGAAGGCCGTGGCATGGGAGTTCCAGCAAGGCGAGCTGGCAGAGGGTTTCACCAAAACCCTCTGGGCCTTGTTGCTGCGCGATGATGACATGAGCACAGTGCTCCAGAGATTTCTCTGGGGCCTGCCGCTCAAATTCAAGCGCACCTTCATCCGGGCGCTCGATGCCCATCTGTCCGACCGCTACCCGATGTTCAAGGGCCTGTCGGAAGGCTGGCCGGCAGAGAATTTCATCCCACCCTATGTCCGCCCGCCTGAAGACAGAAGCCGTGACTTCGAACTCGTCAACCAAGGCTATCTGGGCTATCAGGCGCTCGGCTATAGCCTGCGGGAAGTCGATCTGTTTGTCTGGCTCGAAGTGCTGCGCGACAAGCAATGCGAGGATCGCCCTTGCGAGCTTGGCGTCATCATGGAGCGCCACAAAAAGAGCGAGAAAATTGGCGGTTGCCCGGTCAAGATCCATATTCCCGAAATGATTGATCTGCTCGGCAAGGGCAAGATCCGTCAGGCTCTGGAATTGATCGAGGGGTGCAACCCGCTGCCCAACGTCACAGGCCGCGTCTGCCCGCAAGAGCATCAATGTCAGGGCGTCTGCAAACATACCAAACGGCCCATCGAAATCGGCCAGCTGGAATGGTATTTGCCTGAACATGAAAAATTGGCCGAGCCGGACCGCATGGCCCGCTTTGCTGGCATTGTCAGCCCATGGGAAAAGGCCGAAAAGCCCCCCATCGCCGTGGTTGGTTCAGGTCCATCCGGCCTGATCAATGCCTATCTGCTGGCGGTCGAAGGTTTCCCCGTAACGGTATTTGAAGCCTTCCATGAACTGGGCGGTGTGTTGCGCTATGGCATTCCGGAATTCCGTTTGCCCAACAGCCTGATCGACGATGTGGTCGCCAAGATTGATGCCTTGGGCGGACGCTTCGTCAAAAACTTCGTTGTTGGCAAAACCGCCACCCTCGAAGATCTCAAAGCGGCAGGCTTCTGGAAAATCTTCGTTGGCTCCGGCGCAGGCCTGCCAACCTTCATGAATGTGCCCGGCGAGCATTTGCTTGGCATCATGTCGGCCAACGAATTCCTCACCCGCGTCAATCTGATGCGCGGTCGTGATCCCAGCTATGAAACCCCGCTGCCAGAGGTCAAGGACAAGAATATCCTCGTCATCGGTGGCGGCAACACCGCGATGGATGCGGCCCGCACCGCCAAGCGTCTGGGCGGCAAGGTGACCATCGTCTATCGCCGCACCCAATCCGAGATGCCATGCCGCGTCGAGGAATTGCATCATGCGCTGGAAGAGGGCATCGAGCTGGCCGAATTGCGCGGCCCGACGGAATTTGTCGGCGATCACCACACCCATTTTGTCACCCATGCGGTGGTGGACGTCAATGAGTTGGGAGAGCCAGATGCCTCTGGTCGCAGACGGCCACAGCCAACCGGCGAGCAGATCAACATGCCCGCCGATCTGGTCATCATGGCGCTCGGCAACAAGTCCAACCCGATCATTCCGGCCTCCGAGCCGAATATGAAGCTCAGCAAATGGGGCACCATCGAGGTTGAGGAGAACAGTCAGGAAACCTCGATCAAGGATGTTTATACCGGGGGCGATGCTGCCCGTGGTGGCTCAACCGCCATTCTCGCCGCAGGCGACGGTCAGGCTGCGGCCCGCGAAATTGTCGGCTCAATCGATCTTGATGCCGCCGACATTCGCACCCGCGTCAAGACAGCCGATCACTTCACCGGCCTGGGACAGGCAGAGCATACCGTCACCAAGCATATCGACCTTGCCAATGGCATTGTAGAGATGACGGTGCAAGCGCCTGTCGTGGCCCAATCGGCCCGCGCCGGACAATTTGTCCGCATTCTGGCAACCGAGGATGGCGAGCTGATCCCGCTGACCTTGGCGGATTGGGATGTTGAGCAGGGCACCATCGATCTGGTCATTCAGGGGATGGGCACCTCAACCAAATTGATGAACAAGATGGCTGAAGGCGATGCCTTTGCCGGCATTGCCGGACCATTGGGGGCACCAAGCGCCGTCCATGGCTATGATGCCGACAAGGAAACCGTGGTCTTCACTGCTGGCGGTGTTGGCTTGCCTGCGATCTATCCAATCGCCAAGGCCCACTTGGCCAAGGGCAATCATGTCACCATGATCATTGGTTTCCGCTCTGCCGACCATCTCTTCTGGACTGGCGAAGATGAACGGATGGGCCTGCTGCAAGCCAAATATGGCGATCAGCTCGATGTCATCTATTGCTCCAACGACGGCACCTTCGGTATCGAAGGCTTTGTCACCACACCGCTTGAGGCCATGCTGAAGGATGGCAAGACGTCCAAGGGCCGTGCCATTGCCGAAGTGATCTCGGTCGGCCCGCCGATGATGATGCGTGCGGTGAGCGATCTGACCCAGCCTTACGGGGTGCCAACCGTGGTCAGCCTCAACTCGATCATGGTCGATGCCACCGGCATGTGCGGGGCTTGCATGGTGCCTGTTCTGACGGAAGAGGGCAAACCACTCAGATTGCATGCCTGCATCGATGGGCCGGAATTTGATGCCCACACTGTCGAATGGGACAAGTTCATGCCGCGCTTCCATCAATTCAAAACGCAGGAAGCCACCAGCATGAAAGATCATGGCCTCGGCTGATCGGCAGCAAAAACTGCAAAGAGCAAGACAAGCGCGGCCCCGTGTTGGGGGCGCGCTTTTTTGAGCAACCACGCTCCAAGCTATTGAGGAATATGTAATAACACATATGAAGCCGCAAAAATACTTAGGGGAAGTTGGAGGGATTCTTATTTTCTTTACGTCCATATGATTGGATGCAAGAAAAGAACAAGAGACTCTGCATGCGCGCATATTTAGGCAAGTCGATTCATCGGAAATTCATGGCCCTCATGTTGTTGACCTTGCTGGTCGTCAATGTGCCGTTGCTTGCCATCTATGTGGGCGTCATGAAGCGGTCCCTGAATGATGAGTTCAACGATCGCAACAATGCGCTTCTGACGACCAACGCAGCCTCTTTGGAAAAACCTCTGTGGGATTTCGATTATGACAGCCTGCCCAGTTGGGCGGACACCATGCTGCTGGAAAAGAATATCTGCGAGGTCCGGATCTATGACCATCGCGAGACCTTGCTGGTCAGCGTTGAAAGTGCCGCGCAAGATCATTGGCATAGCCATGGCGATCACTCGGTTCTCAGCACCATAGTTGAGCGTGAGGTCGATGGGAAAATTGTCAAGGTCGGGCGGCTGCAGTTGCATTTCGATCACTTCGGCATCGCCGAAACCATCTGGTCGGTCGTGTTGAAGTCGTTGCTTCTGATGTCGATTTCGATTGGCGCCATTTTGCTCGCGGCTTTGTTCTTCAATCGCTACTGGATCGACCGTCCGATTTTCCGATTGATGAAGGCAATTGCCGCGACGCAGGCAACTGGTCGCAAGCATTTGGTGGAGTTTACCGAAGACGACGAAATCGCCCGCGTCTCTGCCAGCTTCAACGATATGCAGAACAAACTGGAATCCGAAAGCCTGCGTATCAAGCGCGCCTACAAGCGACTGACGGACTGGCATAACAACACCCCGGCTCTGCTCTATTCCCTCGATTCCCACGGCGTGATCCGGGCGGTATCTGATTTCTGGTTGGCCGAAACCGGCTATGGGAAAGCTGAGGTGATCGGGCGGAGATTTTCCGATTTTATTCCAGAGCAACATCTGGCCGAATATCTCAACAAGCCCGACACTCGCGGGCTCAAGGCGGGTGAATTTGCCGAAGTGACCTGTGCCTTTCGCAAACAGGACGGCACGATCATCGACATTCTGATCCGTGAAACCATCGACAGTGACAGCCTGACTGGCGAACAGATGACACTGGCGGTGATGACCGATTTCACCAGCATGAGAAAGGCGAAGGACGCCTTGCGCGTGCTGGCGGAAACCGACAGCCTTACCGGCTTGATGAACCGCGAAGGCGTGGCCAACGTCATCCGGCTCGGTGTCGAGGAAGCAAGCGCCACTGGCTCCAGCATGGGATTGTTGTTCCTCGACATGGATCGCTTCAAATGGGTCAATGACAATCTCGGTCACGGGGCGGGTGATGAACTGCTGCAACTGGTTTCCAATCGCGTCAGCGGCCTGACACAGGAGAATGAGTTTGTCGGGCGGTTCGGTGGCGATGAATTTGCTGTTGTCGTCAAGGGAGAAAATGCAGTTGATCGGGTGGTTGAACTGGCCGAGGCAATCCAGCAGGCGCTTGGCGAGACCCACTGCATTCGCGGCCACGATTTCAAGGTAGCGGTCAGTATTGGCATTGCCATCTATCCTGACCATGCAAAAAGCGCCAGTGAGTTGATCAAGTCTGCCGATGTGGCCATGTATCACCGCAAGAATAGCGGTCGCAATGGTTACACGCTTTATGACCAGAAGCTGGGGCAGCATGCCGGTCAGTTCCTTGAAATCGAGCAGTTGATCAATCAGGCACTGGCGAACGACTGGTTCGAATTGCACCTCCAGCCGATCATTGACATTCAAGAGGATCGCATGACGGGACTTGAGGCCTTGTTGCGTCTTAATCATCCCGAGAATGGTCTGATGCCGCCACAACAAATCATCGAAACGGCGGAAAAATCGACGCAAATCCTTGAAATCGGTGATCGGGTGATCGATCTGGCGATTGAGCATCTGGCCACCTTCCAGACGATACCGCTGCTCAAGGATTGCTACCTGACTGTCAACTTGTCTGCGGCGCAGTTCCTGCCTGGCCTACCTGCCAAACTGGCGACGAAATTGATGCAACATGGCTTGCCGCCGGAAAAACTGGTGCTGGAAATCACCGAAACGGTGTTGATGCAGGAGATCGAGCATCTTGGCGAGATTTTTGATGCGATCAGTGCCCTTGGCTGCCGCTTTGCGCTGGATGATTTCGGCACCGGCTATTCTTCGCTCAGCTATCTCAATGAATTTCCGGTCAGTATTCTCAAGATCGACCGGTCGTTCGTGCGGATGATGGCAGATGCTGAGTCCCATCCGGTGCGCGCCCAAAAGACCCAGACCTTGCTGCAAGGCATTGTTGCCATGACTCACGAACTCAATCTCGATGTGGTCATTGAAGGGGTAGAAACGGAAGAGGATGCTGAACGGGTCCATGATCTTGCCGCGGACATGGCGCAGGGATATTACTATTCCCGACCGGTGCCCATCGATCAATTTATCGAGGATGCCCGGTGGGCAAGTGGGGCCATGGCCGGGTAAGAAGGAGGCCAAAATGGCCATTTGGAAGCATATTGTGATCCCGTTTCTGGCAGCTTTGTCTGTCATGCTAGCGGCGTTGATGCCAGCTTCGGCCGACAGTCCGGTGGATCGCCTGTCGATTATGACCGAGGACTATCCGCCCTTCAATTTCAGCAAAGACAACCGCCTTCAAGGGGTCAGCACTGAAATCATGGCTGAAATGCTCAAGCGTGTGGACAGCAAGCTGGGCGTCGCGGACATTCGCCTCTTGCCCTGGACTCGTGCCTACAAGCTGGTTCAGTCCGAAGAGGATCAAGCGCTTTTCTCGACAACCCGCACCCCGAGCCGTGAATATTTGTTCAAATGGGTCGGTCCATTTGTGCCAACGGTGGTCGGAGTGATCGCCAAGAAGGAACGGCACTTGAAGATCCAGTCGCTCAGCGATCTGGTTACCCTGCGCATTGGCGCCGTCAGGGATGATATCGGCCATCTGTTGCTGCAGGAAATCAACATGCCCCGCAGCCGTATCGAACCGGTCCTGCTCAATGGGCAGAATTACAAGAAACTGATTGCCAACCGGCTGGATGCGATTGCCTATGAAACCAGTGTTTCGATGTATCAGCTGGCCGAAATGGGACAGAATCCCTCAGACTATGAGGTTATCTATGAATTGCAGCGCAGCGCCCTCTATCTGGCTTTGAGCATCAAGACCCCGGACGCTATCGTTCGGGCCTTGCAGGATCAACTCGATGCCATGAAGAAGGATGGCACTCATGCGGCGATCCTGAAAAAGTACCGTATGTCGCTAAAGTGAGCTGGGCACCGGAGTGAGCGGATTGTTCGCAACGCTTGTCAGACGCGTCTCAGGCGTCAATAGTCACGTTCAAAGAAAATCCCTGCTTTCGACTTGCCGGTCACGTCCGCTTCTCCCCGCGCCTTGAGTTGGTTGGTGATTTCCAGATCGATCGTCACCTTGCCCGAGTTGCTGGTCGCACCCTTTTCCACGTTGATGTAGGTGCGATCATTGAGATAGCGGCCAACCCCGACGGTTGTCTCCCCGGTCTCTGCGTCCGATTTCACATCGATATTGTCGATGCCTGCCAGACTGCGCAGCCGGTCCACCAGACCGGGGCCGGAATTCGCCCCGCTCAAGGTCGCCACCGCATTGGCCAGTTGCGCCAGCTGGATCGGCGACAGATCGCTGATATTCTCATTGAAGAAAATCTGCGCCAGAATTTCGTCCTGTGGCAAACTTGGCGAGGAGGAGAGGGCGATCTCCGGCGAAGACGCATAGCCGCCGACGCTCAGGGTATAACTGCCCCCGGCATTTGTGGTGGTGGCGCTGAAATCGAGCGCCGGATCAAGGCTGCCCGCGAAGGTGACTGTGCCACTGTCAAAATCGAGCCTGCGGGAGAGAAGATCCATTCGCCCGCGCAGAAGCGACACCGAACCAACCGGGTTGGGGCTGTCGGTCGTGCCGGTTATCCGGATGGTGCCGCCCATTTCGGTATCAAGCCCGCGACCGCGCACATAGATCCGCCGTGGCGAGGCGATCAGGAGGTCAAGTCCGATGGAGGAGCCCTGCGACGCACCGGCCTCTTCCTTTGGCTTGAAGCGTTTGGCCTGCTCTGCCACTTTGCCAGTGGCGTTCACATGCTCCACCGCCACCGGGGAAATACTGCCCGGCAGGCTTTCCGGGATGGAAATTTCCGTGCTGGAAAGATTGATCGTTCCAGTCAACACCGAGGCGCCTGCCAGTGCTCCCTTGAGAGCCAGATCTGCATTGAACTGGGTTGTCAAAATATCTTCATGCTTGAAGGCCCCATCGCGCAAGCTCAGTTTGATATCAACGGGCAGGCTTTGCTGTGGATCGATGCCGATTGTCCCGCCGAGCTTCAAGGTCCCGTCCTTGCCCAACCGGCCTGTGAAGGATTCAAGCCGTGCCTGCTGTTTTCCTAGCACGATCTGACCGGACAGATCGCGCACCACCACGCCCGAGGACAATTCGATCAACCGTGCTCCATTGGTGCGGATCAGGCCTGAAACATCCGGGGCGGACGGCGATCCTTTGATCTTTGCCTCGATCCGGGCATTGCCGTCCAGCCGGATTCCCGCATCAGCCAGAGCTCTGGCGGCAAGGCCGAAAGGCAAACCGCCTTTGACGTCGAGATCAAGCCGCTGCGGCTCCAGAGCCACCAGCCCGGCAAGGCTAAGATCGGCCCCGCCACCGGTGATGCGGTTTTTCATCACGATGCTGCTGCCCTGAAACTGCCCCTCGCTTTGAATGCCAAGGGCAGGGGTTCCCGTGTTGCGCATGGTCCGGGCGCTGAGGCCTGACACTGTTCCCGTCCAGCGCACCAGCGGGTTCGACGATGCCCCAGACACTTTGGCCTCCAGCGATAAGGAGCCAGAGATCGCTTCTCCCGTCTTGGCAACCTTGTCGGCAATCGACAAAGGCAATTGCGCAACCGACAGGGTCAGATCAAGCGTATCGGCGGCGGCGCCTGTCAGGGTCGCGCGTCCGCCATCGATTGACAGGGTGAGCGGCTTGATGAAGCGTGCGCCGTTGCTCAGGTCGATTTGCGTGGCTTCCGTCAGTTTGACGGCAATGCCCTTCCAACTGGCTTGCAAGCGGTTGAGCGCCAGAGCCATCTGGCCATCTTCCTGCAGGAATGTACCATCCAGCCCCAAAGGCTGACCGGACAAACTGGCACGGGCCGTGAAAGGCAGTTGCCCACCGGATCCGTCGATCTTGGCTTCGAGGCCACGCAGGGTTTCACCGCCTGCTGTCAGTTGGTCAAGGCGTGCGGTCAGCTTGGTGGCCGGTGTGCCTGCGGGATCGAACAGACTGCCATTGAGATCCAGACTGACCAGCCGCACACCGGGCAGGCTGATATCAGGGGCACGGGCTGCCAGTGACACGGCCTGCTTGCCGCCTTGTTCATTGAGGTTGAGGGTGCCTGTGACGCTGCCTTTCAGATCAGGTTGCAAGAGCAAGGGACCGAGTTTGTCGAGCGCGGCGACATTGACGCTCAGCTCGCCAGCGGCAATCCCTTGAGGTGACACCGTCAGAGCACCGGAAATATCCGCGCCCGGTGCCTTGATGCTCACATCCTTGATCGCAATGTCACCCGTCTCGTCGCTGGTCACCCGAGAGCTGACCGACAAGGGGGCGTCGTCATAGCGCCCAGACATGTCCAGCGTCAGCGTCGGGGCTGCATCCGCCGTCAGCGTCAAGATGAGGTCTTCGACCGCTTTGCCGGCAATGGCCACATCCTGACCGGTTACATTGAGGGAAACAGCGGGGTCTGCGGGGGGGCCACTGGTCGAGAATTTGGCCAGAAGCCTTCCAGCCAGTTGCGGATCGATGCGACGAAGTCCGCTTACATTCGCCTGTCCTTCAAGTGCCAGTTCGTCCTGTGCCACCGTGCCAGCAACCTCGGCGGCGAGATGTTGGCCCTTCAATTGGCTTTGGGCAATCGACAGATTGCCATCAGCCAGACTGACCGCAGCCGTCAGTTGGATCGGTCCTTCAAGCAGGGAGTCTGCCTGCGCGGTTCCGGTCTTGAGGGATGCCACAGTCAACTTGGCCGTCAGGGCGCCTTGTCCTGCCTGAAAATCAATGTCGGAGCCGACCAAATCCGCCTTTGTCTCAGAGATCACCAGAGCGCCCTGGGCAATGCGTTCTGCGGCCAGTTGCGCCCGGAAACGGGCTTTCGTCAGCGGGCCTTGCATCCGCATTGCCAAGGCAATCGGTTCGACAAGGACCGGCGCAGCATCGGGTATCTGGAAAGATATGGCGAGCCCATCCTGCCCCAAGGCAAGTTCCGAGGAGACATCAAGCTGTTGATTGGCCAGATCCACCGTTCCAAAGGCGCTGACATGGGCAAGGTCAGAGGCAAAGTCGAAGGTTGACAGGGTGATAACCTGATCCTGTTCCTTGGCCTCCAGCGTCAATTGGCTTTTCCCTGCCACCAATGGCACCAACTGGCCGGGAACAAAGGGCGCAAGATTGCCAGTCAATGCGGCTTGGATCTGCTTTGCCTCATTGGTCAGCTGTGCTGTCAGGCCACCTTCGACAATTGCGGTGCCGTCAAGCGATACGGACAGTTTGGAGCGCCAGTCCTCTGCAGGACCGTCGCCGCGCAAGGACAGGCGCACAGCAGGCAGCGCGGCCATGTCCAGCAGTCGGGCGGCCAAGCCGCCGCGTGGTTCATCCAGCTCCAGCGCCATCTGTCGTTTGTTCTCGGACGGCAGAAAATCCCAGCTGGCCTTGATCGCTCCGTCCCCTTGGTCGCGATGTGCCACGCTCAGTGCGCCACTGACATGCAGCGGAGCATCCTCCATCGTCAAGTGCCCGGCCAAAGACAGGTTTGCTGGCTTGCCCAGCAGGTCTTCACCAAGAACGATTTCCGAGATGGCAATTTGCTCGATTCGGGCTCGCAGGGCGGGGAGGTCGGGAATCAATGGTCCATCCGAGGCGGGGGCAGGGTCGGGCGCTGCACTGATCGGCGCGCGATGCACCACCAGACGGCCAAGGCTCAACTGGTCCGAGGAGAGCCGCAGGGACAAGAGATCCGACAGGCTGTAGGTGAAGGTGAAATCGGACGCTTCCAACCAAACGCCGTCGCGATCAGCCAGCGTCAGGCCTTTGATGCGAACGCCGCCAATCAGGCGATCAAGCCCGGTAATCTCGATCCGTTGATCCTCGGAACTGGCTAAGCGATTGATCAGATCGGCGCTGAAAGATCGTCCCGCTCCGGTGCCCAGTAAACCCGCGACGGAAAGTCCGATCAGCAAAAACAACGCAGCAACGGCGATCAGACCACGCTTGAGCCAAGGTCGGACACTTTGCCAGAAGGAAGCAGCTTTCATCTAATCCCCGAATTGTCATGATCTCTGGTGACAGGTTGCAGCGACAAGTCCACGCATTCACACGCGAAGCATCTCTTGGGCACGGCGTCCGATGAAGACGAACCAACCCCGTATCAGAAGGCCTGACCTAACCCCAAATAAACACCATATTGTGGCTCGCCTTTGATTTTCTTCAAAGGAACAGCCACATCCAGCCGCAATGGGCCAACAGGGGTGAGATAGCGGATCCCGGCTCCGACGCCGGTATAATAGTCGCCATCCTTGCCGGGCAGGGTCGAATTGAAGCTGCCGCCCGTATCGACAAACGCCGCAAGACCGATCGTGTCGGTCACCCGCATGCGCCCTTCCACCGAGACAAGCGCATAGGAACGCCCGCCGGATGGCTTGTTGGCGGCATCCCGTGGGCCAGCCGCCTGAAAGGCATAGCCACGGATCGAGCCACCACCACCGGTATAGAAACGGCGGTCGGCCGGAATATCGCTCTTGTTGGCCCCGATGATCGACCCGGCGGCGATCTTGCCTGCCAGCACGAAGCGTTTGGCCTCATCAAGCGCATAATAGGCGGTCGCGGTGGCACCGATCTTGAAAAAGTGCACGTCATCGCTGGCGCTGATGGTCGGTTCTGCCTCGAGCAGCACCTGAAAGCCTTCGGTCGGGTCGAGCTTGTTGTCGCGATTGTCCCAGCTCAACTCCATCGGCAGGGCTGTCAGCAGGCTCGTCTGGGAGCTTGTGCTGTCCTTGACCCGGGCATATTCCACATTGATGCCGATGCGGCCGGACAATTCATCTGACATTTGCTGTCGAATGCCGACCTCGCCGCTGATGGCGCGCTTGTGGAAGGCATCGGGATTCTCGATTTTAACGCTCAGCTTGGCATCAAAGGTGCTGGCCGGGCCAATGACACCGGGCTTGGCGAACAGAACCGCGGCATCATAGTCGAGCTGGTCGAAATCATTTTGCCCGATTCGGGCAACGCCCCCCTCGATGCGCAGGGTTTCCGCACGGCCAAAAATGTTGCGATGGGTCCAGAAGGTCTCAAGGCCGATGCCATCGGTATTGCCCACCGTGACCCCGGCGCCCAGCGTGCGCATCTTGCGTTCCTTGACGTCAATCAGCACCGGCACAGTACCATCCGGGCCAACCTCATCGGCGGTCTTGACAATCACGCTGTCAAACACCCCAAGCGCCCGCAGCCGCTTGGCCGTCGCCTGAATGGCCTCGGGTGTGTAAAGCGTCCCTTCGGGTACATCGGCTTGACGGCGAATGAAGGTTGCATCGACGCTTTTGGACCCGGATATCTGCGCGGCACCCAGTCGTGCCTGCGGGCCGGTTTCCACTTCAAGTGAAACATCGAGCAGGTTACGATCATGGTCGGCTTCGAGCTGGCGCTGGCTGATTTTGGCCAACGGATAGCCTGCGCGTCGATAATGCGCAACGATCGCGTCTTCCGCTTCAAGCACTTGCTCGGACAAGGCAATCTTGCCCTCGATGATGCCATAGTCCGCAAGGGCAATCGGCGTGCCGTCGCTCAGGCTCGCCTTTGGCGCAGCAAAGCGAAATTCCGGGCCTTCCTGCACCTTAATTTCCACCTGCGCAGGGCCATGGGCTTGAAGGTCGGCATCCAGCGGCACATCCTCATAAGGCTGGCCATTGACCCGGATCTCGACAACCCCGCCATAGCGCCCCTGTTGATAGAGGGCACCAATCAATCGTTTCTGGTCCGAGCGCGCCCGAACCAGCAATCCGGTCGTGCCCGAGACAGGCTGTTCCTGTTTGGTTATGAGGACAGAGGCGTCTTTGAGCGCCGCCTTGCGGTCCCCTTCTATGCCAGCCATAGCGGCCTGATAGGAGACCGGATCGGGAATATCCTGTTCTTTAGCGCTCTTGTCTTCGGACCCGAAATTGAACCCGAGAAATTCAAAGGCCTGTGCGGGGGCCGAGAGGCCGGTGCTTGCAAGCAACAAGGCTAGCGCTGGTGCGGACAGCCGTGAGCGCACCGCCGCGAAAGCACGGCAGCGGCTATCAAGCCGATTCCCTTTTGGACCAAATGGCATACTCAATACACTCCAGCACCCAGTCCCGATTCCTAAAGCAAAATGCCCCCGTAGGATAGGGGCGATTTGCCGTAATCCATGGTGACCATGACAAGACTGAACCCATGATATAGGCAAAATCTTTGACCCGGACAAGGCAAGCTTAACAAACAAGCCTGAGCATATCGTTAACAGAAGCCTAATCCGCCAAAGACCCGTATCAGGGACAAAATGGCGCTTTTAAGCCTTTGAAACTGTTGGACCGTATGACGGGGAGAAGGGTCGTGGACGGTCAATCGAGCCTTGGCAGAAACGCGGCATTCTGCGCCAGAATAAAATCAAGCACGGTTTCCGTCGTCTTGGAGATCGTCAGATCCTCGCGATGCAGCACATACCATTGCCGGGTCATTGGCAGCTCCGGCGCGTCCAGCGCCACCAGCCGCCCTGACCGAATTTCCTCGGTCACCGTATGCTGTGAAATCATCGCCACACCCAGATCGGCCATCACCGCCTGTTTGATGGTTTCGTTCGATCCCATCTCGATCATCCGATAGGGCACGCCCTCGCCGATCCGGTCCAGATAGCGGGTCATCAGCAACCGGGTGCCCGATCCTTCTTCCCGCGCAAGGAAGGTCTCGGCCAGAAGATCCATCGCCGGAATATCGCGGCGATGGCTAAGGGGATTGTCACTGGAGGCCACCATGACATGGGGATGGGGACCAATATTGTAGGCTATGTTGATCGGGCTTCTGGGCGGCCGTCCCATGATGATCAGGTCGAGACTGCTGTCATTGAGCTCCCGCAGGATTTCCTGTCGGTTGCCAACCTTCAGGATGACATCAATCTCGGGGAAGGCCCGGTTGATCTGGGCGACAAGGCCAGGGACGAAATATTTCGCCGTGCTGACCACACCGAGCACCACCAACCCGCTCTGGCCATGCTGCAGCGAGCGGATGCGCTCCAGACCGTTGGTCAGGCTGGCGCTGATCTGCGTCTCCACTTCCAGCATCACTTGCCCTTCCGGTGTGAAGCGGGCGCCAAAGGCACCAGACTGTTCGAGAATTGCGCAATCTAGGGCTTTCTCGAGGTTACGGATCTGGGTATGAACAGCAGGGGCGGTCAAACCAAGCTCGGCCGCCGCACTGGAAATCGATCCCTCTGCGGCCACGTGTCGAAGCGCCCGCAACTGCTTCAAGGTCACTGCATTGATCTTCTGCATTCGATTTTCTTTAAGATGAGATAGAAATTTTTAAATTTTTCTTTCGTTGAAACTGTGGGATGAAAGAACCAACCCGTCAAGTGGGAGTTTATGGGAACATGTTGACGCCTCAACAGAAACCGGATCACAATATCGCAGCCGACGGCATTCCCGCCGCGTTGTTCGCCACCATAGACGCCCTGTGTGGAGCGGCGCGTGATGTCTCTCGCATCATTGCCAAGGGGCCTCTGGAACAGGCCCTGGGCACGGAAGTCGGCGAGATGAACAGCGACGGAGATGGGCAAAAAGCGCTTGATGTCATCGCCGATGACCTGTTTCGCGCTGCGCTCAGCACTGCCAATGTCCGCTGGTATGCCTCCGAGGAACAGGAAGACATCCTGCCCCTCGACCCGGACGGTGCGGTGGCAATTGCCATCGATCCCCTTGATGGCTCGGGCAATATCGACGTCAATGTCTCCATTGGCACCATTTTTTCGCTGTTTGACGCCAAGGCCGATGCCGAGGCCAGCATTCTGCGCCCCGGCCATGAACAGATTGCCGCAGGCTATGTCATCTATGGGCCACAGACAGGACTGATGATCACCTTCGGCAACGGCACGCATTTCTACATTCTCGATCCTGACAGTGGCCGTTTCTGTCTGGTACGAGAGAATGTGACGATCCCTTCGGTTTCGTCGGAATATGCCATCAATGCGTCCAATTATCGCCACTGGACCAAGCCCGTGCGCACCTACATCGATGGCTGCATGGCCGGGGTTGAAGGCCCCAAGGGGCGCAATTTCAACATGCGCTGGATTGCCTCTCTGGTGGCCGAGACCCATCGCATCATGAGCCGGGGTGGGATTTTTCTCTATCCGTCCGACCAGCGTGATGGCTATGGCGCAGGCCGGTTGCGGATGGTCTACGAAGCCGCGCCAATCGCCTTTCTGGTTGAACAGGCCGGTGGGCGGGCAACCGACAGTGTCAATGACATTCTGTCCCTGACCGCACCCAAACTGCATGTGCGCACCGCTTATGTTTTTGGGTCGGCGGACAATGTGACGCGGGTCGTGGACTATCACGCCATGTCCGACGAGGAACTCGACCGTCTGTCCGGCGTGGTGCCATCAGACCGACGATAACCTCACCTTTTGGCCCTCTTTTGAGGGCGAGAAACTTTACCATATCCATCAGACAGAGCGTCAAGCAGGGTGGCAATTGGGGGGAACTATGATCAAGGCACTGATTTTCGACGTCGACGGGATCCTTGCGGAAACCGAGGAGGCGCATCGTCGCGCTTTCAATGACACCTTCGAGTTCTTTCACCTCGACTGGTACTGGTCGAAAGAGACCTACCACAAACTGCTGCGCATCACCGGTGGAAAGGAACGGATGCGGGCCTATCAAAAAGCTCATCCCAATGGTCTGCGCACCCTGCAAGACCCGGAAATCCGTGCCATCTACAAGGCCAAGATGCGCCGCTACCGTGATCTGCTGTCCGAGGGCCTGTTGTCGTTGCGGGCCGGGGTGAAGGAGTTGATCGCCCATGCCTTGCATCGGGGCTTGCGGCTGGCCATTGCCACCACCGCCAAGCGCCCCCATGTAGAGGCCCTGTGCCGCTCTTGCTGGGGGCAAGAGGCGGATGAAATCTTCGAAGTCGTTGCGGCCTGTGAGGATATGGGCCATAAGGGGCCCGAGTCCAATCTCTATGATTTGGCGCTTGATCGCTTGGGCCTGACCGCTCAAGAATGTCTTGCCTTTGAAGGCAGCCAGTCGGGCATCGCGTCGGCCAAGGCTGCGGGGCTGGCGGTATATGCCACGCCGAGCCTATATTGCCAGCAAGATGATCTGAGCGCCGCCGACTGGGTGTCCGATCATATCAAGCCCGATCATATTCTGGCCATCACGACGGGAAAGGCGGGACCGTGAAAAGAGCCCGCTGACAAAGGAAAGGAAGACCATGAAGGCAGTTATTTTTGATCTCGACGGAACCCTGATCGACAGTGTTCCAGATCTTCATGGGGCATCCGAGAAGTTGTTGCAGGATCAGGGCAAATCACCTTTGGACCTGCCGACGATCAGGTCCTTTGTTGGCAATGGCGTTGCCAATCTGGTGGAACGGATCTCCAAGGCCACTGACCTGCCTCTGGATGAGGCCAGCCAGAAAAGCTTCATCAAGGCGTTTCTCGATCATTACAATGCCGCTCTGACCGGGCGTACCACCCTTTATCCCGGCGTCCGCGATTGCCTTGATGCGCTGGCCGAGGCGGGCATCCCGATGGGCCTTTGCACCAACAAGCCAGAAGCCCAGACCTTGTCGATCCTCAAGGAACTGGATATGGCACACTATTTTGGCAAAGTGATTGGTGGCGACAGCCTGCCCCAGCGCAAGCCCGCAGCCGAGCCGTTGCTGACCACCCTTTCTGCTCTGGGGGATGGCAATCTGAGCGTCGATCAGTGCCTCTATGTTGGCGATAGCGAAGTCGATGCAGAGACCGCGCGTGTCGCAGGTCCCGCTTTTGCGCTCTATAGTGAAGGCTATCGCAAGGCCCCACTGGAAAGCCTGCCACACACTTTTTCCTTCTCCCATTTTGATGCTCTGCGTGCCTATGTCCTTGCCTGAAGGTGAGTAGAGCAATTAATATAAAAGTCTGAAACTATCTGATTTTTATGGCAAATATGGTGCTGTTGAGAGTCGCTCTCAACAGCATTTTTATTATGTATCAAAAATTCAACTTTACATTTCTGAGATTTTAATTCAGGTTTTGCCGCGTGAGGCAACCCGTGTTTAGATCACACAGTGCCAAACACGAGGTTCAAGGTCGACCGCCGGGGCTTTCCCTCCCTGACAGGGCGGATGTCGGGGTCGACAAGATATATTGAAAAAGGGGAAAGGGCGACGTTATGAAAAAACGCGACCTTATGATTTTTGGTTCTATTGCCGCCACGATGGGGCTGACCTTTGGTGTCCAGGCATCCGAGAAAAGCGACATTCTGGCAACCTATGCCAATATTGCTGAGGCGAAATACCAAGACAGCCTTGCAACGGCGAAGAAGCTGCAGTCCGCTGTCGACGCGCTGATCGCCGATCCATCGGCAACCAACTTGAACAAAGCCAAGGCCGCATGGCTGGCTTCTCGCGTGCCTTATCAGCAAACCGAGGTCTATCGCTTTGGCAATGCCATCGTTGATGATTGGGAAGGCAAGGTCAATGCATGGCCGCTGGATGAAGGCCTGATCGATTATGTCGATGCCTCCTATGGCGGTCCGACCGATGAAAATGCCTATGCCGCATTGAATGTCATTGCCAATCCGAAATTCGAGCTGTCTGGCAAGGAAATCGACGCAACCGACATCACCCCTGAGCTTCTGTCAGACACCTTGCACGAAGCCGACGGTGTCGAAGCCAACGTGGCAACCGGTTACCACGCGATCGAGTTCCTGCTCTGGGGTCAGGACACCCATGGTCACGCACATGGGGCCGGGGAACGCGCCTGGACCGACTATGCCAAAGGGGACGCCTGCACCAATGGCCATTGCGACCGTCGCGGGGCTTATCTAAAGGCTGCGACCGATCTGCTGGTCTCCGATCTTGGCTGGATGTCAGCCCAGTGGGCGCCGGAAGGCGATGCACGCAAGGCACTGACCGCCGATGAAAATGCTGGGATCATCACCATTCTGACCGGCATGGGTTCCTTGTCCTATGGGGAACAGGCCGGTGAGCGCATGCGCCTTGGTCTGATGCTGAATGATCCGGAAGAAGAGCATGATTGCTTCTCGGACAACACCCATAACAGCCATTATTATGATGGTCTGGGCATCCAGAATGTCTATCTGGGCGAATATGTCCGGGTTGATGGCACCCGGGTCAACGGGGCGTCCCTGTCTGCTCTGGTCACCAAGTCCGACAAGGATCTGGATGCCGAACTGCGGGGCAAACTCTCCACCACCATGATGAAGCTTGGCCGCATCAAATCGGCAGCGGAAGCCGGTTTCAGCTACGATTCCATGCTGGAGCGTGGCAACAAGGGCGGCGAAGCGCTGATCATGGGGGGCGTCGATGCGCTGGTCGACCAGACCAAGAGCATCGAGCGTGTGGTCTCAGCCTTGAAGCTTGATCAGGTTGAGTTTGAAGGCTCCGACAGCCTTGACAATCCAAGCAAGGTTTTTGAATAGATCTCTTGCGGGGTGCGGTTCTCAAGGGCCGCACCCTTTCTCCTGCGAATTGACCATCCTGATGACCCGATTTCTGATCCTCGCCGCCGCAGTCTGCCTTGCAGAGACAGCGTGGGCGGATCCCCTCAGCCCAGCAGACCGGACCGTCCCGGCCATCTATGACGCCATCAACGACGATCCCCACCTTGATCTGGTGCCCCGGACCAAGGCCGAGCGTGCCCGCATCAGGGCGGTGACTGCATACCCGTCTGATTTCTCAAAGCCTCAGCCCTTCGAGCGGATGTCCGCAGGGGCGGCCACAGTCGAAGCGAAGTCGGATGAGCGGGCTTTTGCGCAGCCCTCTGGCAACATGGACTTTGACAAGACCCTCGATTTCGAGCTTGGCAACAGCCTGTTTGAGAAGTTATGGGTCTCCTCTCCCTCCTCCACCAAAGCCTCCGATGGTCTCGGCCCGCTTTACAATGCCCGCTCCTGTGGCCGGTGCCACATCAATGACGGGCGTGGCCATCCACCACAGAGCGATGAAGACAGTGCGGTCTCGATGCTGCTGCGGGTTTCGGTGCCTGCTGCCTCGCATCCCTTGCAGGACAAGATACCCGGCTATCACGCCTATGGCCCCGATCCAACCTATGGCTACCAGCTGCAGGATTTCAGTGCCGTCGGCCACGGGGCCGAATTTCAGCTCAAAGTGAGCTATGAGGAAAAAAAGGTTGCGCTCAATGGCGGTGAGACTGCGACCCTGCAAATGCCGACCTACCAGGTGACAGGACTGGGCTATGGGCCGCTGCACAAGGGTGCAATGCTCAGCCCACGCGTTGCCCCGGCGATGATCGGGCTAGGCCTGCTCGAAGCCATTCCCGCAGCCGATATTCTGGCCTTGGCCGACCCGGATGATCGCGATGAAGATGGTATTTCAGGTCGACCCAATCGTGTCTGGTCGGTTGAACATGGCCGTCCGATGCTTGGTCGTTTCGGTCTCAAGGCTGGCATGCCCACCGTCCGCCAACAGGCAGCCGATGCCTTTTCCGGTGATATCGGCATCTCGACGCCACTCTTTCAAAATCCGTGGGGCGATTGCACGACCCATCAGGCCCGGTGTCGCACGGCAATCCATGGGGACGGCGATGCGCGCCATTGGGAGGTGGATGAGACCGGCCTTGATCTGGTGACCTTTTATAGCCGTAATCTGGCGGTGCCTGCGCGCAGGCATGTTGATGACCCCGAGGTGCTCCGGGGCAAGATGCTGTTTCATCAGACCGGCTGTGTCGCCTGCCATCGCCCCGCCTTTGTCACCCATCGCTTGGCGGACCGCGCCGAGCAATCCTTCCAGCTGATCTGGCCCTATAGCGACCTTTTGCTCCATGACATGGGGGACGGCTTGGCCGACAATCGTCCCGAAGCGGTTGCCAATGGCCGCGAGTGGCGCACCCCGCCGCTCTGGGGGCTGGGGTTGAGCGAACAGGTAACCGGTAAGGCTAGCTATTTGCATGATGGCCGTGCCCGCACGCTGCTTGAAGCGGTTTTGTGGCATGGGGGCGAAGCGCAAAACCAGCGCGACGCCGTGGTTGCCATGGAACCGGACCAAAGACAGGACCTGATCCGTTTTTTGACAAGTCTGTAATATGACAGACATGCCGATAAGTGATAAATGTTGGCTTGGCGTCTGTGGGAATGGGGTATTCCTTCGCGCAATGACCGACTGTCAGTCTGCGCACTGTGAGGCGCATGACGGGAACTGGATGCTACAATGCTGAAATACTGCCTCGCCCTTTTTGCCTTGTTGATGGGTGCAAGCCCCACATTTGCCGCGACCCCGACAGAGGAGGTGGACCTTGAGGCGATTGTTCAGGCGCATATCATTCCGCGCTATGAAACGTTGCTCGAACGCGCCGAGGCGCTCGAACAGACCGCCAAAAATGCATGCGGGACCAATCAAGAACAAGTCAGGGATGCCTATCACACGGCCTTTGATGCCTGGATTGCTGTGAGCCATTTGCGCTTTGGTCCCTCAGAGCAGGATGATCGTGCCTTCGCGCTGGCTTTCTGGCCCGACAGCAAGGGCTTCACGCCCAAAACCCTGCACCGGCTTTTGAAGGGCGATGATCCGGCGTTGAAGAGCCTTGAAGACTTCCGTCATGTCTCGATTGCGGGGCGGGGTTTCTATGCGCTCGATTTCCTGCTTTATGACAAGCGCTTTGTTGAGACACCCGCCAGGCATTATTGCGATCTCGTCAAGCTGATCACCGCCGACATCACACACAATGTCGAGGCGATATTGGCGGACTGGCAGACCGATTACGCCACGCGCATCACCGAACCGGGCAACGACATCTACCGCGACAAGGCCGAGGCAGTGCAGCAGATCTACACCGCGCTCAAGACCGGCCTTGAATTCACCGCGCAGACCCGGCTTGGCCGCCCGATGGGCAGCTTCAAAAAGCCCCGCCCGCGCCGTGCTGAAGCCTGGCGCTCGGGGCGCTCGCTGCGCAATGTTCAAATGGCGATCGAGTCCACCCGTGAACTGGCGATGATCCTTTCGGACGGCGATGCTGATATCGATGGCCGTTTTGCCAATGCCCTGAAGTTGGCCGAAGACCTCAACGACCCAACCTTTTCCACCGTAGCCACCATTCAGGGGCGTATCCGGGTCGAAGCGTTGCAGGTGGCCATAACCCAGATTCTTGAATATCTGGACGTGTATCTAGCCCAGAAGCTCGGCATTGGCGCTGGTTTCAACTCACTGGATGGAGACTGACAGAATGACCAACCGCCGCTCTTTCATGGCTGGCATGGCAGCGGTCGGCCTGTGTCCGACCCTCACTTGGGCCAGCATTGGTCCGACATCCTATATTTCCGCTGCCAGAAAGAACAATGGCGCTTATGCGTTGTTTGGTTTGAACCATGAAGGAGGCATTTCCTTCGAGGTGCCGTTGCCGGATCGTGGCCATGCGGCAGCCGCCCATCCCAGACAGCCGGAAATTGTTGGTTTTGCGCGTCGGCCAGGTCGATTTGCCCTGGTTGTCGATTGTGTGGATGGCCTGATCCGTCAGGTGCTGGAACCCCCAAGAGGGCGGCATTTCTATGGCCATGGTACCTACACAACGGACGGCAAAATTCTCTTCACCAGCGAAAACGACTTCGAAAACTCGAACGGCATGATTGGCGTCTGGAGCGTGGATCGCTGGTATGAACGCATTGGCGAGTTTCCATCCAATGGCATCGGCCCCCACGATGTCAAACTGATGCCCGACGGCAAGCATCTGGTTGTTGCCAATGGCGGCATCGAAACCCATCCGGACAGCGGCAGACAGAAGCTCAACATCCCGGTGATGGAACCCAATCTGACCTATATGACCCTAAAAGGTGACGTAACCGATCAGCTTGTCTTGCCGCGCCGGATGCACAAAAATTCCATCCGTCATCTTGGCGTCGGCTCGGACGGGCAGGTGGCTTTCGGGATGCAATGGCAAGGAGATGTCCATAGCAGCCCGGCCCTGATCGGCCTGCATAAGCCGGGGCAGACGCCGCGTCTTCTGGAGGTGCCAGACCATCTGCACCAGCGCCTCAAAGGCTATATTGGCAGCATCGCCTATTCGGCCGAAAGTGGTCTGGTTGCAGCTACATCGCCGCGTGGTAACCTGTTGTTGTTGATGGATGCCCGCACCGGCCATCTGGTCGAAGCGATCGAGGAAACCGATGTCTGCGGGGTGGCACTTCGTGGCACGGAGCTGATCCGTTCCGCTGGCACTGGCGAGATTTGTGTCAGCTCGGAGGGTGACAGGGTCAGTCGCGAGAGCTACAGCCATCAATGGGACAACCATCTGGTGCCCCTTGCTTGATCCCGCCTGATCAGAGCTTGTCTAAGCTGCCTTGCCGCGATCCTGTCAGGTCTCGTCCTCCAGCGGGATGGTTGGGAAATAGACCCTGATCAGACTGCCGCTGACCGCTTCATCAGGCTGCAGGCTCATTCGCCCATCGAACAGCGCGGCAATTTCCTTGATAATGGCCAGCCCCAGCCCGGTCCCCTTGGTGCTGTGTGACTTGGTTGAAAAGCGGGTTGCACTGGCCAGCGCATCTGCTGGCAAGCCCGGACCATTATCCTGCACTTCAAGGCAAGCCCAGCGCATGGCTGCAAGGTCCTGGGTGCTATGGTCAGTGGCCGTCTCGGCTTTCAAAGCATCCGCCGACATGGCCGCTCCATCGACAGCGGTCACCCGCACGGTGATTTCGTCGCCGCCAATGGCATGCTTGATGGCATTGTCGATGAGATTTTTCAGCAGCTCCCCGATCAGCACCGGGTCGCCGACACAGATCAAGTGATCCTCACCCTCATACCCCAGATCAAAGCCTGCGGAACTGGCCGTCGGCACGAAAGACATGGTAATTTGCTGTGCCGCATGGGCCAGATCGACCCGTGCCTTGCGCAGTTCCTGCGAGGCTTTCTCATCGACCCGTGCCAGCACCATCATTTGCGAAATCATCCGCTCTGCGTCGCCGATCGCCAGATTGCAGGCATCGAGGGCGTCATGCATGTCTTCGACGGTCTTGGCCCGCTGGGCCACCGTGATCTGGGTGCGGATGATGGTCAATGGCGTCCGGATCTGGTGACTGGCATTGCCGGTAAAATGCTTGAGGGCTGCAATCGCCGTAGCCAGCCCGGCCATGAAGGCATTGATATGCTGGACGAGGCCATTCACCTCTTGCGGCACGGTATGCTCGATGGGGCGCAAGTCATCGTGACTGCGCCGGCCAATGGCCTGTTCCAGCTTTTCCAGAGGCTTCAGGCCCCATGTCACAGCAAACCAGACGATGATGCCAGCCGACAGGATCAGGATCAGATGCCGAAAGGCACTTCTGAGCAGGATTTCATTGGTCAGCCGGGCTCGTGCCACGGTGGTTTCCGCCACACTGACCCGGAAGGGAATCGACTTCAGTCCCGAGGAGGCGGCGGAATGATGCACAGCGATGCGGATGTCATCAAGGCGATAACGGGAATCAAGAAACTGCATGGGCCCAAGGGCTGGCACTCTGGCAGGGCTGTCGGGCACCGGCAACTGTCGATAGCCGGTCACGAACCGATTGTCCGGTCCATCGATGCGGTAGAAGACCCGGTCCTGCGCAGCAGAGGTCAGCATGTCGAGCGCCACATAGGGGATGTCGACATCCAGCTCCCCATTGCCATTCACGAAGACCCGTTCGGCAATGGCCAGAACCGAGCCGGCCAGAACCCGATCCGCCGCGTCATTGGCGGTTTGGCGGGCGCTGAAATAGCTGTCGAGCAACGACAGGAGAGAAATCAAGCCAAGCGGCATCAGCAGCCACAGGAGCAACCGCGTGCGCAGGGAATAGGACGCATGGGAAGCCGGGGGCTTCATGCTTGGCCATCCTGTTGTTTGAGATAATAGCCCAAACCGCGGGCCGTGTTGATTTTCACCCCTTGCGGCGCAAGCCGCTTGCGCAGGCGGGATATATATTGCTCCACGGCATTTTCGCTCAACTCATCCTTGAAGCTCGAAAGGGATTCCAGAATCTGGGTTTTGGACAAAACTCGCCCATTGGCCAGCATCAGCGCTTCCAGAACGTTGAACTCCCGTGCCGGAATCTCGATTGGCGAGCCATCGGCAAACAGAGTTCGGCTTGTCATGTCGAGGCTGATCGAGCCGAAATCCAGCTTGGCCGCCATGGCCCCCGAGCGTCGCCTGAGCAGCGCCCGGATGCGGGCTTCAAGCTCGGAGATTTCGAACGGTTTGGTGAGATAGTCATCTGCCCCCAGATCAAGCCCCCGGATACGATCTTCAAGGCCGTCACGCGCCGTGAGGATCAGCACTGGCGTGTCATTTTTCCGGGCCCGCATGGTTTTGAGCACTTCAAACCCGTCCATCTCCGGCAGGTTGAGGTCAAGCAGCGCCAGATCATAGCTCTGGGCGGTCAGTACGGCATCGGCATCGCTGCCACTGTGAACGCAATCAACGGCATAGCCATGGCCTGCAAGGATCTTGACCAGACCCTGAGACAGGGCTGTGTTGTCTTCGATAACCAAAATGCGCATGCATGCCTCCCGCTTGCCGTCTTGTCCTCGTCATAGGATATCCCGACGTCGATGCCCAGCAAATTTTGGGTTTCACGGTCGCAATCATGCCCGTTGCGTGCCATTTCTGAAAGGGTGTCTCTGGCTTTTCACCACAGGAGAGACTTTTCACAAGCAATTATGCATCGGCGACGAAATGCATAGGGTCTTTGGGACAAGCAGGGGAATGCATGGTTGATTGTGCCGGACTGACACGATACCTCTAGAGACAGGCTGCATTTGGGCGGATCAGGGAACCGCACGGACGCAGCGGGCTGAAGATCGATTGGGGAGGATCAAGACGATATGACGCCATCTGTCCGCACGGGAAGGGCTGTCCGCAAGGGAAGGGGCCGACATCCGATATGTTGGCTGAGCGTGATTGCTCTGCTGATCATCAGCTGGATAACGCCGATCCATGCCGCATCGGTGAATGGCACATTGTTTCCAGCGCTCGACCCGGCCAACGAGACGGGCACGGTAACGATCTATTCGTCGCTGGACACCAATCTTTCCATGCCGTTGCTGGAAGCCTTTCGCGCCGCCAATCCCGACATTGCCATTTCCTATGTCGAAATGCTGACGCAGGATGTCTATGAACGGGTAACCACGGAAAGCGACCGGTCGGGCGCAACCGCTGACCTGACCATTTCGTCGGCCATGGATCTTCAGATCAAGCTTGCCAATGATGGCTATGCCCAGCCTGTGGTGGTGCCACAGAAAGACCTTTGGCCCAACTGGGCGAGTTGGCGCAACACGGCCTTTGCCCTGACGTTTGAACCGGCTGTCATCGTCTATCACAAGCCAACCTTCGCCAATACCGAGCCCCCCCATTCGCGCGTGGAGTTGACCAAGCTGCTGCGCGAGCAGGGTGACATCTATTTTGGCCGTGTGGCGACTTATGACATTGAACGCGCCGGGCTCGGTTACATGTTCCTTGCCATGGATGAGAAGCACGATCGCAATCTCTGGGATCTGGTCAGTGCCATGGGCAGCGCGGGCGTCAAGCTCTATTCCAATTCATCGGCCATCCTGCAACGGGTTGCGCAGGGGCAGTTTGCATTGGGTTACAATATTCTCGGATCCTACGCCAACCACTGGGTTGAATCGCACCCCGAACTGGGCATCATCCTGCCAACAGACTATACGCTGGTCATGTCGCGCATCGCGCTGGTGCCCCGAGCCGCCCGTGAGCCGGAGCTGGGCAAACGGTTCCTGACTTTCCTGATGAGTGAGCATGGGCAGGAGATCATGTCCAAGCAGGTTCGCCTGCCAGCGCTTCATCCCATGGTCAGCGGCAAGAACACATTCACGCAGATGTCCAAGACCCATGGCAGCCGCCTAAGGCCCATTGCCGTTCGACCAAGCCTGATGGTCTATCTCGATCAGGTCAAGCGCGCCCGCATTGTTGAAAAGTGGAACAAGGCGCTGAAATCGCAGTAAGCGGACAACGGGTCTGAACGCCGGTTAGCCGCCAGCTTTCCGGCGCGGTACTATCCATGCAAAAGCATGCAACCACTTGACATTGCTGGGAATAGGCGTATCGACTGGGATCAGCTTTTCGATGCAACAGCCCTCCCAAGCGGACCATCGCGGTGTCTTGCCGCCATGCTCTGCGTCTGTTGCCGCACTGCCCCTATCGGACGCGTTACAGTTCTGGCTTCCTTGCCGTCTGTCCGGTCCGGATCACGCCACGGAGACCACCAGATGCCCCACTTCAGTCTGGATGGGAACATGATCAAGCAAACAAGTCTGACCCTCGGCATTGGAGCTGTGGGTGGCTTTCTTGCGTCTCTGGCAGGCTTTCCTGCTCCCTATCTGACCGGTTCCGCCATCCTTGTCACTGTCGCCTGCCTGTCCGGCTTTGTTCTCGACATCCCCCACCTGTTGCGCAACATTTGCTTCACCATCATCGGCTTGTCCATGGGCTCCGGAGTGACCCCGGAAGTGATCGACACGATCAGCCTCTGGCCGTTGGCTTCGGTCATTCTGGTCGTCTCATTGCTGGCGACCTTTTTTGGCAGCCGCTCCATGCTCAATCGGCTCTGGGGCTTTGACATGCGTTCGGCAACTTTGGCGTCATCGCCCGGGCATCTGAGCTTCATTCTGGGCCTTTCCAGCCAGAAAAATGTCGATCTTCCGTCGATTTCGATCATTCAGTCGATCCGGGTGATGGCCTTGACCGTGGTGGTCCCGTTTGCGGTGATGATGCTTGGGTTGGGGCATATCGGCAGTTCGGCCCCGCGCCCGATCATGCCCTTGTTCTCGCTTTTGGCCCTTGCTCCGGCCGCCGCAGTGATCGGTCTGGGCCTGTTGCGGATCCGGTTTCCCGCCGCCTTTCTGCTTGGCGGCATGGTGGCTTCGACCAGCGTCCATGTCAGTGGTGTCGTCGAAGGCCAGATGCCCCCATGGCTGACCATGATCGCCTTCGCCGTCATGGGGGCGATCATCGGTAGTCGTTTTTCCAATGTCACCCTGGAGCAGTTGCGACGGGCAGCGGGCGCCGGTCTGGCGGCCATGGCTCTCGCCTCGTTGATGGCGGTCGCCGGGGGAGCGCTTGCTGCATGGTTGCTCGATATGCCCTTGGCGCAATTGCTGATTGCCTTTGCTCCGGGCGGACTGGAAGCCATGGCAGCCATGGCGGTGATCATGGATGTCGACACCACCTTTGTTGCTGCGCAGCATGTCTTTCGTCTGTTGATGCTGACTTTCCTCGCGCCGGCCGTGTTGATGTGGGAGGACAAGGTTCATCCCGAGCCAGACGATTCTGAAAAATAGTCAATGCCATGCAAAAGCCGCAGGGCTGATAGCGCAAACCGCCGCAACTCACGAACCACCTCATGTGGTATTATGTCGCTATAAGGCAAGCAACCCGGAAGGCTCTGGGGCGATTGAATTATGAATTGAAATTGCGACACCCACGTTTGACAGCGAAAAGCCCTGACACGGATCGTGCCGGGGCTTTCTTTTGCCTTCTCTTCACCGGGGGCTGTTTTTCAGCACAACTCCATCCATTTGCATACCCGGATCAAGCGGCCATCCCAAGGTAGGGTGAATCGTCCATCGGCGCATCCAGCTTTTGCAACTCTGCCCAAGGGTGAGGCCTTCCCAAGTTCACAAGTCCGAATAGTTCGTCACAAGTTGCGTCTCTTTTTATTACGAACATTCAACAACTTATGCTTTTCTTTTTTACTACTAAAATTTTAGTTTGACATTTTTCGCGCCTTGATCAGAGAATGGTGGCACCAGTTTTGTCGACTGGCCAACTTACTTTGGGAGGAGTAAAGAATGCGGAATATTCTGCTATCGGCAGTGGCCCTTTCGGCCATGATTGCCACATCCTCTGCCGTTCAGGCAGACAGCGCTGCCGCCAAGAAATGGATCGATTCCGAATTCCAGCCATCCGTTCTGACGAAAGACGAACAGATGAAGGAAATGGACTGGTTCATCAAGGCAGCCGAACCATTCAAGGGCATGGAGATCAACGTCCTGTCCGAAGGCATTCCGACCCATTCCTACGAGTCGGAAGTGCTGACCAAGGCCTTTGAGGAAATCACCGGGATCAAGGTCAACCACCAGATCCTTGGGGAAGGGGAAGTGGTACAGGCCGTCCAGACGCAGATGCAGACCAAGCGCAATCTGTATGACGCCTATGTCAACGATTCCGATTTGATCGGCACCCATTCCCGCCTGCAGCTGGCCTACAATCTGACCAAATTCATGCAAGGCGACGCCAAGGATGTGACCAACCCGGGTCTCGATCTTGGGGACTTTATGGGCACCCAGTTCACCACTGGCCCGGATGGCGACCTTTACCAGCTGCCAGACCAGCAATTTGCCAACCTCTATTGGTTCCGCAAGGACTGGTTCGACAATCCCGACATTCAGGCCAAGTTCAAGGCGAAATATGGCTATGATCTGGGTGTGCCGGTTAACTGGTCCGCTTATGAAGACATTGCCGAATTCTTCTCCAATGACGTCAAGGAAATTGACGGTGTCCAGATCTATGGCCACATGGATTATGGCAAGCGTGCGCCGGACCTTGGTTGGCGCATGACCGATGCCTGGCTGTCGATGGCCGGTGCTGGCTCCAAAGGCGAGCCGAACGGTGTGCCGATCGATGAATGGGGCATCCGCATGGAAAAAGGCTCCTGTAACCCGGCCGGTGCCTCTGTCACCCGTGGCGGTGCTGCCAACGGTCCTGCTGCTGTCTATGCCATCCGCAAATGGGACGAATGGCTGCGCAATTATGCCCCTCCGGGTGCCGCTTCCTACGACTTCTACCAGTCCCTGCCAGCGCTCAGCCAAGGCAACGTCGCCCAGCAGATCTTCTGGTACACCGCTTTCACCGCCGACATGGTGAAGCCGAAGTCCGAAGGCAACAACACCGTGGATGATGCGGGCAATCCATTGTGGCGCATGGCGCCAAGCCCTCATGGCCCTTATTGGGAAAAAGGCCAGAAGGTTGGCTATCAGGATGTGGGTTCTTGGACGATCCTCAAATCCACCCCTGTTGATCGCGCCAAAGCCGCTTGGCTCTATGCCCAGTTCGTGGTCTCCAAGACCGTTGACGTGAAAAAGTCCCACGTTGGTCTGACCTTCATCCGTGACAGCTCGGTCAATCATGAGAGCTTCTCCGAGCGGTCTCAGAAACTGGGTGGTCTCGTCGAGTTCTACCGCTCGCCGGATCGTACTGCATGGTCGCCAACCGGCATCAACGTGCCTGATTATCCAAAATTGGCCCAGTTGTGGTGGCAAAATATCGGGGACGTGAACTCCGGTGCCTTCACCCCACAGGAAGCCATGGATCGTCTGGCCGGTGAAATGGATCAGGTCATGGCCCGCATGCAGGTCGCAGACGAACGCGCCAATGTCTATGGCGGCTGTGGTCCGCGTCTGAATGAAGAGAAAGACGCCGATTGGTGGTACCAGAATGGCGGCGCCAAGCCGAAACTGGACAATGAGAAGCCGCAGGGCGAGACCGTCAATTATGACGATCTGGTTGCACGGTGGAACGCCAACTAACAAAGACCAAACCGACCGGCCGGGGTCTCCCCGGTCGGCCTTCGGTGAGCATCTCGTCTCATCCAAATCCTCCGCCCTGCCATCAACCGGCTGTCAGCTTTGCATGCGACTGACCGGCCGGGGCAGGTGCATCCGAAAAAGCCTCGGTTAGCAGAGGCACCTATACCAGCAAGTCGGACCAACAGTAGGGCAGCAAGTCAGGTCGGCGTGGCCGACCGGGGTGATTTCAAACATGACGCTAGAACTCAAAGGCATCACCAAGCAGGTCGATGGACGCCTCCATATCAAGGAGACCTCGCTGCGCCTTGAGCCGGGACATTTCAATGTTCTGCTCGGCGAAACCGGAGCGGGCAAAACCTCGCTCATCAAGCTGATGGCGGGGCTGGATCGCTGCGCCTCTGGCACCATCGAGATGGACGGGGTGGATGTCACCAAACAGACCACCCAGCAGCGGACCATTTCGCTGGTCCACCAGTTCTTCGTCAACTATCCGCATATGTCCGTGTTCGAAAACATCGCCTCGCCGCTGAAGGTGGCAGGCATGGCCAAGTCGGAAATCGAAGGCCGTGTCGAGGAAGCTGCCGATTTGTTGCAACTGCGCCCGATGCTCCATCGCCGCCCACACGAACTGTCCGGCGGCCAGCAGCAGCGCACAGCGCTTGCCCGTGCCATCGCCAAGGAAAGCAAGGCCGTGTTCCTCGATGAACCTCTGGCCAACCTCGACTACAAGCTGCGTGAAGAGCTGCGTGCCCAGTTGCCCGAGCTGTTTGCCGGGCGCGGAGCCGTGGTGGTCTATGCTACCTCCGAGCCGGAAGAAGCCCTGTTGTTGGGCGGCTATACCGCCCTGATGGAAGATGGCCGTGTCACCCAGTTTGGCAAAACCGCTGAAGTCTATCGAGATCCTCATGATCTGGTCTCTGCCGATGTTTTTTCCGATCCGCCGATCAATGCAGCCCGGATCACCAAACAGGGCAGCGAAATCCGCCTCAATGGCCATGTCACTTGGCAGGCCTCCGGTCCGTCGGCCGATCTCGCCGACGGCGATTATGAAATCGCTATCCGCCCCCATCATGTCAGCCCGGTGCGCCGGGGCGATCATCATGTGGCCATGACCGGCACCGTTCTGGTGACCGAGCTGAGTGGTTCGGAGTCGAGCGCCCATTTTCGCTTGGGCGATCGTTCCTGGGTGTCGCTGGCCCACGGGGTCCATCCCTACAAGGTCGGGGACGACCATGTCTTCTACATGGACCCGGCGGACTGCTTCTATTTCCACCCGGACGGACAAAGGGCGCGCTGATGCCGTTTGCCCCCTATTCCATTTGGGAGCGGGCATTCCGGTAGCAACCCGTTTCGCATTTTCAGCATCGCGCGATGGCCAGAACCACCAAGGGCTCACAATAGCCAGCCATAGCAGCCGATGCGTTTGAAGGAACAGCACTCATGGCAAAGATTACGCTTTCAGGTTTGCGGCATTCCTATTATCCGAACCCGTCCGGTCCGGATGATTATGCCCTCAAGCAGTTGGATATTTCCTGGCAGGATGGCGGGGCCTACGCTCTGTTGGGTCCATCGGGCTGCGGCAAGTCGACCTTGCTCAACATCATTTCCGGTCTTCTGGTCCCCTCGGAAGGCAAGATCCTGTTTGACGAACAGGATGTGACGACGCTGAAACCGGCTGAGCGCAACATCGCGCAGGTTTTCCAGTTCCCGGTCATCTATGACACGATGAGCGTCTATGACAATCTTGCCTTCCCCTTGCGCAATCGCGGCGTGGATGAAGCTACGGTCAAAGCCCGCGTGATGGCCATTGCCACCATGCTCGAGGTGACCGACATGCTCAAGGTCAAGGCAGCGGGCCTGTCGCCGGACAACAAGCAGAAAATCTCCATGGGCCGCGGCTTGGTGCGCGAGGATATCAATGTGGTGATGTTCGACGAGCCACTGACCGTTATCGATCCCCATCTCAAATGGAAGTTGCGCTCGAAACTCAAAGAGCTGCATCAGGAGCTTCGCGCCACCATGATCTATGTAACCCACGACCAGACCGAGGCGCTGACCTTCGCCGATCAGGTGGTGGTGATGCAGGACGGCGAAGTGGTCCAGATCGGCACACCGGTGGAATTGTTTGAGCGCCCCACCCACACCTTTGTCGGCCATTTCATCGGCTCGCCGGGGATGAATATCTTGCCTTGTGAGGTGAAAGGCGGCGCAGCCCTGTTCCATGGTGCGCCCGTCGCACTCGAAGGCCGGATTGAAGAAGGGGCTGGCAGCAAAACGGAGATTGGCGTCCGGCCCGAACATATCGCCTTTGCCGAAACCGGCCTTGCCGCGCGCGTCCGCAAGGTCGCCGATGTCGGCCGCCACAATGTCGTCGAAGCGATGGTTGGCGACACGTCCATTTCCGTCATCACCGAACAGCAGCCCCCCAATCCGGGCGACGAAGTGCATCTGGCGCTCGATGCCGACCGCACCCGCCTTTACCGGGATGGTTGGATCGCCACGGCCCGCAAAGGAGCATGACCATGAAAAGCGTCAATCAAAAAGCCTGGTTCTTTGTCCTGCCGGTCCTTGTGCTGGTGGCCTTCAACGCCCTCATCCCGATGATGACCGTGGTCAATTACTCGGTGCAGGAAACCTTTGGCGACAATCTGTTTTTCTGGCAGGGTCTGGACTGGTTCCAGCAGATCCTCACCTCCGAGCGCTTCCACAATGCGCTCGGTCGTCAGTTCCTCTTCACAGGTCTCATTCTGGTGATCGAAGTGCCGCTGGGCATCGCCATTGCCCTGTCGATGCCCAAAAAGGGCTTCTGGGTGCCGGTCTGCCTTGTCACCATGGCCTTGCCGATGCTGATCCCGTGGAATGTGGTCGGCGCGATGTGGAACATCTTCACCCTGCCGGATATTGGCCTGTTGGGTTACTTCATGAACCACACCTTGGGCATCGACTATAACATGACCCAAAGCCCCTTTGCCGCTTGGGTGACAATCATCGTCATGGATGTCTGGCACTGGACCTCGCTGGTGGTTTTGCTCTCCTATGCCGGTCTGGTTTCAATTCCGGATGCCTTCTATCAGGCCGCCGAGGTGGATGGCGCCTCGCGCTGGGCGGTCTTCCGCTACATCCAACTGCCAAAAATGAAGCAGGTGCTGACCATCGCCATCCTGCTGCGCTTCATGGACAGCTTCAACATCTATACCGAACCCTTCACCCTGACCGGAGGGGGACCGGGCAACTCGACGACGCTTCTGTCCATCGACCTCGTCAAGATCGCCCTTGGCCAGTTCGACCTCGGCCCGGCGGCTGCCATGTCGCTGATCTATTTCGCCATCACGCTTCTGGTGTCCTGGCTCTTCTACACCCTGATGAACCGCGATGTTCAGCAGGTCGACAAGCCAACTGACCACTAGGGAGGATCGGATCATGAAAAAAAGATACATCGTACCAACCCTTTATATCCTGTTCCTGATGCTGCCGATCTATTGGCTGCTGGCCATGAGCTTCAAGACCACAGGCGAGATCCTGTCCGGCTTCACGCTTGTTCCCCAGACATGGACCTTGGACAATTACCGGGTGATCTTCACCGACCCGACCTGGTATTGGGGCTATATCAACTCGATCACCTATGTGGCGATCAACACCATCATTTCGGTTTGTGTGGCACTTCCCGCCGCCTATGCCTTCTCTCGCTACAAGTTTCTGGGTGACAAGCAGCTCTTTTTCTGGCTGTTGACCAACCGCATGGCCCCCGCTGCCGTCTTTGCGCTGCCTTTCTTCCAGCTCTATTCTGCCATTGGCCTGTTTGACACTCATCTGGCGGTGGCGCTTGCTCACTGTCTGTTCAACATTCCGCTGGCGGTCTGGATCCTGGAGGGCTTCATGGGCGGCGTGCCGAAGGAGTTGGATGAAACCGCCTTTGTTGACGGCTATTCCTTCCCGCGCTTCTTTACCACCATCTTTCTGCCAACCATCAGTGCCGGGGTCGGTGTGGCAGCCTTCTTCTGCTTCATGTTCTCATGGGTGGAACTCTTGCTCGCCAAAACCCTGACGGCGGTGGCTGCCAAGCCGATTGCCGCCACCATGACCAAGACGGCCTCAAGCGCCGGTTATGAATTGGGACTGCTGGCCGCCGCCGGGGCCCTGACCATCATTCCCGGCGCGGTCGTGATCTATTTCGTGCGTAACTATATTGCCAAGGGCTTTGCCCTGGGGAGGGTATGATGCTCAGTTGGATGGCATGGACGTGGCCAACGGCGTTGGTTTTCATCGGAATTTTCTCGGCGATGGGTATCATCACGGCGCTGGAAATCCGCAATCCCGGTGGCGACGAGCGTCTGGGTGCGCTCGGCCTCGTCACCACCCGCGGCGATCGCCTCTTCATCTCGCTTTTGGGCTCAGCCTATATTTTCCTCGCCTGGCTTGGCCTGTTTGGTATGCCGCTCTGGGCGCCGCTCGGACTGGCGCTTGCCTGGGCGACCTTCTGCTTCTGGAAAGTCTAGTGAAAAGCGCGGATTCAAGCCATTCATGCGCCAAAATTCCAAAAAAGGCTTGGATCTGCGAAAACTTTAGTATTTACTGATCATACCTTCTGCGCGCGTTGGATTTCCAGCGAGGGCAGGGGATGAAAAGGGGAGCAGGGTCCTTTTCCGATATTTGGGAAGAGCGGAACGGGCCCGCCTCATGAAACGACGGTTTGCCAGCGGGAATTCTTATGCGCAAAAAGAAGAGAAGCGAATTTCTGACCGAGGTCGAGTTGGAATTTATGACCCGACTTTGGGAGCTGGGTGAGGCAAATGTGCGCGATATTCTGGCCATGTTGCCACCTGATCGCGACCTTGCCTACACATCCGCCGCAACGATCATGAGGATTTTGGAGCAAAAGAACTTTGTCGAAAGCCGAAAAGAGGGCAAGACGCATGTCTATCAAGCCCTGCTGACAAAGGATTCTTATCAGACGCGGTTTCTGAAGGATATTTCGGAGAAACTCTTCGACAATACCCCGGCAGCACTCGTGGCGCGACTGGTCGATGATGACGACCTGTCAGAGGAAGCGCTCGACGAGATCCGCGCACTGGTGGAGGGGAGGATGAAGAATGATAACGGTCGGTTCGATCCTTGATGTCTATCTGAATGTAAACATCCTGCTGATTGCCGCTTTTGGAATTTGGGTTGGAACGCGTGCCACCATGAGGGCCACCGGCATTGCCGGCGACAAGGCCTTGGCGCTCAAACTGCTCAAGATGCTGGTCTTGAGCTGTTTCCTGTTCCCCCTTTTGGTCATGGTGTCCGATCAGATGATGCGTCCCCAAGGGGCGGAACATGCGCTGTCCTTCAGCCTGTCCGATCTGATGGTCTCGCAATATCTGCAAGGCTCCCTTGATATCAAGGCAGCCGAGCTGGATCTCTTGTTGGGCCTTCGCGCCCGGCTGACCGATGATTTCCTTGCGCTTCAAAGCGGGTTTGCACTGATCACCGCTGGCCTGCTGGGTCTCGGGCTTCTTATCGGGCTTGGCCGTCTATGCCTCAGCCTTTATCGCCTCCATGTGATCCTGAACAAAAGCTATGAATGGCGCAGCTTTGGCAATGTCCATCTGATCCTGTCGGAAACCGTGACGACGCCTTTTTCGACACGCAGCCTGTTCCGTCGCTACATCGTGGTGCCGGTCGATATGCTCGCGCGAAGCAAGGATCTGCGTATGGCTTTGGGCCATGAGTTCCAGCATTTGCGGCAACGGGACACAGAGTGGGAGCTGGTGCTCGAATTTCTGCGCCCGGTCTTTTTCTGGAATCCGGCCTTCCATTTCCTCAAGCGTGATATCGAGCGCTTGCGAGAACTGAGCTGCGATCAGCAGGTGATCTCCCGCAATGGCGTCGACATCCGCGACTATTGCGAATGCCTGCTCAGAACCTGCGAGTTGGGCCTGCGCCGCCGCGAGCAAACCTTGCGGGCCCGTCCCAGCGTTGCCTTTGTGCAGCTCGATCTGTCGATCACCGGAAAACCATCCTCGGCCTTCCTTGAACAGCGGATGCTGACCCTGCTGGCTGGTGGCAATGCCAAACGCAATCGTGCGCTTTTTTCCGCCATTCTGATTCCGGTGTTGGCATTGGTCGGGCTGGTCGCGGTGATGATGCAAAAGCCAAACGACTGGAGCCATGAGCGGATCATGTTCTCCACTGTCATCAATCTTGATCGTCTGGCAGCTCGCAACCGCTAAAGGCACTCACAGGTTACAGGTCTTTCGTCAGGCACTGTCCGCGTCGGGCAGTGCCTGATTTGCTGTGTCGACAAAAAAACCGCACTGGAAACTCTTCCAGCGCGGCTTTCTTGAATGCGATGGTCAGGCGCTTATGGGGTGGCGCCCGGCTTCATGCCACCGCTCACCTGTCCGGCGGGACGGACAAGCATCAGGAAGGCAACCAGCGCGGCCAAGGCGATGAACACCGAAGCGATGTTGGAGAAGGTTGCCGGAAGGCCGAGACCGATTTTGGCCTGCAGGATGAAGGCAGCATCCACTGCGGTCATGAAGACGGCAGGAACGGTTGCGATCCAGTGGAACTTGGCATTGCGGGCCAGCCAGATGGCGGCGGACCACAGAACCAGCATCGACAACATCTGGTTCGACCAGCCGAAATAACGCCAGACCACTGCGAATGGCACTTGCGAAATCATGAAGGCAATGGCGAACAGCGGCAGGGCGATCATCAGACGCTTGGCAATCTTGGTCTGATCCATGCGGAAGCTTTCAGCCAGAATAAGGCGTGTGGACCGGAACGCCGTGTCACCGGAGGTGATGGGCAGAACGATCACGCCAAGAATGGCAAGGAAGCCGCCGACTGGGCCGAGCAGGGTGTTGCAGACCTCATTGACGACAGCAGCTGGCGAGCCAGATGCGATCACGGCCTGAAGGGCTCCGGAATTCTCATAGAAGGAGACGCCGGCAGCAACCCAGATCAACGCGATGATGCCTTCAACGATCATCGCACCGTAGAAGATCGGGCGGCCATGTTTTTCGTTGCGCATGCAGCGCGCCATCAGAGGCGACTGGGTGGAATGGAAGCCGGAAATGGCACCACACGACAGGGTGATGAACAGCAATGGCCAAATTGGTAGCTCTTTGGGATGCACATTGGTGGCAAAGTCAAGGTTCGGCATCAACTCATAGCCATTGAAGATCAGACCGCCAAGAACGCCGAAGGTCATGAACAGCAACAACACGCCGAAGATTGGATAGAGGCTGCCGATAATCTTGTCGATCGGCAGGATCGTGGCGATGAAATAATAGACGAAGATTGCACCGATCAGCAGGGATACGTTGAAGCCGGTCATGTTGGAGAGCAGTTTCGCCGGACCGAGAATGAAGACCACGCCGACCAGCAGCAACAGAACGACAGAGAAGACACGCAGGACCTGACGGGCCGCCATGCCCATTTCATCACCGACCACTTCCGGAATCGACTTGCCACCGGACCGGACCGACAGCATGCCGGAGAAATAGTCATGCACACCACCGGCAAAGATCGAACCGATGACCACCCACAGCATGGCCTGCGGGCCATAAAGGGCGCCTAGGATCGGGCCGAAGATCGGGCCAAGACCGGCAATGTCGAGCAGCTGAATGAAGAAGACCTTCCAGGTTGGCATATTGACATAGTCAACGCCGTCTTCCTTGGTCCAGCATGGAGTTTTGCGGTTCGGTTCCGGGCCGAATATTTTTTCGACAAAGACACCGTAGGTGAAATAGCCGAGCACGAGCAGCCCGACACAGATGAGGAAAAAGAGCATCCTATCTTCTCCTTGCAAAGATAAAGCTCTGAGCATGTTGGCAGGGATAAGATAATCCCTGCAGCGGCTCTAAGTGGAACGACGAGCAGGTTAAAATCGGCCCGAAAATATGTCTGAAGCGCTTCGTGCGACAAGAGATTCTCGCTGAAACGTCGCTTTGAGCCTCTGAAATGCACTTTGGATGGGTCGACGGGGAAGCGGATTTCTCTGACAGAACTCAAAGAGGCTGCAGGAATGGTTCACCTGAGTCGATGAAAGACGGATGGCCGAGCCCAGCCATCAGGCGCGCAAGCAATGGAACGCATCCCGAAACGGGTAGCTAGGGCTGCGGCGCTGCCTCTCAGCGCGCAGTCTCAGCTGGCCAGAGGCAACATTTCTTCGCGATAGGGGATCGAGAAGGAAATGGTTGTGCCTTGTCCCGCTATGCTGTCGATCTGCATGCCATATTCCGTGCCATAGATCTGTTCCAGCCGATGGTGGGAATTGCGAAGCCCGATGCCATCATATTGAGACTCCATTGCCCGCCGTTCGAGCAGCGAGGACAAGAGATCCTCCGGGATGCCCGACCCGTCATCAAAGACCGTGACCTGCAACTCGCCATTTTTCTGGCAAATGGTCAAGCCGACGGTGCCCCCATCCTCGCGGGTCCGAAGGCCATGTTTGACGGCATTCTCCACCAAAGGCTGGATGATCAGCGAAGGGATCGGCCAGTCTTCGCACCCCGGCTCCACCTCGATCCTCGAGCGAATGCAATCGCCAAAGCGGGCCTGTTCGATCGCCAGATAGGAATTGACCTGCGCCAGCTCATCCGCCAGCCGGATGAAACCACGGCTGGAATCGAGATTCTTGCGCATATAGAGCGACAGATCGAGGATCAGTTCACGTGCCCGGTCCGGAGCCGTGCGGCAGAAGGAGGCGATGGTATTGAGGGAGTTGAACAGGAAGTGCGGGTTGATCTGGGCCTGCAAATGGCGAATTTCCGCATGGGCCAGCAAACGGTCCTTGACCTGAATATCTTCCAGTTCCAGCTGGATTGAAAACAGATCCGTCAACCCCTTAGCCACCTCGAACAGGATCTTGTTCATCTCATAGCTCGGCGAGCCATAGAATTTCAATGTCCCGACAATCGCACCACCCTTACGCAACGGTACGATGATGGCCGAGGTCAGGGGGCAACAATGGTGACTGCAGCCGATCAAGTCCTTGTCGCGGGTAAAAATCTGTTCGCCCGAGGCGATCACCTGTTTGGTGGCCCGTGTGACCAGCGGACGGCCGGGCAAATGGTGGTCGTCGCCTTCCCCGACATGGGCCAACACGGTTCTGGTGTCGGTAACGGACACGGCGGCCACCGGCAACCGGTCATGAATGACCTCGGCCATCGCCTGCGCACTATGAGCGTTTAATCCGGCCCGCAAATAGGCCACCGTGGTGTTGGTGATGTCAAAGATCTTCTGTGTCTGGTCCGAGGCCTTGCGCTCGCGAAAATCCTGAATGGAGTTGATCACATGGACGAACAACACGGCTCCCAGACTGTTGCCGATCAACATTGGCAACATGATCACACGGACCAGGGCAATCGCTTCTTCCAAAGGCTGGGACAGCACCAGCACCATGCCCATATGCATGCTTTCGCCAATCAGCGCCAAAACCAGAGCCACCTGCCAGCGCATGGCGCGGTCCTGCAGTTTGACCTGTACGGCTCCGGCCATCAGCCCTTCCAGAAGGGTGGCCATGGAACAGGCCAGCGCCGAAAAGCCCCACGGATCGATCAGGAAACGATGTCCCCCGGCAATCAGCCCGGCTCCCAGGCCGACAACAGGACCGCCAAACAGACCGCCTGTGATCACCGCCATGGCCCGCAAGTTGGCGATGGAATCAAAGATCGCATTGCCGCTATAGGTTCCCAGCACACCCAAAAAGCCGAAAAACAGGATCATGAAGAGCCGGTTCTTTAAGCCGCGGCGGTTGAAATTCATTTCCTGAACCGGTGATAGGCTCAACAGGACATAAGCCCCCGCAACCAGCAGGCCCACATGTTTGAGAAGGGTGGCAATCAGGGTCAGTATCGACATGCTATCGGCTTTCCGATGGGCGAGGGCAGGGCGGCTGTCCGGGCAGGCAGGCTTACAATCCAAGCCTTTGTTTGAATTCCTTGACACGGGAACGGCTGACGGTCAGCTTGCTGCGCGCCTTGTCGCCCATGACAAGGCTGTATTTTCCATTGAACCAGGGGCTGAATTCCACAACGGCTTCAAGATTGACAAGCGAAGAGCGGTGAGCGCGAAAGAACGTGCTGCCCGCCAGATGCTCTTCCATCCGGTCCATCGAAGCGATGCCATAAGCGGGAAAGATGTCGTCGCGAGTATGGGCCATGACACGGCTATCGTCATAGCTGCAAAACACAATGTCGCGTGGATCGATCAGTCGAATCCGTCCGTGTTTTTCGACTGAAATGCGATGAGTGGTCGGCAGGGGCGTATGGTCCGACCCCTGTATTTTGGTCAACAGGCTCTCTAGCTGCTTTTGCAGCGGGTTGATCTGCTGGCCCAGAAAAGCCCGCGCCCGTTCGATTGTGTGGGCCAGTCGCTCTTCCGAGACCGGCTTGAGGATGTAATCGACCGCGCTCGCCTCAAAGGCTTTGACCGCATAGCTGTCATAGGCGGTGACAAAGACGAACAGCGGCAGCGGGCAGTCGGCCATCTGCAGCGCACGGATGACCTCGAACCCATTTTGTCCTGGCATTTGGATGTCCAGAAAAACCAGATCCGGCTGTCGTTCGAGGCACAGGCTCACGGCCTTTGACGCCGAGGCCGCTTCGCCAATGATGGTGAGGTCCGGATAGCAGGACAGCAAATAGCCCAACTCGTCTCGAGCCGGAGCTTCGTCATCAACTATGAGGCATCTGATCGGCATGGTCTTGGATGGCAGGCACACTTGCCCGTCTGAAAAAGGGAACAGGAATGTTCCCTCCTATCACCATGCTTTCGGGGCTGCTTTAATCTAGCGCAATTTTGTCGTGTCTCAGCGTATTTGTCGGCAACAGCTTGTGCGAACCACGCAAAGACAGGCTCACGCTTGAGGCAAGGCGCAGCTTTCCGTCCGGGTCAGAAAGCGCTTGCCGGTGCCATTGTCGAGGCTGAACATGCCGCCATTGCCATCAACTGCATCAATGATCAATTGGCTGCTTCCCCAGCGTTCCCCCTGCTGGCGCTTGATATAGAAGGGCACGCCTTCCAGATCTCCCAGCAACACATCCTGCTCGCCGATCAGAAAGTCGTCTGTCTGGAAGCACATCGGTGCACTGCCATCGCAGCAGCCGCCGGATTGATGAAACAGCAGATTGTCGCCGTAGCGGGTCTTGATTTCCTGCAACAGGGTAAGGGCTGCGCTGGTCGCAGCTACTGTGGGCAAGTCTGTATGAGACATGTCGGACTCCGCGAGGAGAGGAAGAGAAAGGAAGGCCCGTCTGGCTGATTTTGCCAGACGGGTACGTCTTGGGAGACGCCTTCTTGATCAGAAGAAGCCCAGAGCGTCAGTGGAGTAGCTCACCAGCATATTCTTGGTTTGACGGTAATGCTCCAGCATCATCTTGTGGTTCTCGCGCCCCACACCTGACTGCTTGTAACCGCCAAAGGCCGCATGGGCCGGATAGGCGTGGTAGCAGTTGGTCCAGACGCGCCCGGCCTGAATTTCCCGCCCGAAGCGGAAGGCACGGTTGCCATTACGGGTCCAGACGCCAGCACCAAGGCCGAAGTCTGTGTCGTTGGCAATGGCGAGAGCCTCGTCATCATCCTTGAAGGTACAGACCGAAAGGACCGGTCCGAAAATCTCTTCCTGGAAGATGCGCATATTGTTGGAGCCTTTGAAGACGGTCGGATTGATATAATTGCCGCCTTCAAGACCCGGCAGATTGGCAATCGTGCCACCCAGCAGACATTCCGCCCCTTCGCCCTTGCCAAGGTCGAGATAGGAAGAGATTTTCTCTTTCTGCTCGCCGGAGGCCTGCGCACCGATCATCGTGTCCATCTGCAGCGGGTTGCCCTGCTTGACCTTTTTGACCCGCTCAAGCGCCCGGGCGATGAAATCGTCATAGATTGATTCTTGGATCAGCGCGCGCGACGGGCAGGTGCAGACCTCACCGGAATTGAGCGCGAACATCGAGAAGCCCTCAAGGCACTTATCGAAATAGGCGTCATCGGCTTCCATGATGTCTTCAAAGAAGATGTTTGGCGACTTGCCACCCAGTTCCAGCGTCACAGGGATCAGGTTTTGCGCCGCATATTGCATGATCAGGCGACCGGTCGTGGTCTCGCCGGTAAAGGCGATCTTGGCGATGCGATTGGATGAAGCCAGCGGCTTGCCCGCTTCCAAACCAAAGCCATTGACCACATTGAGGACGCCCGCTGGCAGCAGATCACCGACCAGCTCGAGGAACACCATGATCGAGGCCGGGGTCTGCTCGGCAGGTTTAAGCACCACGCAGTTGCCAGCCGCCAAGGCAGGAGCCAGCTTCCAGACCGCCATCAGCAGCGGGAAGTTCCATGGAATGATCTGGCCAACCACGCCCAGAGGCTCCGGAATGTGATAGGCATAGGTATTGTGGTCGATTTCCGAAATATGCCCTTCTTCGGCCCGGATGCAGCCTGCGAAATAGCGGAAATGGTCAATCGCCAGTGCCACGTCGGCGGCAATGGATTCGCGGATCGGCTTGCCATTGTCGATCGTTTCGGCCACGGCCAGCAAGTTGGTGTTGGCTTCCATCCGGTCGGCCATTTTGAGCAGCATGTTGGAGCGCTCGGTCGGCGAGGTTTTACCCCATGCCGGGAAGGCCGCATGGGCCGCATCGAGCGCGGCTTCAATATCGTCAGCATTTGAGCGGGCCACTTCGCAAATCACTTCCCCGGTGATCGGTGTGACATTCTCGAAATACTGACCGGACTTCGGCTCGACAAAGGTGCCGTTGACAAAGTTGCCATAGCGGGGCTTGAACGGCCATTCGATGTTCAGATGGGACGTATCGAGTGCCGCGCTGCGGGTCTGTGGTGTAATGACGTTCATGATTTTCCTCCCAGAAATGCTGCGTCATGTGGATTGTTTGATACAGCAAGAGAAGGAAGTTTCATGCCAACTGACTAAGTGATTGAAAGATCATGATTGCTGCAACCGCACACTGTGTCATGCATGGGACAGTTTGTTGCGTCGATTGTCTCGCAGATGGTGCAGACGGGACAGCCGAGCCGCGCGACCACGTCAAAAGGCCTTGGCAAATTTGGCGATACCCCCTCAGTCATGATACATTTTGACGCACCCGAAGCCGAACCAGAAAAAGGCGGCGCGGGCACAGGGGAGGACTTTGATGGCGCATCGCGATCTGCAACGCGTGGGGCATGGCTCACGCGATCACGAAATCTTATCTGCATCCTGGAGCCGTTGCCGCGAGGATTATGGCCTCGATCAAGGGTGCCAGCGCCGGGAGGCGGTGATCCGCCGCGAGCGCGTGCGCGATTCCATCGAATCCCTTGGCTCTCTGTTCACCGCCTGCCGCTCGCAGGTTCAGCATATCTTTCAGAATATCGTAGGCTCGGGCCACGCGGTCATTCTGACCGACCGGCATGGAACGATCATTGAATTTGCGGTTCAGTCGGCCCTTGATGACCTGTTCCGCCAGTCGGGCCTCAGACGCGGTGCGGACTGGAGCGAAGCCTGCGAAGGCACCAACGGCATTGGTACGGCCATCGCCGAGAAAAAGTCACTGACCGTCTATCGCGATCAGCATTTTCACTCCCGCCATGCAGGCCTGACTTGCATCGGCGCGCCGGTTTTTGATGTTGAGGGCGATGTGCTCGCGCTGTTTGATGTTTCCAGCATTGGCCGCAAGGATGACCCGGATCTGCTCGCTCATACCCGTGCGCTGTTGGAAATGTCTGCTCGACTGATGTCGCGCCGCAATTTTCAGGATCATTTTGCCGATCAATGGATCATGCGCTTCCATCATGATGCGGACCGCGTCGGCCTGCTCGAAGAGGGGCTGATCGCCCTTGATTACAATGGTCGCATTGTCGGGCTGGACGAGCAGGCAAAGCTGCATCTCTCGGTCTCCGACCGCAGCCAGCTGATTGGCCGCGACATTGGCGATCTGGTGACCATGGAGCGGGATCGGCTGGCCAGCCATCTGGCCAATGCCGGGCGCATGCCTGCCCAGATCGGCCTGCAAGATGCGTTTGCGCCAAGCGCGACCCATTTGCATGCCCGTTTGATCGAACCCAATCGGACAGAACGGCCGACAGCCATTGCCTTGAAAGGCGGTCATCCGCTGACACCGGGCTGGCAGGTGCCACAAAATCCCGTGCGATCCCAACGATCCAAACCGGCCCAGCGACACGTGTCACACGCGCCCAAACAAAGTGAACTGGCGCAACTGATCGGCGCAGACGCGCCGCTGCAGGCCTTGGCAGCAAAGGCACAGAAGCTGTTTGACAATGACATTCCGCTGCTGATCACCGGAGAGACCGGGGTTGGCAAGGACAGCTTCGCCCGTGCCCTTCATGCCTCCTCCAACCGGGCCGAGGCCCCCTTTGTGGCGGTCAATTGCGGTGCGCTGCCGGAAAATCTCATCGAAGGGGAGTTGTTCGGCTATAAGGCGGGTGCTTTCACCGGCGCCCAGAGCGCAGGTTTCAAGGGGCAGATTTTGGCGGCCAATGGCGGCACCTTGTTGCTCGATGAAATCGGCGACATGCCCCTGTCCGCCCAGACCCGCCTGTTGCAGGTGCTAGAGCAGCGCAAGGTGACGCCGCTTGGCTGCACCAAGGGGGTTGATCTTGATATTCGCCTGTTGGCTGCCACCCACCAGCCCCTTGAACGGCTTTGCGCCGAAGGGCGCTTCCGTGAGGATCTCTATTACCGGATTTGCGGCTTTTCTCTGCCACTGCCGTCTCTGAGGCATCGTTCTGACCTCGATCATATTGTCGCGCGTCTGCTGCCAAAGGCTCGTTTGGACGATGAGGCCTTCTTTTCCCGTCAGGCGCGACAGATGATCGAGGCCCATCACTGGCCGGGCAATATCCGCCAATTGAAGCATGCGCTGAAAACCGCTTCCATTCTGGCCGATGGTGGACCGATCACCCCGGATCATCTTGGCATGCTCCATGGGCCTTCAATGGGCAAGGGCGAGCCTGCTCAGCCTGACAGCAACCAGCAATGGCAACCGTGTGACGCGACGGCTGGCACTGGCCTGCGCGCGCATCTTGATGTGTCGGATAGAGAAAAACGACTGATCGAGGCAGCTTTGTTCCAAACCCGCTGGAATATTTCGCGCTGCGCCTCAGATCTGGGCATTTCCCGCAATACCCTTTATCGCAAGATGAAGCTGCATGGCATCAAGAAGGCAGGGTGAAGAAATCCCGACTCTCGCGCCTCAGACAACGTTGAAAATGCCGACAAAGAAGCTGATCGTGCCAAGCAGCACGAAGACGTGCCAGATCGCATAGCGATAGGGCATCGACTTGCGGGCATAGAAGGGAATGCCGGAGAGATAAAAGCCTGCGCCAACAAAAATAGTGATGGCCGTGACCAGTGGCAACTCGGTGAAATTGAACACCAAGCCGACAAAGCCGATCGCCCCGAGGCCGACATAGGACAGAGTGGACCAGCGGCTCTTGACATGGCTGCCAAAAATCTTCCAGAGCATCGCCAGCAGCGTCACGGTCCAGATGATGCCGGCAAAGATGAAGACAAAGGTCGGGTCAAGGTCGCTCAGCACTGCCGTGATGGTTGCCGCGATCAGACCATAGATGGCCGCATGATCGATCCGCCGCAACGACAGGCGAACGTTATGCCACGGCCCGAAATGATAAATGGCCGAGGCCAGCGCTGATCCAAGCAAACAGACCATATAGAGAATGCTGAAAACGGTTTTCTGCAGCCCGATGCCATCGGATATCCGCATAGAGACGAGTCCGCACATGACCCCCACCGCCAAAAGCGTCGCGCCATGCACGAAGGCATCGGCTGTTCGGTGATTGATATGCATGCTTGGATACATCTTTTCTCCTGCTCAAAAGTGCCACAGTCCCGTGGGGCTAGATGGTCAGTGATATTTATCCACTGCCGATTACAATGTCGACCGGCTGTCATTACCCCATTGAAGGTTGACGCAGCCAGTAAGCCGTTCGCCCCACACACATGAGCATCAAGTCTACACCAAATCCCCAAGTCCTGAGAAGATGGTGACGTGGCGTTAATTGGTAACATTCTTACGCGCAAGAAGGAAAGTATCTGGAATATCTCGATATTTTCAGTGTTAAACAAGAGAATAGGCCACCGAAAATTGCCTAGTCAGTCCTTGGATGCGCCGGCACCTCACCCGGAAATTGCCTCGGAATAGTCCTGATCGTGTCACAGACATGGATTAATGTGCTGCTAGAATTCTCGACAAAAGGCTGAGTCAAGTATCATGAATATCGACTTTAGTGGTCAAAGCAAACGATTGCGCAATCGTTTGCTTCGTGATACTTTTTTGCCATGACTGCAAACGAGGGAGGAACTTCGTGCGTAAAGCGGTTCTTTTGAATTCCGACATCACCCGTGTTGTGTCCGAGATGGGGCATGGCAATGCCCTTTGCATCGGCGATGCTGGCTTGCCTGTTCCCGATGGTGTTGAGCGCATTGATTTGGCCGTCAGTCGCGGCTTGCCATCCTTTATGGATACCTTGTCAGCGGTGACGGCTGAACTCTTTGTTGAGCGGGTTCTGATTGCGACCGAACTGGTCAACCAACAGCCAGACTTTCACAAGCAGGTGGTTGAGTGGATCGAAAAGCTGGCTCTGACCCAAGGCAACCAGATCGAAATCCAGACGGTTGCGCATGAAAGCTTCAAGGTTGAAACCGAAACGGCGCGTGCCGTGGTTCGCACCGGCGAATGCACCCCCTACGCCAACATCATTCTCTATTCCGGTGTTTCATTCTGATCTGTGCCAACAGATCTTTTTGAAACCAGAAGAAGACAGGAGGTCCGGCTATGTCTGCATTGCTGGAACTGCGTCAGGTCAGCAAGTCTTTCTCGACAGTACAGGTGCTCAAGGATGTCGACTTTCGCGTCGATGCCGGACGCGTTGTGGCACTGGCCGGGGAAAATGGTGCTGGGAAGTCAACCCTGATGAAGATCATCACCGGCATTTACAGTCGGGACAGTGGCACCATGCATTACAAGGGCGAAGAGGTGCGATTCACCACCGCCCGTCAGGCGATTGATGCCGGGATCGCGATGATCCATCAGGAATTGAACCTGCTGCCCGAACTGAGTGTAGGTGAGAATATTTTCCTAGGTCGCGAGCCGACCGACGCCAGCGGCCGCATCCTCTGGGGCGCGATTGAAAAGGAAAGCCGCCACTGGCTGACCCACCTGAAGCAACAGATTGATCCCAACGCCAAATTGGGCACGCTTTCCATTGCCCAGCAGCAAATGGTCGAGATTGCCCGCGCTCTGACGATGAATGCAGAAGTCATCATCATGGATGAGCCGACCGACGCACTGACCGATGTTGAAACCCAAATTCTGTTCGATGTGGTCGATCAATTGCGCGCACAGGGCAAGGGGATGGTCTTCATCTCCCACCGTCTGGGTGAAATCTTCCAGATGTGTGACGATGTTGCTGTTTTGCGCGACGGCTCGATGGTCCATCAGGGTCCGGTTTCTGAGATCGACGAAGCCGATCTGATCCGCCACATGGTGGGGCGTGACCTGTCTGATCAATATCCTTACGTCAAGGCCGAGCCAAAGGCCACGGCGCTCGAGGTGCGTGGCCTCAAGGCCAAGGGCATCAAAGAGGTCTCCTTCACTGCGCAAGCTGGGGAAGTTGTCGGCTTTGCCGGGCTGGTCGGAGCAGGGCGTACCGAATTGGCCAAAGCCATCTATGGAGCCAATCCGGCCAAGGCAGGTGAGATCCTGATTGACGGCGAGGTCTGTCATATCAACACCCCGCTTGAAGGGGTCAAGGCTGGCATCGGCTATGTCACGGAAGATCGCAAGCTCGAAGGCCTCATCCAGATGCATGGCCTGAGACAAAATATGGCCCTGACGGGTCTGCGCCTCTTCTCCAACAAGATGGGCATGCTCGACAAAAAGGCCGAACGGGCCAAGGTCGGCGAATATATCAATGCCTTCTCGATCAAGACCCACGGGGTGGATGCCATCGTCTCGCAATTGTCCGGCGGCAACCAGCAAAAGGTCTCGATTGCCAAGTCGCTGGTTCCACGGCCGCGCATTCTCATTCTGGATGAGCCGACGCGCGGCGTCGATGTCGGGGCCAAGCGTGAAATCTACACTCTGATCAACAAACTCAAGGCGGAAGGCCTCTGCATCCTGCTGATGTCCTCCGACATGCCCGAACTTCTCGGTATCTCCGACCGCATCCTTGTCTTGTCTGCTGGCAAGATGACCGGTGCCTTTGACCGGGAGGATGCCGATCAGGAAAGCATCATGCACTGCATTGTTGCTGGCTTGAAGGATTAAGGGGAAGGAACCGTTCGATGACCATGAAGAGCTTCGCTACAAACAACATTCCGCTGATTGGCCTGCTGGTCCTGATGGGGCTTGTTTCCCTGATCAGCCCGTCTTTCCTGTCCGTTGACAACCTGCTCAACATCCTGCGTCAGACCTCGGTCAATGCGGTGATTGCGGCGGGCATGACCTTCGTTATCCTGACCGCCGGCATCGATCTGTCGGTCGGCTCGGTGCTGGCCCTGACCGGTGCCATTTGCGCCGCCATGATCGGGCTTGATACCCCGCTTTTCGTGGCGCTGGCAGTCACCATTGTGGTGGGTGCGGTGATGGGCGCAGCTCAGGGCTCGATTGTCAGCTTCTTTGGCGTGCAGCCTTTCATTGCCACCCTTGTCGGCATGACCATGTTTCGCGGTGCGACACTGGTTTTCACTGCAGGGCGCCCCATTTCGACCGGCGACTTCGATGTCGCTGAAAGCTTCTACCAGATCGGCGGCGGCTATGTGGCTGGTATCCCGATCCCGGTCATTCTGGCCTTCGTCGTCTTTGCCGGTTGCTGGTACATGCTCAACCACACCTGCTTTGGCCGCTATGTCTATGCCATCGGTGGCAATGAACAGGTTGCCAAGCTTGCCGGTGTCAATGTCACACGGGTCAAAATCACCGTCTACGCGCTGTCCGGTGCACTGGCAGCCCTTGCCGGGATTGTTCTAACCGCCCGCCTTGAAAGCGCCCAACCTACCGCCGGTCTTGCCTATGAGCTCGATGCCATTGCCGCCGTTGTGCTTGGTGGCACCTCATTGGCCGGTGGCAAGGGACGCATCACCGGAACCCTTATCGGTGCCCTCATCATTGGCACCCTCAACAACGCCCTCAATATTCTGGACGTGTCGTCCTACTACCAGATGATCGCCAAGGGAGGCGTCATACTTCTCGCCGTCATGCTCGACCAACGCGGGAAGAATGCGTAACTGCACTCGAAGTAACCTAGGGAGAGAACCTATGAAAAAACTGCTTGGTATGGCACTCGCCACCACCATGATGCTTGGCACCTCGGTGTCCGCTATGGCTCAGGACAGCCTCGCGCTTGTCGTCTCGACGCTGAACAACCCGTTCTTCGTCACCCTGAAGGAAGGCGCAGAAGCCAAGGCAAGCGAGCTGGGCTATAAACTGCTGGTGCTCGACAGCCAGAATGATCCTGCCAAGGAACTGGCCAATGTCGAAGATGTGCTGAACAAAAACATCAAACTGATGATGATCAACCCGACCGATTCCGACGCTGTGCGTTCTGCCATCAAGGCAGCCAACCGCAAGGATATTCCGGTTGTCACCCTCGACCGTGGTGCCAGCTCTGGCAAGGTTGTCTCGCATATCGCATCCGACAACGTGCAGGGCGGCGAAATGGCTGGCCAGTTGATCATCGACACCCTGAAAGGCAAAGGCAAGGTTGTTGAATTGCAAGGCGTTCCCGGTACGTCTGCTGCCCGTGACCGTGGTGAAGGCTTCAACAAAGCCATCAAAACCGCGACCGGCATCGAAGTGGTTGCCTCTCAGGCCGCTGACTTTGACCGCACCAAAGGCCTCAACGTGATGGAAAACATCCTGCAGGCCCAGCCGGAAATCAACGCCGTCTTCGCCCATAATGACGAAATGGCTCTGGGCGCGATCAAGGCAATCGAAGCGGCCAAACGCGACATCATCGTCGTTGGCTTTGATGGCACCGATGACGCCGTGAAATCGGTCAATGATGGCGAAATGCTGGCCACCGTTGCCCAGCAGGCTGGCATGATCGGTTCGATGGGCGTCGAAGTTGCCGACAAGATCCTCAAAGGCGAAAGCGTGCCGGAATACACCCCTGTTGCACTGCAAGTCATTACCAAGTAAGGGATTAAGGGCGGAACGTTCCGTCAACTGAACCCGGACCCGGCGCATGCGTGCCGGGTCCCTCTCCGAGCCAGACGAATGACAGACATCACTCTGATTGCTCGGGAGACCAGAGGCTTGGCATCTCTGACCTGCCCTGACAAAGGAGCTGTCGGAAGCCGCCAGAATAGGTAGCCGATACCCATGATCAGCATCAAGGATGTGGCACAGGAAGCAGGTGTCTCGGTCACCACCGTGTCCCATGTGGTCAACTCGACCCGTTTCGTAGCCCCCGCGACAAAAGAAAAGGTCGAAAAGGCCATAGAGCATCTTGGCTATCAGCCAAGCTCTCTGGCCCGTGCGCTGAAGGTCAAATCCACCAAGACCATCGGCATGCTGGTTTCCTCCTCCACCAACCCCTTCTTTGCCGAAGTGGTGCAGGGGGTCGAGGAAGGCTGCTACCAGAAGCATTACAGCCTCATCCTGTGCAATTCTGGCGACGACCACGAGCGCCATTTGTCCTATCTCCAGACATTGCTGCAAAAGCGCATTGATGCGTTGGTCGTGATGACCACATCCAGCGATGCCATTTTTAATGAAAAGCTCGCGAGTCTGAAAAAGTTACCGAAGATCCTGCTCGATTTCGAACTGAGCGTTGATGGCTGCGCCATTGCTGACGATTCCATCCTCGGTGGCAGGCTGGCAACCAATCATCTGCTCGAACAGGGCCTGTCCGAGATTGGCTGCCTCATCGGTCCGGTTGAGCACCCCCGCAGTCGTGATCGCTATCGCGGTTTCATCGAGGCGATGCAAGCCAGCGACCATGCCATCCGCTCCGACTGGGTGGTGTCCGATGAGCTGAGCGCCCCCGGCGGTTACCGTGCCATGCAAAAGGTGCTGGAAGCAGCGGAGCGCCCCCAAGCGGTCTTTGCCTGCAACGACATGATGGCCATCGGGGCCTATCGTGCCATTCAGGAAAAGGGTCTGAAGGTAGGTGAAGACATCTCGATCATCGGTTACGATGATCTCGAGTTGGCCGCCTATCTCACCCCATCTCTGACCACGGTGCATCAGCCAAGCTTCGAGCTGGGTCTGAAAGCCGCCGACATTCTGATCGACCATCTCGAAAACAAAGCCGATATGCCCAAACTGCTCCAGTTCGAACCCTCGCTGGTGGTGCGGGAATCGGTCTCTCCCCCGCGCCCCATCCGTGAGACGTAATTCCAAGAGGTACTTCCATGTCCATTGCAGTTTTTGGCAGCATTAATATCGACCTGACCACCTATGCCAAGCGGTTGCCGGCACCGGGCGAAACCCTGCATGGGGACACCTATGGCCTCGGCCTTGGGGGGAAGGGATGCAATCAGGCGGTCGCTTGCGTCAAGCTGGGAGCACAGACGGCCATGATTGGCCGCATCGGCCCGGACATGTTCGGCGAAACAGCCCTGAAAGCCCTGAACGAACTGAATGTACCGACCGATCATATCTATTCCGACCCGGACAACAAGACCGGTATCGCGGTGATTGGCGTCGATGAAAAGGCGGAAAACTGCATCACGGTGATTGGCGGTGCCAACATGGCGATTGATGAGAGCGATGTCGTGCGCTCCCAAGCCGTCTTCAAGGCCTCCGACATTCTGCTGCTGCAGCTGGAAATCCCGATGCAGGCGGGCCTCAAAGCTGCCGCCTTGGTGCGTGAAGCTGGGGGACGGGTGATTTTTGACCCCGCGCCCGCACCCGCTGAAGGGTTGGCCGATGCGGTGCTGTCGCAAATCGATATCATCACCCCGAATGAAACCGAAACCGGCCTGTTGACCGGCCTGCGTCCATCCAACCGCGCCGAGGCAGCCGAAGCTGCCACCCGATTGCGGGCCCGCGGTGTTCCGGTCGCCATCATCAAACTCGGAGCGCACGGGGTCTATTTCCAGTCCGCAACCGAGGAAGGCTTCGTTGAGCCTTTCAAGGTTGAGGCCATTGACACGGTGGCCGCTGGTGACTGCTTCAATGGTGGTCTTGCCTATGCTCTGGCCGATGGTCAGAGCCTGTCTGACGCGGTGCGGTTTGCGGCTGCCTGCGGTGCGCTTTCGACCACCAAGCGCGGGGCGTCGAGTGCTGCGCCGACGCTTGCCGAAGTCACTGCGATGCTCAATGCATAATCGACTGTAGGACTGATCGTTTTTTGACCGACCCGTCAGCCCCGATCGACCTGTCTTCGACTTTGGTCGCCATCGGGGCTTGCTATTGGTCAGCACTCATGAAAGGGTGCCGCCGGTAAAATCCAGGCGAATGAAGGGCACGGGAATGAGCAGATTTGAAGCGGTTATTTTCGATTTTGACGGCGTGATCGTCGACAGTGAAACAATCTCCCTGGACGAGTTGCAACGCTCAATGGCGATGTTTGGTATCGAGAAGAGCTGGAACGAACTGGTCGAGGGGTTTCTGGGCCATTCCAATGCCTCAACCCGCGCCTATATCGAGAAAACCGCTGGCAGGGATGCCGGAGACGAATTCCCGAATTTGTGGAATGAGCGTATCCTTGCGCGCTTCACAACAGATCTTGCCCTGATGCCCGGCACTCTGTCCCTGTTCGATCATCTCGAGGCAGAAGGCATCCGCTACTGCATCGCCACGGGCAGCAGTGAAGGCCGTCTTCAGCATGCACTGGATGTGGTCGGCATCGGCCATCGCTTCGAAGATCGCCTATACAGTACCGATCGTGTGGCCAATGGCAAACCGGCCCCCGACATCTTTCTCCATGCTCTTGAAGCCTTGGGCGCAGATCCAGCGCGTACGGCGGTGATCGAGGATGGCATTGCTGGCACCATCGGCGCACGGGCTGCCGGTATCGAGGCGGTCTTCGGCTTTGTCGGCGGCACCCATCTCAGGGAGTGCGTCGACTGGCAGGCGGGCAAATTGAGCGAAGCTGGCGCCCTTCAGGTCACCAAAGACCTGTCGGACTTTGAGGCCATCTTGCGAGCATAGCGTCCATCAACGGCCATTTCCTGCGATCTTGCCACAAGTTTGCTGTTTATAAAGCGACAACAGCCCTGTGCCCTTTCCGGTTTGACATTGTCTTGATGGGGGGAAACCATTAGGGCTTGGGCACTTTGTCCGGATGACACGAAACAGATAGGTGACCTCATGATGCCAAGCTCCTTCCCAAATCGCGAACTGATCGCCGAATTGACCGCGAAGATGCTCCTTGAGATCCAGGCGGTGCATTTTCGTGCCGATGAGCCCTTCATGCTGACATCCGGTCTGGCCAGCCCGGTTTATATCGACTGCCGCAAACTGATTTCCTATCCGCGCATCCGCAACACGCTGATGGATTTTGCCTCTTCAGTCATCCTGCAGGATATCGGCTTTGAGCAGATTGACTCGATCACTGGCGGCGAAACCGCAGGCATCCCCTTCGCTGCATGGATCGCCGACAAACTCGACCTGCCGATGCATTATGTCCGCAAGAAGCCGAAAGGCTTTGGCCGTGACGCCCAGATCGAAGGCAGCAGCATCGACGGCAAGCGCGTCTTGCTGGTCGAAGATCTGACCACCGATGGCGGCAGCAAGATCAAATTCTGCGAAGCCATCCGCAAGGCCGGTGGTGATATCAATCATACGATCGTGCTCTTCTATTATGACATCTTCCCTGAAGTGCATGACAATCTCGCCGAGATCGACATCAAGCTGCATTATCTGGCCACTTGGCGCGATGTGCTGGCGGTCTCGCGCAAGCATGGCTATTTCGATGACGAAACCCACGCGCAGGTCGAGGCCTTCCTCAATGATCCATTGGCTTGGTCCGGTGCCAATGGCGGCGTGACCGAAATCTCCAAAGCCGAGAAAGAATAGCGACTTTTCAGCACCGACGATCCATCAAAGAACCCGCGCCGGGCACGGCTGCGGGTTTTTTGTTGGCATCTGCAAACAGGCTCTTTTCGCTGACTTTTCGTCCGCCCCCGATTGGAGCTATCTTCTATGCATCACAAGACAAGCAGCAAGGAAGCCTCAGCATGGATATGCAGCATCTGGAACAATGGATCGGCAAATCGGAAAGCCTGACGGAGCGGATCGCGCCTTTCCCGTCCAATGCGCTAGCCGCCACATTGAACCGCGATGACGCGCCTTATATCGACGGCACCGAGCTGCCGCATCTCTGGCACTGGCTGCATTTCCTGCCTTTGTTCAAGCTGTCAGATGCTGGCTATGACGGGCATGCCGCCTTGGGGGGCTTTTTGCCGCCGGTGCCTTTGCCGCGCCGCATGTGGGCGGCCAGCCGCTTTTCTTTCCACGCGCCGATGCGCATCGGCCAGACCTTGCGCAAGGTCTCGACCGTCAAATCCGTCAAAGGCAAGGAAGGCCGATCTGGCAAGCTGGTTTTCGTCACGGTCGTCCATCAGATTTTCGACGGTGAGACCCTCTGCGTCGATGAGGATCACGATATCGTCTATCGCGAAATGCCAAAGGCTGACGCGCCTGTCGTCGCCCCGAAGCAAGCGCCCGTGACGTCGGATTTCAGCAGGGATGTCACGCCTGACCCTGTGCTGCTGTTCCGCTATTCAGCTCTGACCTTCAACGGCCATCGGATCCATTATGATCAACCTTTCTGCACCGGCTCGGAAGGGTATGAAGGTTTGATTGTCCACGGTCCCTTGCTCGCCACGATGCTCATGGATTTGCTGCGCCGCAACGCACCGAACGCCGAAATTGAACGCTTTGAATTCCGCGCCTTGGCCACCGTGTTCGATATCCATGATTTCACGCTTCACGGTCAAATGAGCGCCGATGGCAAGACGTGCGATTTATGGGTGCGGCGTCACGATGGGGCCACGGCTATGAAGGCCACGGCGCAGCTGCGATAGGTGCGGGTTTCTTAAGGCTGCCTTGCGCTGGTCGCCTTCTCACCCCCGTCGTCGGCCTCTGGTTCGGCCAGCTGATCGGCCATCAAAATGGTCTGTGGCGTCCGGGTGCGCATGGGAGCGATTGGAATGAAGCGGCTCTTTTCATCGCCGGGTGCTGCCTTGCGCTGGGTCAGACGCCAGATCGCATAGAGCAAAATGAGTGTGTGGGACACCAGCGTCACGATGAACAGGCCCTGTTCGTTCCAGGCGCTCATCAATGCACCGGCAATCAGCGGCCCGACAATCGAACCAACTCCGATCATCAGAAGCAAGCCGCCACTGGTCTGAAGACTGTCTTCGGGCGCCGCATGGTCATTGGCATGGGCGACCAACACCGGATAGAAAGTGAAAATTGCCGCCCCGAACACCGCCGCATGGATCACCGCCGACCATGTATCCTTGGGCGCATTGTTAAGAAAGAAGCCGTCAGAAATGATCGCCACGATGGCGATACCAATCACCACATAGCGGCGATCCATTTTGTCCGAGATGTAGCCCACCGGGATCTGGGTTGCGGCCCCTGCCAAGATCGAGGCACTGACAAACAGAGCGATACCCGCCAGATCAAGACCGATATCACGGCCATAAACCGCAGCCAGCGTGCCAAAGGTGCCGTTCGATACGCCGGTCAGGAAGACGGCCACCACCGCAATCGGCGAGTTGCGCCACAATTTGGCGACATCCAGCGTCACCCGTGCCAGAGGAGCAGGGGCTGGCGAGCGGGTCAGTGCCGTTGGTAGCAAAGCGACCACATAGAAAATCGCCGAAATGGTGAAAAGATGCACCCCTTCGGCAGGCACAACGGCAATCACCATTTGCCCCACCGTGGTGGCAAACAGGTTGACCATCGTATAGGTGCCGAAAATCACCCCGCGAACCGAGCTTGAAGAGCGTTCGGTCAACCAACTTTCCACAATCATTGCCGCGCCCGCAAAGGCAAAACCAGCCAATGCCCTGAGCACCACCCAGGCAATGGGTACCATGAGCATGGAAGTCAAGAGGATCGATATGCAGGCACAAGCTGCCATCACGCTATAGGCCCGAATATGGCCCGAGCGTGTCACGATCCGCGGCACATAAAGACAGCCTGACACATAGCCAACCGCCCAACCGGTTCCCAGCAAACCAAGCCAGAAGCTCGAAAAACCTTCGATGCCGCCGCGAACGGGCAACAGGACGCCGGTCAGACCGCCCGCAAAGAATAGAAAGGCAGATCCCAGCAAAAGCGAGGCAATGGATAAAAGGCTGCGGGGCAAGGTAGAACTCTCTTGAGTCAGTATGGTGGGCAGTTGTGATTGCAACAAAAAGGTTGAGGCCAGTCAACCATTGATGCCAATGGCGCTGCACTTACCCCTGTGTGCATCAAGCGTCAACAGCCACATGATGGCACCGCGAAATGGCCTTGTATTGGTCACATTTCGCGATTCATCCCCTTTGGGTGCCTGAATGGGCGATGGCAGCCCGATACACTGACACCCAGGGCGGCGGCAAGGGAGTGCCGCCCTGAGTGTCAGCAGGATGGATGTGATTTCGTCAGATTCCGCTGCGTTCGAGCAGGGAAATCCAGTTGCCATGGGCGATCTTTTCGATCAAAGCCTCGCCAAAGCCATGGCTGCGCATGGCATCGATAAGCTTGGGATTGCCTGCCGATGAACCAATGGCCTCTGGTACCGTGCAGCCATCAAAGTCCGACCCCAGCGCCACGCCGTCTTCACCGAGCTTGGCGAGCAGATAATCAAGATGGGTCAGCATCCGCTCAATCGGCGTATGGGCATTTTTCTGGTCGCCATCTTCGCGCAGGAAGCCGACCGCATAATTGAGGCCCACCACGCCCTTGCTTTCAGCAATCGCATCGAGTTGCTTGTCGGTCAGGTTGCGTGGGGTGTGGCTCAATGCGTGCACATTGGAATGGGTCGCCACCAGTGGTGCGCTGGATAGTTTCTGGATGTCCCAGAATCCTGCTTCATTGAGGTGGGACAGATCGAGCATGATGCCCATCTGATTGCAGCGACGCACAAGCTCGCGCCCCTTGTCAGTCAGGCCCGGCCCCTGATCTGGCGAACCGGGGAAATCAAACGGCACCCCGGTGGCAAAGATGTTGGCCCGGCTCCAGACCGGTCCGATGGAGCGCAGGCCTGCGCCGTAAAGCACCTCAAGCGCGTGAAAATCGGGATCGATGGCCTCCGCCCCTTCAATATGCAGCAACATGGCAATCACCCCGTCGCTCATCGCCTTGCGGATGTCTGCGGCCGAGCGACAGATCCGAACCGAGCCGCCGGATTCCTTCTCCAGCCGGAAGGCTGAGGATGCCAGATGCATGGTATAGTCAAGGGCATAGGTCTGCTCGACCGGGGCCAGCATCTCATGCAGCTCCAGCGCCTGATCTCCTTCCTTGACCGGCGGGACGAACATCGCAAAGAACCCGCCCGCAAAAGCACCGGCGCCCGCTTTGTGCCAATCGATATGCAGGCTCTCGTCGCCATCCATGAAGGAGATCGGCGCTCCCTTGCGTTCGGCTTCGGTCAGTTGCAGCAGGGTGTCATTATGTCCGTCAAAGACCGGGATCAATCTGTCTGCCATCGCTTATGTCCTTATCGTTGCTTGGGGGCAAAACGCACCCGTTCGTGGCCTGCAGATTGTCTTTGCAGGCCCCGCTTCGTCATTTTCAGGCGGGCAACCCGACAATCGGGCCATCAGATACTGCACGCCGGGGATCGGGAAAGCTCCCCGACATTGCCCGTTTTGGCGACAATGCCGGGGAGGGGGAAGTCTGCCTGTGGTCAGGCAAATTCCTTGAAATTTTCAAGCGCCGCACGGTCGTAGCCGTGCGAGGCGGTCCAGAGCTGGCGGGTATAGTCGTGGGAGACATCGCCGCTGCGCAGCTGATCTTCGGATATTTCCTCGATGATCTCGCCCCTGTTCATCACCGCAATCTTGCTGCACAGATGCCCAACCACCGCCAGATCATGGCTGACCATGATATAGGTGAGGCCATGGGTCTTGCGCAGCGTCGACAACAGGTTGAGAATTTCAGCCTGCACCGACACATCGAGCGCACTGGTCGGCTCATCCAGCAGGATCACTTCCGGCTCCAGAATGAGCGCCCGGGCAATGGCCACACGCTGCCGCTGACCGCCGGACAATTGGTGCGGATAGCGGAAGCGGAATTCCGGCCCCAGCCCCACCTCATTGAGGATCTTGACGATCCGGGTGTCGTGATTGTCGAGCTTGTGAATGACCAACGGTTCGAGCAGGGTGTCATTCACGGTTCGGCGTGGATGCAGCGAGCCATAAGGGTCCTGGAATACCATCTGCATATGCTTGCGCGAGGCAAGAGAGCGCTTGGCTGTCAGCTCGTGCCCATCGATGCGGATGGAGCCGGTCCAGTGGGTATAAATGCCCACCATCGCCCGCAAAACAGTCGACTTGCCCGAGCCGGACTCGCCGACAAGGCCGTAGCTGTCCCCTTCGGCGACATCAAGAGTGACGCCTTTGAGAGCCTGAATTTCATTCTTGCCCGAACCAAAGGAAATATTGAGATCACGAATGGAGATCATCATGCGTTGGACCCTCCGCCCAGGTCTTCGGTCATCCAGTTTGGATCGCGCTGCAGCACGGGCAGTTCCTCATGCTGGCCATCCATCTGAGGCAAACAGCTCAGCAGGCCCTTGGTGTAGGGATGCTGGGCCTGATCGAGATGCTTGGCATCGAGGATTTCCATGATCCGGCCGCCATACATCACCAGCACCCGGTCACAGAAGCTGGAGACCAGATGCAAATCATGGCTGATCAGAACCAACCCCATGCCGCGCTCGCGCACCATGTCGTCGAGCAAGGCCAGCACCTGCATCTGCACCGTCACATCCAGTGCCGAGGTCGGTTCGTCGGCAATCATCACTTCCGGATCTGTGATCAGCATCATGGCGATCATGATCCGCTGTCCCATGCCGCCGGAGACCTGATGCGGATAGAGGTTATAGACCTTTTCCGGCTCGCGGATTCGCACCGCCTCCAGCATGGCCAGCGCCCGCTTCTTGGCTTCGGCCTTGGAGATTTTCTCATGCTCGCGGCAGGATTCGGCGATTTGCGCCCCAACCGTCATCACCGGATTGAGCGAATATTTCGGATCCTGCATGATCATCGAAATGCGCGAGCCGCGAATGGCGCGCATGCTTTTCTCGCTGGCCTGCATCAGATCGATGCCGTCAAACATCATCTCGCTGGCCTCGATTGACCCATTGCCTGCCGTCAGGCGCAACAGGGCACGGCCGGTCTGGGACTTGCCCGAGCCACTTTCCCCGACGATGCCAAGCCGTTCGCGCTTGAGGTCAAAGCTGACGCCGCGCACCGCATGAACCGGGCCCTTGGGGGTGGTGAAGCGCACATGCAGGTCCTTGACCGAAATCAGTGTCTCATCGCTTCGGTCCGTATCCTGCGGCGGTGTAGGGACTGCTTTCTTCATTGTTCCATCCATGATCAATGGCCTCCCGAACTGCGTGGATCGAGCACGTCACGCAGGCCGTCGCCAAGCAGGTTGAAGCCAAGGGAGACCACCAGAATGGCAATGCCGGGAATGGTTGGTACCCACCACTGGTCGAGCAGAAAGTCGCGCCCCGTAGCAATCATCGCCCCCCATTCCGCCAGCGGCGGCTGAGCACCCAGCCCCAGAAAACCGAGGCCGGCAGCGGTCAGAATGATGCCCGCCATATCGAGTGTCAGGCGCACGATGGTCGAGCTGAGACACATTGGCATGATATGGGAAAAGAGAATGCGGATCTTCGAGGCACCCATGATCTCTGCGGCCATGATATATTCGCTCGAACGCACGGTCAGCGTCTCGGCCCGTGCCAGACGGGCATAGGGCGACCATGTGGTCAAAGCGATGGCCAACACGGCATTTTCCAGCCCCGGCCCCAGCACGGCCACAAAGGCCAGCGCCAGAATGAGGCGTGGGAAGGCAAGGAAAATATCGGTGATGCGCATGAGCACCTTGTCGACAATGCCTCCGAGCAGGCCCGCCGCGGTGCCAATGATCAGGCCGATTGGCATGACAATGATCGAGACAAGGAAAATGATATAAAGGGTGACGCGCGAGCCCCAGACGATGCGGTCAAACACATCGCGGCCCAACTCGTCGGTGCCAAACCAATGGGCGGCGCTGGCGGGCTGCAAACGGTTGGCGAGCTCCTGTTCATTGCCATCGGTGCCTGCAATCAGCGGCGCGAACAAAGCCACAAGGCAAAGGAAGCCAACGATGAACAGGCCGAGCATGGCAATCGGGTTGGTCTTGAAGCTGAGCCAGCCAATATAGGCGCGCTGGCAGCGAGCCTGAAAGGCGGTATCCGGGAAATCGGCGAGCAGCCAGGCACGCAATCCGGTATTTGGTTTGATGGCGCTATCAGTCATTATTTCGCCCTCGGATCAACGATGCGATACAGCATGTCGGAAATCATGTTGATGCCCACAAAGGACACACCAACCACCAGCGTGCCGCCAATCACCGCATTCATGTCGGCATTGAACAGGGAACTGGTGATATATTGCCCGATCCCCGGCCATGCAAAGACTGTCTCGGTCAGCACCGAGCCTTCGAGCAGGCTGGCATAGGTCAGGCCGATGATTGTGATCAACTGGACAAGGACGTTGCGGAAAGCGTGATGCCAGATCACGGCCCCTTCCTTGAGGCCCTTCACCCGGGCGGTCAGCACATATTCCTGATTGAGCTGGTCAAGCATGAAAGAGCGGGTCATGCGGGCAATATAGGCCAACGAATAGATAGCCAGCATCGAGGCGGGCAGGATGATATGGGAGACGGCATTCTGGAACACTTCCCACTCACCAGCAATTGCGGAATCGATCAAAATGATGCCGGTCACCGGATCGACAATGCCGTCATAGAAGAAGTCGATCCGCCCCGGACCTGCCACCCAGTCAAGCTTGGCATAGAAGATCAACAGCGAGACCATGCCGAGCCAGAAGACCGGGATCGAATGACCCAGAAGGCCGATGATGCGGACAATATGGTCAACTATCGTGCCGTGCCGCACTGCGGCCATGACACCAGCAGGGACACCGATGATGATGCCGACCAAGGTGGCCAGCGTCGCCAGCTCCAACGTTGCCGGAAAGAAGCGTTTGATATCCTCGAGCACCGGCCGGGTGGTCATCACCGAATTGCCAAAATCCCCTTGCAGCATATTGGTGACAAAGATCACATATTGCTCCCAGATCGGCTTGTCGAGGCCGAGCTGGATATACATCGCTTCATAGACTTCCTTGGAAGCCCGGTCACCGACAATGGCCACCACCGGGTCATTGGGCATGATCCGGCCAATGATGAAGGTGACGGCAGTCAGGCCGATGAAAGTAAGAATGAGCATGGCGAGGCCGCTGCCGATCTTCTTCAAGGTGCGAAGAAGCGGCGCAAAATCTGGCCCGCTGCCCTGTGACTCGGTCGTCTGTGAGATGGAATTGTCTGTCATTCAGGAAATCCCGCAAATATCCCGTAAAGGACGCGCCATGTCGGTCAGCTGTCCCGCGCTTGAAGGGGGCTGATCTTGTTGGGGGCGCGCTGTCTGGTTTGACACAGTCCGGGCCCCAATCCGCCGCGATTGGCTGTGCCCGAACTGCAAGCATGAGGGGATGCGGTTGCATCACCCCTACCATTTTGGAAACCAAAAAGAAAAACGCCCCTCAACAATAGGGAGAGGGGCGCATCAGCTTACTTGGTGACCGTCCAGTAGTAGGCCTGGTCAGAGGTCACGCCATTGACGAAGCCGTCGACGTTGGAACGCTGGCCGAAGGTGCCGATGGCCTGGAACATAATGGTGAATGGCGAATCTTCGCGCACCATTTTCTGCAGCTTGGCGTAGAGTTCTTCACGCTTGGCCGGATCGGACGCAGCCGCAGCTTCATTGGTCAACTCGGTCAGGCCTTTTGCATCCCAGGCGTTGCGCCAGGTCAGCTTGCCGGTCAGCTTGGCTTCGAAGCGATTGTCCGGGTTGTGGGCAAAGGCATCAGCGTTGGAATGCGGATCAGAATAGTCAGGACCCCAGCGGGCAATGATCAGCTCATGTTTGCGGGCGCGATATTTTGGCCACAGGGTCTTGCCGTCGGACAGGATAATCTCGGACTCGATGCCGATTTTGCCAAGAGCGGCCTGAACATTCTGCGCCACTTCCTTGAAAGGTGACTTGTTCAGGGTGTCGATCGTGATCTTGGTGCCTTCTTCCACGCCAGCTTCCGCGAGCAGGGCCTTGGCTTTGTCCAGATCGTAGCTGTAAGGGGCTTCGGTCGCCGCTGCCCACATGCCCGATGGCCAGAAATTCTGGTGGATCTTGTATTGGCCATCCAGAATCGAGCCAACCATGCCTTTATAATCGACGACATAATGCAGGGCATCGCGGACCTTTGGCTTGGACAGGATCGGATGTTCCATGTTGGTCGCGATATACATCAGATAGCCCTTCGGATAGGACTTTGCGGCCACATCCGCATTGCCTTCCAGCCCTTTGAGCTGATCCGAGGTCAGTTCCATTGCTGCATCCACATCGCCTTTTTCCAGCAGCAGACGCTGTGCAGAAGGCTCGGCCACGTGACGGATCACGACACGCTTCATTGGTGGCTCGCCATAGCGGAACTTGTCAAACGCTTCGAGCATGACCAGCTCGTTGGCCTTCCAGCTTTTCAGCTTGTAAGCGCCAGAGCCTGCGGAATGGTCTTTCAGCCATGCATAGCCCATATCACCATCAACCGCATGGGCTTCCACTTCCTTCATGTCGACGATCGAAGCGACGGAAGAAGAGAGCAGGTTCAGCACCAGCGCAGGAGACATGTCTGCCAGCACATTGATTTCAACGGTGGTGTCGTCGATTGCCTTGACGGCTTCATCAACGTTCTCCGCGGTCCAGCCGATCTGTTTGATGATGAAAGCCGGGGTCTTGTCGAGCTTGACCGCGCGGCCCAGCGAATAGGCAACGTCAGCAGCCGTAACCGGATTGCCGGAATGGAAGGTCAGGCCTGACTTCAGCTTGACGGTGATTTTCTTGCCGTCTTCGGAAAACTCATAGGAGTCCGCGATGCCGCCAACCAGCTTGGTCAGATCGCCCGGTTCGAAGAAGAACAGACGCTCATAAATGTTGGCGATGATACGACCGCCGGTAAACTCGAAGCTTTCTGCCGGATCAAGCGTGATGGCATCGGCGGTGTTGCGCGCAATCACAAAGGTGTCTTTGGGCGTCTCGGCTGAGGCCGGAGCCATCGGAATGGCGACGGATGCAGCCAGCGCAGCTGCCATGGACAGGCCTTTAAACGTCAATGGAAAATTCACGTTCAATCTCCCTCTAGGATAATCTGATCTCAATTCGCAAACCGTGGGCGATCTGCGATGGAAGAATGCCGCCCCCGCTTCATTGACCGAGCGGGGATCGCACATTCAGGTGACTCCAACAGCCTATATCCATTAACCGAAATCAACCAACAGGGTTGTTATGCAAATTTCGCATAATGTGATAGGCTGCCCATAATTTCCGCATACGGTCAAAGAGCATGCAATGGACACGAACTGGCTGACTGATTTCCTGGTTTTGAGCAAAACCGGCAGTTTTTCGCAGGCCGCTGAAGAGCGCCACATAACCCAATCCGCCTTCTCGCGCCGCATCAAGGCATTGGAAAACTGGCTTGGAACGGACCTGTTTGATCGCACCTCCTATCCGGTCAAACTGACGGCGGACGGTGCGGCCTTTCACAACACGGCTCAGAATATCCTGCGCGAGTTGCAACTGAACCGGGTTGAGTTTCAACGCCGTAACGCAAGTGCTGCCCCGGATATCCGCATTGCGGCAGCGACCACGCTGGCCTTGAGTTTTGTTCCTGAATGGCTTCAGCAGATCAAGGTGGCCTGCGGCGACTTCTCCGTTTCCATCGACACCTATGATTTCGGTGAAATGATCGAAATGCTGGCGGATTGGAAAATGGATTTGGTGGTCTTGTTTCACCATCCACAGGTGCCGACCGTGCTCGACCCCCGTGAGTTCGAATTCATCACCCTCGGGAAAGATATTATGCATCTTTGTACTGCCCTGAACGAAAAGGGTGAGCCAGCCTATGACATCAACAATCCGCCCCGTGATGGACTGGAGTATGTCGGCTACGGCCTGACGGGATATTTTTCGCGCATTGAGGACCTGATTTTCTCACGCATGACAGCGCAGGATCCGAAATTTGTCTGCGCTGCCCAGAGCGGCACCTGCGAGTTCATGAAGAAACTGGCCATCTATGAGCAGAAGATGCTCTGGCTTCCCGCCTGCAGTGCCTATGACAGCGTTCGCAGTGGCGAAATCGCCTTGGCGGACAATCGCAAATATGACACCGAGCTCGATATCTGGGTCTGCAAGAAACGCGAGGTAAAATCGCCTCTCGTGCAGTCCATTTGGTCCCACTTGCAATCTGATCCCTGCACCGGACATCTGGAGCGTTTCAAACTGGCCTGACGGGCAATGCGAGCTTGGACGTGATGTGTTTGCAACGGCAGGCCAGGAAAGTGGCGTGGGCAACGGGTTTTGGTTGTGGATAGGGTGAATAAGGGGTAACCCTTAGCTGCAATCCCGCCAGACCCTGCGCCACCCGATCCGAAGATGTGCGCTCAGACATTGACCCGTTGATGCTCGCAACCTGTTCCAAATTGCGTCTGCTGAGTGTGCTGTTGCTGCTCAGTCTGTCGATGCCCCTGCTGCTTTCCAGCACCATTCTGGTCGTCTCCAAGGCGCCCGCTGTCCATGGCGACAGCATCATGACCGGTGTCAAGAATTTGCGGGCCTTGGTCAACCAGGTGGCCGCGCCTGCCCCGTGCCGGAAATGTCCGAACGGGCAGGCTGACGGCCCCTTGCAATGCAACGGACCGATGCTGGCCATTCAGGTCGTCGTGTCGCATGTCACCGGCAGCGGTCTCAGACCCTTCCTTATCCCTTGGGACAAGACTGCCGCACGGCGTGACATAGCCCCGGACCCGCCACCTCCGCGCTTTGGGTGAGACCGAACGTCCGATCCATAAATCCGATGAAGAAGACCCATATTTTCGTGCCACTGTCGCGCTCGTTTCCAGCCGGAAGAGAGACGTGGCAAGGGGTATGAATCTCCCGTGATGACTGACAAAAAGTCATCTCTCTGTTCGCGCTGCGCCGATTTTCCAAGGCAACTGGACGCATCCGGCAGAGGTCGGCATGGACTGCAGCAAAGGTCCATGCTGCATAGATCAGGTAGAAACAATGACGAAAGACAATGAATTTCCAACGCCCAGCCGCCCGCTCCCAACGGGTTTGAGCCGTCGGCAGATGCTCCGCGCCACAGGTCTCATGTTGGCGAGCGCCACCCTTGCTGCCTGTGGGCCGCGCAAAGGCGCTGATGGGTTGAACCCGGCCACCCCTAGCCCCTATGCGACCATGTATGGCCCGTTGCCCAAGGAACGGTTTCCCCTTGATGCCATCAACCTTGGCAAGATCGACAAGCGTTTTCTGCGCCGAGAGGTGGCCTATCGCACCTCGGAGAAGGTCGGCACGCTGATCGTCGACACGCAGAATTACTATCTCTATCTGGTGCTCGAGAATGGTCGCGCCATGCGCTATGGCGTCGGACTGGGGCGGGCCGGGTTCGAATGGTCAGGACGTGCCATTGTTGCCCGCAAGGGGATCTGGCCCACCTGGACACCACCGGCAGAGATGATCAAACGTCAGCCTGAGCTGGAAAAATGGAGCTGGAAAAATGGCGGCATGCCTCCGGGGCCGGCCAATCCGCTCGGCGCGCGCGCCCTCTATATCTATCAGGATGGACGCGACACTCTCTATCGCCTGCATGGCACGGCTGAGGTCTGGTCGATTGGCAAGGCGGTGTCGTCCGGCTGCGTGCGGCTGCTCAATCACGACATCATCGATCTGCACAAGCGTGTGCCAAATCAGTCATCGATCGTGGTGATCTGACGCAGGAAACTCGTTGAGAATGAACCGTTACAATTGACTGGTCGGCACAGTGCTGCTGACCAGTTTGGCAATCTCGTCGAGTTTTTCGCTCTTGGTCAAGTCGGCGAAGGTTTCCAGAGAGTCGATCAGTTTGCGTCGCTCTTCTTCATTCAGGGCGAAATAGCGGCTGGAAAATTGCTCGCCAAGCGGCGAGGGGCTGTCAGCCAGAAGTGCCTCGCCCTGTTCGGTCAGACGAGAGACAACGACGCGGCGATTATTCTCCAGTCGTTGCCGCTCGATCAATCCCTTGGCGGTCAGCTTATCAAGGATGCCGAGCACCGTCGGCGGAGACAGATCCACCGCCTTGGCGATGGCGCTACCCGAAGGCGCGCCAAGATCCCGTACACAGTGCAAGACAATCAGTTGTGGCAGCGTCAGGCCACTTTCCTTGTTCAGGTAGCGCGAATGGATATCCAGCGCCCGCGCGATTTTGCGGATGGACATCAAGATCAGTCTGATTTCTTCGTTCGGCGTCATGCATCAATTCCTCTGTCTTGAGGGATTAATGCCCGGAATCGGATCCGTCAAACAGAAATCGGCCAAAGAGGTGCTATGTCGCCGATAAAGAGCCTTATGCGGTCAGTTCTTCTCGCGCAGGCCGTAGCTCTCGAATTTTTTCAGCACCACATCGATTTCCGCATCCGGCAGACAAGGAGGCGTATCGGTGATCTGCAGAACTTCAAGATACATCCGTGCAAGGGTTTCCACTTCCACTGCCAGCCACATGGCCTGAGCCAGCGTCGCCCCCGTGGCGATCATGCCGTGATGGCGCATCAGAATGGCTTTGCGCTGGGCAATTCCCTCGCGCACCAATGTCGCCAGTTCAGGGGTGCCATAGGTGGCATAATCGATCACCGGAATGTCATAGCCGCCCCCGGCTGCCACCATATAGTGAATGGCCGGGATGGGGCGGTTGAGGATCCCCACGCAGGTCGAATGATGCGCGTGGTTATGCACCACGGCATTGGCGTCGGAGCGGGCTTCAAGACAGGCCAGATGGAAGCGCCATTCGCTGGACGGGACCTGATTGTTGCCATAGGACCCGTCGGCGCGCACATGGACGATATCGTCCGGCGTCATCTGGTTGTAGGCAATGCCCGACGGAGTGATCAGCATGCCATCCTCGACGCGAATACTAATATTGCCGGCTGTCCCCTGATTGAGACCACTGGCATTCATTTCAAGGCAGGCATCAATGATGCTCTGACGGATTTCTGTCGTGTCAGACATGGGAATGCTCCAAATTGGGGTTGACTGTTTGTGCCCGTTTTATCATGGGAACAGGGATTCGACAATAGCTGCAAGACTCTGTGTCATTTGGCCTCATATTCAAACAATTGGGCGCAAATGGTAAAAATGACAGCAATTGTCCCGAGTTAAACGCATGCGACATAGAGCATCGCTCTTGTGGTTGGCGGAAATTTGTGACAGATTGATGACCGAATATGACCGTTTTGGAGAAGGGTATGCTGCCAGGCCGTTTGAAAGACATCGTCAATCGGGTGGATCACCTCGGATCAATCAGTGTGGCCGATTTGTCTGCACAGTTTGGTGTTGCGGTGGAAACCATTCGCCGTGACTTGCGCTTGTTGGAAGAGCAGGGCTATTTGCGCCGCACCCATGGTGGGGCCTCCTCTCTGCTTGACAGTCATGATGTGCTGGCCTTTGGCTCCCGGCAATCCCTCAATTCCGACGCCAAGGAGGCGATGGCCCGTCACGCGCTGCCTTTCATCCATGAAGAGCAGACCCTGATGCTCGATCCCAGCTCCAGCTGTTGGTATCTCGCACGTATGCTGCCTGACATGCCCCTGACGGTGATCACCAATTCCCTGCGCATTGTGTTTGATCTCGTCCACAAACCCAATATTCGGGTGATTGGTGTCGGTGGCCGATATTATGAGAAATATGGCGCCTTTCTGGGGACGATTACCGTCGACCACATCCATGAATTTCAGGCCGATCTGTGCTTTCATTCCTGCGCCGGTTTCATGGACGAGAGCGGCGCGTGGGATAGCAATGCTCTGAATGCCGGGGTCAAGCGGGCCATGCGGCGCAGCAGCCGTGACCATATATTGCTCTGCGACAAGAGCAAGGAAGGGCGCGGCGGTTTCATGCAGATCGCGAATGCAGAACGGATCCACTGCCGGATCAATGAAGACGGTGTCGTCGGTGCCATGCCACAAGGGTAATGGACACGTTGGCAGCATCGGGAGGATGTCACGGGAGGAGACTATGGGGGAAGAGGCTGTTCTGGTGCTGGATTGTGGCAGCACCAATGTGCGGGCCATTGCGGTGGGGCAAAGCGGCACGGTGCTGGCGCGGGCGGCGGAAAAGAATGTCACCATTGCCGATCCGCAGCATGAAAACTGGCATTACTGGCCGTTCGAGCAATTGTTCGACAAGTTGGTCACATGTGCCCGGCGGGTGGCCCAAGAGGTCGGGCCGGAGCGCATTCGGGCGGTCACAGTCACCACTTTTGGCGCAGATGGCACCTTTCTGGATGCCAAGGGAAGTTTGTTGCATCCGGTCATCAGTTGGAAATGCACCCGCACCCTTGAGGCACAGGAACATGTGTCAAACTACATTGATCCCGACCGCCTGATGACCCTGAGCGGGGTAGGGCGCTTCCCCTTCAACACCTTGAACAAATTTGTCTGGTTCCGCGAAAACCATCCCGATCTGCTCGCAAATGCCGAGCATTCCCTGTTCATGAGCTCGCTCTTCACCCATCGACTGACCGGACGATTGACCAACGATGCGACGATGGTCGGCACCGCTCAGATGACCGACCTGAAGGCGCAGGATTTCAGCGCCGAGATCCTTGATGCTGTCGGAGCACGACGCTCCCTGTTCCCCGAAACGGTCTTCCCTGGCGAGGTGATTGGTCCCCTGTTGCCAGAAATGGCGACCGCACTGGGAGTGGAGGCGGGGATACCGGTGGTTTCGGCCGGTCATGACACGCAATTCGCCATCTTTGGTGCCGGTGCCAGCGCTGATCAGCCGGTCCTGTCGTCCGGCACATGGGAAATCCTGATGGCCCGCTGTGCGACGATTGATCTGCCGTCCGCTGACATTTTTCAGGATGCCTTCACCTGCGAATGGGACGTCAAGCGCGGTCATTATACTCCGGGTTATCAATATGTGGCATCCGCCGTTGTCGAATGGGTGGCGCGGGTCATGTATCCCGATCTGTCCGGCAGCGAGAAATATGACATCATGATCCGCGATGCCATGGCCGCGCCAGAAGACTGTCTCGGCATGACCTTTCATCCTGACATGTTGATCGGCAAGGGGGAGATGTCCAACCTGTCCCTTGATGTGGATCGCGGCATTCTGTTCCGTGCGGCGCTCAATGGCCTTGTCAAACGCCTCCAGACCGGGCTTGCCCTGCTTGAGCAGGTGGGACGGTTCAAGGCGTCGAAGCTGACTCTGGTCGGTGGCGGCACCCGCAACCAGTTCTGGACGCAGCTCAAGGCCAACGCACTCGGCATCCCGATCTATGTGCTTGATGAGCCCGAAACCACGGTGCTTGGCGCTTCGATGTTCGCCATGCAGGGGGCGGGATTGCATGCCAGTGCGGAAGCGGCCCGAGAGGCTTATGCGTTGCAGGCCCATGTGACGATGCCGCAATAGATCTGCATCCTTCAGCGGCTGTGCGGTCCTTACTCGTCCAGACGATGCGGGGCCGCATCCATGGCTCTGTAAAGTTGCGGCTTGACCTCGATCAGAGTGCCCGGCACGGAGCCCTCGTCCAGCAGCTGAAAGGCCTGATCAATCAGTTCTTTGTGCCGCTGACGGATCATGTGAACCGGAAAGCGCAACAGGCTGCCAAAAGGTTCATAGTCAAAACAGCCAAGGGAGCAGGCACGGATTTCCTCTTCGGGGATCGTGATCAGGAAGCGCAGGATGCCTTCAAAAACGGTCAGGGAGTTGATGAACAAAGCGCTCGGCAAGCCGCCCAGCCGCTCATAGAGCCGCTTGATTTCCAGCTCGGCATTGTCCAGCTCATAGCCACAGGCATTGATCTGATCCTTCCGACAGTCCCCAAGGCGCTCGCTGACGATCCTGCAAAAACCTTCGATGCGCAGCGCCGTTGCTGGCAGATTGGCGTCGCCACCGATGAAATAGGGACGGTCCCGCTCCAACGCGCCGAGCGGAACCCGGCTACGAAGAATTTCGCGGGTCAGGGCACGGGCACCGGCCGCATGGTCCGTCACCACCGATGGCGCGAGCTTGCAGGGCTGGTCAATGAAAACGTGGCTGATATGGGCCTGCTGGCAATAATGGCTGATATCTTCGGGATTGGATGCGCCGACGACAAACAACGCGTCAATATTGTAGGAGGCGAGATTTTCAACTGTCGAGAGTTCTTCCTCGCGATCGCGGTCTGTGGAAACGATCACCGGGCATAGGCCATTTTGACGCACACGCAGGGAGAAGGACTCAGCCAGACTGGAGAAGAAGCGATTGTAGTCGGGCATCAGCAAGGCCACCAGACCGGAACGGGCCGTGCGCAGGCCGCGGGCCTGCAGATTGGCCGAGTAGCCAAATTCGCGTGCAATCGCAATGATCCGTTCGGCCGTTTCCTGCCGGATTCTGCGGTTTTTCCAGGTGCCGTTGAGGGCTGCGCTGACTGTGGAAGGCGACGCTTCAGCCTTCTCGGCAATGTCATAAATCGTGCTTTTGGGCGTGCGTTTCATGGAGAGCGGATCGTCTTTCTAATTGAGCTGGTGATGAACATATTGACAGGTTAATCCATATTTGCATTAATGTGAAATATCGATTGTGCAAAATGGGAAAAGTTCCGCATTGAGCTGCTGAATAAGCTCTGCTCGTTCGCGGTTTAGGAGTTTGCACAATCGATTGTTCAGGTTCATCTGGCATTCAGATTGAATCGATACTTGGGAGGTAGACCATGAAGAACAAACTGTTGGGCTGCATTGCCGGCCTTGCTCTGGCTGTCGGTCTTGCAACAAGTGCAAGTGCCGCAGAACCAACCATGGGTGTTGTTGTCAAGATTGGCGGCATTCCGTGGTTCAATGCCATGGAGAATGGCATCACCAAGCGTGCAGCCGAAATCGGCGTCAACGCAGAAATGATCGGTCCGGTTTCTGCCGACCCTGCTTTGCAGGTACAGGCCATCGAAGATCTGATCGCCAAGGGTGTTGACGTGATTGGCGTCGTACCAAACGACGAAGCCGCCCTGGAACCGGTGCTCAAGAAAGCGCGCGACGCTGGGATCATTGTCATTTCCCATGAAGGACCCGGTCTGACGAATGTGGACTGGAACTTTGAGCTGGCATCCGCCGCTGGCTTTGGCGAAGCCCATGCCAAGCTGTTGGCCGAGAAAGCCGATGGTCCGGGGAAATATGCTGTTTATGTTGGCTCCCTGACTGTGCCTCTGCACAATGCCTGGGCCGATGCCGCCATCGCATGGATGTCGAAAAACCATCCAGAGCTTGAACTGGTAGGCGAACGGTATGGCGTTGCAGAGAATGTTGACGACAGCCGCTCCACCGCACTCGATCTGATCGCAGCCAATCCCGACCTCAAAGGCTTCCTCGCTTTTGGCAGTCAGGGACCGATCGGCGCAGGGCGCGCTGTTGAAGAACGTCGCAAAACCGGAAAAATCCATGTGCTTGGTCCATTCTCTCCGGGGCAGGGCCGCAAGATGGTGCACAAAGGCACACTTTTGGGCGGTTACATGTGGAATCCGGCGCAAGCTGGCGAAGTCTTCGTAACCCTTGGCAAAATGCTGGTCGAGGGCAAAGAAGTGAAATCCGGCATGGACATCCCGGGTCTTGGCGTTGTCGAGCCAATGGTTGAAGAGCGTGACATCATCACCGACAACCTGCTCGAAGTGAACAAGAGCACCGTGGACGGTCTGGCCGATATGGGCCTCTGAGACTATCCTCCCAGCAGAGCGGGCGCGCGAGGCAGCAATCAAGACAACAGCTATCTCGCGCGCCCATTTTCTCACAAGGTCAAGACACAATGACGAATGGCAATCGCGAGCAATTCGCGCTGCGTCTGAAGGGCATCTCCAAGGCATTTGGTGGCTTGCAAGCACTCGACAATGTGGATTTCGAAGTTCTGGCCGGCGAGGTCCATTGTCTCGCCGGAGAAAATGGCTGCGGCAAATCTACACTTATCAAGGTCATCACCGGTGTCTATCAGCCCGAACAGGCAGACCAAATGGAGTTGTTCGGCGAACAGCTCAACTCCATTTCACCCACTCAGGCCCGCGCCAAAGGCGTGTCGGTCATCTGGCAGGATCTGGCGCTCTTCCCGCATATGAGCGTTCAGGAAAATATCGCCTTTGACGATCTGGTTGGCTTGCGACCGCGTGGCGTTCATCGTGCTCACATGCGGGCACGCGCAAAGGCAGTCCTTGAACGCCTCGGCGTAGCCCTCGACATGGATATGGCGCTGGAAGAATTACCCATCGCCCAGCGGCAGATCGTGGCCATCGCCCGCGCCCTGATGAATGACGCCAAACTGATCTTCATGGATGAGCCAACGGCCTCCCTGACCAAGTCGGAAACCGACGCCTTGCTGGCCATTGTCCGCAAGCTGTCGTCCGATGGGGTTGCCGTGGTCTTTGTCAGCCATAGGCTGGCCGAAGTGATCGACATTGCATCGCGGGTGACTGTGCTCAGGGATGGCAAACTGGTCGGTGTCTATTCCACCGACACTATGACACAGGCCAAGCTTGGTGAGTTGATGACCGGGCAGACGATCGAGCATTCTGTTGATGCCCGCACTCTGACCGATGCCGAGCCGGTGCTTGAAGTGTCCCATCTCAGCCGCATCGGTGAATTCGAGGATGTCTCGTTGACCATTCGGGCCGGTGAAGTAGTCGGTCTCACTGGTCTGATCGGTGCGGGGCGCACCGAGCTGGCCCATGTGCTGATGGGCATGACCCGATCCGATTCCGGTTCGATGGCCCTTGATGGCCAGACCTATCAACCCTCCTCCATCCGCGACGCAATTCGCATGGGCATGGCCTATGTCTCCGAGGATCGTCTGACACTGGGCTTGTTGCAAAAGCAATCCATCGCCGACAATACGGTGATCTCGGTGCTGCAAAAGTTGTTGATGAAAGTGCCGCTCATTTCCATGACCAAGAAGGAACAGCTGGTCAGCAGCTGGATCAAGGATCTCGGGGTCAAGATCGGCCATCAGGACGACCCGATTTCGTCCCTGTCCGGCGGCAACCAGCAGAAAGTGGTTCTTGCCAAGTGGCTGGCAACCGATCCGCGCTTGCTCATTCTCGATAGTCCCACGGTCGGCGTTGATGTCGGCGCTCGCGCAGGAATTTTCCGCATCGTGCGCAGGCTTGCCGAGAATGGCCTTGCCATTCTGCTCATCTCCGATGAGGTCACCGAGGTTATGTTCCATTCGGACCGGATTCTGCACATGGCCGATGGCCGCATCGTCGACGCGTATAATCCGCACGACATCACGGTGCCACAGCTGGAGGAGCGGATCTATGCATAGCTTCCTGCGTGACAACAAGATCGAAGTCCGCATGGCCGTGGTGCTTCTCGCCATCTGCCTTGCCCTGTCCCTTCTGACAGACAGCTTCTTCACTCTGGTCAATCTGACCTCACTTCTCAACAACAATGCGATTAACCTGATCTGGGCGGTCGGCCTGCTTGTGGTGCTGATAGCAGGCGGCATCGACATTTCCTTCGCCGTGGCTTCCTCGGTGGTGCAATATGTTGGCGTCCAGATCCTTTTCTCCCTTGATGGTGGCAATTGGGTCCTCGGGCTCACCATTTGTGCCATCATTGGCATCGGCCTTGGCCTGATCAACATGATCCTGATCCACACATTCCGGGTCGTCACCATTGTCATCACCATCGCCACCTACAATGCCTTTTTCGGTCTGTTGATGTTCTTCACCCGTGGTCGCAGCATCTATGACCTGCCCGATTGGCTAACCGATCGCATCTTCATCTTCGAGCATGAACTTGCCGATGGGTCATGGGCCGAGCTCAATCTCTCGGTCGGGGTGATGATCGTTTGTGTCATTGCCACATGGATCCTCATCCGCCGCACCAATCTTGGTCGCCAGCTCTATGCCTTTGGTGACAATCCCGAAGGGGCGCGACGGGCCGGGGTCAATGTGGCCGCCATGCAGGCGCTGGCCTTTGGCTGGATGGGCATGATGGCGGGCATTGCTGGTCTCATGCAGGTCAATATCGTGCAGGAAGTGGTCCCCAATGCCCTGTTTGGCCGTGAGCTTGATGTCTTGGCCGCGGTTGTTCTGGGCGGTGCCCGCCTTGGCGGCGGCAAAGGCTCGATCCTTGGCTGTGTCATTGGCGTGATGTTTGTTGCCGTCACCCAGAATGGTCTCAACCTGCTCGGCGTTTCGCCTTTCGCGTTCCAGATGATCATCGGTGCTGCCATTCTTGTGGCGATTTCAACGTCGAACCTCAATTTCTCCGATCTCTTCAAATTCAGAAGGGAGGCTGCAAAATGAGCAAGCAACCTTCAAAACGAACGTCGGTCTTCGGCTCGGACACCTCCGGCCTGCTGGTGCTACTGGTTGTCATCGCAGGGGCCTTCAGTCTGGCCGCTCCGCAATTTCTGACCGTCCCCAGCCTGTCCTCGATGGGCTATCAGCTGCCTTTGCTTGGCTTTTTGACGCTTGCCATGCTCGGGCCAGTCCTGTCCGGCGGCCTCAATCTGGCGATCATTTACACCGCCAACATTTCCGGCCTGACACTGGCTTGGGTCTTGCTGCAATTTGGTGGCCCGGACCCTGGTATCGAGGCGTTCATCATTGGCGTCATCGCAGCCATTGCAGTGGGCATGCTGGCCGGTGCCGCCATCGGAGCCATCGTCGCCTATGTCGGAGCGCACCCGATTCTGGTGTCGCTGGCCATGATGGTGTTCCTCAGAGGCTTGGGAGAGTTCCTGACTCGCGGCGGCGACATTTCCGGCTTCCCCGACTATATGCGGGTGATTGGTCATGGCAGCGTGATGGGCATTCCAGTGCCGTTCATCCTGTTCCTGCTGGTAGCGGTGGGCTGGCATATCCTGCTCAAGCGCACCCGTCACGGCTTCTCGGTCTATATGACCGGCTCCAACATCCAGGCCGCCGAATATGCGGGTCTTCATACCAAGCGGACCCTGGTGCTGATCTATGCTTTCTCGGGTCTGCTCTGCGCCATCGCTGGCATTCTGATGGCGGCGCGCTTCAACTCGGTGCGCGTTGGCCACGGCGAAGCCTTGTTGCTGATCACGGTTCTGGCCTGCTTCCTTGGCGGTGTTGATCCGTTCGGTGGGCATGGTCGGGTGGTGCCGGTGGTCATCTCGCTCTTCATTCTGCAAATCCTGTCCTCGGGCCTCAATCTGGTTGGTGCCAACCAGCATCTCGCCACCGCCGTGTGGGGGTTGTTCCTGATTGCGGTGATGATGCTCAGGTCTCATCACATCAAGATTTTAATCAGCTATTTAAGAAAGGAATGACCATGGAAGGCTTTGGCGTTCATACAAGCATGTGGACCATGAACTGGGACCGCGAAGGTGCCGAGCGTGCGGTGGCCGGTGCCAAGCAATATGGTGTCGATTTCATCGAAATTCCCATGCTCAGACCCCACGATGTAGATACAGACCATACCCGCAACCTGATCGAGAAGAACGCGCTGCGCGCCGTTTGTTCCCTCGGTCTGCCAGAAGAATGCTGGGCATCCGTCGCACCGGACAAGGCAATCGACTATCTCAAGCTGGCTGTTGACAAGACCAAGGCCCTCGGTGGAGAGGCCCTCAGCGGTGTCATCTATGGCGGCATTGGCCAACGCACCGGTGTGCCGCCCGTGCAGGCGGAATATGACAATATCGCCCGCGTGATGACTGAAATCGCCGCCTACGCCAAGAAGCTGGACCTGCAGCTTGGTATCGAGCCGGTCAACCGCTATGAGAATCATCTGATCAACACCGGTTGGCAGGCCCGCGACATGATCGAGCGGATCGGCGCGGACAATATCTTCATTCATCTCGATACCTATCACATGAATATCGAGGAGAAGGGGGCAGGCAACGGCATTCTCGACGCCCGCGATTATATCAAATATATTCATCTGAGCGAAAGCGACCGGGGGACCCCGGGCGAGGGAACCTGCGACTGGGATGAAATCTTTGCTACCTTGCGCGCCATCAACTTCAAGGGCGGGCTGGCAATGGAAAGCTTCATCAACATGCCGCCGGAAGTCGCCTATGGTTTGTCGGTCTGGCGGCCTGTTGCCAACAACCACGACGAGGTCATGTCCAAGGGCCTGTCTTTCCTGCGCAACAAGTCCGAGCAATATCATCTGATTTGATGGGATATCGATGAAACTGGATCAATTTGAAGCGCTGCTGTCCCGTGTCGACGCCTTGATGGATGGTCGACAGGGGCGGAAATTTGTTGCCATTGCCGGCGCTCCCGGCTCTGGCAAGAGCACCGCTGCCGATGCTTTGTATGAAGCGTTGGCAGCGCTGCATCCGGGCAAGGTGGCCGTCCTGCCAATGGACGGCTTCCATTATGATGACGCGGTTCTGCACGAAATGGGCAGGCGGCCATGGAAAGGCGCGCCGGATACCTTCGATGTCGGCGGTCTTCGCTCGGTGCTTCAACGCTTGAAAGATCCCTCCGAGACCCGCGTTGCGGTCCCGGTCTTTGACCGGCAATTGGAAATCTCCCGTGGCAGCGCCCGGATTATCGCGTCTGATGTGGAGCTCATTCTGGTGGAGGGCAATTATCTGCTGCTCAAGGATGAGCCATGGCGGCAACTGCATCCCTATTTCGACATGACGATCTTGATCGATGTGCCGGAAGAAGAGCTGCGTCGCCGGTTGCGCCGCCGCTGGGTGCGGTATGGCCTCAATGAGGAAGAAATCCTGCACAAGCTGGATGGCAATGACCTACCCAATGGCCGTGCCGTGATTGAGCGCAGCATAGAGGCGGACATTGCCTACCGCTCGAACCGCTGACACCGTTATCCATTGCAAACACCAACAAAGACCCGGCTTCGCAATGAAGCCGGGTCTTTGTTATTGGCCTTGTCACAGGCCGCGACGTTCCGCCTACTGGAAGGGTTTGACATCGATCCAGAGCACGGCGTCCTGCGACAGCGCTTTACCCTCATGCTCGGTCACCGGACCGGCGCCCAGACAGGCAAAGCCCCAGGTGCCAGCGCGCGGCAAGCCGAAGGTAAACAGGCCGCTGGGATCGGTAACCGCAACCATCGCACTGTCAGGGACCGGGCCTGAGGCGTCCTTGGAAAAGGCGTTCTTCTCCACATCAATGGCCGGATTGATATATTCGATCTCGCATTCAACGCCCGCCGCCGGCTTGCCTCCGGACAGCAATTGACCGGTGAAGGTGCCGCCAACAAAATTCTGATAGGGTTTGTTGAGCGGAACGATTTCGGTTGGCAGGCCAAGCGGCTCATTCCAATCGGTTGGCATCGCCTTGTTGACGTAGCTTTTGGTGATCTGCTGGATATAGATGTCTTCGCTGCCTTCATAATAGGGGGCAGGGGTCAGGGCAAAGATATAGTCTCCATTGCGCTTGACTTTGTAGCTCGTCTCGAAGGCGTGCGCTTCGTTGTGGGCGCCCGTCCACATGATCGGCTTGAGGGTGGGAAGAAGATCTTTCTTCTTGCCCTTGAAATAGACATCAAAGGCGACTGGCTTGCCCATATCCATCGCATGGCCATTTTCCATCGGATGGCCAAACATCAGTTTGAGCGGAATCTCCTGCGCCTTGTCCAGCATCACGTGCGGTGTATAGAGCAACTGAAAATGGGCGTTCGCCTGAGATGTCATGGCAATGGCAGCAATGGCCACGCCGGAAAGGAGGGATTTCATGCATTCATTCCTTGTTTGCGCCTCCATCAGACCGCGAAAAGCCAAAGGCTTCCCGTTCGCCGAACAGCAGTCTGTCGGCGTTGATCTGATTTCGGAGTGTGAAACGGGTTGGAGAAGGGAAGCGACGCGTTGGCGTGGCTGGTGGACAAATGTCAGTCAACCGGGCCATCACATCGATGGATCGTGGCTGCCTTGGCAGCTACTCGACGATTTCGCTGCCGTCAATTGTCACTTCATGGCCGGGGCCTGCGTCAAAGATGACATGATAGTCCCCATCGGGCTTGTTGAACTCGAACTCGCTGTCTTCATTCATTTTGCCTTCAAGGATCAGCTTGTCGTCGCCATCATAGACAAGCAGCCCGACGCCGGATGCCGAGGAGCCGTCGGAGAAGCCGCCTTCGCACAGGACGGTGCCGTCGCCATTGTCGTAGCAGGCGCAAACGGGGGTATGGGCGAGGGCAGGACCACCAAGTGTCATCAAGCCAAACATCGAAAGGGCGATCAGTTGTTTCATTTGCGTTTTATCCCGAATAGTAGAAATACTTATAGTAAAAGTATCCAAGGGAACGAAAGTTACTTTTAAGAATCATTCCAAAAGACATCTTCTACTTTCAGAGAGGTGTAAATTTGAACCTTCTCCTCAACTTTTACTTTATTCTCGGTTCCGTTTGTTGTAAATAGTAATCATTCGCATTCTCATACTGATCGTCCCGACCTCTCCTATCGGATGGCCATATGAGATAGCCTCTAGTGACCCGGTGCTTTCATGACCAAGATCCCAATGCAGGAAGAGCTGACTAAGCCTCTGACTTTAAACGATACCTTGCCCGGAACTCGGGTGCGTATCCGCAAGCATAATGCGGTCGGAGCGGTGCGGCAGCGGCTTCTGGATTTGGGCTTGATGCCCAACAGCTGTGTTGAGGTGGTCAGAGCGGCTCCCTTGAATGATCCCATAGAGCTGAGGTTGGACGCGACAGACATCACCTTGCGCCGCCGGGAAGCCGGGACAATAGAGGTGATCAGGGAGCTATCATGACCAAGCAAATCAAGGTCGCCCTGGCAGGCCAGCAGAATGCGGGAAAATCAACCCTGTTCAATGTCTTGACCGGTGCCAGACAGCATGTCGCCAATTATCCGGGGGTGACGGTCGACAAGAAGTATGGCTGCTACAATTTCGAAGGCCTCTCAGTCACAGCTGTGGACCTGCCGGGCACCTACAGTTTGACCTCCTTTTCGCTCGAAGAACGGGTCGCCAGAGACTTTCTGATCCGGGAGCGACCAGATGTCGCAGTCAATGTTGTGGATGCCTCCAATTTGCGCCGGTCGCTGCATTTGACGTTCCAGTTGCTGGAAATGGGGCTGAAAGCGGTGCTGGCCCTCAACATGATGGACATGGCCAAAAGGCGAGGCATTTCTGTCGATCTGGCAGGGCTCTCCAGGACACTGGGACTGGCGGTGGTGGAAACCATCGGGTCAAAAGCTGTGGGGCGGGATGCCCTGCGCGAAGCCATCTCCCACACGGCCCAAAGTGGACCACAGCCCGACTGCGCCATCGATTATGGGGCACTTGAAGCCCGGATCGAGCAGCTTGAAGAGTCTGTAGCCAGTTGTGCCACCAGTTGGAATTTGCCTGCACGCTGGCTGGCCATCAAACTCCTTGAACAGGACAGTCAGGCCCAGACTCTGTTGGCTGAAACGATTGGCACGGCCGAGGCTGCTCCGATCCTTGAAGCGGCCAGAAGCATGGCGGCGTCTTTTGAAGTGGCTGAAGGTCTCTCGGCATCCGATCATGTCATAGCGATGCGCGATCAACAGGTACAAAGGCTGCTCGATGCCCATGTGGAGGGCGGCCAGAATGCCGGGGAATCCGTTTCCAACAAGATCGACCGGGTGGTCCTCAATCGCTGGGCGGCACCGGTCTTTCTGGTCTTCACCGTTTTCATGATCTATCAGATTTCCATTGTCTGGGGATATGAGCTGACCAATCATACATGGCCATTCCTTGCCAGCTTGCGCGAAATCATGGCGGGCCTGTTGCCCGATGCGGGTTTTCTGGAAGACCCCTACAGCCGCTCCATGGGGTTGTGGCTGGTGGATTCGGCCAACACCCTACTCAATTATGTACCGATCTTCATCATCCTGTTTGCGCTGATCGCGATTCTGGAAGATTCCGGCTATATGGCCCGGATTGCCTTCATTCTGGACAAGATCCTCCATCGGTTCGGCCTGCATGGCCAGAGCACGCTGCCGCTGATCCTTGGTGGTGTATTTGCCGGGGGCTGCGCGGTGCCGGGCATCATGTCGACCAAGGGCATCCCGGACAACCGTGCCCGCATGGCGACAATCTTTGCCGTGCCCTTCATGAATTGTTTGGCCAAAGTGCCGCTTTATACCCTGCTGCTCGGCATCTTCTTCGTCGAAGACAAGTCGCTGATGATGTTCTACATCTCGACCATGACCATCATTTTTGCGCTGCTGGTTTCGAAACTGCTCACCGTTACCGTGCTCAGAGGGCAGGAAACCTCCCCCTTCGTGATGGAGTTGCCCGCCTACCATATGCCAACACTCACCGCAGTATTGCGCCGCTCTTTCGAGCGCACATGGATCTATCTCAAGAAGGTTGGCACCATCGTCGTTGCCGTTGCCGTGGTCGTCTTCACCCTGCTGCAATTTCCCGGCCTGTCGGATGAGCGCATGGATGACTTCAAGGCCCAAGGGATGGCTGCCATCGAGGCGTTTCAGGCCAAGATGAGCGGCAATGCCTATGAAGAATTTGCCGGCAACGCCCACATTGTTGGATTGGTCAATTATTACACCGACTTCAAGCGGGCCAAGCTGAATGCCTCCGGCGCTGAGGCCTCAAAGGCCGTGAATGACACCTTTCAGGCCCGCAACCCGGATTACTTCGCGTTGGTCAAAGCACCGAAAGGCGACAAGCAGGCCAAGGCAGCCGGGAAGGCTCTGAAAAAACTGGTCAAGACCCGCAAGTCGATCCGCCGGGTCATGAAAGAGGCACGGATTACCAACTCCGTTCTCGGCATGGTCGGTCGGTCGATGGAACCTGTGACGCAATTTGCCGGCTTCGACTGGAAGATCAATGTGGCTTTGTTGTCTTCTTTTGCCGCTCGCGAAAGCTCGGTTGCCACCCTGGGGGTGCTGTTCCAGCAGGATGAAGATCAGAATGCCACGCTGGAACAACGCATGGGAGCCGAGACCGAAGCTGCCGGAGCCACTGCCCTGCTGGCCGTTTCGATGATCCTGTTTTTTGCGCTTTATCCGCCTTGTCTGGCGACCACCGTCATGGTCAAGGTCCAGACCGGATCCTACAAATGGATGCTGTTTGCCATTCTGTTTCCCACCATGCTGGGGCTGACGGTTTCAAGTCTTGTCTTCACCATTGGTCACATGACCGGGGTGACCGGTATTCAGATGATGACCATGGTTTATCTGTCGGCACTGGCCTTACTGATCCTTGTGGGACTTGTCAGTGGGCGCAATGAAGCGCGACGCGGGAGGATGGGACAATGATGATGATGGCACATGCGGCTGAGAGCACCACCTCCACCTTGCTTGAGAGCAGCAGAGGCAGCCTCTGGGATCTGTTGCCCGTCGCTCTGATTGTGGCCGTGGCGCTCTTCTATCTCTATCGCAAACTCTGGGCCAAACGCGGAGCCTGTTCCGATTGCACCTCTGGCGGTCCGACCTGCTCGGCCTGCGTGCCCGGTGAGATCGAGTTCGACACCAAAACGCCCCTTAAAAGACCCGTTGGCAAAACCGACGCATAATCGCTGAGCCGGGCAACAGAAAGGTCTCAGTTGAGGCCCGCCACGTTGCCATGGGATAGCCGCTTTAATAAGGAAATCAATGCCAGCGGGATCAGGGTGGTGATGACAACCGCCGAGAAGGCCATTGCCATCCCAAGCCCCATCGACCCCTGATCAAATTGTTGCCAGATGAAAACGGCGATGGTCTGAAAACCGACCGGAGCCACCAGCAGAGACGCAACCAGTTCGCGCGAGGCCACTGCAAAGACGAGGATCATCGCGGTGATCATGCTGGGCAGGATCAGCGGCAGGATGATCCGCCAGAAGGCTCGCAAAGGCCCCGAGCCGGAGACCCGCGCTGCGGCTTCCAGATTGTCACCCAACTGATGCAATGAGGCAGTCGCATAGCGCACCGGCTGCGGCAACAGGATACAGATATAGGCCAGCAACAGAATGAACGGCGTGTTGTAAGGGGTGATTGGCAGCCATGGTTGATTCCATGCCAGAATGATGCCAACGGCCACCACGACGCCGGGCAGGGCATTGGGTGTGATCGACAACCCATCGAGAACAATGCGCAAGCGCCCACGCCCCTTGACCACCGAATAGGCGGTGATTGCCCCCAGAAGCCCCGCAAAAAGCGCCGTGACTGCGCCCAGCGCCAGCGAATTGCCAAGGGCCACCAGCCCATCACTGCCGACACCGAGCAACTGCTGGAAATTGTCAAGTCCGAGATTCGACAAGGCGAGCCCACCGGAAATGGTGCGCGACAGGGCCGTTGCCAAAATGGCAAGGATTGGCAAGCCGGTGGCGAGAAAGGCGACAAAGGCGAACCACAAGGTCACCGGCCAGCGCCAGACACCCAGATCACGCTTGTCATTGGCCTGTGGCTTGCCACCAACGATGCGATAGTCCCGCCGGGTCAAAAGCCAGCGTTGCACCATAAAGGCAGCCAGCGCCAGCAGCACAAGAACCAGAGACAGGGTTGCCGCTCCGGGCAGATCGATTGGCCATTCGGATATCCGGTTTTCAATGCCCGTCACCAGCACTTCAAAGCCGATCCGGCGACCAAGGGCGGCAGGGGTGCCATATTCCTCGATCGACATGGCAAAGACCAGCAGCAAACTTGCCGCAAGCCCCGGCATCGCCAGTGGGAAGGTGATGCGCCAGAAGGACCGCCACTGGCCCGCCCCGAACACCCGCCCCACATCGCTATAGCGTGCGCCAATGGTCTCGAAAGTCCGCGACAGCACGAAATAGACGACTGAGAAGGTATTCAGTCCCATGATGATCATGATGCCGGGCACCGAGAAGAGCAGAGGGGCCAGATTGATGCCTGTCAGTTGTTCCAGATACCCCCGCGGCTGCAAGGTCATGATCCAGCCAAGGGCAGCAATATAGGGGGGAATCATGAAGGGGATCAGCAGGATCGCGTCCCAGATCAGCGCGCCGGGAATGCGATAAAGCGCCCGCAAGGCTGCCAGTGGCACTGCCAGCAGGGCCGCGCAAAAGAGGGTGCCAACCCCCAAAAACAATGTATTGCGACCAAGCCCGATCAACTCGGGATCCGCGAGCGTCTTGAGAAAGAGCGAGAAAGGAGCGGCAAAAGAGCCGCTCCCGATGTTGGGAAAAATCGCCTGAATGACGATGAAGAGGACGGGGATGGCAACAATCACCATTAGACCGATGGTGGCGATCCATCTTAGCAGTGCACTGCCTTCGGCCCCTGTTGTCATTGCCCCCCGTGCCATCAGTTGAAGATGCCCTTGAAGCCAGCCAGAACGTCTTCACGGGATGGCGCACCATCCTTGGACAGAAGCTTCAAGTCACCGATCAGCGGGCGATCAACCTTGATGTCGGTGCGTGATGGCATCAGATAGACCTTGGCCACTTCGTTCTGACCTTCCGCAGACAGAACATAGTCGATGAATTTTTTGGCTTCTTCCTGCTGTTTGGAGGATTTGAGGATCATCATCGGCCGTGGAGCGACCACGGTGCCGGAGGTCGGGAAGATGGCTTCCACGCTCTCGCCTTTGGCCGCAGCTCCCATGGTGATGTAATCAACACCAGCGAAGACAGCCGCTTTTGCGCCCTGCAGAACCGGGTTCAGAGCTGCTTTGTTGGCACCGGCAACAATCGCGCCATTGGCTTTGAGGCCCTCGAGCACATCGGTCATGCCGTTGGCGGTGAAGGCTTCAACCAGCGTATAGGTGCCACCGGACGCTGCCGGATCCGGCAAGGTGACAAGATCCTTGTATTCTGGCTTGGCCAGATCGGACCAGTCGGCCGGTTTCGGAGTGCCGGACTTCGAGTTCCAACCAATGATGATACCGGCAACACCCTGCGCGACAGCGCCTTTGGTTTTCAGAAAGTCAGGCACGGTTTCAGCATTCGGGCTGGCATAAGGCAGCAACAGACCCTTGGCTTCAAAGTCGGTGGCGGTGCCCCAGCTGGCAGAAACAACCACGTCAGCCACCGGATTGGCGCTTTCGGCTTCCAGACGGGCCATCACCTTGCCGGTTGTTGCCTGAAACAGGTTGGCCTTGATACCGGTCTTGGCGGTGAAACCCTTGATCAGGTTTTTGGCCAGAGAACCGGGGCCTGCGGAATAAACGGTGATGTCCGCATGAGCGGCAGTGGTTGCCATCAGGCCGGCGGTCAGGGCGAGGATCAGGTTACGCATGTCAGTCTCCAATCTGTAAGTTAAGGCGCGGCCGGGAACCAGCGCAGGTCGTTCGGGGAATAGGTCAGGTCCAGCATGGCGCCGGGATTTGCTTTGGTCGGGCTGAGCAAGCGGATCAGGTGATCCGTGCCACAGATCTTCAAGGTGAGTGCGCTGCCCGTGGTCCGGGTCTGGCTGCGCACCACTTCGGCTTTCAGGCTTTGCGCGCCCGAACCGTCCAGCCGCAGGGCTTGTTCGGGCAGCAACACTTGGGCCCGCTCGCCGGTCATTGCTGCAAACCCGTTGGCGGGCAGGGTGATGTTCGATGGGTCGAGAACCCAGCCATCGACAGTCCGCCGGGCGGGCAACAGGCTACCGAGCCTCAAGAAATCAGCCACTCCGGCGGTCGCGGGCGCATGGATCAGCACATCAGGCGATGCCAGTTGTTCGATCCGTCCGTCCTGCATCACTGCGACCTTGTTTGACAGGGTCAGCGCTTCGGAATGATCATGCGTGACATAGACCGCACTGAGATTGAGATCGGCCACCAGATCACCCAGCTCATCAATCATCGTCTCGCGCAGTTCACGGTCGAGGTTTGACAAAGGCTCATCAAACAGCACCAACGGCGGTTCGGCGACAATCGCCCGGGCAATCGCCACCCTTTGTTGCTGACCGCCAGACAGATCCGACGGGCGGCGTTCGGCCATGGCGCCAAGACCAACCCGGTCAAGGGCAGCCATCACGCGTCGCTTGCAGTCGGCGGCTGGCACCTTTTGCATTTCGAGCGGAAAGGCCACATTGCGAGCGACCGAGAGATGCGGCCAGAGGGCATAATCCTGAAACACCATGCCAAGACCACGCTTTTCTGGTGGATGGGCAATGCCCCCGTTGCGGTCGGCAACAATCCGTCCGGCAATGTCGATCTGTCCGGCATCGGGCATCAGCAAACCGGCAATCAGCCGCAGCAAGGTTGTCTTGCCACAGCCGGACGGTCCCAACAGTCCCAGCACCTGCCCCGGTGCCAGATCGACATCTATGTCGAACAGCACCTGGCTTTCGCCATAGCTCATGGAAAGCGCCCGAATGCAAAGGGCCAAGGGAGAGGCGGAGGATAGGGACATGCAAAAATGGCTTGATCAAAGTTGGATTGGAAAAGAGTCAGTGCGTTCTAAAATGTGTAAATGACAATTGTGTATCCGTTTTGTGACAGGGAAATGAAGCTGTCGGCCACGGCTTGAAACCGTCAGACCGTCTGATCCGATGACAAGCCGGTTGGCTTTCAGTACCAAATCCGGTTACAAGGCTTGATCTGGCAAATACACTTCAGGCGTGGGGGAGCCACATGACAATGAGATCGTTTCTGGCAGACCAGGCCACCAATCTGGCTGAAGAGATGGGTGGGCGCGCACGCCTGTCGCTGCCCGTTGCGCCGGACCACATTTTTGCCATCGGCGATGTTCATGGCTGTCTCGATGTCCAGCAAAAAATGGAAGCGCGTATCCTTGAAATCGGTGCCGATTTGAAAGGGGCCAAGTTGATCCTTTATCTCGGGGATCTGGTGGATCGTGGGATGGACAGCAAGGGCGTGCTTGACCACTGCCTGTCAGAATTGCCCGATGGCATCGAGCGGCTCAGCCTGTGCGGCAACCATGATCAGGCTTTTCTCGATTTCATCAATCAGCCCGACGTAGATGCCCACTGGCTCGACTGGGGCGGTCGTGAAACGCTGATGTCCTATGGCATTGATGTCGAAAAGCTGGTTGCGAAGGGAGGATCCAAGGCTGACTTGAAGGCTGAATTGGAAGCGCGCATTCCGCCAGAACATATCGCCTACCTTGAAGCCTTGCCGTTGTCGCTGACCATTCCCGAAGCCCATTTCGTTCATGCCGGTTTGCGCATTGGCGTACCAATAGAAGCGCAAGATGAAACGGATATGCTCTGGATCCGGGACGCGTTTCTCGTTAAGGAGCAGGCCTCCGACCGGTTGGTCATTCATGGCCACAGCCCCGCGCCGATGCCGCGGATGGGCAAGGGTCGCATAGGCATCGACACCAAGGCGGTGGGCGGTGGTCCATTGACCTGCTTGCATTGGCATCAGGGCAAGCATCGGTTCATGACCGTGGTCACCGATCACTGCGCCCTGAGATAGGCCGCAAGATCAAACGTGAAAGGGCACGGATCAAGGCATCCGGGTCAATTTCCGGATCACTTCTTCCATGAAAATGAAAAACAGGGTGCGGTTCTTCTCATAGGGTTTGAGGCCGCGCGACTGGACCTCCCGCGTTAGGCAGAAGATCTTGTCATATTGCCGGATCAGGTTGGGAGTATACTCCTCGACGATCAGCGCAACGCTGCCTCCCTTTTCTTCGCTGTCCTTGTAGATATCGGCAAAGCTCTTGAAGCTGCCGGTGACAGTCAGGATCAGAAGCAGGCTGTTGTCATCGATCATCGTGCGGGCCGACCATTCGTCCGGCACCGCAATGGTTGCCTTGTTGCTGCAGGTCTTGAGGCGATATTCAAAATATTGGGCGCAGACATAGGACGGGCCATAGCCTAGCAACACCAGTTTGTCCTTCTCGGCAATCAGCTTGGCAACGTCGCGCACCTTCTGGCTGTCAAAGGTCTGAATGAAGCTTTCCAGCCGATCAAGTTCGGAGGAATGATCGGCGCGCAATTGGGTGCGGCCATAGAGAAAATCCAGATACTGCTTATAGTTCGTGAAGCCGAGCTTCTTGGTGAATTTCGAGATTTTTGACACCGAACAATTGCACAAAGCGGCGGCGTCGGTGATGCGGATCGTATCGACATACTTGCTCTGATCGGTCAGAGCCGCATGGATTTTCTTCTCGAGAGGATTGAGAATGCCAAAGTCGATATTGATCATACGCGCCATCCTGTCTGTATTGTCCGGCTATCGTAGCAAGTCTCGACGAGAAAGGACAGGCAAAATGGAAAATTTTCCGTGATTGTTTCGGAAAATTTTCCATAAAAGCGCCAAATAGTGCATAATAATAGAAAATATCCCAATATATTTTGAATAATTTTCCATTGAGTCCTACCCTCCAGCCAGAGCAAAGGAAACTTTTCAGTTTGCTTGAGTGACATGGCCGCTTCTCCACAGGCCAGACCTTGAGCGAGCAGGAACTGACCTCCATCCGCGCTGCAAATTTCCCGCACGGATGGTTCTAACAGGAGAATTACATTGGACGCCGCCACGCTTCTGGACCAACTTGCAACCATCATACCCGCCGAACAGATCAACACCGATCCGGATGCCTTGTATGACGCGTCTGCGGACCGCTACAAGAAATACGCCAAGGCGCGCAAGGTTCTCGACGTTCCGGCCCCCATTGCCATCGTCTATCCGGGCGATACCGAGGAAGTCGCAAAAATCCTGTCATTCTGCAACGCCAACAATATCAATGTCATTCCACGCGCCGGCATGACCGCAACCGAAGGCGGGCTGGAAAACTGGAAAGACGTCACCCTCGTGGTCGACACGTTGAAGCTCGACAAGATCATCAAGCTTGACCCTTATAACAGCCAGGCCACCGTGCAGGCCGGTGTGCCTCTGCAGCAGCTGGAAGACGAGCTGCGCAAGATTGGCTTCACCACCGGTCATTCGCCCCAATCCAAACCAGTGGCCAAATATGGCGGTCTGGTCGCCACCCGCTCGATCGGTCAGTTCTCGACCCTTTATGGCGGCATCGAGGATATGGTGGTCGGTCTGGAAGCGGTTTTTCCTGATGGCACCATTTCGCGCATCAAGAATGTCTCCCGGCGCGCTGGTGGCCCGGACATTCGTCATATCGTCATCGGCAATGAAGGCGCGCTCTGCTACATCACCGAAGTCACCATCAAGATTTTCAAATATTATCCGGACAACAACAAATTCTACGGTTATCTGGTCAAGGATGTGGAGACCGGTATCAAGATCCTGCGTGAAGTGATGGTCAACGGCTTCCGGCCCTCCGTCGCCCGCGTCTATTCCGAGGAGGATGCCGCCCAGCATTTCTATCACTTCCACGATAACAAATGCGTCCTGCTCTTCATGGCAGAAGGCCCCAAAGGCATTGTCGAGGCAACCGGCACAGGCATCGAAGCCGCCGTCGAGACCTTCAAGGATGGTATCATCAAGCAGGTGGACAGCGCGTTGATTGCCAACTGGTTCAATCGTCTCAACTGGTCGCAGCAGGATATTGACGACGAGTTTGAAGAGATGCGCAAAAGCGACAGTCATGCCGGTTACACCACCGAGATCTCGGCGGATTGGGAAACTATTCCCATCATCTACGACCGGGTCATCGCTCGCATCCGCGACGAATTCGAACGGGCCGCAGATCTCACCATGTTGGGCGGGCATTCCTCCCACTCCTACATCAACGGCACCAACATGTATTTCGTCTACAATTATGACATCCATTGTGCGCCGGAAGATGAGTTGCTTGCCTATCACCATCCGATCCAGAAGATCATCGTGGAAGAGACCATCAAGCATGGCGGCTCCATGTGCCACCATCACGGCATCGGCAAGTATCGCTCCGAGTGGACCAGAGATGAACATGGCTCGGCCTATTACATGCTCGAAAAGCTCAAACAGGCCTTTGATCCAAACGGCATCATGAACCACGGGACCATTTTCCCGCAGGATGAAGTCAACAAATACATCTATCAGGACGAAAACTAAGTCACATCAAAGGGTGGGCGTTCGGGGCGATATCCCGCACGCCTGCCCAACCGGATCGGGGGCGACGCTTCCCTGACACCGACAAGGCCATCACCTTGCCAAGGGCAGGATCCCCCGACCAAGCCAACATTGATCAAACCAACAGCGACGAGAAGAATGGGAGGCATTGCTTCGCGTCGCTTGTGTTCATTGTCTCTATGTCGGGAGGACATTCATGCCCAAGGAAAATCTACGGCGTTACTTCCAGTTCTTTCTGGTTTTGCTAGCCGCCGGTGCCATCTATCCGGTGATCTATCTGCGCACCAACTATCAGGAAACGATCCTCGAAGTCTTTAATCTGCCGCTGACCAGCCTCAATGACTTCTATTCCGTGCTTGGCACCGCCTATATCATCGGCTATCTGCCCTCGGGCTATCTGGCAGACAAATTCTCTGCCAAATGGCTGATTTCCACGTCGCTGGCCGGGGTTGCCCTGTGTGGCTTCTGGTTCGGCACAGTGCCATCGGAAGGCTCGGTCAAGATTGTCTTCTTCCTCTGGGGCTTCTTTTCGGTCTTCACCTTCTGGTCTTCCCATATGAAACTGGTCAAGATGCTGGCCAAACCGGAAGAGGTTGGCCGTTTCTTTGGGGTGCTTGATGGTGGCCGCGGCGTGGTCGAAGCCTTGATGGGCACCATCGGTCTGGCTGCTTTTGCCTGGATCCTTGGCAACAGCATCGAGATTGCCGACAAGCGCGAGGCGCTGGTCGCTGTCATCAATATCTTCTCCGTCATTGTGCTGGCAGCTGCCGTTCTGATTGCCTTCTTTGTCGAGAGCGACGAACAGCTCAAAGAGCATGCCGTTGCCTCCGGTCAACATAGCGACGATGACAAGTTCCGCCTTGCTGATTGCGGCAAGCTGCTGACCAACAAGTATGTCTATCTGATGGGCGCCATCATCTTCATGGGCTATACAGTCTTCTGGACTGTCTATTATCTGGGTGGCTTCCTGCAGACCAATGTCGGCATGGATGCGGTCAGTGTGGCAACCGTGACGGCCATCGTCCTCTGGATGCGCCCGATCGGCGGCTTCATTGGGGGCTTCATGGCGGACCGTATTGGCCGGGCCTATACCAACGCTGTGGCCATCACGGGTGCCGTGTCTCTGCTTGTGATCCTTGTCATGATGCCCACAAGCTTGTCGGCCACGCTCTTCTCGGCTCTGATCATCCTGCTGGGGGCCTTCCTCTATGCGGTGCGTGGCACCTATTGGTCACTGCTCGGCCAGTCACAGATCGAAGCCGTGATGATGGGCACCGCCATCGGCCTTATCTCGCTGATCGGCTATTTGCCGGATATCATCCTGCCGCAGCTCAACTCCTATCTCTGGACCACCTATGGCGATCAGGGCGGCTACACGGCCTACTTCCTCGTCTCGGCGGCGCTTGGGGTCATCGGCATCCTTCTGGCCATCATCTATGAACGCCTGAACAAGGTCGACGCGAAGCTCGCCACCGCTGCGGCAAAGGCTCCGAGCGGCGTGGTGGTGCAAGGCTGATGAAGCTTGTCTGTGTCGCCCGCTTTGTCCCGGATGGTGACTGGATGGATCCTTTTGGAAACAGCCACTCCACCATCCCGGGTGAGATCACCATCCGGGATGGCTGCCGCAGAAGGCTGTGTCCAGACGATGCGGCAGCCCTAGGCTTCGCTTTGTCTCTGCGCCAACAGATACCGGATCTGTCTCTTCACCTGTTGGCTCTGGCCACTCCTGCTGCGATACTCCAGATCGAGGATATCCTGCGGCTGGGGGTGGACAGGGCGACCCTGCTGCCAGAGATGATAATGGCAACAAGCGACACGGTCACTCTGGCAAAGATGGTCGGTAGCACTCTTCCCGCTGCCGACTATGACTGGATCCTCACCGGAAGTGATACCCATGGCCACGCGGCGGCCCCTTTGGCCCCGGCTCTGGCGGGCGTCCTCGGGATCGACCATCTCTCCGGCATCTGCCGGATTGATGACACCCGTTTCACCAAGCATCACGGCGAGTTGGAGCGGCGGGAAGGGCGCTTTGTGACACGTTACGCGGTGCGTGGGCCTGCCATTCTTGGCTTTGACGCACGCAGTGACTATGCCATGCCCTATCTGCGCATCAAGGATCGGGCCAAGGATGTCTCGCACAGATTGCGCTGTCCGGGCGACATGATTGAAGGGCCTGAAGAGGCAAACACACAGCCATGCGACGCTGTCATCCGTTTGACAGGTCTCATGAAACGGCAAAAACGACGCAAAAACCCACGCAAGGTTGACCTGAATGATGAAGGTATCGCGCAGGTCTATCACTATCTGTGCGAAGAGAGACTGATCTGACATGCGCCGGATACTCATCCATATGGACCCGGAACGGGATCGGGAACAACAGGAGCTGCTCGCTGCAGCCGATGCGCTGTTCCCCGATGCAGGCCGTCAGCTGCATGTCCTGCTGATCCACGGCACCTGCGATGCCCTCAAGGGCAAAGTCGATGCGATCCTCGACCTGCGTGATCACCACATCGATGGATCGGATGCACGACAAATGTGCGGGGTGATGGCGGCTTTGCACCAGACCCACGCCTATGACGCCATTCTGATGGCAGATGATCTGTTGGGTCGTGACTGCGCCCCGCGTCTCGCGGTCAGGATCGAGGCTGCAATCGTCACCTCTGTCTCGGCCATTGGCAACGAGCAGGGCAAGGCAATCATCGAGCGCCCAACCCATGATGGTCAAGCGATTGGCCGCTTTGAAGCCGATCCAGCACGCCCGTTGGTCCTGACCATCCAGCCGCGCCGGTTTGTGCCCATTGACCAAGCGGAGCGCCCAACCGCAATCCTTCGCCCCCAGCTTCCGAACCTTGCTGCCAGCGATATTCGACGGATTGCCCGGCAAGAGATCGATCGGCCCGACATCCTTGACAGTGATATCCTGATTTCCGGTGGCCGCGGCGTTGCGCGTGATTTTGCTGCCCTTCAGCCGCTGGCCGTTGCGTTGGGCGGTGCGGTTTCTGCCAGCCGTGCAATGGTTGATGCGGGCTTTGCTGATCGCAGCCAACAGGTCGGCCAGTCGGGCAAAAGGGTAAGCCCTCGTCTCTATTTGGCGCTTGGCATCAACGGTGCCATCCAGCATGTGCTGGGGCTTGCGGATGCCGAGCATATCATCTCAGTGAATACCAATGTGGATGCACCAATTTGCAGCCTTTCCGACATCGTCGTCAAAGGCGATGCACTCACATTCGTCGACAAGTTGCTCAATAAGATCAAGGAGGAGCAAAGCAATGGAACCGTCTGACTTCAATATGGATTTCTTCTCTTGCAAGGGCAAGAATGCCATTGTCACCGGCGGCAATGGTGGTCTCGGACAGGCCTTCTCGACCGCCTTGGCCAAGGCGGGCGCCAACATCATGGTGCCCAGCCTGATGGAAGATGATGGCACCACCCGTTCTCTCGTCGAGGCATGCGGAGTGGAATATCGCTTCATCGAAGCCGACATCACCAAGGAAGGCGAATGCAAGCGTGTCGTCGACGCCTGCATGGAGCAATGGGGCAGCGTCGATATTCTGATCAATTGCGCGGGCATTTCGATCAACGAAAAAGACGTCACCAAATTTTGCCGCACCCAGTGGGACAAGATGGTCTCGGTCAACCTGACCGCCGCCTTTGAAATGATCCACGAAGCCTGCATCCACATGATCGCGCAAAAAAGCGGCAAGATCATCAACATCGCCTCGCTCTTTTCCTTTTTGGGCGGGCAATGGTCTCCGGCTTATGCCTCGACCAAGCATGGCATTGTCGGCCTGACCAAGGCCATGTGCGATGAACTGGCCCAGTTCAACATTCAGGTCAATGCCATCGCTCCGGGCTATTATGCAACGCCGCTGACTGAAATGACCCGCAAGGATGAAAAGCGCAATGCAGAAATTCTCTCCCATATTCCGGCCAACCGTTGGGGCTGGACCACTGACTTGATGGGTGCGACTGTCTTTCTGGCCAGTCCGGCCTCGAACTATGTCAATGGCACGGTGCTGACCGTCGATGGTGGCTATTTGATGCGATGATGATGTCCGACCGGAAGGGCTCTTGTCCGGTCGGATCGCCCCCTGCTGGCAGGCGACTGCATGGTGGCTGCAAGCAGGGTGGCCCGCTGACAGACCTCGTCCATCCCCGAATAGCGCCCAGACGCGGGCGAGGTCTGTCCTTTCTCTTTGGGTGGAGACACAATGATGCAAAAAGACAAACAATACATCCTGTCCATTGATGGTGGCACGCAAAGCACCAAAGTGGCGATCTTCGATCTGACCGGCCATGAACTCTGCTCCCACACGGTCAAGCTGCAGCCGATCCATCTTTATGGCAACGAGCGTGCCGAGCATCCCGATGACGATCTTTGGGACAGCCTGATCGAGGCCTGTCAGGCCCTGTTCGCCAAGTTCGATGGCGACAAGGGGGCCATTGCAGGCGTCGGTCTTGGTTCGATCCGCTGCTGCCGCACTCTGATCCGCGCCGATGGGTCGCTGGCCTCGCCGGTGCAGAGCTGGATGGATTTGCGTCTCTCTCGCCCCTATCAGCACGAAGACGACACGGTGAAATATGTGACCACCACCACCGGCTATCTCACCCATCGTCTGACCGGAGAGACCAGAGACACGCGCAGCAATTATGTCGGGCCATGGCCAATTGATCCGATCACCCTTGACTGGTTCGAAGATCAGGAGACATTCGACAGCTACACCACCCCGCGCGACATGCTGTTTGATCTCGTTGACCCGGCCACCATCCTTGGCCATGTCAATGGCTTTGCTTCAGACGTCTTGGGGCTGCCGCAAGGTCTGCCGGTCGTTGCCACCGCCAATGACAAGGCCGTTGAAGGCTTGGGCGCAGGCCTCGTCAATGATGGCACCGTGTTGATTTCGCTCGGCACCTACATCACCTCGATGATGGTGGGCGATGAAAACCGTCAGGATGCGGCCAGTTTCTTTGCCAATCCCGGCGCGGTGCCCGGCGAATTTCTCTATGAAAGCGCCGGCATCCGCCGGGGCATGTCGACGGTTACCTGGATCAAGGATCTGCTCGGCGGCGACATTGTCTCTGAGGCCGAAGCGCAAGGGCTGAGCCCGGAAGCCTATCTCAACAAGCGGGCAGCCGAAGAGGTCTCCCCCGGCTGCGATGGCCTTTACACCCTGTTGCATTGGCTTGCCCGGCCCAGTCACTTGCATGAGCGCGGCGTGATGATCGGCTTTAACGGCAATCACAAAGGCCCGCATATGTTCCGCTCGGTGCTCGAAGGCATTGCGCTGACCATGAAGAACAATGTTCAGGCCATGTGCGACGAACGCGGCGTTGCCCCCACCCGGATTATTGTCAGTGGTGGCGGCTCGAACGGCGATCTCTTCATGCAGATCTTTGCCGATGTGTTTGGTGTCCCCGCCTTTCGCAACGAGGTCAATGGATCGGCCAGCATGGGCGCGGCCATCTGCACCGCTTTGGCGCTGGGCATCTATGCCGACCGACAGGAAGCCATAGACAAGATGGTCCGCCGCAAAGATACCTTTGAACCGGTGCCAAGCAATGTGGCGCTCTACCAGAGGATCAATCAGGAGGTCTATCAACATCTGGCAGCCGAGACCGATGGCTTGCTCAAGCGCTCACACGCCATTTTTCATGGCGAGGAGGAGTAAACTTGACCGAGGATCTATCCCCTCTTGTGGATCCTGATCGCCATTGACGGGCGCGAGCCAAGAAACAAGACCCCCGCCATCCGACAGGAGGGCGGGGATTTAAATGGGCAGCGGTTGGCGCTTAACTTGCGCGCAAGACACGGGCCAGAAAATCGCGCGTGCGCTCTTCTTTCGGATGGGAGAATATCTCTTCCGGCGTGCCTTGCTCCAGAATGCGCCCCTTTTCAAGGAAGCAGACCCGGTCGGCCACATCCCGTGCGAAGGCCATTTCATGGGTGGCAAGGATCATTGTCATGCCGTCCTGCTTGAGGGATTTGAGCACTTCGAGCACTTCGCCGACCAGTTCCGGATCGAGCGCCGAGGTGATCTCGTCAAACAGCATGATTTCCGGATGCATCGCCAGCGCCCGGACAATCGCCACCCTTTGCTGCTGACCGCCGGACAGCTGATCCGGATAGTGCCCCATCCGGTCTTTGAGCCCAAAGCGGTCAAACAGCGTTTCGATCTCGGGCCGAAAGGCGTCGCGGGAAGCCTTGAACACCCGCCTTGGGGCCAGCATCACATTCTCTTCCGCGGTCATATGCGGGAAGAGATTGAACGACTGGAAGACAATGCCGATCCGCTGGCGAATGGGCTGCGGGTCAAGGGCCGGATCGCCGATCTCCTCGCCCTCCAGCCAGATTTCGCCATCATCGACCGGTTCAAGCAGATTGATACAGCGCAGCAAGGTCGACTTGCCCGAGCCGGAAGCGCCGATCAGGCAGACCATCTCGCCTTCATCCACCTCCAGCGAGATGCCATTGAGCACCTTGGCCGGGCCGAAGGATTTATGCAGATTGTTCAGTCGCAATTTCATGAGCGTGCCCGATTTTGCTTGGCAATCAGATGATCGGCCAGTCGTGTAGCCGGGATTGTGACAACCAGGAAAATGGCGGCGGCCACCACATAAGGCGTGAAGTTGGCCAGCAGCGACTTAAAGACCCCCGCCTGCCGGAAAATCTCCACCGGTCCGATGAAGGACAGCAAAGCCACATCCTTTTGCAGCGCGATCAAGATATTCATCTGCGCCGGGATCACCCGTCGGATGGCTTGCGGCAACACCACATCGCGCATCACATCGGCCTTTGACAGGCCAAGGGATAGGGCAGCGCTGCGCTGGGACTGGTGGATGCTTTCAATGCCGGATCGGAAAATCTCGGCTACATAGGCAGCATAAGTCAACACCAGAGCCACCGTGCCCCAGATATAGGGCGAGTTGAACGGACGGGTCAGGCCAAGCCCGGGAATGCCAAAGCCGATCAGATAGACCACCAGCACCACCGGCACGCCGCGAAAGATGTCCGTATAAAGCGCGGCAAACATCCTGAGCGGATACAGAACCGGATCGCGCACATCGCGCGCCAGCGCAATGGCCAGCCCCAGCATGGCAATCAAGGGCACCGACCAGGCAAAGATCGCCACGTCCAGCATGAAGGCGTCCAGCAGCTTGGGAAAGCTGCGTACCACCACATCCCAATTGAAAAAGCTCTGCTTGACCCGCTCCCATCCCGGCGTCAACGGGACGAGCAGAATGATCGCGGCCAGCACGGCGAAGGTCGACAAAGCCGCAAGAAGCAACGAGCGGCGTCTGAGCTTACGTTCAAACGCCTGTCGGCGGGTCAGTCCCGAAACGGTATCTGCCATTATTTGATGACCGGCACGCCCGTGGTTTCAGCCAGCCAGGTGGCTTCCAGATTGGCCAGAGTGCCATCCTCGGTCAGTGCCTTGATGGCATCATCAAGGCAGGCCTTCAGCGGGTTGCCTTCTTCCATCAGCATGCCGAACTGATCGGGGTTGGTGCTGCGGTCTGCCGGAAACTGCCCAAGCAACAATCCGTCATTGACCACAACGGCGGAGAGATACAGCGCGGTCGGCAAATCGAACAGAGCCGCGTCGATCTGACCGGCCTGAATGGCTGCGGTCACATCCGCATTGTCATTATAAAGCAGCGGGTCGCTTTCCGGTCCAACCAGCTGTGCCAGCATCGGCACGGCGGTGGTTGTCGCATGGGCGCCCCATTGCAGCTTTTTCAGCGATTCAAGGGTTGGCTTTGCGCCTTTCTCGACCACCGGCTTGGTGGTCAGCACCGCCATGGCCGAAGTGTAATAGGGGGCGGAGAAATCGACGGTTTTGTCGCGGTCGGCAGTGATTGAATATTGCTGCATGTTGACGTCGAAATCTTTCGGTCCCGGTTGGATCGATTCATCAAAACTGGTGCGCACCCAGACCACATCTTCCCGCGCGAAGCCCATTTTGTCCGCCACCGCATAAGCGACCGCTGGCTCAAAGCCCTTGCCGCTTTCCGGCGCGTTATCAATCACCCAGGGGAAATAGGCCGGGTTGCCGGTCGCAATGGTGAGCTTGCCGTCGACGAGGGTTTTGCCGCTGGCGCACTCATTGGCGGCCAAGGCTGGCAGGCTGGCCACCGCAAAGGTGAGCGCCAGCGCAGGAACTAGAGCGGTGGAGTGCAAGGGCAAGGTCATGAAAACGTCCTTCATTCGTTGGTGAGGCAAGCCCGAAATGACTGTCGGAAGGGCTTTCTGGCCCGGTCCGCACTGTCTTGTCTGCAAGCAAGGCATGGTGACGTCCGGGGGACAAGTTTCAGCCGCTAGATGACCCAATTTTCCTGCTTCTGTCCAGCCTCGAATCCAGCTTTTGACTTGATAAGTAACCGGTACGCCGTTTGGCCGTGGTGCGAAGCAAAGATATGAACAAGCTGCGCTTTCATCAATGGCTTTGCAATCTTGGTGCAAGCAGGGACGCACCGGGGCCATCGCCCCTCGATCACGTCGCCACACCTTTGCGTGAGCTTGACCCTTCAATCCTTTTCTTCGGCACGGACCATACGCATATCGAGGCGGCAGAGAGCCAATTAATCTGAAAGCAATCTTACTGACAAGGAGCTTTTCAATGACCAATACCGCAACCAATCCCCGCGATATCGCGGTTGAAATCGTCCATGGATTTGTTGATGGCGACAAAGGCGGCAACCCGGCTGGCGTTGTTCTTGATGCTGACGACCTGACCGAGCCCGATATGCTGGCCATCGCCGCCAGTGTCGGTCTGTCAGAGACCGCCTTTGTGTCGCAATCTGCGAGCGAAGGGTTCAAGTTCGACTTCTTCACGCCAAACCGCCGCATCGCCCATTGTGGGCACGCGACCATCGCAGCCTTTTCTCATCTTGATGCCCTGAACCGCATCGGCAATCCCGAGACCTCGAAAGAAACGATTGATGGACCGCGCCGCATCCGCATGAAGGCAGGGGCCGCCTATATGGAGCAGCTTGCACCGAAATATCAAAAGCCGACGGACTGGAAAGAGGCTGGCGTGAGCCTTGAGGCTGTCCTCGCTTCTCTGGGCCTTGAGGAAGGCGCGCTGGACCCGACTTTCCCCTCGGTGCTGGTCAACACGGGCAACAGCTTCATTGTCCTTGCGGTCAAAAGCGGAAAACAGCTTGCGAGCCTGAAGCCTGACTTCGCGGCGATTTCCGATATCAGCGAGCGGCTGGATCTGATCGGCTACTATATTTTTACCACCGACCAGAGCGCGACCAAGCGCGACGCCACGGCGCGAATGTTCGCTCCACGTTATGCGATCGAGGAAGAAGCCGCCACCGGGATGGCTGCCGGGCCTCTGGCCTGCCTGCTGCATGATTTCGGCCCGAATGCCAAAGAGATTTACGATATCGAGCAAGGCACGTTCATGACACCGGCATCGCCCAGCCTTATTCATGTCGAACTGGAGACCAAGGGCGGCAAAATCACCAGTCTGATGGCTGGTGGCCAAGGTAAGGTAATGCGGTCTCTCACGGTGACCATCTGACGCGCATCCATGGCACGGTACCGCGCAACAAAAAAAGCCTCTCCCCCGGTGGGGAAGAGGCAGCATGAATTCAGTCCAATCCGGTTAGGGATTAGGAAGGCAGTTTCCAGACATCCGGAGCTGCTTCGAAGCGGGCTTCGAACTTGGCCAGTTCTTCCGAGATTGCCACTGGCAAACGGTCGCCATACTTCTTGAAGTATTCTTTCAGCTCAGCTGCTTCTTCCAGGCCACCGGCTTTTTCAACGTCGGTGATGGAAGCATACTGCTCTTTGGAGAAGTCCAGACCAGCCCATTCCAGATCGTCATAGGTTGGCATGTAACCGAATGGGCTTTCGACGGCATCCACTTTGCCTTCGACACGATCAATAACCCATTTCAGGACGCGCATATTGTCGCCGAAGCCAGGCCAGATGAACTTGCCGTTTTCGTCTTTGCGGAACCAGTTGGTCCGGAAGATTTTTGGCAGTTTCAGATCGCCGCGTTTGCCCATTTCGATCCAGTGGTTCCAGTAGTCGCCCATGTGGTAGGCCATGAATGGCAACATGGCGAATGGGTCGCGACGGATACCGGACACGCCGATGGCGGCAGCGGTGGCTTCAGAGCCGATGGTGGCAGCACAGAAGACGCCATGGTTCCAATCGAAGGATTCATAGACCAGTGGGAAGGTCTTGGCCAGACGGCCGCCGAACAGGAATGCAGAGATTGGCACGCCATTCGGATCTTCCCAAGCAGGGTCGATGATTGGGCACTGATCAGCAGGGACGCAGAAGCGGCTGTTTGGATGAGCGCCTTTTTCGCCGGACTCTGGGGTCCAGTCGTTGCCTTTCCAGTCGATGCCATGTGCAGGTGGCTCGCCGTCCATGCCTTCCCACCATACGTCGCCGTCATCGGTCAAAACAACGTTGGTATAGATGGCATTGCCTGGTTCCAGGCTCTTCATCGCCATTGGGTTGGAATCGTAGGAGGTACCCGGAGCCACGCCGAAGAAGCCGCGTTCTGGGTTGATTGCACGCAGGGTGCCATCAGCAGCAGGCTTGATCCATGCAATATCGTCACCAACGGTGGAGACTTTCCAGTCGTTCATTTCTTCTGGAGGCGTCAGCATGGCGAGGTTGGTCTTGCCGCAGGCAGATGGGAAAGCAGCTGCCAGATAGTCTTTTTTGCCTTCTGGGCTTTCCAGGCCAAGGATCAGCATATGCTCAGCGAGCCAGCCTTCGTCACGCGCCATGGTGGAAGCGATACGCAGAGCAAGACATTTCTTGCCGAGCAGAGCGTTGCCGCCATAACCGGAGCCATAAGACCAGATTTCGCGGGTTTCTGGGTAGTGAACGATATATTTGTTCTTGATTTCGCCTTCACAAGGCCATGGCACATCTTCCTGGCCTGGCTCGAGCGGAGCGCCAACGGAATGGACGCAAGGGATGAAGTTGTCTTCGCCAAGAACGTCGAGTACCGGCTGACCCATACGGGTCATGATTTTCTGGTTGACCACCACATATTCGGAGTCGGTGACCTGTACGCCAATCTCAGCGATTGGGGAGCCAAGTGGACCCATGGAGAATGGAATGACATACATGGTGCGGCCCTTCATGCAACCGTCGAAACGGTCTTTCAGGATCGGGCGCATCTCATTGGGGTCCATCCAGTTGTTGGTTGGGCCTGCGTCGATTTCTTTCTCGGAGCAAATGAAGGTACGTTCTTCAACACGCGCTACGTCACTCGGGTGGGAGCGAGCAAGATAGCTGTTCGGGCGCTTCTCTGGGTTCAATCTGGTAAAGACGCCGGCGTCAACCAGTTTCTGACACAAACGATCATATTCTTCGTCAGAACCATCACACCAGTGAACCTGATCCGGCTTGCAAAGCGCAGCCATTTCGTCGACCCAAGCAAGCAGCTTTGCGTTCTTGGTATTGCTCATGAATTACCTCGATGTCGTTGATTGTGGACCACTCCGCTGCCCCATTGAAACAGCGGGGAAGAGGACGTTACCCCGCTTCTAGCATGTTAGAGATAACCTCCCCTTGATGTATCTCATCCTGCTCAGAAACTGATCGAAAACTACTCTTCTTCACCCCCCACGACAAGCGTATGAACCCTATAAAACGCAGATTCAGCCTCCGTAAGCGTCAATCATGCCTGTTATACCTTAGCCGCATATCAAATTGTGCAAAAACTGCTATGGAAGCGCTGTTTGTAACGATTGAACTGCGTCATTTTGTCCATATTTTCGTGAATTCGCTTCCATTCACGCAGTGTGAGTCTTGCCTCGGCAATCCACTTTGCCCGGATCGGATGGCAGCGCAAACATCGCGACAAGTCAGAGTGTTATAGCGTCCGGGCAATTATATGTGGATTAATGCGTAGGTGCGACCGACCGGCTTTGCCTGCATCCTTTCGTCGTGTTGGCGTCGATTGAACCAAATTGCACCAAGGGCGATCGGATCGCCAACTGGCGGAACAGATCAAACCGGATCAGGGCGACTTTTTCACGCTTGAAAGACGAGATGATTGGCCTTTGTCACCCCTGTCCAGAGACCGCGAGGAGGTGAAGAGATGGCAGGACGATCTTGCCGACGCCGGAAAGGGCGTTTGAAGGGCTGTTGCAGGGCACAAAATACACCTTCGGACCGAAGAGCCTCCGATGCAGCTCAGCGCCATAGACATTATAATATAGGGGCCTGACGCAGACCGCCCATGAAGCCCGTTTGAAACGTGTTAAAATGCCATGATATCGGCACCGGATCGGGGGCCCAATGACGGCGCACACTTTATTATATATAGAGAGCTGTGTGTGGTGGGGCTCACGCACGGCGAAAAATCACGCTCAGATTGTTGGCGGGCATCTCGATCACGGCATCAAGCGCAAGGTCGTTGGCCTTGGCGCAGGCAATGACGTCGTCCAGTTGCCGAATGCCCCAAAGGGGATTGCGGGCCTTCAGGCTCGCATCAAATGCCACATTGCTTTCCACGAACGACACGCCTTGCTGCCGATAGGGGCCGTAGAGGACCAGTGGAGCACCGGAGCTGAGCAACAGCCCGGCTCCTGCCAGCAAGCCTTCGGTTGCAGCCCATGGACTGATATGCACCATATTGATGGCCAGAATGGCGTCTGCTTTGTCCAGAGGCCAGGTATCAGTCGATGCGTCCAGATCAAGTGGTGGCAGGATGGTCTCGAGTTTTTCTTCTGCAATGCGGGCTGAGATGGAAGACCGGGCCTCGGGGGAGGGGTCCGAGGGTTGCCAGATCAAGTCGGGCAAATGGCTGGCAAAATGCACCACATGCTCCCCGGATCCGCTGGCAATTTCCAGTACAGTGCCAGATGCGGGCAGGTGGTCCCGCAAAACCTGCAGGATCGGCTCGCGGTTGCGCAGGGCCGACGGGCTTGTCAGCTTTTGATCTTGATCGGTCATTATAAGTCCCCCTCCATTCGTGGCGTTTCCCGCCTTATCTTACCGCCTAACATGCCTTGATATCGTTGCAAAGACAAATGGCTGACGATTCGCCGCAGACAGCAACAGGCGGCCCGAAAGCCGCCTGTTTTGAAGCAGCAAAGATGGAGAGGCTGCTGGGTGAAAGATGTCTCGGACCCGGATCAGGCACTTTCCGGTGTAAAGGTCATGGCGACCCCGTTGATGCAATGGCGTTTGCCTGTCGGCTGGGGTCCATCGTCAAAGATATGCCCCAGATGGCCGCCGCAATTGCTGCAATGGACCTCTGTCCGGGTCATAAAAAAGCTTTTGTCGACGCTGGTGCCGACTGCATCGGGCAGGGCTTCGTAAAAACTCGGCCAGCCGGTGCCACTGTCATATTTGGTCTTGGAGGAATAGAGCGCCTGATCGCAGCCGGCGCAATGGAACAGGCCAGTGCGTTTCTCGTCGTTGAGTGGACTGGTAAAGGCGCGCTCAGTGCCGTGATCACGCAACACGCGATATTGCTCATCAGACAGGCGCTTGCGCCACTCCGCGTCGCTCAAGGTCAGGGGAAAGCTGCCGGCTTCAGTCGCGTGAGACTGACTTCTTATCAACAGACCTGACGCGCCTGCGCCTAATAGGGCTGCCGCACCGGACAGAAGAAAGGTCCGTCTCTTCATGATGATCTCCTTTGTTGATTTCGAGTGTTGCCGTCTCCCAGACTTGTCATGGAGGAAACGGCCACTGTTCCAAAGATAGGGATCCCGGCAATCAACCGCCAATCACATTGATGACAACACCGATAGACCCGCAAGGCTGAGGGAGCCGCCAATCTCCCTATCAAGTGCAAGGATATGTGACGCGCATCAGGCCCGCTCGAACGGATCCTCACCGATGGTCCGCTTGACACTCATGCGAATTACTAGATGGAAATATCTCAATCTTAACGCAAACTTGTCTTGCTATCAGCGAATTTGCGCATTTCTAGAAAGTTTGAACGAAAATTTGTGAATTTTAAAAATTGCGCGCGTAAAAAAAATATGGTTACCTGCATAGGTTACCAACACGACGAAGGCACCATGATCAGAACACCGAAAATCCGCAACATGGAACAATTCGCCGAGGCGAGTGGTTTGTCCCGCCCGACGGTCTCCAAATTCTTCAACAATCCGGACAGTGTGCGGCCCTCAACGCGCAAGAAGATTGAAGAAGCTCTGGAGCGCTTCGATTATCGACCGAACATTTATGCCATTAATCAGAACCGCCGTCTGACCAAGACAATTGGCATTGTCGTACCCTATTTGACGGACCCCTTCTTCGGCGAAATTGCCCGTATGCTGGCCGCCAAATGTGTGGCCGAAGGCTATTCGCCCTCGATGTTCAGCTCGAACGGCACTGCGGAGCAGGAATGTGAAATCTTCGACAATTTGCGCTCCATGAAGCCGACAGGCGTGTTGCTTGCGCCCCTTGGACGGCTGTCTGATCAAAGCGCGGTTGCAGCCTTCTGCAAGGATGTGCCTACTGTTCTTTTTGATAGTAATATCAGAGATTTGGGTCTTTCTTTTGTTGGCTCAGACAATACCCAGTTCACCGCGCTGATGGTTGAGTATCTGCATCGAACCGGCGAACCTCCGGCCTTGTTGGAAATGAAAACGCCACCAAACCCGAACGCGCGAAAACGCCGTCAGGGCTATGTCTCGGCGATGGAATATCATCGTCTGGCGCCGGAGATCGTCCAGATTGATGGTGAGGGCTGGCGGCTGGAAGATATCGGCTATGCGGGTGGTATGAAGGCCTTTGCCGACAAGGCGTTCAAGTCCCGAACCGTGCTCTGTTCCAACGATCGCCTGGCCATTGGCTTCCTGGCCGCCTGCCATGAAAAGGGTCTCAAAGTGGGCATTGGTCCCGATGTGGACATTCGTGTTGCCGGGCAGGATGATCATCCCTTCTCGCGCTTCACCTACCCGCCCTTGACGACGATCGCTCAGGATTATGAGTCGATTTCCAAGCGCGCAGTTGAGGCGCTGCTCGATGCTGTGAAGGAGGAGCAGGTTCCGACCGAGCGGCCAGATATCTTTTTTGAAGGCAAACTGATCATGCGCAAATCGGCGTAATCTCTATAAAATTTACGCGCGTAAAAAAATAGTTGACCGCGCGATATGGATGTGTTTTCATTTCCCCCAGACGAAAAGCAATCTAGGGAGGAAGAATAGATGCTTTACAAAAACGTCCTGGGCCTGACCACGGCCCTGACCATGCTTGCAACTGGTGCAATGGCGGCTGATACCACCTTGACCATCGCGATTGTGAACAACGGTCACATGATCAACATGCAGAAAGTTGCAGAAGCTTACACCGAGAAAACCGGCGTAAAACTCAACTGGGTCTCCCTCGAAGAGGGTGTCCTGCGTGAGCAGGTCGCATCTGATACCGCCACCGGTGGCGGTCAGTATGACGTGATCAATATTGGTATGCAGGAAACCCCTGTCTGGGGTGCCGCTGGGTGGATCGAGCCTCTGAAATTTGGGGCAGACTACGATGTCGACGACATGCTGCCTGCCATTCGCAACGGCCTGTCCCATGAAGGTCAGCTCTATGCTGCGCCTTTCTATGGCGAGTCTTCGATGGTCATGTATCGCAAGGATCTGACCGATGCTGCTGGCGTGACCATCAAGGACAACGACAGCTGGGAGAACATCAAGAAGGCTGCTGCTGCGATCCACAATCCGGACAAGGGTGTCTATGGCGTCTGCTTGCGCGGCAAGCCGGGTTGGGGTGACAACATGGCGTTCCTGACCGCCATGATCAACTCTTTCGGCGGCGCATGGTTCGACAAGGATTTCCGTCCGACCATCAACACCGAAGAGTGGAAAAAAGCCATCAGCTTCTATGTTGATCTGCTCGGCACCTATGGCCCTCCAGGCTCCGAAGGCAACTCCTTCAACGAAATCCTCGCCCTTTACAATGAAGGCAAATGCGGCATGTGGATTGACGCCACGATTGCAGCGTCCTTCCTGAAGGTCGATGGTGTTGACTATGCTCAGGCTCCAAATGCCGGCAACCCGGTTGGCGCCAACTGGCTCTGGGCTTGGGCAATGGCGGTTCCTGCCGGCACCCCACAGAGCGAAGAAGCAAAAGCCTTTATCGAATGGGCAACCTCCAAGGATTACATCCAGGCTGTTGCCAGCCATCCGGACTTCGGCTGGGGATCTGTTCCAACCGGCACCCGCAAGTCGACTTATGCTCAGCCAGAATTCCAGAAAGCTGCCAAATTTGCAGCAGCTGAGCTGAAAGCCATCGAAACGGCTGCACCAGAAGCAACCGATCTGAAGCCATATGTCGGTGTTCAGTTCGCTGCTATTCCGGAATTCCCGGAAGTTGGCTCCGCTGTGGCTCAGGAAATGGCTGCTGCTTTGTCCGGCGCAAAATCTGTCGAAGAAGCCCTTGAAGCTTCGCAGGAAGCTGCTGAAGCGATCATGAAAGAAGCTGGCTACTTCGAGTAAGCTCTCCCAACTCCCAGACAAGAGGCTCGGCTCTATGCCGGGCCTCTACCCAAATCGGGTAGGTGATTGGCCCCGTTGGCCACGTCTCGTCATGGGACGAGAGCTTGACACCCCACAAGTATACCGCAACGTGGACGGTGACTGAAACAGGTCGCAGGAGCGTTACCGATATGAATAATCGAAAACTACCACGCCTTCTTCAGACGCCGGCCGTATTGCTGTTGCTTGTCTGGATGTTGGTGCCTTTGAGCATGACGCTGTTCTTCTCGTTCATTCGTTATGTTCTGAACAATCTGCGTCGCCCCGAATGGACCTCGCCTTCAATCGACAACTGGCGCGGCTTTGGCAACTATGATTTCGTGCTGCATTCGAAAGACTTCCTGTTCGCCATTCAGAACAGCCTGTTCATCGTTGGCAGCATCCTGTTTCTGACGGTGATTCTGGGTGTCCTGATCGCGATCCTGATCAACAATGCCTTTCCGGGCCGCGGCATCGTTCGCGTGCTTTTGATTTCGCCATTCTTCGTCATGCCTGCCGTGAATGCAGTGCTCTGGATCAACATGATTTTGGATCCTGTGCTGGGTTTGCAGGGGATCGCCATCGAAGGCATCAATGGCGTGATCATGAGTTTGAAGGATGCGCCCATCGTTGGCTGGTTCTTCTCGCTATGGCCGACATTGGAGCCGATTTCCTTCCGCGCAACGCAAACCTCCGCCTATGCCGTGATCATCATGGTGACCTGGCAGTGGACGCCCTTTGCCGTCCTGATCTTCATGACCTCCTTGCAGTCTGAAGACCAGCAGCAGAAGGAAGCTGCAGTTCTGGATGGTGCTGGTCCATGGTCGCAATTCCGGTTCCTGACCCTGCCGCATCTGGGTCGACCGATTGCCATCGTGGTGATGATTCAGGCCATTTTCCACCTGTCCCTCTATGCCGAGATCGAGATTGTCAGTCGCGGCAACGGGAACAAAAATCTTCCCTATCTGATCGGTGAATTTGCCAACAACAACATTGGCGCTGCCAGCGCTACGGGCATCTTTGCGGTCATTCTCGCCAACATTGTCGCGATTTTCCTTCTGCGCATGGTTGGCAAAACTCTGATGGAATGAGGAGCGGATCAATGGCTATTGTTGCACAATCCTCGACACTGGGACGCTCAAGCCGCATGCTGCTGGCTTGGGGCGTGGGACTGACCTTCTTCTTTCCGATCTTCTGGATGGTCCTGACCAGCTTCAAGACCGACGCCGACGCTGTGAAGCCTGAATATCTGTTCTACTTCACGCCAACGCTCGAAAACTACACCAACATGACCGAGAATTACGACTATTGGCGCTTTGCCGCCAACTCGGTCATCACCTCTGTCTTTGCGACCCTCTTCACCCTCACGGTGGGGATTCCCGCAGCCTATGCAATGGCATTCAATCCGAGCCGCCACACCAAGGATGTCTTGATGTGGATGCTCTCGACCAAGATGCTGCCAGCGGCTGCCGTGCTCTATCCGATGACCTTCCTGACGAAAAACTTCCTCGGGATTTTCGATACACACTTCCTGCTGATCATCGTGCTCAGTCTGATCAACCTGCCAATTGTGGTCTGGATGCTCTTCACCTATTTCAAGGAGATCCCCAAAGAGATCATCGAAGCGGGCAAGATGGACGGTGTTGATACATGGGGCGAAATCAAGGAAATCCTTGTGCCACTTGCATGGGGGGGCATCGCTTCAACGGCCCTTCTCTGTTTCATCTTTTGCTGGAACGAAGCTTATTGGACCGTCCGCCTGACGACGACGGACGCGGCCACCCTGTCCAAACTCATTGAAGGCAACCGTGCCCCCGAAGGCTTGTTCTTCGGTCGCCTGTCGGCGGTATCCGCGGCAGCCGTGGGTCCGATCATCGTGCTCGGCTGGTTCTGTCAGAAACAATTGGTCCAGGGTTTGACCTTTGGCGCTGTGAAGTAGGAAAAGATCATGGGACGTATTAAACTTGAAAACGTGACCAAGAAGTTCGGCGATCTCGCGGTCATTCCAGAACTCAACCTGACCATCGAAGATGGGGAATTCACGGTCTTTGTCGGCCCATCGGGCTGTGGCAAGTCGACCCTTCTGCGCCTGATTGCCGGTCTGGAGGATGTCACGGCCGGCCGGGTGCTGATCGATGGGGAGGATGTCACCGAGATCCCCCCTTCCAAGCGCGGTCTGGCGATGGTGTTCCAGACATATGCCCTCTATCCGCACATGACCGTGCGCAAGAATATCGCCTTTCCGTTGCGTATGTCCGGCATGAGTGAAGCCGAGCAGGAAAAGCGTATCGAGGCGGCTGCCAAGGCGCTCAACCTGACCGACTATCTCGATCGCAAGCCGGGCCAGTTGTCCGGTGGCCAGCGGCAGCGTGTCGCCATCGGTCGAGCCATCGTGCGCGACCCGACCGCCTTCCTGTTCGACGAGCCACTCTCCAACCTCGATGCCGCTCTGCGTGTTGGCATGCGCCTTGAGATCAGCGAGATGCACAATCGTCTGGGCACCACGATGATTTATGTGACCCACGATCAGGTTGAAGCCATGACCATGGCAGACAAGATCGTCGTGTTGCAGGCCGGTGTCATCGAGCAGGTCGGCTCACCGCTTGAGCTTTATCGCACCCCACGCAACAAGTTCGTTGCCGGCTTCATCGGATCGCCAAAGATGAACTTTCTCGAAGGCGAGGTGGCAGCCAAGATGGGAGCCCATACGATCGGCGTTCGTCCTGAGCATATTCGTGTTGCGTCTGAACCGAGCGAAGGCTGCTGGAAAGGCACGGTCGGTGTGGCAGAACATCTCGGCTCGGACACCTTCATCCACGTGCATGACGTGCCCGGCTGTGACCCCATGACCGTTCGCATGGGCGGTGATATGGAAATCAACAATGGTGACAAAGTCTATCTGACGCCTGAAGCAGGCCAGATTCACAAGTTCGATAAAGAAGGGATGCGGGTCCAATGAAACGTCTTGCAGGCAAAAATGCGTTAATTACGGGTGCAGCGCGCGGCATCGGTCGCAGCTTTGCCGAGGCCTATATTCGCGAAGGCGCAAAGGTCGCCATCGCGGACATTGACCTGGAAAGAGCGCAGCGCTCCGCCGCCGAACTGGGCGACAATGCGATTGCCATCAAAATGGATGTCACCAGTCAGGAAAGCATCGATGCGGGCGTTGCCCAGGCCATCGATGCCTTCGGCCAGATCGATATCCTGATCAACAATGCCGCAATATTCACCGCCGCCCCGATCGTCGAAATCGACCGGGACGACTTCCAACGGGTTTTTGACATCAATGTCAGCGGCACACTGTTCACGCTGCAGGCCGTCGCCCGCCACATGATCGACAAGGGCATCAAGGGCAAGATCATCAATATGGCCAGCCAGGCGGGACGCCGCGGCGAAGCTTTGGTTGCCGTCTATTGCGCAACCAAGGCGGCCATCATTTCCCTGACCCAGTCGGCCGGTCTCAATCTCATCCAGCACGGCATCAACGTCAATGCCATATCTCCCGGTGTCGTCGATGGCGAGCATTGGGATGGTGTCGATGCCTTCTTTGCCAAATACGAGAATAAGGAACCGGGTCAGAAAAAACGCGAAGTCGGATTGAGCGTGCCATATGGGCGTATGGGCACCGCAGAGGATCTGACGGGCATGGCTATTTTCCTGGCGAGCGATGACGCCGATTACATTGTCTCGCAAACCTATAATGTGGATGGTGGACAATGGATGAGCTAGTTTCCCTTAGCAACGATACGCTTGAGCAAGTGCCAAACGGCGTTGCGGTTCCCAGCTATGATCGCTCGAAGCTGACGCCGGGGATTGTCCATATCGGTCTTGGCAACTTCCATCGCGCCCATCAGGCCTGGTATTTACACCGGCTGATGGAGCAGGGGCTGGCCCATGACTGGGCGATCATTGGCGCAGGCGTGCGCCCGGCCGATGCCGCCCAGCGCGAGCGGTTGCTGGCGCAGGATTGCCTGACCACCCTCGTTGAGCTTGACCCTTCGGGCAAGTCAGCTGAAATCACCGGCGCGATGATCGACTTTATTCCCGTCGAGCCGGACAATGCCGCTCTGATCGCCCGGATGGCGGAGCCTGATATCCGCATTGTGTCCTTGACCGTGACCGAAGGGGGCTACTATTTCGATCCGGCCACCGGCGAGTTTGACTGCAATCACCCGGACATTGTCCATGATGCGGAGAATCCGGCCACACCGAAAACCGCCTTTGGGGCCATCATCGCGGCTTTGAAACTGCGCCGAGCTTCCGGGGCAGGGCCCTTCACCGGTCAATGCTGTGACAATCTGCAGGGCAACGGGGCCATTCTGCGCCGCACAATCGTGTCCCTTGCCCGCATGTCAGACCCGGATCTCGCCGCGTGGATCGATGCCAATTGCAGCTTCCCCAACTCGATGGTGGATTGCATCGTGCCCGCCACCGGTCCAAAAGAAATGGCCATGGCACAGTCCTTCGGCATCAAGGATGCCGCGCCTGTGACCCATGAGAATTTCCGCCAGTGGGTGATCGAGGATGACTTCTGTGCAGGCCGTCCGGATTATGACAAGGCCGGAGCAACCTTCTCCAACGCCGTGCATGATTTCGAGGTGATGAAACTGCGCATCCTGAATGGCGGTCATCAGATGATCTCCATGCCGGGCGATCTGCTCAGCATCATCACCATTTCGGGCTGCATGGAACATCCTTCCATCCATCGCTTCTTCAAAAAGGCGATGCAAGAAGAGGTTCTTGCCAATGTCAAGCCGGTTCCCGGCATGGATCCGGCAAGCTATCTCGACCTGATCGTGACGCGCTTCTCCAATCCGGAGATCGTGGACACCACCAAACGCGTGGCCTTTGACGGCTCCAGCCGTCAGCCGGGCTTCATCATTCCGTCGATCCATTCCGCCCTTCAGAATGGACAGCCAACCGACGGATTGGCTCTGATGAGTGCCTTGTGGCTGCGTTACTGCCTCGCCAAACGAGACGATGGCAGCATCATAGAGCCCAATGATCCGAATTGGGACGCTCTGCAAGCAGTGGCCAGAGAAGCCGAAAAGAACCCGGTTCTCTGGATCGAACAGCAGCAATATTATGGCGACATTGCCAAAAACACCCCATTCAAGGACAGTTTTGTCAAATGGGTGAGCATGCTGGAAGACAAAGGCATAAAAGAAACGTTGGATGCCTATGGTGGTGGGACCGCCTGAGGTCAAGACGACCCCTGTTGATCAAGCAAACTGGGCCTCTCTGTTTCAGAGAGGTCTTTTTGTTTTGCGGCAGGCGTGCGGTTTGTTGCCGCCAGTGACCGGCGTGACGGGGCGACGAGACGTCTCACAGGCCACAAAAACGCGGGCCATAACTTCACCAGCCATTGAACGAAAAAGAGCAATCGCGCGGGCGACTGCTCTATTTGGTATCTGTCGTACGATGGTGGCTGAAACGCTTTGATAAATCTGCGCTCAGGCGCTGACCCGAAGCTTTGATGCCTTTTTCTCGAAATGAGCGACGATAAAATCGGTTGTCTGCGCGGCATCAACTGGCTTGCCCAGATGAAAGCCCTGTCCATAATCACAACCCAGATCCTTCAGGATCGACATCTGTTCCATTTCCTCGATGCCTTCAGCGGTGGTGTGCAGACCAAGGCCTTCTCCCAGCGATAGGATGGTCTTGACGATCCGCATCTGCTTTTCGTCGGTATTGACGCTGGCGATGAAGCTGCGGTCAATCTTGATGCGATCGAAGTAAAGATTGGAGAGCTGCAACAGGTTCGAATAGCCTGTGCCAAAATCATCAAGGGCAATCCGGACACCGGCATTGTGCAGGCTCTTAAGCACGAAGCTTGCGGTCTCCATATCGTTGACCAGCGAGGATTCCGTGATTTCCACTTCCAGACGATGCGGCGGAAGTCCGGCCTCCCCCAAAACCGACAGGATGCGCAGACCGACCAGACGGTCTGACAGCTGCAGCAGAGACAGGTTGAAGGACAAGGTCAGATCCGCGGGCCATGTCTTGGCATCCTTACAAGCCTGCAACAGCAATTGGTCCGACAATTCGGTGATCACACCCATATCTTCGGCAAGCGCAATGAACTTTTCAGGCGAAACCGGACCGTGCCCATTGCGGGTCCAGCGAGCCAAGGCTTCAAACCCGCGCAATTCGCCGGCTTTCAGGTCAAACAGCGGCTGATAATGCGGCTTGATCTCGTTGCGGGCCATGGCTGCCAGCAAATCCTGCTCGAATTGTGAACGCTGAAGTTTCAATTCCAGCATCTCTGGTTCAAACGTGGCAACGCAATTCTTGCCCGACCGCTTGGCGTGATACATGGCGATGTCAGCATTGTTGATCGCACCGGTAAGGTCGCGGCTGTCTTGCGGATATTTGGCCAAACCGACCGACACGCCAATATGGTTGGTGATGCCGTCAATGACAATGGGTTTGAGAATGCTGTTTCTCAGATTCTCGGCGACGGCCTCAAGATCTGGCGTTTCAGCAAGATTGACAACTGCGAGAAATTCATCACCGCCCAAACGGAAGGCCAGTTTGATCGCCTCATTCGAGGTGATGCGTTCTGCCACTTGCTTGAGCAGGCGGTCGCCGCCTGCATGGCCTGTCAGATCGTTTATTTTCTTGAACCCATCCAGGTCAAGGGCGATCAGGCCATAGGATTTGGCTTCGCTTTGTTTTTTCTTCCTGCCAATCCCACGATCGGTCTTGTCGATAAAGCTTTTGAGATAATGGCGGTTGGGAAGACCGGTCAGGCTGTCATGGCGAGACAACCAGTCAAGATCGCTCTCGGCGCGGGCACGGCGCTTGCCTTCCTCGGACTGTTTATAAAGATAGCGGTAATAATTGAAGGCGCCGGCCAAACCAAAAACCACGGCTGCCAGAAACAGTTCATCCAGCTCCCATCCTTCATGGGTTTCCATGAGGGTCACAAGCGATTCAAAGGCATCATGTTGTTCTCCATAGATCCACACCATAACGGCGAGGAGGGAGACCAGTGCAGGCTCGAGATGTTTGGATGAGAGCAGTTTCCGCCACATGATTTTTCTTTGTCCGCTGGATGTATCTCCACCCAAGGATAAGGAGCATAGGTTCCTTTTGTGTTAAACTGCGTAGATGTGGCGGGCGGGCTTTCTTGTTGGTTAACAAGGCGAAAACAATTAAAGCTCCGTGGCCAAAACCGCCGTTGCCTTGCTGCGATCTGACGGCGATCTGGAGCCACATCTCACGCTCTGGCTGGGTGCCAGAAGAAGGGGCTCTCGCACAGTGTGTTAATCAACCGATCGCTTTGCCTTGACCCACAGGGTGAGGCCTGCGAGACCGAAAATCAAACAGATGCCTGCAATGATATCGGCAAGTCGCACCCTTGCATCCATCTCTTCGATGCGTTCGAGCAAAGGGGTGATCTCCCGTGCGACCGCTGTGCGGATCTGCGCTTCCGTGAGGCCGTTCCCGGTGCCCGACGCAGCCGTTTCTTGTGGTGCTGGATGAAGGGAGGATTGTGGCACATGGGAGGGTACTCCCTCGGCTCCAAACCGTTCCGCCTTCAAGGCGCGAGAGGAAACATGGCCGTCACCGCTATTGATCGTGACCGTCAAGGGAGCCGTGACGGTGTGAGGCACAGGGAAGCGGAAAGCGCCCTGATCATCGGTCTTGCCCTCGGCAACAATCTTGCCCTCCATTCTGGCCAACCAGCGCACATTTTGAGGGCGACCTCCGCCAACAAAAAAGCCATAGCCGCGCACCACGTCGCCCTCGACAGTCGCGAACAGTTTAAGGCTATGGGCAATGGCGGGAGCGGACGCGCCAAGGCACATCAACAGCAGGCAGATCAGGCGGACAAGTGGCAGGATTGAAGGGCGGAACATCAAAAGGATCATCCCGGTTTGATCGGTTGGTCGGTGGCTGGATCACCTCTATGACTGCGCGCTTTTACAATGGTGAAGGCGGACAGACAAGAAGCACCAATGGCGCATAGCCGCCCCCGGCCGAAGCCGGAAGCCGCTGGCTGGTTTATCGGAAAGCCCGGATCATTGTGCGGATTTGGCATTCACCCAGATCAGGGCGCCAAGCTCGACCGGTACGCTCTTGCCGTCTGGAGACGTCATCGGCTTGTCGCCATCGATCAGCGCGGCAAAGCCCCACCAGCCGGCAAACGGCATGGCATAGGAGAAGGTGCCATTGGCATCGGCCTTGATTACCTGCGTGATATAGGCATCATTCGGTGCCTTGATGCCCTGATCATTGATCACTTCCACCTCGATTTCGGCAAAGGGTACCGGTTCACCGCCCTTGGTAACAATGCCGGTGAACAGATTGCCGGTCCAAAGGCCGGTCGGATTGCTCAGGGGCACGATCTCGACAGGGAAGCCAACGCTCGCATCCCAGCCATCACCCGAGGCGTAGCTGTCGACGACGACCTTCGAGTAATGGATGATATATTTGCCTTCCGCGGGCTCCCAATAAGGGGCAGGCTCGATATAAAAGATCGAGGCCCCGGGCTCTGCCAACTCGTGGGTAAAGCTGTAAGTCATTGCTTTGCCGACTGGTTTTTCCACAAGCTTGCCGCTCAGATCGCGCTTCTCCCCGTCTTTCAAAATGCCCACCGCAGTCGGCTTGGCCATGGTCATCACCGGGCCGCCTTCGAAGGGATGGGTGAAGACGAGGCTCACATCCACTGTACCGCCATCGGCCAAAATGTCTGCCGATGGAATGATTTCCTGAAAATGAGCGGATGCCGGGAAAGCAACAGGAGCAAGGAGCAAAGCCAACGTGAGGGCGCGGGCAGAAGAGGTCATGCAGAGAGGATCCTTTGTGGGAGGAGGAAAGTGGGTATGAATTATCGGCAGATAAATCATACGGACCCTTTCTGCACAATACGTAGTTTTTTTGCTTCTTCTGATCCAGGCTCTTTACTGGTAAGCTCACCACCGGCTGAAAAGCCAAGAAAACAGCGAAAGGACCGGGGAAGAGATGAAGCGCATCACGATTACGCTTTCCGATGAAATTGCCGCAGACCTAGACCAATATATGGGGGATAGCGGTGCAAAAAATCGGTCAGAAGCCATTCGCGATCTGGTTCGCCGGGCAATGCTTGACCGCCATGACGGCCCGGATGATGCGGATTGCTTGGGAATTGTTTCCTATACTGTCGATCAGACAAAGCGCAATCTGGGTGCCCGGCTGGCCAAGCGGCGGCTTGATGCCCATGACCGTCATTTGACCTCTCTGTCTGTACCGCTGGATCATTCCACCGCGCTGGAAATCGAGGTCACGCAAGGCAAGCTCGGTGACATTGCCTCTGCCGCCGAAACGCTGTTTCTGGAGCGCGGAGTGGCCCACGGAGCCCTGTCTCTGGTGCCAATCAGTGCCAACGGCAAGCATCACGTCCATGAAGATGAAGAGGAAGCGTCTCCCCATCGTCATATACATGTGCAGCAAGCCTTTCAGAAATCGCAGCAAGGCAAATAGCAACAAGGCATTTAGCGTTAAGCGACAAGCGCTTGACCACTGCACGGACATGGTTTGGGGCACCCTGACCCTGACCCTGACCCTGATGGGGGCATGGTAACCTTTGCCTGTGCCTTGCGTGGGCGCAGTTGCGTACCCTCTAGCCCAGTGACCGCCCCACATGCAGCTCAAGATCCAAGGTCAGGATCTTGCCCTGATGCCGTCGGGATATCCGTCCACCCATGGGGTCGGGCAACGGATGCGGCTATGCGCGTTCACACAAGTCTTCCACGTCAAAAATGACATGCTTTCGCCATAAGGCTTGTATAGTAACCATTACGACACTAATTATTAGAGTTGAAATCAACAGCAGGAGACTCTATTTTAATATGTGTGGAATTTGCGGCGAAGTCAGGTTCGATGGCACTCACGTTCCCCTCGAAAAAATCCAGACCATGACAGACCGCCTCGCCTCGCGTGGCCCCGATGCGTCAGGGACCCATGTCGAAGGCCCGTTGGGTATGGGACATCGGCGCCTGAAGATCATTGACTTGTCCGATGCGTCCAGCCAGCCCTTCATTGATGAAGACAATGAGCAAGTCATGGTCTTCAATGGCTGCATCTACAATTATCCCGAACTGCGCGCCGAGCTGCAAAAGGCCGGTCATCGCTTCAAGTCGCATGGGGATACGGAAGTCATTCTCAAGGCCTGGGCTCAATGGGGAGAAGACGCCCTGCCGCGCCTGCAAGGCATGTTCGCCTTCGTCATTCATGAAAAGCGTACTGGCCGGATCATCATGGCCCGCGACCGGTTTGGCATCAAACCGCTCTATCTGAATGAAGGCCCCGGACATATCCGCTTTGCCTCCAGCCTGCAATCGATCCTTGCCGGAGGCGATGTCGATACGTCTATCGACCGCGCAGCCTTGCACAATTACATGACATGGCACGCGGTGGTGCCTGCACCCCGCACGATCCTGAATGGTGTGCGCAAACTGCCTGCAGCGACCCTGCGCATTATTGATGCGAAAGGCAACTCGACTGAGAAGACCTACTGGCAGCCAACCTTCGAGCGCAGTGCGGAAGATGAAGCCCGCTCGGAAGGCGAGTGGTGTGATTTGCTGCTCGAAGAATTGCGCAAGTCCGTTCGCCGCCGCATGGTCTGTGATGTGCCTGTTGGCGTGCTGCTATCCGGTGGGGTGGACAGTTCGCTGATTGTCGGCCTGCTGGCTGAGCAGGGGCAGGAGGGTCTGGCGACCTATTCCATCGGCTTTGAAGATGCCAACAATGAGAAAGGCAACGAGTTCGAATATTCCGACCTCATCGCCAATCACTATGGCACCAACCATCACAAGATCCACATTCCGTCCGCCGAAATGATGGAGAATCTGCCTCACGCCATCAAGGCGATGTCTGAGCCGATGGTCTCCTATGACAATATCGGTTTCTATCTGCTCAGCCGTGAAGTCTCCAAAACCATCAAGGTGGTGCAGTCGGGTCAGGGGGCTGACGAGGTCTTTGGCGGCTATCACTGGTACAAGCCGCTGCAGAGCGCTCCGAACCCGATTGAAAGCTACGCGCTGGCCTTTTTCGACCGCGATCAGAAGCGCATGGCCCGCCATCTCAATCCCGATTATCTCGCCGACCGCAATGAGAGCCTTGCCTTTCTTGCCGAGCATTTTTGCCGTCCGGGTGCATCGGATCCGGTCGACAAGGCCCTGCGCCTCGACACCAACGTCATGCTGGTCGATGATCCGGTCAAACGGGTCGACAATATGACCATGGCCTGGGGCCTTGAGGCCCGCGTGCCGTTCCTCGATCATGAGGTGGTGGAACTGGCCGGGCGGATTCCCAGCAGGCACAAACTGGCCCATGGCGGCAAGGGTGTGTTGAAGGAGGCGTCCAGACAGGTGATCCCGTCGGCGGTCATTGATCGACCCAAGGGCTATTTCCCGGTGCCGGCGCTGAAATATATCGAAGGCCCCTATCTTGAAATGGTCAAGGATGCACTTGGCTCGCAAGCTGCCAAGGATCGCGGTCTGTTCCAGCAATCCTATCTGGATCGGCTGTTTGATGCGCCTTCGGATCACATTACGCCCCTGCGCGGCTCCGAGCTGTGGCAGGTTGCTTTGCTGGAATTGTGGCTGCAAGCGCAGGAGGTCTGATGCAATGAGCACCGACCGGGAAAAACAGAAGCAAACGCCTCAACAGCGTCACGTGGCTCAACACCGGCTGCAGCGCATCAGGCAGGAAGGCATGAGCTCGCTCCATGCCTCCCACGAAATCAGACGCACCAACGTGGCGTTGGATTGCGGCTGGGGTCGCCTGATCTTCGGCAACACCTTTGAAAATGCCGAGGAGCTGATCGAGGTGATGCGAGAAGAGAAGTCTGAGCAGAGAGACATCGCCTTCTATGTCCGCGATCCGCATGTTGTTTTGGCCCAAGCCCCACAGGAGTTTTTCCTTGACCCGTCCCATACCTATCGCCTGGATCTGGCCAATTATCGCCCAGCCCGCGATCGGCGGCAGACCTTCCATATTCGTCGGATATCCACCCAAGCCGACGCCGATGCCACAAACGTCATCCTCGCAGAAAGGGGAATGATTACCATCCCGCCGGAATTTTTCTGGTCACACAGGGATGCTGGCACGGTTACCATGCTGGTGGCTGAAGATGCCCAGACCGGCGACATTCTGGGATCGGTGATGGGAATTGATCACGAAAAGGCCTTTGACGATCCGGACAAGGGCTCGTCCCTCTGGTGCCTTGCGGTCTCTCCCACCGCGCCCCATGCGGGCCTGGGGGAATCCCTGCTGCGCCGTCTGGCCGAACAATTCAAGGCCCGTGGCTCTTCCTATATGGATCTGTCGGTGCTGCATGACAACGAACAGGCCATTGCCCTTTACGAGAAGCTCGGTTTTCGCAGGGTCAATGTCTTTGCCATCAAACGCAAGAACCAGATCAACGAAAAGCTGTTTGTCGGCGATCAGCAGAAGACGGGCCTCAATCCCTATGCCCAGATCATCGTTGATGAGGCGCTCAGACGCGGCATTCATGTCGAGATTCTCGATGCGGCCTATGGCCTCTTCCGTCTGACCTATGGCGGCCGTTCGGTGCGGTGCCGCGAGTCACTGACCGACCTGACCAGCGCTGTCACCTTGTCCATTTGCGACGACAAGCGGATGACCCGCAAGCTGGTTGAACAGGCCGGTGTTGCGGTTCCCGCGCAACTGGATCTTGCCGAAGGGGCCGATATTTCGAGCTTTTTGCGCAATCACGATTCCGTGGTCGTCAAGCCCTCGCGCGGTGAGCAGGGGCAGGGCATTGCAGTTGGTGTCAGCAATTATGACGCGGTTTTGGCCGCCATCGAGCGTGCCCGCAAAGTCTGCCCCGATGTGCTGCTGGAAGATTGCTATGAGGGCCATGACCTACGTCTTGTTGTCATCGATGACAGGGTGGTTGCCGCCGCCCTGCGCCTGCCAGCCAAGGTCATTGGTGATGGCAAAAAGACCGTCCGCCAATTGATCGAAAGCCAGAGTCGCAGGCGCGCTGCGGCGACCGGGGGCGAAAGCACCATCCCGATCGATGCCGAAACCGAACGATGCGTCATCGAAGCGGGTCTGGGCATGGATGACTGTCCTGAACGGGGCCGGGAAATCACCGTCCGCAAGACCGCCAATCTCCATACGGGCGGCACCATTGTCGATGTCACAGAAGAAGTGCATCCGCGATTGATTGATGCCGCGGTTAAGGCTGCCAAGGCGATTGACATCCCTGTCACCGGGATCGATTTTATGGTAAAGGATCATCGTCAACCGGACTATGTCTTCATCGAGGCCAATGAGCGGCCGGGCCTTGCCAATCACGAGCCCCAGCCGACTGCGGAACGCTTTGTCGATCTCCTCTTTCCGCGCTCGATGCCCGCCGCAGTCCGGCAGCAGCAACAGAACCGAGACGCAACCGAATAAGGCCTGAAAGTCATGACATTGCTGGCAATTGATACCGGCTATCTGCAATCCATCCTGTCACAGTTATTGGAAATCCCGAGCCCGACCGGCTATACCGACACCATCGTCCGCTTTGTAACCAAGGAACTGGAGGCACTGGGCCTTGAGGCCGAACTGACCCGGCGCGGTGCCATCTGCGCCATCCGACAGGGATCGCGCCGCAAGGGTGCCCGCGCGATTGTCACCCATCTTGATACGCTGGGTGCGCAGGTCAAGATGCTGCAGGACAATGGCCGTCTGGCGCTGGTGCCGGTTGGCCACTGGTCAGCCCGGTTTGCCGAAGGCGCTCGTGCTACAATCTTTTCCGAAGACGGAGCCTATCGCGGTACCATCCTGCCGTTGAAGGCGTCCGGTCACACCTTCAATGAGGAAATCGATCAGGCTCCGATCGGCTGGGACCATGTGGAATTGCGTATCGATGCGCTGGCCCGCAACCGGGATGATCTGGAAAAGCTGACCATCGATGTCGGCGACATTGTTTCCATCGATCCGCAGGCCGAATTCATCGACAACGGGTTCATTGTTTCTCGCCATCTTGACAACAAGGCTGGTGTCGCTGTGGCCTTGACGGCCCTCAAGGCCATGCAGGATGCCGAATTGCGAACGCCGGTCGACATCCATTTTCTGTTCACCATTGCCGAGGAGGTCGGCGTCGGCGCGTCTTCCGTGCTCACGCCGGAGGTCGCGTCGATGATCTCTGTCGATAACGGCACCTCGGCTCCGGGGCAGAATTCCGACGAGTTTGGCGTCACCATCGGCATGGCCGACCAGACCGGACCGTTCGACTATCATCTGACCAAGAAGCTGGTTGACCTTTGCAAGGAAAATGACATCCGGTTCCAGAAGGACATCTTCCGTTATTACCGTTCGGATTCCGCCAGTGCCGTGGAGGCCGGGGCCGATGTCCGCACCGCTTTGATCACTTTTGGCGTTGATGCCTCCCACGGATACGAGCGGATCCACATGCATGCCTTAAGGTCGTTGTCAGAACTGATCACCGCCTATGTCGGCAGTCCGGTGGAGATCAAGCGGGATTTCGAGCAATATGCCGAAGGCATCACCGGCTTCACCAAACAGAAGACCGACGACGCCGAGCAGGATCTGACCCGTGATGTAGACAATGAGGAACTCGGACCGCAAGCCTGAACGAGGTGCCCGCCAAAGCGAGACGACTGAGGCGGGGCGTGAAGGCTGAAGCGGGAAGGCGTGCGCAGGGAGTGAGTGGGGAGGCTTGCTCTGCTGTGCGCGTTCGTTCGCTCTGTCTCTAGACCACGTTGCGGTCGCGATAGGTCTGGAGAAAATCGCGCACCCTTTGGTCTTCCGGTTCTTGCGCAAAAATTTCTTTTGGTGGCACACAGGTCACCAAACGGCCTGCATCAAGAAAGGCCACCCTGTCGGCCACATGGGCGGCAAAGCCCATTTCGTGGGTCACCACCACCATGGTCATGCCTTCCGATGCCATTTCCTTCATCACGCTCAAGACTTCGCCGACCAGCTCCGGGTCGAGCGCCGAGGTCGGTTCATCAAACAGCATCACCCTTGGTTCCATCGCAATGGCCCGGGCAATGGCCACGCGCTGCTGCTGCCCGCCGGAGAGATTGGCCGGATAGCTCTCTGCCTTGTCGGACAAATGCACCTTGGTCAGGGCTTCATGGGCTTTGGTGCGGGCCTTGGCTCGGCTGAGGCCTTTGACGCTGACGAGCGCCTCGGCCACATTGTCGAGTGCCGACATATGCGGCCAGAGATGAAAATGCTGGAACACCATGCCGATCTGCTGGCGCTGGCTGCGCAACGCCTCGCCCGTCAGGGCCTTGCGCGGGGATGCGCCTCCCTCTTTCCAGCCAATAAGATCGCCATCCAGCCGCACTTCGCCTTGGTCATATTCCTCAAGAAAATTGAGACAGCGCAGCAAGGTCGACTTGCCCGACCCGGACGGACCGATCAGGCACAGGACCTCGGAGCGATGCACATCAAGCGAAATCTCGCTCAGTGCGGCGAAATCATCGAAATGTTTCGACAGCTGACGCACCGCGATGATCACATCGTCGGACGGGGAGGAATAGGGCATGGATGTCTCGGTCAAATCTCTCTCCAATCAGGCGCGGCGCAGGTGACGGGTCACGCGCGCTTCCACCCTTTTGCCCAGCCAGTTGGCCCCCAGCACCATCAGCCAATAAAACAGCGACAGCGCAAGGAACGGCTCGACAAAGGAAAAGGTTTCCGCTGCCATGGTCTGGGTCTCATAGAGCAGCTCAGGCACGGTCACCACGGACAGGATGGCGGTTTCCTTGGTCAGGATAATGAAGAAATTGGTCAGCGGCGCAGTGATCGGCACCAGCATTTGCGGCAGGATGATCCGCCAGAGGATGCGCTTTTCCGACAGGCCAACACAGCGCGCCGCCTCGATCTGGCCTTGCGGCACCGCATTGAAGCCGGAGCGGAAAATTTCGGCAAAATAGGGGCTGCCATAGAGGATGAAGCTCAGGATCCCCGCTTCCACCGGCTCCAGCACCAGCCCGATATAAGGCCCGCCATAATAGAGGATGAACAGCTGGATCATGAAGGGGGTGCCGCGGATCACCTCGACATAGGCATAGATCAGCCAGCCCAGTGGCCGCGGCCCCCAACGATTGAGGCAGGCGAGCGAAAAGCCAAACACCAACCCGCCAAGCGAGCCCACCAACCAGCACAGAATGGTCACCCCGAAGCCGGACAACAAGGCCGGGCCATAGCGGACAAAAAGATCAAGCTCCATATCCGCTCCTATCCGACCTGCAATTTGCGCTCAATCAGACGACCACCGATTGACAGGATCCAATTGATGACAAAATAAATGACCGCTGCCGCCAGATAGATTTCCAGCGGGCGATAGGTCTCGCCAGCGATATTCTGCGAAATACGGGTCAATTCACCAATGCCGACCACGCTGGCCAGCGACGATACCTTGACCAACAGGATCAGTTCATTGACCAGACTGGGCATGCTGATGCGGATGGCTTGCGGCACCAGAATACGTTTCCAAAGGGACAGGCTCGACATGCCAAGGGCATGGGCCGCTTCGCTTTGCCCCGCCGGGATCGCCATCAGCGCACCACGCAAAATCTCTGCCGTATAGGCTGCCGAACACATGCCAACCGCCAAAATGGCCGCCTGCACGGCGGGCAGATCAATGCCGATATAGGGAAGCATATAATAGAACATCAGCAGCTGGACGAGCAAAGGCACGCCGCGAAAGAAGCTGATATAGAGGGCGGCACCATTTGACAGAAGGTGCCCTTTAGACATTCGGCCGGCGCACAGGAAAATGCCCCAGACCAGAGAGATGGCCATACCGGACAGCGAGATCAGCAGAGTCCATCTGGCGGCTGCCAGCAAATAGGGAAAATTGTGCAATATCGTGTCGAACGAAAAGCTCAATTGTTCGGACTCCGCATCGTTGCTCGCAAAAAGGCAAAAGGAAAGAAGCATCCGACAGAGATTTGCCGGATGCATGCGCGTGCTTATTTAACGACCGGCATCTCGGTTGGCAACTCCGGATTGGCTCCGAGCCACTTTTCGTTGATTGCCTTGAGGCGGCCATCCTTGTGCATTTTCAACAGAGCCTCATTGATGGCGGCAACCAGCGTCGCGCTGTCTTCGCCATGACGGGCCACCCAGCCAAAATAGGCTGGCTCACCAAAGGGGGGCAACACCAGTTCAAACAGACCCGGACGCTGGGTTGCGGCATAACCCATCAGGCCCACCGCATTGGCAACGCCCTGAATGCGGCCTGCCGCCAGATCGGCCAGGGCTTCGTCGATATTGACATAGCCGCGCACATCAGCCGCAGGAGAAACGCTGCCAGCCAGCTTTTCCAACTCAGCCAGCTCGGCGGAGCCTTTCTGCGAGCCGACTTTCTTGCCAGCAATGTCTTCAGCCTTCGAGATACTGTCGTCGCCTGCTTTCTTGGCCAGAGCCACAGTGGCGTTGCCCATTGGCAGGGTGAAGGCATAGCGCTTCATCCGTTCAGCGGTCATGGTGACGGGGGCATGGACAAAGTCGAATTTGCCTGCTTCCAGTCCCGGCAGGATCGACTGCCATGGCAAATCGAGATATTCCACTTCGACGCCCAGTTCCTTGGCCACTTCATCAAACATGTCGCGGCAAATACCCTGATATTCGCCATCCTTGAGCATGTCATAAGGGGCATAGTGCATTTCAGTGGCAGCAGTGATTTTGCCTTTTGCCTTGATGTCGGCCAACAGGTCGGCCTGAGCGACAGAGGCAAAGCCAAAGCTGACGGCAGCAGCGGCAACAATGCCAAGAAACTTCATTTTCATATTTGGTGTCTCCCGATTGGATCATGAGAAGTTGATGGCAATAAATTTCGTTTGCTGTCGGAATTCTTTGATCAAAATACCGCCAGAAGGGCGAAAATGGTCTTTTGCACAAGTGATTGCCTGCCTTATGCGCAGGAAGACGTAGCGATTGCACCAAACATGGAGGAAGGATTGGGGTCATGCATCCCCGAATTATGTGTAGCGATATATCCATGGCTGAATTAGGCAAGTTGAGCAGACAAACAAAGATACAATCCGAGACACTTTGATACGGGCAAAAGCGGCTCTGTTCCCATAGTATGAAGGCAATGATATCATGGTTTCGAATATAACTAATTATGGGGATTGATCATGCAAAACTGGACCAAACCGCTCTTTGGCGTCCTGCTTCTGACCGCCAGCAGCCTGCCTGCCATGGCAGGTTTTGATGAGGATGTCGACAAGGCCTATGCTCCTTATCGGGTCGCGCTATTCAAAAGCAATCAGAACGATGCCGAAGCCACGAAGATGGCCATTGGCAAGTTCCTGAAAATCTGGGATGGCACCATCCTGACCAGTTACACCACGGCCCCCGCCCGCTATGAAGGGGAGGCCAACTGGTCAAAGACCCTCACCGATATCAAAGCGATTGCGGTGAAGGCAGACGCCGCCACCAAAGAGGGCAAGGTGGCCGAAGCCCACGAAATTCTCGAAGCGATCCGCGATGAGCTGGACGGCTTGCGGGACCGCAACGGCATTCGTGTTTTCTCAAGTTACATCAATGCCTATCACAGCGAGATGGAACATCTCCTCAATGTGAAGCTTTCCAAGGAGAGCTGGAGCCCGAAACTGGCGGGAGACATCCACGAGCAACTGGGTGTGCTGGCCTATCTCGCCAAGGACATCACCGCGCATGTTCCTGTGGCCTATCAGGATCAGGACGCATTCAAGGCGCTGCTGAATGGCCTGCATCAATCAATCAATGGCTTGCGTGCTGCGCTTGACGACAATGACCCGATGGCGGTCGCCAAGGCCATCAAGAGCTTGAAGCCCGCCTATGCCAAATTGTTCCTCAAATTTGGCTGATTTTTCGTGTTTATGCCTTGCCGGGATTTGTTGCGAAACGCAGCTCGACCAGAGTGAATGTCGAACAAAAAGGGGGCTCTGTGCCCCCTTTTCTTGCCTTTGCATCAGGCAAAGATCACACTGGTCAGCACCACCGTTACGATGCCGCCCAGCACTGGCAAGGCCGTCCGGCGGACAATCTCGATCGGGCTGCATTGGCCCGCGTCGCTCACCGCGATGATGACGCCTGCAACCGGTGACATGGAGCGGGCGAGACCGGCGGTCAACTGCATCGGCAGCAGCATGGCAACCGAGGTTGCGCCAAAGCTCGATGCGATATTCGGCGCCAGATGGCCAAAGGAAAAGAAGGCCGCATTGCCCGATCCGGTAATCACCGCGATTACCGTCACCATCGCACACATGACCAAGGTCATCGCGGTGATGCCAAAGCCAGCCCCCTGGGCACTCTGGATCAGGAAGTCGACCATGCCGATGGTTCTGAGGCCAGCGGCAAAGATCTCGGCACAGACCACCAGCGACACGATGCGGGCAAACATCTGCCCCATACCGTCAAAGAAGGCCATGAAGCCCTTGCTGACCGCCTTGCCGTCGCGATGGCGGATGATCTCACAAACAAGCGCGATCAGCGCGCCGATCAGCATTGCCGTGACCACATTCAGCTTGACCGAGCTGATGACCAGCTTGGAGAAGATCAGGATCAGGGTGAGCGGGATCATTGGCAAAAGCGCATAAAAGGCAGGCGCTGCTGGCTTGTCCGTTGCGCCCTCTGCCTGCAAGCGTGGACCATCTGCGGCAACCACATGCCCGGCTTTGCCATCAAAATAGCGTCCGCTGACATAAGTCAGAATGGTGATGACAGCGATGGCAGCGAGACCGACTGGCAACTGATGCTGGGCGAAATAGACCGCCACATCCAGCTCGGCGGTTTTGGCCGCAAGGTTGGACGCCCCGGACGCTGGCCCCAGATCGAGCACGGCGGTCGTGCCGATCATCGCAGCGGCAGCAGCCCGGCTGACCCCAAGGCGCACCAAGGTGGGGAAAAAGGTGACCAGCAACAGCATGGCAAGGCCCGCTGCACTGGGAATGAAGATGTTGAGAAACTGACCCACCGCATAGCCCAACGCCAAAACCATATAGGGCGCATTGAGCAAGCCCAAAGGGCGAATGGCCACATTGACCATCGCATCGGTCGCCCCGATATGATCCATATATTTGGCAAAGCCACCCGCCGCCATGATGATCATGCCAAGGCCTGCGGCCCGATAAGCCAGAGACCCCCGGACATAGTCGAATATATCAAACAGCGACAGCCCGGTCGACTTTGCCTTCTTGAACAGGATGGATGTGTCCGGGGCCACAAACAGGGTCAGAGTGAGCAGCAACAGACCCGCCAGCAGCAGGACCGTGTGGGCCTGATATTTCTTGATGATGAGCCAGGCCACGCCGATGGTGACCACGAGGCCGATGAGGAAACCTAACATATAATCCTCCCAGAATAATTCAGGTTCGTTGATTGCCAGAAATCAATTGGGCGTCAGCGGGACGGAAGCGATGTCTCCAGAATCGGAGCAAGAACGGCCTCATAGCCTTCCGCATCTTCCAGATAAGGGGCGTGGCCCACATTGGGCAACGTGATATGGGTGGCCTGTGGGGTCAGGGATTTGAGCTCAGCTGACAGATCGGAGCGCACCACCGGGTCCGCACCGCCAAACAAAATCCATGTCGGAAGGCGGATCTGTTTGTAGAAAGGGCGTAAATCGGCAAATTGTAGCATCCGGGTTGCTGAATATAGCCCATCCGCGCGGGTGCCTGCGGCAACATAGGCGGCGAGCTCCAGTGCGAAGGGATCAACCGGATGGGCGACCATATGGGTCGCGCGGCTGCGTCCATAGGCCTCGGCCCCCTGTTGTTTGAGAATGTGGATCCGCTCGACCAGCTTCTCGCTTGGAGGCGTGTCTGCGGGTTCACCATAGCCAGCATGGCTGCAGGAAATGACCAGCCGGTCGAGCAAAGGCACCGGATCCGCCGCAATCCGGGCTGCCAAAGTGCCGCCCATCGAATGGCCGACAAGGGTCAGAGACGGCAGCGCCAGCGCCTTGATGAAGCCGCGCAATTGCTCTGCAAACATCTCAAGATCCGGTTCCATGTCTGCCGACTGGCCATAGCCCGGCGCATCCCACGCAATCACGCGCGCCTTGGCGCTGAGGCCAAGCATCTGAAGCACCCAGCTATCCGCACTGCCAAGCAGGCCATGGAGAAACAAGATGGGCTGGCCTGTCCCCTTGTCGCGGTAGGAGATCGGCAGGCCGTTGACATCGATGCAGCGCCGCTCTGGCAGCTGTTGCATCAGGTCCGTGACAGAAGGGGACCATGAAAGGGTCGCGTCTGGCGACATGATGAGCCTCTTGTGCATTGAATATTGAACTGCCCATCACTATAGGTGTGATCCCATCATATGGATAATGCATAGGTTAAATGATATTATGCAATTTCCTGATAAGGTGAGGAGGGGCAAGGTGAATATCAAAGCACTTCAGGCATTCAACGCGGTGGTTCAGGAAGGCACGGTCAGCAGTGCCGCCAAGCTGCTCAATCTCAGCCAGCCAGCGGTCAGCCGTCTGATCGCGGTGCTGGAGGCGGAATTGCGGCTGACCTTGTTCAAGCGGGAAAGGCAGCGCCTGCATCTGACCGATGAGGGCGTGGCCTTTGACCGCGAAGCGCGGCGCATTCTGGCCGGGTTGCAGGAAATTCCGCGTATTGCCGATGAAATCCGTGCGCACCGCCTCAAACATTTGCGCGTTGTCACCATGCCCCGCGCGGCGCTTTCGATCATGGCCCCGGCCATGGCCCGATTCACCAAGAAGCATCCAAGCGTCAAGGTCTCCCTCGATATTCGCTCCCACCGGGATATCGAAAGCTGGATCAATGGCAGGGAATATGATTTGGGTTTTGGCAATGTGCCGATTGCCCATCGCGCGGCGACCAGCACGCCGCTGGCCCGCGCCGCACTCGAAGTGTTGATGCCAACCGATCACCCCTTTTGCAAAAAAGAGGTGATCGCGCCGGAAGACCTGAGATGCGAGACGCTGATCCAGCAATTTCCCGGTATGCTGCTGCGCAAGCAGACCGACGCTTTGTTTGAAGCCCATGAGGTGAAAATAGAACAGGAAATTCTGACCGGCTCATCGCAAATGGCCCAGCATCTGGTGGCCAATGGGGCGGGGTTGACCATCATCGATCGCCTCAGCATGCTGGCCATGGATGACCGCCGGGTGACGACCCGTCCGCTGAACCCGACGCGCTGGGTGGCCTTTGGGGTGATCCGTCACCGCAGCGATGACCCCGACCCGCTGGTCGAGGCCCTGACGTCTCTGCTGCGAGACGAAATCGAGACACGTGCCGCCGAAGGCTCGATCATTCCCGTCGGACCGGGGGGCGAGCGCTTGGTCGATTGAAGCCCATCACCATGCGAGGTGATGGGACCCCGCCTGATCGGTGCGCTCAAAGCCATGGGCACCGAAATAGTCCCGCTGCCCCTGAATGAGATTGGCTGGCAGACGCGTCTGGCGCAGACTGTCGACATAGCCCTTGGAGGCGGTCATCACCGGCAGCGGAAGGTCCGCAGCCAGACCGGCAAGGATCATCTGCTTGAGGCTTGGCAGTTTGTCTTCGAGCTGTGCTTTGAACCATGGCAGTGCCAGAAGATGAACAAAGTCGTCCGTCCCTTCAATCGCACCTGCAATATGATCGAGCAACGGGGAGGCCAGAATGCAGCCCGCACGCCAGCCGCGTGCAATGGCCGGCAGATCAAGTCCGAACTGATGGTCCTCAGAGGCCGTCTTCATCATTTCCAGCCCTTGGGCAAAGCCGATGATCCGCCCAACCAGCAAACTGTCCCGCATCCGGGTCAGTATCTCTGCATCAAGCGGAAGCGGATCAAGGGAGGGGCTTTCGAAACTGGCAGACAAAGCCGACCGCGCCGTCGTCATGGAGGAAAGGATCCGGGCATCCAGTGCCGCCGTAATGGAAGGCACTCCGACACCCAAATCCAGCGCTGTCTGGGTCGTCCATTTACCGGTGCCTTTCTGACCCGCCCGATCAAGAATGATATCGACCGCCGCAAGGCCCGTTTCCGGATCGTCCTTTTGCAACACAGCTGCACTGACGCCCAGCAGGTATGAGCGATCCTCGCCCTGGTTCCAGCCTTCGAAAATTTCACCGATGGTTCTGGCTGGTTGGCCATAGACGCGGGCGAGCAGGTAATAGATCTCGGCAAGCAGCTGCATTTCGGCATATTCGATGCCGTTATGGACCATCTTGACAAAGTGGCCAGCGCCCTTTGCGCCGATATAACTAACGCATGGCTCCCCGTCTTCTGCCGCCTTGGCTGCCACTTTCTTGAGGATTGGCTCCATCTTGTCAAAGGCAGCCCGGTCGCCACCGGGCATCAGGGCCGGGCCATTGCGCGCCCCGGCTTCGCCGCCGGAAACGCCCATGCCGAAAAAGTGGATCTTGTCCGCTACAAGTCCCTGATGTCGTCGCTCGGTCTCAAGGAAATGCGAGTTGCCACCGTCGATGATGCAGTCGCCAGCAGACAGGAGCGGCTTGAGATCGGCAATGGCCCGGTCAACCGGTATACCGGCTGGCACCATCAACAAGATCTGTCGCGGCACCGAAAGGGTCGCTACCAGATCGGACAAGGTGGCGGCGGTGGTGATCCCGTCCGTCCGCTCACCCAGCCTTGCCAGAGTGGCCCGACGGTCCGCATCCAGATCAAAACCGGCGACGCGTACCCCATTGCGGGCGAGATTTTCCGCCAGTCCCAGCCCCATGACGCCAAGACCGATAACGGCAAAATCAGCATGTTTCATTTTATTTCCACCAAAGAGCGAGTGTCGGGAAGGCGATCAGCAGGGCAACCGCCAGAATTTGCATGGCGATGAAGGGCAACACCGAACGGAAAATGTCGTTCAGCGTGATGCCTTCCGGTGCAACGGACTTCAGATAGAAGGCCGCAGGACCAAAGGGAGGTGACAGGAAGGAGACCTGCATGTTCATCGCAAAGACCACCCCGAACCAGACCGGGTCGTAGCCCAGCTTCATCACGATCGGTACGAATATCGGCATGGTCAGAAGGGCCACGCCCACCCAATCGAGAAACATGCCCAGCATGAACAGGATAGCCATCATCAACAGGATGATCGCCAGCGGCGACCCATCGCCGAAATTGAGGATCAGCGTTTCGACAAAGTGAATGCCACCCATCAGGTTATAGACACCCACCAGCACGCTGGCACCAATGCCGATCCAGATAATCATGCCGCAGGTATTCAGGGTCTGGATGGCGCTCTCTTTGAGCAACTTCCAAGTCAATTCCCCACGGACCCATGTCGAGAACGCGATGCCGAAGGCACCAATGCCTGAGGCTTCCGTCACCGAGGCGATGCCTGCATAGATGCTGCCCAGCACGGACATCGCAATGACCACTGGCAAAGCCACGCCTTTGAGAGCGGCAAATTTCTCCGCGGTGGACATTTCCAGCTCATCGCCGGTGGCAATCGGAGCCATCGCCGGATTGAGATAACAGCGGGTCAGAACATAGATCACGTAGAAGGAGGCCAACATCAAGGCAGGCAGGAAAGCCGCCGTGAACAGATCGGAAATCGAGACATTGGCAATCAGGCCATAAATGATCAACACGATCGATGGCGGCACCATGGTGCCAAGGGTCCCACCTGCGGCAACCGTCCCGATCGCCAGATTGCGATCATAGCCAAGGCGCAGCATTTGCGGCAGGGCCAGCAGACCCAACAGCACGGTTTCCCCGCCAATGATGCCTGACATGGCCGCCAGAAAGACAGCGACAATCAGGGTCTGGACTGCCACACCGCCGCGCAGGCTACCGCCCACCATCCGCATGGCGTTGAACAAATCCCGTGCAATGCCTGACCGGTCAAGGATCGACGCCATCAGCACGAACATCGGCACGGCGACAAAAACGTAAGAGGTGGTGAAACTGAAGACCCGGCTGGCAGTGATCATCGCCGTTTCCGGTCCCACCCAGAAGATGGTGAAGAAGGCGGCAACCAGACCGGTGACAAAGGCCAGTGGCATGCCGGTGGCCAGCAGAGTGAGCATCATGCCCAGCAACAGAATGCTGCCCCAAGCGATGCCAATGGAACTGAGATCGAAAAGTTCAGGCATCAACTTTCCTCCGGATATGATGAACCAGGTGCAGGGCGGTCTGGACGACCATCAGGGCCAGCACCAGAAAGAGAAAACTCTTGATAATTGCCGGGAAGGGCGGATCCCACGCACTGCCGCTGGTCTCCATGCGGAACGCGCCCCAAGGGGTGTAAAGGGCCTCATAGGCGACCAGCCCCGCTGCATAGGCCAGAATGAGCGCATAGATCAGCAGCAGGGTTGAAATCAGGATGTCGAGATAGCGCCGCACCTTGGCGGACACGGTGTCATAGATCAGTCCGATGCGGATATGCTTGTTGTTGGCCATGCAATGGACACCGCCATAGGCAAACAGCAAGGCACACAGGAGTGTGGTTGTCTCATGCACCCAGAAGGTCGGCGAATTGAACACATACCGCGCGACAATCTCGAATATGATGATCAGGCAGGAGACGAAAAACAGCAAACTGAGCGTATGGCCGACTCGAATGATGGCCCGATCCAGCAGGGTCAGAACCGGCGATTGAACCGGGGCAGGGGATGCTGGGTCCCGCTGATTGTCTGATGATGTTTTTTCTGGTTCCATTTGCCTTCCTCCGCCGCAAATTCACTGGCCGAACCCGCAAGGTCCGGCCAGCAATCTCTCGCTCGCCTGTTAGATCAGGCCGGTTTCCTTGAGATATTTGGAAATCACTTCATAGACTTTTTGAGCGTTTGGAGACTTCTGTGCAAAGATTTTCCATTGCTCCTGCGCGATTTTGCGGAATTTTGCCCGCTCTTCCGCAGACCAGTCATGAATGGTGATATCGCCAGACGCGCGGGCTTCTGCCACAGCTGCCAGATCTTGCATTTTCAGCTTCGAGGTGATCTGACGGGCAAAGTCACGCACGGAAACGCGCAGGATTTCCTGCAGATCTGCTGGCATGGAGTCCCATGTCTTCTTGTTCATCGAGACTTCGATGGTCGGCAGGGAGTGGAAGCCCGGATAGACCGGATGCTTGGCCACTTTATGCATGCCTTGCTGGTGGTTGGTCGAGAAGACGGTATAGTCGGCGGCGTCAATCACACCCTTGTCAAGCGAGGTGTAGACTTCGGAGCCGGGCAGGTTCACCGGAGCGGCACCTGCTGCAGCAAAGACCGACTGGACCAGACCTTCAGGCGCACGCAGTTTCAGGCCCTTGAGATCGTCAACGCCATCAAGCGGCACTTTGGAAACAAAGGCTTCAAGACCGGTTGCAGAGGCACCGATGAACTGAACACCATAAGGAGCCAGCAGCTCTTCATACAGTTCGCGACCGCCACCATGCTCGATGAAGAGCAGCATTTCGTTCGGATCGCTCCACGCACCAACCGTGTTGCCAAGAAGGCCAAAGGCAGGGTCTTTACCGGAGAAATAGCCGGTTGCGGTCACATGGCCACTGAGCACACCCGCCTTGATTGCGGTCAGGGTTTCAGTGTGCTTGACGATTGAACCGACCGGCAGCATTTCGATTTCAACACGGCCATTGGTCATGACGCCAACGCGAGAGGCCCATTCCTGCTGGATGACATAGTTCGGGTTGCCCGAATTATCGCTCGACTGGAATTTCAGCTTGTAGCTGTCGGCCGCCGCCACAGGGGCAGCCAGAGTGGCAGCAAAGGCGGCTGCCAGTGCAAGAGTAGAGAATTTCATATCAGTAACCTCCCAGGTTTCTCGATTGAGATAGAATTCAGTGTGATCCGGATCGGATCATGCAATGGACCCGGTCCATGTCTTGACCTGATTTTATGGAGCTCATTCCTCCCGTGTCTGAGCGTCATGTGATAGATGAGGCAGGATTTCCGCAACGGCCTGTTCCACAGACAAAGTCACAGGCACGGTCAGGACCGGTTCATCTTCTGCGGGTTCCTGCAGATCCCTGAACTGGCTATCAAGCAGGCTGGATGGGAAAAAATGCCCCTGCCGTTGCATAAGACGTGGCAGGATCTGATCGCGGGTCCCTGCGATATAAACAAACAGGCCGCCGGATATCCGCTCAAACAGCCGATCCCGATAAGCCCGCTTCAAAGCGGAACAGGCCAGTACCAGCGCCTCGCCTCGGCTTTGATGGTCAAACAGCAAGCTTTCCAGAACCGTCAGCCATGGTTCTCGCATGGCGTCGGTCAAGGGTTTTCCCTCGGCCATGGCGAGAACATTCTCAGCCGGGTGCAAGGCGTCCGCATCCCGAAAGGCGCAGCCCAGTTTATCGGCCAACGCACTTCCTACCGTGGTCTTGCCAGACCCGCTCACTCCCATAACGACGATGATCATGCCTTCTCCGCGCAATGCAGTCGTTCCTCTCCCGTCACCAAAATGATAGCGCTATCATTTTGGGATCATAATAACCGAGCTTCCTCGGCTACCGGAAACTATACACCAAGAAAAATGATAGCGCTATCATTTTGACGACAATCTATCATGCCCCTTTTCTCCCTGTGGATGGAAGGCATATTGCCTAAGCCCCGAGCTACTGTTAGATTGGGTGAGAAGCCTTGCAGATTCAATTCTCTATCGCTGAAGCGAGCGAAGATGCCGCAGGGCTGGAACCAGATCAAGAGACCATGATGGCTGACGAAAGTTCAAGGCGTTCAACGAGAAGAGCCACATTGCAGGATGTCGCCAAACATGCAGGCGTCAGTCCCATCACTGTATCCCGAGCCATTCGACAACCTGACAAGGTTTCGCAGAAGGCACGTGAGCGGGTGAGGGAGGCCGTGGCGAAACTCGGATATATCCCGAACCTCTCGGCCAGCCGGTTGGCCTCGGCGAGAAGCTACACTGTTTGCGCAATCATTCCTTCGATCACCAACATCGTTTTCGCCGATGTCATGCGGGCGATTGATGACGTCTTTTCCGCCACCAACTATCAGGTTCTGATTGGCAACACCCGCTATTCCCCGATTGAGGAGGAAAAGCTAGTCTCCAAGTTTCTCGAACACAATCCCGATGGCCTGATCTTGTCGGGGGTTGATCAGACAGACACCTGCCGCAAGACACTGGAGGCCGCTGGCGTCCCCATCGTCCAGATCATGGACTATGATGGTCAGGCCATCGACATGAATGTCGGCTTGTCACATTATCAGGCGGGCTATGACATCACCCGCCATTTGATCGATCGTGGTCGCCGCCATATCGGCTTCATTGGTGCCCAGATGGATCCTCGCACCCAGAAAAGGATGCAGGGCCACTTTCAGGCGCTGAAGGATGCCGGACTGGACAATATCGAGGGGCGCTCCATCTCTCACGCACCATCCTCAGTCAAGATCGGTGGTGACCTGTTCCATGATCTGCTCTCCAAGCAAGCGGACCTTGATGCGGTTTTCTGTATCAATGATGACTTGGCGATGGGGGCTATTTTTGAATGCCAGCGCCGTCAGATTGCGGTACCTGACCAGATCGCCATTGCCGGTTTCAACGATCTCGAACCCTCGCGCTGCATCAATCCACCTTTGACCACCATCCGCACCCCGCGTTATGAAATGGGTCACAAGGCGGCAACCATGCTGGTCGAATGTATGAATGGCGCCAGCCTGTCGGCTGATGAGGCAAAGATCGACATCGGCTATGAGCTGATCGTGCGATCCAGCACCTGATCAATCCGGCAGCATTCAAACTTTCACATCAACGATATCGCAAAGCCCCGTTCTCTACCGGGGTATTAGCGATGGCGATCTCTCTCTCTTTATTCGGCTGGACGCCTCCATATTGTTCCTGCATAGTCGAGGGCGAAGAGAAGAGGCTCAAACCGGGCTGACCGCAATGCTATGAGGGACCGCGCGTGGCATCTGACGTGTGGATGCCAAGACTTGGTGCCTTCCACAAAGAGACAATCTGTTCCAAGGATAGACATGGCCGATCCGATCTCCGAACTGATTTTTCGCGTTGCCCTGCGTGATCGGTCTGCCTTTGCTGCGCTTTATGAGGCAACCAGTGCGAAACTCTTTGGCATCTGTCTGCGTGTCTTGAAAGACAGGGCTGAGGCGGAAGAGGCGTTGCAGGAAGCTTATGTGAAGGTCTGGAACAACGCCTCGCGCTTTACTGTGACCGGCAACAGTCCGATTTCCTGGCTCGCTGCGATTGCGCGCAACAATGCCATTGACCGGCTCAGGGCACGGCGCCCGGAGACGGTCGAGCTTGATGAGGAACTGGCCGGAGCAGATGACAGCCCCGATCCGGAGCGATTGGTGATCAGTGCCGAAACGGGTGCACGCATCACTGCCTGCCTTGAAGAGCTTGAGACCCGGCGCGCCGATGCGGTGCGGGGGGCCTATCTGGAAGGATACAGCTATCAGGAGTTGGCAGAACAATTCAGTGTGCCCCTGAATACAATGCGGACGTGGCTGCGGCGCAGCCTCATCTCTTTGCGAAAGTGTCTTGAAGCATGACGGTGGACAAGAAAATGGATCGCGATGACCGGCTGCTCGCGGCGGAATATGCCCTTGGCGTATTGCCCCATGCGGAGCGTCAGCGCTTTTCCGCACGTCTGGAGCAGGAGCCGGATCTGCGTGCAGAGGTCGATGTCTGGGAAGGCCATTTCGAACCGCTGACCAACGAGATCGAAGCGACCCCGCCTCCACCGGCCATGTATGGTCTGATCGAGCAACGCCTGTTCGGTGCGTCCTCAACACCCGCCACGCCCAAGGGGCTGTGGTCAAGCATCGGTTTCTGGCGAGGTCTGGCCTTTGCCTCACTGGTTGCCATTGCTGTGATGGCCTCCTTGTTATTTGCCACATTGCGTCCCACGGATGCGCCGGAGGGAACCTATGTCGCCAACCTTTCGGGTGAGACGAATCTGGTCCAGCTGGTTGCGCTCTATGAAGCCAGTTCCGGGCAATTGCGGCTCAACCGGACAAAGGGGGAAGCGGCTGCTGAGCGGGATTTTGAGCTGTGGCTGATCGAAGGGGACAACGCCCCCATTTCCCTTGGCGTGCTGCCAAGAGAGGCGCATGCCTCGCTACAGGTGCCCGCTGCCTTGCGCGCCAAAATGCCCGGTGGTGTGCTGGCAATCAGTGATGAACCGGCAGGCGGATCCCCAACTGGTCAGGCAACAGGTCCGGTTCTGGCGGTCGGTGCTATTTCTCAGATATGAAAATTTTTAAAAAAAGCTGAAACTCATATGACGGGTCTCTCGTGTCTATTGATGTCCGCAAAAAAGCGGTCGTGAAAAAAACATTTTGGAGAGAGACACAATGACCTTTGCACGTACGACGACCTTTCTTGCTGCCACTGCCATCGCCATGACCTCCGCCGTAAGCCTCGCTTATGCGGACGATCACAAAAATCCGATGGTCGGTGGTGCTGCTATGTATGAAACCAAGAATATCATCGAAAACGCCGTGAACTCCAAGGATCACGAAACCCTTGTCGCTGCGGTGAAAGCAGCTGGTCTGGTCGATACTCTGTCCGGCAAGGGGCCGTTTACCGTTTTTGCGCCAACCGATGACGCCTTTGCCGCTTTGCCCGCAGGCACGGTAGAGACATTGCTGAAGCCGGAAAACAAGGATCAATTGACAAAGATCCTGACCTGTCACGTCGTGGCTGCCGACGCCATGTCTGATGCCATCATGAAGATGGTGGATGACGACAAGGGTGCCCACCCGGTCAAAACCGTGGGTGGCTGCACCTTCACTGCCATGTATGATGGCGGCACGGTCATGCTCAAGGATGGCAAGGGCAACGTCGCCAACGTGACGATCGCGGATGTGGAACAGTCCAATGGCGTCATCCACGTCATCGACAAAGTCCTGCTGCCTGCATCCTAATCTGCATGGATCAACCGACCGGATATCAGAGCATCTCCGGTCGGTGCTCGCCTTGGTGCCATTCCCGGCACCACAGGCTGTGCTCTTGACGCACAGCTCACAGCCATCTTCACAGATCAGTCGCCTTGCACCGGGGTGCCGTCACTGTGGGTCGACAGCGGTTCCCAGTCCGGATCCAGACATTCCCTCATTTGCTTTTCGCATCCGTCATCCTCTATCGGATCCAGCAGCATGTCAGGCATGGGAAAGGCACCTTTGTCTATGCAATGCTGATATCCGGTGTCGCAGGTGTCAGACCTGCCAAATCTTTCTTCACACACCGACATTTGGGTTTCGCACAGGGCCCGCTTGGCGACTTCTGCGCTCTCGCCGCCAGCGATAGCCCGTTGGACGAATGGGAATGGCAGCATAAAGGCTGCAATCAGACCCCACAGTAGGGATTTACGAAGAATCATCCACATCATTGCCTCCCGGCTGGTCGTCTGTCTCAACGGTCATCCAAGTGTGCGCTCGTGCTGCAGTCTGGGCAACTGGTACAAATGAAGCGGGACAATTTGCAGCCTTGTTGCAGTCTCACCGCCAGAGCAAAATCGAACCCGATGTGAAGCAACTGTCAACTGAGTGCCAAAGGGAGGCGATTTCATGCTTATACGGTCTGGGTTTATTCTGGTCGCAAGCCTCGCGGTGGTTTCGACCATCTCGTGGTCCGATGCATATGCATGCAAGGACAAAAATGATTGCTCTGCTGGCGAGATTTGCTGCATGAGCCCCATGGGTGGGCGCGACCATCTCTCAACAGGGGGCAAGGTCGTGCAGGGATATTGTGCCAAAGCAAAGGTCTGCGCGCGGGATGACGGAACATCCGTTGTCTATGGTGATGGCGCTGAGTGCCCTCCGGGTCAGAGCGTGAAGGTCAAAACGACCGCATCCGGCGCCAAAATCAAAGGTTGCTTTTAACCGATAGCTCCCGATTGCTTCAGAGATCAGGGTCAGGTATCAGTCAGGCATCAGTCAGGTATCAGTCAGGTATCAGTCAGGCATCTGGAGAAAACAGCCCTGGACGCCCCATCGCCTCAGGGTCAAGGGTAAAGACCCCTATCAACCGGTTCTGATTTCATCCACCGGTATGCCCGTCAGGCTGGCCAAGTGCGAATGATAGCAATTGCCGGCTGCGCGGATGCGTGTGCGCATTCTTTCGTTGCCCACGCGGCAGTGCCCGCCAAAATAGCCCTCCAGAATCACCTGCCACTATCGTTTTCAAAAAAAACTTTATGGTCCTGCTCTCAGACGCCATCTCGACGCGTATGGGGTCGCCATGCTAGACCTCATCGAGGTCAGCCGGGGCATGCTCACGGCGAGCCGCCTCGATCCAGACCCCATCCCAGTGCGCTTTGCACAAACCTCCATCGAAAAGACAACCGGCCAAGAGCCGCATCTGTTGCCCGATCTGGGCGGTTCTCTTGCCAATGACTGGTTTGCAAACGTGCTCGGACTGCCTACAGTCTGGAGTCCCCATCTCTATGCTGCCTGCGGCCAGCATGCGCCAAATGAGCCAATTCTCAAGCCCTGCTCCGCGAAGCCCTTCTGGCGGTGAGGGACTGTTCTGGGATATCGCGCTCAGCAACGACACAATCGAAGAGGACCTGCCTTCATGACACAATTGCTCCCGCTGGTGCTCATTCTGGCCCTTGCCGGCGGCATTGCCGGTATCATTTCCGGCTTGCTGGGTGTTGGTGGCGGGATTATCCTCGTCCCGGCCTTCTTTTATGCCTTTACCAGCCTTGGATATCAGCCTGACCAGCTGATGCAGATCTGTGTGGCGACATCCACTGGCACCATCATCTTCACGTCCCTTCGCTCCGTGATGGCCCACCACAAGAGGGGGGCGGTGAGTTTCTCACTGATCAGAAGCTGGGGGCCATTCATCGCGATCGGTTCGATTCTTGGGGTCTTTGCCGCGGCCTCTCTGCGGTCACAGGAACTTCAGTTTGTCTTCGGGTGCATCGGTGTTCTGATCGGGCTCTACATGTTGCTGGGCAAAAAGGACTGGCGGCTGGCCGATCAATTGCCCGGTCGCATCCTCAGCTCTCTTTATGCGGCAATCATCGGATTTTTCTCGGCGCTGATGGGCATTGGCGGCGGTTCCTTCACTGTGCCGTTGCTCAGCGCCTACAATGTGCCGCCCCACAAGGCTGTTGCAACATCCCCCGGTTTTGGCCTGATGATCTCGATTCCCGCTTTCATCGCCTTTCTGGCCACCGGCTGGCAGATTACAGGCAAACCGCCCATGACCATTGGGTATGTCAATCTGCCCGCCGTCGTGATGATTGTGGCCACGACGATGCTGACCGTTCCGATTGGCGTCAAGATGGCCCACGCCCTGTCACCCAGACAACTGCGTCTGGTTTTTGCCTGCACCATTCTGCTGCTGGCGGGTAACATGCTTCGAAAGGCAATCATGGGATGACCAGCGAACTGCCGCCTTTTGCCAACCAGTCGACATTCGACAAAGCCAAAGCGGCGGAGCCGACGCTTTGGTGCAATCCCAATTATCAACCCTCCAGCGACGGGGAAGCCGCCCAGACGCTGGAACAGGTGCATAAAGACTGGGCCATGCTGGCACCCTTGTTGCAAAAACTGTTCCCGGTCCTTGAACAGAGCGGAGGTCAGATCCAATCCGAGCTGATCGAAGTGGAGAGCCTAAGGGCTCCACTTTGCTATGAGGATCCAAAGTTTGGTCGCCTGTTTGTCAAGGGCGACCACAATCTGCCGGTCGCCGGGTCGGTGAAGGCGCGTGGCGGCCTGTTCGAAGTCCTGATGACCGCGCGCCGACAAGCCCTTGCGGAAGGGTTCCTTTCGGAAAATGATGACATCTGCAAACTGGCGTCAGACGCTGCGCGCGCCTTCTTCTCGCAGCGCACGATTGCCGTGGGCTCAACGGGCAATCTCGGTCTGAGTGTCGGTGTGGCCGCCAAGACCCTCGGATATAACAGCATCGTGCATATGTCATCCGACGCCAAGACGTGGAAGATCGAACGGCTGCGACGCTATGGTGTCAAGGTCATGCAGCATCGCGGCGACTATAATCATGCGGTTGCCGTGGCAAGGGATGCAGCCCGGTATGATCCTCTGGCCTATTTTGTCGATGACGAGCATTCAGAGCTGTTGTTCCAAGGCTATATGGCAGCGGCTGGCGAACTGGACATACAGCTGCGCGAGGCGGGCATTGTTGTTGGTCCTGATCGGCCCTTGTTTCTTCATTTGCCCTGCGGCATCGGCGGAGCCCCCGGCGGCATTGCCTACGGCGCGCGCGGTCTGTTCGGGGCGCATGTTCATTGCTTTTTTGCCGAACCTTGCCAATCTGCCTCAGCCATGCTGCGCATGATGCATGGCCGGGACGCCCGGATCTCAGTCTATGATGTTGGCCTGACCAATCGGACAGAAGCCGATGGCATGGCAGTGGCAACCATGTCGGATCTGGTTGCTGAACGCATGCAGACCCGGCTGGCTGGTGTTTATACGGTTGGCGATGAAGATCTGTTTCGCTGGGTCGCCACGGCCTATCATGGCGCTTCGCTGCAATTGGAACCTTCTGCGACCATCGGCTTCGCGGGGCCGCACTTCATTGCCAACAGTCTGGAGGGACAGGCATTCGCTGATCGGCATCTGCTCAGTAAGCCCCTCTCGAACGCCATTCATGTGGTCTGGGCAACGGGAGGAACCTTTGTGCCGGAATTGAAATTTCAGGCCTTTGTTGACCGGGGTATGGAATTGGGACACCCTACCAGTCTTTCAAAAGAGACTGCGACATGAGCTCCGATCCAGCCAACGCGCTGCCAGTGAGACCAACAATTGTCAGTGAGACCGATAATCGGTTGCGCCTTGATGATTGACGCCAATGGGAAAAGCCCCGTTATCGGGGAACGGGAAGAAAGAAGAAAGACGAACAGGCTATGACCGAGACACTTATCCTCGGAGCGGGCATCGTCGGACTCAGCTCCGCGCTCGCCCTGCAAGAGCGTGGACATTCCGTTGCCCTGCTCGACCGGCAACAGGCCGGTATGGAGACCAGTTATGGCAATGCAGGGATCATCCAGCGAGAGGCGGTTGAGCCTTACAACATCACCCATCATCTGCCGACGTTGCTGCGCTATGGCCTCGGGCTGACCAATGACATTGTCTATCATTGGCGCGATCTGCCCCGACTGTTGCCCGCGTTGGCGACCTATTATCGCTATTCTGAAGCTGGCAAGCATGCAGAAATCTCCAAAACCTACGCCCAGCTTGCCTATCGGGCAACGCGTGATCACGCCCCCTTCATTGATGCGTCAGGGGCGCAAGACCTGATCCGCCGCGACGGCTTTTTCTCGATCTGCCGTGATCAGAAAGCGATGGATGCCAAGGCGTTGGAGGCCGACTATCTTCAGACCCATTATGATGTGCCGTTGCGCGTGATTGATGGCCAGACGCTGGCCAAGGAAGAACCGGCAATCACCACACAGCTGGCCGGTGCGATCCATTGGTGCGACAGCTGGAGCCTCACAGATCCTTTGGCGTTGACAATGGCCTACAAGGCCTTGTTTGTGCGGCGTGGAGGACAGCTGCTGCAGGGCGATGCGATGAGCCTGACCCCGGAAGGGGCGGGATGGGCGGTGACCACCGCCGAAGGCAAAATCACAGCATCCGATATTGTCATCGCGCTGGGCCCATGGGCTCCGGACCTTCTTGAAAGGCACGGCTATCGACTGAAAATGGTCTGGAAACGGGGCTATCACAAGCAGTATGACGTGACGGATGCTCCCACCCGACCCCTGCATGATTTTGCCAATGGCGTTGTACTGGCCCCGATCGGTGACGCTTTGCGCATTGTGACCGGCGCGGAACTGACCAGACGGGATCGAGGCGTCAATCTCAAGCAGCTGCGCCACGGTTTGAACAGCGCCAGACAGATTCTGAAGGTCGGAGAGGAAAGACCGGACGATGTCTGGTTCGGCCATCGCCCTTGCCTGCCGGACATGCTGCCCATGGTAGGGGCCGCTCCGGCCCACAAGGGCCTGTGGTTCAATTTCGGCCATGGGCATCAGGGCTTGACCCTCGGGCCGACGACCGGATTGATCCTCGCCGACATGATGGAAGGCTCGGCTGCGCACTGGACCCGGGCGCTGATGCCACAAGGGCGATCTGTCCTCGCCCACTAGATACCTGTGCACGGCTTCAGAATGTCGGGATCTCAATAGGCCTGACTTTTAGAAGGTGAGCGGGGCGTTGTTCTTGACCTCCTTCATGACGAAGAAGGTGCGCGTTTGGCGCACGCCCGGCAAGGCAATCAGTTGCTCTCCGTGCAACTTGTTGAAATCGTTCATATCGCGGGCTCTGATCTTGAGCAGATAGTCAAAGTCTCCAGCCACCAGATTGCAGTCCAGAATGACGGGCATCCTGTTTGCGGCCTGTTCAAACTCGGCGAAGCTTTCTGGCGTGGAGCGGTCAAGAACCACGCCCACCATGACCAATGCCCCCATGCCGACCTGTTCGGGATTGATGCGTGCACTCACCCCTTCGATATAGCCATCGTCAAACAGGCGTTGGGTGCGACGATGGCAGGTCGCGGGACTGACATTGACCCGGCTTGCAAGGTCCGCATTGGACAGGCGACCTTCCTCTTGCAGCGCTCGCAGGATGTTTCGGTCTATCCGGTCCAGTTCTGGCATGAAAGAATCTTCCAAATCTGTTCAATTTATGGAGAAGATCTGAGAATATGGATAAAAATTCGATAGTTCAAGGAAATTTATGAGGAAAATTAGAGAGCACCTTTCATGGAAAAATTGCTAGCGTTTGGGGCAATTCCAACAGGAGACCTGCTCATGTCGTTACTTGATAAATTCGAGAAATATCCCCTGACCTTCGGTCCCACGCCGATCGAATATCTGCCACGCCTCACGGACGCATTGGGCGGAGATGTTGAGATCTATGCCAAGCGCGATGATTGCAATTCCGGCCTTGCCATGGGTGGCAACAAGCTGAGAAAACTGGAATATATCGTGCCCGATGCGATTGCCTCGGGGGCAGACACACTTGTCTCCATCGGTGGGGTGCAATCCAACCATACGCGCATGGTGGCGGCGACGGCCGCCAAAATTGGCATGAAATGCGTGGTCATTCAGGAAAAATGGGTGCCGCACTATGATGCGGTTTACGATCGTGTGGGCAACATCCTGATGACCAAATTGATGGGGGCTGACAGCCGTCTGGTGGATGACGGATTTGACATCGGTATCCGCAAAAGCTGGGAAGATGCCATCCAGTCGGTCAAGGATGCCGGGGGCAAACCTTATCCTATCCCGGCCGGGGCATCGGTGCACAAATTTGGCGCTCTTGGCTATATAGGCTTTGCCGAGGAAGTGGCCCAGCAGGAAGAAGAGCTTGGCTTCAAGTTCGACTATATCGTCGTCTGTGTGGTGACCGGTTCCACGCAAGGGGGCATGATTGTCGGTTTTGCGGCGCAGGATCGCGCGGATCGTGTGATAGGCATCGATGCCTCTTTCACGCTTGAACAAACCCGTTCACAGGTTCGCTCCATTGTTGATAACACTGCAGAGCTTGTCGGGTTGGGCCGCAAGGTGCGAGAAGATGAAATCGTGATCAATCCGGACTATGCCTACCCGGCCTATGGTGTCCCCTCGGATGAGACCAACGATGCCATCCGCCTTGCGGCCCGCACTGAAGCAATGATGACGGACCCTGTCTATGAAGGCAAAAGCATGCAGGGCCTGATTGATCTGACCAAGAAGGGCTTTTTCCCGAAAGGCTCGAAGGTGCTTTATGCACATCTGGGTGGCGCACCGGCCCTCAATGGCTATAGCTACTATTACAAAGACGGCTAGAGTGATTAACTGCGTCTCAAGCGGTGCATCGGCCCCTTGAGACGCAGGGACGGTTGAAGCATCGTCCAGATTGGATCAGCCACCGGAGAGAATGAATGAGCCACGACCACCTCAAGACCATCGAACAGCGCCTGTTGTGGCTCTCGCATTGGATGATCCATCACGCCAATCATATTCGCCCCAAGACCGATGACATCAAGATCGGTGGCCATCAGGCCAGCTCGACCTCGATGGTCTCGATCATGACCGCACTCTATTTTTCGGCCCTCAAACCCGAAGATCGCGTTGCGGTCAAGCCGCATGCCTCTCCGGTCTTTCATGCCATGCAATATCTGATGGGCAATCTCAGCCGTGAGCGGATGGAGAATTTCCGTGGCTTTGGCGGGGTGCAGTCCTATCCGTCGCGCACCAAGGATAGCGATGATGTCGACTTCTCCACCGGCTCGGTCGGCCTTGGGGTGGCCATCACCAGCTTTGCCTCTCTCATTCAGGACTATATCGCAGCCAAAAACTGGGGACAGGATCAGGCCTTGGGCCGCATGGTGGCTTTGGTGGGCGATGCCGAACTGGACGAGGGCAACATTTACGAATGCCTGCAGGAAGGTTGGAAGAACGACCTGCGAAACTGCTGGTGGATCATCGACTATAACCGACAGTCCCTTGATGGCATCGTCAGGGAGGGCCTGTTCGAGCGGATCGAAAAGATCTTCGATGCGTTCGGCTGGGACGTGGTCCGGGTCAAATATGGCAAGCTCCAGCGAGAGGCCTTCGAAGAGCCGGGCGGCAACAAGCTCCGCGACTGGATCGACGCCTGCCCCAATCAGCAATATTCGGCGCTGACCTTCATGGGCGGCGCGGTCTGGCGCAAGCGTCTGATGGATGATCTGGGCGATCAGGGGGATGTGTCCGCTCTGATTGATAAGCGGTCAGATGACGAACTTGCCGCATTGATGGAAAATCTTGGTGGCAACTGCGTCACCACGATGGCCGATGTCTTCGCTTCTGTGACCCATGACCGGCCGACCTGCTTCCTTGCCTACACCGTCAAGGGGTGGGGGACGCCGATTGCCGGCCACAAGGACAATCACGGCGGCCTGATGAACAAAAGCCAGATGGCAGACTGGCAATCCCATATGGGTGTCCCCAAGGGCGACGAATGGGACCCCCTTGCTACAATCGACAATGTCGAGGCCTTCAAGGCCTTTCTGGATAACGTGCCCTTCTTTGCCAAGGGCACCCGCCGCTATCACGACGACAAAATTGCTGTGCCAGCCATCGAGCTGACCACAGAACGTGCCATCTCGACACAAGGCGCCTTTGGCAAGATCCTCGATGATCTTTCCAAGGGGGACAGCGAGTTGGCGGCCCGCATTGTCACCACATCACCGGATGTGACCGGTACAACCAATCTTGGCCCGTGGGTCAATCGCCGCAAATTGTTTGCGCGTAAAGCACTGGCAGATGCCTTTATCGAGCATCGCATTCCCTCGACGGCAAAATGGGTGTTTGATCCGGCTGGGCAACATATCGAACTAGGCATCGCGGAAATGAACCTGTTTCTGCTGCTGGGTGCCGCAGGCCTGTCCCATTCCCTTTTCGGCAAACGGCTGATTCCCATTGGCACGGTGTATGATCCCTTTGTCTGCCGTGGTCTGGATGCACTCAATTATGCCAGCTATCAGGATGCCCGCTTCATGATTGTCGGCACGCCATCCGGTGTGACCCTTGCCCCTGAGGGCGGGGCGCATCAGTCGGTCGGTACACCGCTGATCGGCATGAGTCAGGATGGGCTGGCGGCCTTTGAACCGGCCTTTGCCGACGAGCTTGGCATCATCATGCAATGGGCCTTTGACTATATGCAGCGCGATGGGGAAGGGGACCCGGATGAACGCACTTGGCTGCGCGATGAGACCGGCGGTTCGGTCTATCTGCGCCTGACCACCAACCCGATCGAGCAACCGGTCAAGCGAGCCAATGACACCTATCGCCAAGGGGTGATTGACGGCGCCTATTGGCTGCGCGAGCCGGGCCCCAACTGCGAGGTGGTGATTGCCTATCAGGGCGCGGTTGCCAGTGAAGCGATCAAGGCGGCTGGCGCCATCGCCGAAGCCCGTCGCGACATCGGGGTGCTGGCCGTCACCTCGGCAGACCGCCTCAATGCCGGCTGGACCGCAGCGCAACGCGCCCGCTCCCGTGGCAATCTGGCGGCCTATTCCCACATCGAAAGCTTGCTCAGTGCCTTGCCATCCCACTGCAAGATCATCACGGTGATCGACGGCCATCCGGCCACATTGGCCTGGTTGGGCGGTGTGATTGGTCATCAGACCATCTCGCTCGGGGTCGAGCATTTTGGCCAGACGGGCACCATCGGCGATCTGTACCGCCACCACGGGATTGATGCCGCTGCGATCGTAGAGAAGGTACAGGGCCTGTCCCATGGCAAGGACATCAAGTCCGGTATCGTGAGGGCGCTGAATTAGCAGGCAAAGAACCGGGCTTTGCAGGGTTTCTCCTCTGCTGGATGTGATCTGATATGTGGAACGCTCAATGATGGCCCTCAAGACACTTGAAGATGTTTTGCAGAAGGCGCGAGACAGACTCCATACTTGGCAACTGGCCGACGGATCGTGGGACCGGCCGGTCTATAATGATGCGCGCACGACGGGTTTCTATCTGCAAGGCCTACAGGCCATGGGCAGATATGACACTTTTCCTGTTGTGCCGCTGGAGCTTTATCTGGCCAACAGTCAGCTTGCCTGCGGTGCATGGCCAGCCCTGCCTGATGGCGTGGCGGATCCGGATGTCACGGCCATTTGCGCGATTGCGCTGGAACAGGCACAAACCCGAGAAGGGCGCGAGGCGGGTTTGAAGGCGCGGGACTGGCTGGACAGTCAGCCAACCCCGCAACTGGATGCTTTCTGGCTGGGGTATTTTGCCTTCACGGGCCACCTCTCCTATGACGATATTCCCTTCTGTCCCACATGGATTGTCTCCCTGCCGCACTGGTGGCATCCGAATATTTATGACATCGGGGTTTTGAAATGGGGCTTGATCCCGCTCAGTATCATCCAGAGCGGGTTTGCCTGCACTGCCCCCCACACCAAGACCCGCATTCCGACGGCGCAATGGCAGTCCAACTGGCTTGCAAGTGCCCGCCGCAATTTCGGTAGAGGTCCCCGTCTGGTTAATGGGGTGCTCAAGGGTGTCAGTGCCCTGATTGGAACACCAAAGCACTTTGAAAAGGCTATCCAGTGGCTGCTGGACCATGTGGAAGAGGATGGCACTTTCTTCTCGCTGGTTCACATGACAATCTTTTCTGCTCATAGCCTCTATTGTGCCGATGCCGATGCCCATCGAGCGGTCATTGATCGGGCCTTGAGGGCGCTTGAGACATGGCAGGTCGACACCCCGGATGGCCGAGCGCAGGGCTTTTGTGACTCGGCCACATGGGACACAGGCCATGCCCTGCGTGCCCTTGAACATATGTCAAAGGAAGACTCAGCCGAAGCCATCGCCAGAGGCAGCGATTTCTTGATATCCAGCCAGAGTTTTCATGTGTTTGATGTCGAGCACAAACTGGTGACCCGTGATCGCAGCTACGATCCGGCGAAAAGCGGTGCCTGGACGTTCCACCGCTATGGGCTTTATTGCCCTGATGCCGATGATACTGCTTTGGCCGTGATGGGTGTGTTGACCAATTGGCAAAACACGCCGGAGCAACGGCGCTCGGTCCTCTCGGCCTTTCATTGGCTCTGGGCGATGCAAGACGGGAAGGGAGCATGGGCCAGCTGGAGCAGGGGGGAGAAAAACTGGGTTAAATTCCTAAGAGGGGGCGCTTGGTTCATGTATGATCCGTCATGCCCCTTCATCACCGCCAGAAATGTCTGTTTGAATGCCCAGTTGATTGCCCGGACCTATGCGGGGCTGGAGGCGCACATCCCCAAGGCGAGGCAAGCCATGCAGGACGGGGTGGCCTATCTTCATGCATCCCAAGAAGAAGACAAATGGGTTTGCTCCTGGTTCGTCCATTATCTCGCGGCCACCTGCGCGGCCATTGAAGCCCTTTGCAGTGCGGGAGAAGCCGATTCACCAAGCGTCAAGCGGGCCGTCCGATGGCTCAAGAGCATCGCGCAGGAAGATGGAGGCTATGGCGAAAGCATCGGCTCATTCCATGCCAAGCAGTATGTACCAGCGCCATCAAGCACCGTTCATACCGCATCTGTCCTGATGTGTTATGTAGCGGCAGGGGAGGCTGGTTGCCCTGAGGCGCAACAGGCCGCCCAGTGGCTGATCCGGCGACAAGAAGCCGATGGCGGATGGCATGACATAGACTTTTTTTCCTCCGGAGTCGCTGGGGTCTGGTATTGCTGTTACGCTGGTACTGCGACCTTTTATGCAACCCTTGCTCTATCTCTCTATCAGGAAAGCCTTGAAGCCCGTGGACCTTCAGCCGTCCAGAACGGATAGGACTTGCCATTTTTGTCAAAGTCGACAAATATTTCGATATAAGGTATTTAAAAAGCATATATATTTTTCGGGCAGGATGCATGAAGCAAATTATTCGTTCCGATTTATTGATCACAGGCGCGGGCGTTGCCGGATTGACCGCCGCTCTGGTGTCCCTTCAGTTGGGCGCTTCCGTTACAATCGTTGAAAAGCAGCAAGGTTTCGCAACATCTGGCAACCGTGTTTTCATCCTGTCTGACTATACCCGGCGGATTCTCGAAGCCCTTGGTATCTGGGACGATTTGCAGGGAAAAGACTATCCAATCACCACCATCCGGATCTATGACGGCCTTGGCACAGCCATCAAAGACCATGGCTTTGGCTGGATGCAATCTCTGTCCTTCAGCCATGATCGCAGCCAATCGGAAAAAGTTGGCTACATCGTCAGGGAGCATGTCTTGATGGAGGCTCTGATCGCCAGAATTTCTTCCTATTCATCCATCACTATTCTGTTCGATTGCGCTGTCGAAACCTACGAACTGGCGCAGAAGGGCTGTCTGGCGCGGTTGGATTCGGGGAAAAGCCTGTCCGCAGGGCTGGTTCTGGGGTGTGACGGAAAGAATTCCCATACTGCGGCTAAGATGAACATCAAGCGCACGCAAAAGGCCCGCAATCAGCATGCCTTTGTCTTCACGGTCTCCCATGCCATGCAGAACAGGCGCGCGGCGTACCAGACCTTTTTCAAAGGCGGGCAACTGGCTGTGTTACCGCTCAGTGTGTCCAAAAGCTCCATCATGTGGAGTGTCCCCACCGCAGAGATGCTGCGCTTAAAGGCTTTGTCGAAACAGGATTTTATGGCTGCTTGTGCGCCCCACTTGAAACGTCATCTGGGTGACTGCGCTCTGGCAGGCGAGATCGGCAGCTTTCCTCTCAACACCAGTATGGCCAGCGCATTTGTTGCTGAGCGACTGGCATTGGTTGGTGATGCTGCCCACACCTTCCACCCGATCACCGGACAGGGCGTGAATTACACCTTCCGAGACATCGCAGAGCTGATTCCGGTGATCCGGCAGGGTTTGACGAACCAATGGGAAACAACGGATCTGGCGGCTGCTTTGGATATTTACAATGCGCGGCGCACACGCGATGCCCGGTTGATGTCTGCCACCACCGATATGCTGCTGTTTGTTTTCTCCCTGCGTGGCTTCACAATGACCTGCTTTCGTCGTCTGGGCTTTGTGGTGATGCACAGTCTGCCTCTGTTGCGCTATTTGCTGGTGCGATTGGCCAGTGGCAGCCACATGAAATCGCATTCCCTTGAGCCGGACGCGCCGTTGCTTGCTCTCAAGGATAAATAGGGATGGCGAGGCAAGCGGCTTTTCTGGCTCGACTTCTTGTGCTGATTGGTTTGACCCTGACCTGTTCGATCCATGCGTTTGATGTCAGAATAGAAGCCGACATGAGCGCCATCATCCAGCGCCCAAAGGCTGTGGAAAAGCACGAGCTGAGCGGTTGGCAGAATCCGTCAGCCGCTCTGCTGGTCACTGCGAAAGACGCCTCAGCCGCGGACTATCTGACCTTTCTGAGCAATCTGGTTCTCGACCTTCAGTTCGATCCCAACATCGAACAGGTCGTCTCGATCTTTTCCGTGCCAGCCTCGTCGCCAGATCAGGATCTCGAGCAGGCTTTGGGGGGCAAGGGCGACGCACAGACGGTTCTGAGTGCCTTTCGGCAGAACAATATGCTGGCTCAGTCTCTTCTTGGTCCCGATCTCAGAACCAGTGTCATCATTCTTCAGGGCCCCAAGGAAGGGCTGGAAGCATCCTTGAAGCCCCATCTATCCTGTGAAAATCCCAACCAGCACTGTGTCAAAGGCATCGGGATGATTTCGATCGAGCAGGCCATCACCAGCCAGCTGACCTTTGAGAACAAGTATTTGCCCGCCATAACCGGGCTGGTTGTTTTTGCCATCCTGTCCTTCTGGTTTCGCAGCGCAAAGACCGGTTTCCTGCTCCTCGTGCCCCCCGCCATCGGGGTGATCTGGTATGTTGGCGCACTCTCCTTTTTCGGCATCCCCCTCGACAGCTTCAACAGCCTAATTCCCAGCATCGCGCTGACCCTCGGGCTTTGCGATATGTTGCATATCAAGCGCGCCATGCACCACAGGATGGCCACACGGCGCGATGCCAGAGCGGCAATGGTTGATGTGCTGCCTGCCATCACCTTCACCACTCTGACCACAGCAGCAGCCTTTGGGTCACTGGCCTTCGAGGGTAGCGAGATTTTGAATCGTCTGGCCCTCTGCGGTGCATTGGGCATGGTCTGCTTGTATGGCGCAATCCTGCTTGTCAGCGACATCTGCATTGCTGCAACTCCGGCCGCCATAGCCAAGTCGGATTTCAAACGAAAATCACTGGCGCACCTCCTGAGGCTCATCAGAGCCACCATGCGCAGCAAACGGGTCATACAATTCGCATCCTTCAGCTTTATATCCCTCGCCTTTGTCGTAACTGTGCTGACCCCGGTCAACTTTCAGTTTGACGAAAATCTGCCCGACGGATCCGTCAAACAGGGGCTGCATGTCGCAGCCAAGGCCGATCTCGCTCTGGCACCGGTCTTCGCAACCATACCCAATATCACTGTAGAGAATGCCAGAGTTGTTCTGGACCGGCTCTATCATCAAAGACTTTCCAAAGCCCAGATCGATCCTTTGCTCAGAAATGTCACGGAGCACAATCGTCTGATTGCGCCAATCCACATGCCGATTGCCTCCGATGCCCGGCAAATGAATGCCTTGATGCAGGATGTGAAAAGTCGAATTGGTCCAAACTATCAGGCCGATATCACCGGCTATCCTGTTCTGGTCGCTGATTCAGTCACCCGCTCCATCAAGCGATTGCAAATTGTTCTGGCCATCTCAGTTTTGTTGCAGTCGGCCTTCTTTGCGGTGCTCTATCGCTCTGCTCGCATGGGATTGGCCGCTCTGGTCGCCAACGCCCTGCCGTTGCTGCTGGTCCATGCTCTGTTTGCCCTGACTGTCGGTTCCATCAATGTCGCAATGGCAGTTGCAATGATCATTGCGTCAGGCATTATTGTGGATGATACGGCGCATTTGATCTGGAACAGCAAGCAAAGGGCGGACAAGCAATTTTCCATTCGCCAAGGCATCCTTGCAACCCATGAGCCGATCACGTTGACCAGCCTCGTGCTGATCATCAGCTTTGGCCTGCTGCTCTCCAGTGCCTTGCCCGGCCTGTTTTTGATGGGGGCCGCAATTGCCCTTGCCTTGATTGCAGCATGGATCGCAGATTTGCTGATCTTGCCAGCCTTACTCAAACCAACCTTACTCAAACCAGCCTGTCGAGGACCTGTCTTTCCAAGGAATGAACGCGATCATGACCAATAAAAACCTGATGCCATTTGCCCGGCTTGCAATGATCATATGCGTCACCTTGGCTGTCCTGAGGCCATCCCATGCCACGCAAGCGGTCAATCTTCTCCCCACGACGCCCATCGGCGCGACCGAAGGGGAGCTGCTGAATGCTGCCGAAGTGGTTGACCTTTACACGGGGCAATGGCGCGGGTCTGGATCTGTCACCCAGACAGAAGATGGCATCACCCGCACACTTCATTGCCAGATCACCGGCACCAATCCCAAAGCCACCCTGCTGGAGTTGAAGATCCTTTGCGCTCGTCTAGGGCACAAAAGGTCCATCACCTTGAAAATGGTGCATGATCGTCAGGATATTCTGCAAAGCTTCATCACATGGTCTGCCCCGCCGCTCAAGGAGGAGCCTGTTGTGAGCTGGTCCGGTGCCATCCTGACCCTCCAAGACAGCCGGAATGGCCAGATGACATTGCTCGCCGAGCAGGACAATCTGATAATGACCCTCAAGTCGCCGGAGATCATTGCCGAACCCATCATTCTGGAGCCCTATAGACCGTAACACGATCCCGTCTGACTATTGCCTCTGCAGACCAATTCAGCCAGCTTCCATCAGCACCAAACAAAGTTGCGACCAATGCAGTTAACTGCTAGATTTGAGATATTCAAATATTTGTGATCTTTGGGCAGTGTCCCAGTCTCGCGCTATTTGCATCGTCGGTTTGAACGGGGCTGTTATTTTTGCCCAATTCTATTGACGTTTGAACTCCATTCAATTTGTTTCTTTCTGATGTCATTTGCCGCATGCCCAACGTTACATTTGTATTTGCCCGCACAATGGCCAAAGCTGCTGGCATGTCGTTATCGGAAGATGGCTGCCTTTGGAGCGATGGTGAAATTGTTCACCGGGTTGCTCAACCGGCGGACGGGCGTCTCATCGGCACGGAATATTTCGATCTGATTGAATGGATACGCACCCATCAGAGAGATGAAGTGGCACTTGTTGCCACCTATGCCAATTTGCTCCAAGCCGAAGATCTGGGTGTTTTGGGGCTGGCGATCAAAACTGCGCCGACCCTACGCACCTCTCTGGCGCGTCTTGAGCGCTATTATCGTTTGGCCACAGACACAGCCATCTACCGATTAAAGGAAGAGACAGATCGTGCGGCGTTGTTGTTTGAAGAGCAAACCGAGCATCACACGGCGCTTGATCTGCGCAATGAATGTGCGCTAGCAGCTTTTGCTCGCAATATGTACCAGTTTGTTGGCCCATCGCTGACACTGGATTTTGTTTCGTTCCGCCATGCGTGCCGCTCCGATCCGCAACGATATGCAGACTATTTCAAATGTCCTGTCATTTTCGAGGCAGAGCAAAATAGCATCGCGATGCATCCCACTATGTTGGATTTGCCCAATCGTGTGGGGGACAAGGCGGTCTTCGACTTCATGGTCGGCCATCTCGAAACAGAAATCGAATCTCTTGCCGACACCTCCGCCACGCGTAATGAACTGCTCCACCGCTTGACTGCGAACTTGAGCAGTGGCGTGCCGCATGCAGCGGCGATGGCTCGCGATATGGGCATGAGTGAGCGAACCCTCTACCGCCGCTTGTCCGAGGAAGGGATGACTTATCGCGATGTGGTTGAACAGGCACAATCTGCGCTAGCCAGAGAGTTGCTGCGCGAGAGCAAAGCGTCCATTGCCGAAATCGCCTTCCTGACCGGCTTCTCGGAACAGAGCACCTTCAGTCGCGCCTTCAAGCGATGGGAAGGGCAGGCGCCCGCGCGCTACCGGCAAGCGACACCTTCCTGAATACGCATATATACCATTGGCAGAAACTGCAATGATGTTGGCGGATGCTGCCAAGTCTTGCCCCCACCATTTGGGTTAACGTCTCCCTATCGCAAATGAGAGCAAACGCCGCTGGCGTCAGGCTCTTGAAGTTGCCAAGAGGGGTCTATCCATGCATACCAACAACTATCGAGACAGTGGCGGAGGCACGGCCAATATGGCTGCCTTGCTTCGCGGCATCAATCCTCCCAAGACAGACGCGCTGAACGAGACGTCTGATCCGTCCGCGTATGCCAATGCCCTGTCGATTGTCACCCACGATCTGAAGGGACCTTTGGCCAATCTGTCGCTGCTCATCGAATCCATCGAGGACAGCGCAGAAGCCGGCAGCCGCACCGCTCGCAATGCCGCCAAGGCGGATGTGATCATCTCCCAGCTGAGCAAAATGCTCAGTGCGGTGCTGGAACGGGCCCGCGAAGGGCGGGACCCGCTCTCCTGCCGTCAGGACAGGGTCAACCTGATCGACGTGCTGGAACTGGCCATGGCGGTCAATCAACCCCGGGCACGACTGCGTGGGATCACCTTTGAAAGCTGTGCCCTTGATCAGGTGACTGTTTCCGGCGATCAGGAGCTGCTGTTCGAAGCGGTCGACAATCTGGTCGGCAATGCGGTCCGCCATAGCCACCCCAACAGCAATATCCGGTGTGAAGTGGGGCTTGAGACCGATGGCACGGCTTACCTGCGGGTCGACGATGAAGGACCGGGCTTTCAGGAGGGCGACTTGCACAGGGCCTTTCGCCCCTTCACCCGGCTGTCGGCGCGGGCAAGGAACGGGGAAGAGAGCAGTGGCCTTGGCTTATGGATCACCCGCCTGATCGCCGAACGCCATGGGGGGCGCGTGGCAGCCCACAACAGACCCGGCGGGCAGGGGGCTTCAATGACCCTCTGGATCCCCGCCCAACGCCCTGACGCGCAGGACAGACGGCAAGAGCCTTCGCGCCCGAATGCCTGTGGCCTCAAGCGCTATCAGGTCGGGCCAAAACAAAAGCTCATCCAGCCTCCAATGGCTGGCTGACCCCTGACCTTCGGCCTCCAGCTGAGAACTGCCGGGTGCCAACCCAACTGGAAAGTGGACTGCGAACAACAAGCCGTGGGCGTTGATGCCCGCGATCGGGAAAGCTGTGTCCTGACCAACGGCTTTTCTCCTCTCTGCCTTCAAGACCAAGCCAAAGAAAGACAACCTTTTCTTCAACAGTTTCAAGGAGCAAATCATGACCATCAAACACGATCATCACCACGAATGCGGATGCGATGTCACGCAAGAATCCGTTGATCTGGCTCGCCGTCGCCTTTTGGCGCGTGCCGCAGGGGCCGCCGCTGTCGGTGCCGTTGGCATGGCCTCATCTGCTGGCACTGCCATGGCCGCCACCAAAGAAGCCATGGCGCTTTATGCTGACCCAGAAAAGCCGGGCTTGCCGCAAGTGGATATGGACATCGAGCCGGGCCGCACGGCTCTGGTTGTCACCGATCCGCAGATCGACTTTTTGTCAGAAAAAGGCGTGACCTGGGGTGTGGTTGGCGAAAGCGTGACCGAGCAGGGCACCGTCGACAATATCGAGCGCTTGTTCAAAGCGGCCAAAGCTGCTGGCATGCCGGTCTTCATCTCACCGCACTATTATTACCCCCATGACCATAAATGGCAGTTTGAGGGGACGCTGGAAAAGACCATGCATTCGATCGGCATGTTCGATCGTCTCGGGCCGCTGAATGTCGAGAATTTCGAAGGGTCCGGTGCCGACTGGATGCCGCAATACAAGAAATATATCGAAGATGGCGAGACCATCGTCTGCTCGCCGCACAAGGTCTATAGCCCGGCGCAGAATGACTTGAATCTACAGCTGCGCAAGCGCGGCATCGACAAGGTCATTCTGGCTGGCATGTCGGCCAATCTCTGCACCCAGGCCCATCTCTATGATCTGCTCGAGCTTGGCTATGAAGTCGCCGTGGTGCGCGATGCCACCGCCGGGGCCAAGGTGCCCGAAGGTGACGGCTATCTCGCGGCGATCATCAATTTCCGCATGGTCGCCAATGGCGTCTGGTGGACCGATGACGCCGTCAAACGCATCGCCAAATCGGCCTGATTGTGACTTGCTGTCGAAGTGGCCAGAAAACCCCGTTGGTCGCTTCGACACTTGGCTGCATCTGGTTTGAAAACCGGTATCTCCCGGCCGAGTGAATGCTGGAGGAACAGATCAATCCTGCAAACCCTATCCAAAACCGTGTAAACTTGAGTATGATACTCTTGATTTAAAAATGGAATGCTTGTAGTCGATAACCTGAATTTGGTATTCATAATTAGGAAGTATTATGTCCCTCAGGTCCATCACTCTTGTTGCCAGCGCTGCAGTCGCCATCGCCTCTTCTGCCGTGCATGCGGAACCAACAACCTACCCTCTGACGATCGAGAATTGCGGTCAGTCTGTAACGTTCCAGAAGGCACCTCAGAGGGCTGTTGCTCTGGGGCAGAACAGCGCTGAAATCATGTTGCTGCTCGGCCTTGAAGACCGCATGGCTGCAACCGCCTTCTGGCCGAACAAGGTGTTGCCTGACCTCTCTGAAGCCAACAGCAAGGTCGATCTGCTCTCTGTTGAATTCCCGACATTGGAAGCCGTGCTTTCAAAGCAGCCGGATTTCGTGGCAGCGATGCTGACAACCCTGCTTGGCCCTGACAGCAAGGTGGCCAAAAGAGACGATTTGACTGCGCTCGGCGTTCCATCCTATCTCTCCCCAAGCGCCTGTTCCACCAAACTCGATGCTGGTGATGCCTATGGCTCCCGCGACGCATTGTGGAGCATGGATCTGCTTTACGAGGAGATTGACGATCTGTCCCGGATCTTCGATGTGGCCGATCGCGGTCAGGCATTGATCGAAGATTTCAAGGCACGCGAAGCCAAGTTGCGCGCCGAATTTGCCGACCAGAAGGATCTGACCTTTTTGTTTTGGTTCTCCAGCCCATCGCCCGCAGACGATGCCTATCTGGGTGGCGGAAACGGGCCGTCTGGTTATATTGCAAGCATTCTTGGCGGATCAAACGCGGTACAGACCAAAGCCGATTGGCCCGCCCTTGGCTGGGAAGGCATTATCGCTGCCAAACCAACGGTGTTTGTCGCCGCTCAAGTCGACCGCAATCGCTGGGATCTGGATACGGCAGAGAATAAGATCAACTTCCTCAAGTCCGACCCGACCGTCAGCCAAATGGAGGCCGTTAAATCAGGGCGTATCGTGGTGATGAGCGGTGCGGCGATGAATCCAAGCATCCGCACACTTTATGGGGCGGAGCAGGTTGCCGAACAACTCAAGACGCTTGATTTGCCGTGACACGACTTAAAAAGCCGGAACCCGGAGCCCTTCGTTTGTTTGTGCTTCTGGGCCTGTCAATGGCTGCACTCGCTCTCGCCGTCGCCTTTGCGACGGCGATTGGCGCTTATGATATCAGCCTCCGGACAGTGTTTCTGGCCATCACCAATGAGCTTGGCTTCACACACGCCGATATTCCTGCGATCGAGCAAAGCGTGGTCTGGAGCTTGCGCCTGAGCCGTGCGCTTGTGGCGGCCCTCGCCGGGGCCGGTTTGGCCATTTGTGGGGCCATTTTGCAGGCCTTGCTGCGCAATCCCCTTGCTGAGCCATTTGTGCTTGGCATTTCCGCAGGCGCATCCACTGGTGCGGTTTGCGTGATCGTGCTGGGGATCGGTGCGGGGAGCATGTCCTTGCCGTTCGGCGCCTTTGCTGGGGCCTTTGCCGCATTCGGCTTGGTGGCTTTGCTTTCGAACGGCGCCACCAGCGGACCGAACCATACCATTCTTGCCGGTGTCGCAGCCTCCCAACTGTTCAATGCGCTGACCTCCTATATTGTCACAACGTCGGGCAATGCCCAGCAGGCCCGGGATGTGATGTTCTGGCTTCTGGGCAGCTTTGGCGGTGTTCGCTGGCCCGATTTCCAGCTTTTGCTGATTGTTATCGCGACCAGCCTTGCAATCTGCATCTGGATGGGACGGGCGCTTGACGCCTTCACATTTGGTGATGAGGATGCCGCCGCTCTTGGCGTGCCGGTGGCGCGGATCCGTCTGATCCTGTTTGCGGTGACCGCCTTGATGACAGCAACCATCGTCAGCATGGTCGGGGCAATCGGATTTGTCGGATTGGTGGTACCCCATGCAGCACGCTATGTGGTGGGGCCGATGCATCTGCGCCTGTTGCCGGCCTCAGCCATTGTGGGGGCCATCTTCATGGTGGTTGCCGACATCGCATCGCGCGTGGTCGCAGGTCAGCAAACGGTTCCCATCGGGGTCGTGACTGCGCTGGTTGGTGTGCCATTCTTTGCCATCATTCTCTATCGTGCGAGGCCACAATCATGAGCGTGAAAGCCCAAAATCTCGTCTGGGGCGTCAAGCGCAGAGAGATCGTGCGGGACATTTCCCTTGATGTGAGCGAAGGGGAAACCCTCGGCCTCATCGGCCCAAACGGGTCCGGCAAGTCTTCACTGCTGCGGTTGCTGGCAGGTCTCAAATCGCCGCAGTCCGGTCAGGTGGCAATCAACGACAGGGATATTGCCAAAGTGCCAAGGCGTGCCTTGGCGCGTGAAATCGCCTTTGTGCATCAGAATGCAGCAACAGATACCAATGTGACGGTGCGCGATGTGGTGCGATTGGGCCGGACGCCGCATCGCTCCGCTTTGTCCGGTTGGACGGATGCTGATGAGGTTGCTGTGGTGACAGCCCTTGAGCGCGTGGATATGTCAAGCCACAGCGGGCAAGCCTGGCAAACCCTCTCGGGCGGCGAGCGCCAGCGTGTCCATATTGCCAGAGCCTTGGCTCAAGACCCGACAGTGATGTTCCTTGACGAGCCGACCAATCACCTCGATATCCACCACCAGATCGAAATCTTGCGACTGGTGCGCGACCTCGATCTGACCAGTGTGATTGCCCTGCATGATCTCAATCTCGCAGCCATGTTCTGCGACCGGATCATGATCCTTGAAGCCGGAGCCATGCACACATGCGGCACGCCACACGCGGTATTGACGGAAGACTTGATACAGGATGTTTTCAGAACCAATGCCGAAGTGACACATGACAACGGCGCGCTGCACATCCGCTTCAGGCCCGATTAACAAGCTTTTGCCGGTGTCCAAATGGTGCAATAGGTTGCCCTTAGAAATTGCCATGCGTTCAAGCGCTGCCAGCGAGCAAGACTTGACACCGTCCGTGACCAATTTGCATTTCTACGCTCCAGAGATAATGGACCTTTACGCCTTCACGGAAAGGTACAAAGGGCAAATCCTGCGTGATGGACACACCTCAGCTTCTGATGTTCTGCCATTCGAACGGAGTGCAGCATTTCCTGTGGCCCTGTGACCGCTGGGCAGCCAGAACGACCGTTCGAGACATTCGCTATGCCTCTATCGATCTGCTGAGTTGTTTGGATTGAAGGGGGGGATCGAAGGGCAGCATGCTCGTGCCTTTCCCCACCAATCTGCTCATTCTCTGGTTGCATCCATTTGAGTGGTCAGGGATTTGGGCGTATGGTGATGCCTGTAAAATTGGAGGGGGACTCTCATGCGGATTTTGTTTACCGGCGGATCGGGCAAGGCGGGACGCCATGCTGTGTCTTATCTGGTTGAAAAAGGCCATCGTGTGCTCAATGTTGATCGGGTTCCACTGGATCTACCCGGTGTCGAGAACCGTTTGGCCGACGTGACCGATGCAGGTCAAATGTTCGATGTCATGGCAAGCTATGCCGGATTTGACGAACTGGAGCCGGGCGAAGGGGTGCCAAAGTTCGATGCTGTTGTGCATTTCGCGGCGGTGCCGCGCTTGCTGCTGACCTCGGACAATGAATGCTATCGGGTCAATACGATCGGCACCTACAACGTCATCGATGCGGCGGTGAAATTCGGTGTGCGCAAGATCATCTTCGCATCGTCCGAGACGACCTATGGCGTCTGTTTTGCAGACGGCGAGCGCAAACCGGACTATTTGCCGATCGATGAAGAACATCCTGTCATTCCCGAAGACAGCTACGCCATGTCGAAGGTTGCCAATGAAGTAACGGCCCGCTCGTTTCAGCGGCGCAGTGGGTTCGATATCTATGGGTTGCGCATCAACAATGTGATCGAACCCCACGAATATGAACAGGATTTCCCGGCCTATCTGGCCGACGCTTCGCTGCGGCGACGCAATATCTTTGCCTATATCGATGCGCGGGATTTGGGGCAGATGGTTGATCGTTGCCTTAAAACCGATGGACTCGGCTTCGAGATCTTCAACGTATCAAATGACGATCATTCGGTTGCAGCAAGCACATCTGAACTGATCGAGACATATTATCAGGGTGTGCCTTGTCGAGATATGGGTCCCACGGAGACCTTCTATTCCAATGACAAAGCCAAGAGGATGCTTGGCTTCCGGCCCGAATATAATTGGCGCATGTATCTGGGAAGCTAGGCTGCAGGGAAGGAGCCTCGTCCTCTGGCCCGGGGACATAGCTTGCGACTGCATTAGCAATCGCGGCCCTCAGCGGACCCTCGCACGGGGCTTCTTCCCTGTAGCCAGTTTCCACATTCGGGACATTCGATTGAGACGCAACATTTCATCAACTCATCGTCCGACAACTCCATCGCGGCGAGTTCACAGAAAATGCTGAAAACGTCGTGCTTACCGGTGGGCCGGGAAGATGGCTGAGATGCTCACCAAGATCGACCTAGAGAGGTGGTCCTGGAATTTGGACCATATGTTAAGGTGGATTGCCTGAGAAGAAAGACGATCCGACATGACGAAGAGAAAGCGCTATTCCGCCGATTTCAAAGCCAAGATTGCGTTCTGAACGAGCCAAGCGAGCGGCGCGTGACAAAGGGGTGTTCTCTGTCTTTGTGTACCAGTGTTGTGTACCAATACAGCAAACTAAACGCCTGAAATCAAACGGTAATTAGAGATATCGATGGCATGGGAAGAAATGGTGGAGCTAAGCGGGATCGAACCGCTGACCTCGTGAATGCCATTCACGCGCTCTCCCAACTGAGCTATAGCCCCACATTTTGTGACGGGTGTCCGTCGGTGGTGAGCGGAACATATTGAACGGTTTCAGTGAAATCAATAGCCAATTTCATCAGTTTGTGATTTTTCCAAAGCTTGTGAAAAATCAAGGGCGTCACAAGCCACAGCTTGTGGAGTGAGATGCTGGTCGCACCCTTCCGGAAGATGGCGTGAATGCTTGAACAAGGCTCATACGAAAAAAAGCGCGACGGCAAGCGTCGCGCTTTTTGGGGGTCCGGTTGGGTGGTCCGGATCTGGTCATTTGCGCCGAAGCGCACCTGTTCAGCTTAGTCTTCGTCGTCGGAAGAAACCGCAACGTCGAGACCGATGGCGCCAAGCGCTTCTTCATCTTCCTCATCGTCAAGGAAAACGTCATCGTCATCATTGCTGTCATCGTCGTCGAGATCAGGAACATCAATGTCTGATGCCTGTTCTGCGTCGGCGTCTTCCAGAGAAATGACTTCTGCCCCAGCTTCTTCTGCAGCATCATCGCTTTCGGCGACGACTTCATCTTCTTGCTCTTCCACCTCTGCCACTTCGGCGGGTTTCGGAGTGTCCATTTCAAAGATGGTGCCACATTTGGGGCAGGTGATGGGATCGCGGTTCAGGTCATAATATTTGGCGCCGCATTCCAGACAGACGCGCTTTGTACCCAATTCTGGTCGTGCCACAGCTTTGCCTCTTCGACTTGAATTGTTGAATCTTGTGTGAGTTTGACCATCTCCCTTATCTAACCTTGCGCTGCCTGTCAAAAGCTAAAAGGCGAAACCGGGGCCAATTTGCGTTTTTATATGTGTAGTGGCGTGACGTAGTGCGTCATTTGGTGTAAGTCGGTGCCTGTTTGATCATAATTACGGCCCCTGATGTGAGAGACGAGACAAGAGCAATCAGGCGCGGCCACATAAAAAAATAGGAATGAGGGATAGTATGGCTCACGACGCCACCAACATGTCTCCGCTTTCGGCAGAGACCTCCAGCGGACTGAAAGGCCGCTTGCGCGTTCCGGGAGATAAATCCATCTCGCATCGATCTCTGATCTTCGGCGCTCTGGCGCGCGGCAAGACCACCATCCACGGATTGTTGGAATCGGAAGATGTGATCAACACCGCCAAGGCGATGGCCGCTTTCGGTGCAAAAGTGGAAAAAGATGATGACGGGGTCTGGCATGTGGAAGGCCTTGGCACCGGTTCGCTGATCGAACCGAACCAGGTGCTTGATTTTGGCAATTCGGGCACCGGTGCGCGCCTTGTCATGGGGATTGCAGGGGCGCATGCCTTTTCCACCACTTTCATGGGCGATGCCTCCCTGTCTAGTCGCCCGATGGGCCGGGTGCTCAATCCGTTGCGGGAGATGGGCGTACAGGTCCTCTCGCGCTCTGGCGACCGGTTGCCCCTGACAATCAAGGGGGCCGATCCAGCAAGCCCGATCACCTATCGGGTGCCGATGGCTTCGGCTCAGGTCAAGAGCTGCGTCCTGTTGGCCGGGCTGAACATGGCTGGCACCACCACTGTCATCGAGCCGATCAAAACCCGCGACCATACCGAAAAGATGCTGCGCGGCTTTGGTGCCGAGTTGGGGGAAGAAATCAATGAAGCGGGCGAAACCGTCCTCACCATCGAAGGCCTGCAGGAGCTGACAGGCCAGACTGTTACCGTTCCGGGCGATCCATCTTCCGCCGCGTTCCCGATTGTGGCAGCCCTGATCACTCCGGGCTCCGATCTGCTGATCGAAGACATCCTGCTCAATGATACCCGCACCGGCCTGATCACCACCCTGATCGAAATGGGCGGTGACATCACCATTGAGGATGAGCGTGAAAGTGGCGGCGAGCGGATCGGCAACATTCGTGTGCGGTCCTCCAGTCTGACTGGTGTGACCGTGCCTGCGGACCGCGCCCCGTCGATGATCGATGAATATCCGGTCCTGTCCGTTGCGGCTGCCTTTGCCAAGGGCGAAACCCGGATGGAAGGGCTGGAAGAATTGCGCGTCAAGGAAAGCGACCGTTTGGCCGCCGTTGCCGCTGGCCTCAAAGCCAATGGCGTGCCCCATGTGGAAGGCAAGGATACGTTGGTGGTCACTGGCGGTGCCAATGCGATTGGCGGAGGCACGGTGGTCACCCATCTAGACCACCGGATTGCCATGAGCTTCCTGGTGCTTGGGCTGGCTGGCCACAAGCCGGTCACCGTTGACGATGCGGCCATCATCAACACATCGTTCCCGGGCTTTGCCGATCTGATGGCTGGCCTTGGGGCAAAATTCGGGTGAGGCCTTGCGGGTAATCTCCCTTGTCCCCAGCTGGACTGAAACGCTTGTGCGCTGCGGCGTCGACGTCGTCGGGCGCACAAGATATTGCATCCATCCGACTGACCAACTAGCATCCATCCCGATTGTTGGCGGCACCAAGGATTGGGATTGGCCTGCAATCAAGGCCCTGCAGCCGGATTTGATTCTGCTGGACAGGGAAGAAAATGCTCGCTTCATGACCGAGCAAACGGACTTTGCGTGGCATGCAACCCATGTGAAGAGCATTGCCGATGTCACCAAGGAGACAAGGCGGCTGGCAGGCCTGCTAAAATCACCACACCTTGATGAACTCGCCGACAGATGGGCGCGCATTGCGTCCGCACCGACCGCTGCATGGGCGTCAGTCCAGAGACTGCCCGGCCTGATCGAATGGGGCCGAAAGCCAACCGGCCCGATTGACACCATCCTCTATGTCATCTGGCAAGGTCCCTGGAAAGCGGTCAGCCGGGACACATTCATCGGCAGCATATTGTCGGCAGTTGGTCTGGAGATTCCCACCTTCGAAGAGGCCTATCCAACGATCAATCTGGACAGCTACGATCCGGCCACGACCCTTCTACTGTTTGCTTCAGAGCCCTATCCCTTTTTGGAAAAGAAGGCCATCTTGGCGGACCTGCCATTCCCGCATGCCTTTGTCGATGGCGAGGCCTTCTGCTGGTATGGCATTCGGGCACTGGAATTTCTCGAAGCGAACCAATTGACCTGATCGCGGTATCCTCACCGTTGCACGGATAAGGTTACCCCATGCCAAGTTTCTCGCTTCCAAGGCCTGTCCCTCGCACGGCGACTCGGATACATGAATGCCTGACTATGCAGAGGCCCACTCTGAGGCCCGCATGCCGACCATTGGCCGTCCATTGGCCGTCCATTGGCCATCCATTGGAAAGACATTGGTGCATGATTATCGCAATTGACGGCCCGGCTGCATCGGGCAAAGGGACCATGGCACGCAAACTCGCTACGATGCTTGAGATCCCTCATCTGGATACGGGTCTGACCTTCCGCGCCGTGGCGCACGCCTTGCTGCGCGCTGGCCTGCCTCTGGATAACGAGGATCTGGCTGCCGAAGCGGCGGCAGCGCTTAACCTTGCCAGTCTTGATCGCTCGGTTCTGTCCGCCCATGAAATTGGCAATGCAGCCTCCAAGGTCGCCGTCATGCCAAAGGTGCGCACAGCCTTGCTGGAAGCCCAGCGCACCTTTGCCAACCGCCCTGGCGGTGCGGTGCTTGATGGTCGCGATATCGGTACGGTCGTCTGCCCGGATGCGGATGTGAAGCTGTTTGTCACCGCTAGTGCCAAGGTGCGCGCGCGCCGCCGTACGGATGAGATTCTCTCCCGCGGCGAGGCGGCTGACTATGAGCAGGTGCTCGCCGACGTCAAACAGCGGGACGAACGTGACCAAAACCGCGCGGTTGCGCCGCTGGTGCCTGCAGCAGATGCCCACTTGCTTGATACATCAAAATTGGATATAGAAAGCGCATTCCAGCATGCCGTGCGCATCGTTGAGGAAAAGAAAAATCGCAGTCTCTGACAGGCGAGGGCGCAGATGTGCCCTTTTTGTCGTCGCTAAGTGACTGATCGTTTGATCTTTTTCTGATATGTACGGCAGGATGCAACGGGGGATGCGGGCAAGTTGAGCAAGGGGACCTTGACGGGCCTGTCCACACCCTCCCTGGATTCGGGACGGAATATCAAAAAATTCGGCTTCTGACCGGCCGTTTACGCGCCGGACCATACCTTTTTCAAAAAGGGTGGGCTTGTCTTTGTAAAAAGACAGGGTCGGAAGGAAGCTTTGTGAAACACGAACCAATTGGCGCGCCGGGCCCCATCGGGGGCTATTTAGGAGATTTTATGAGCGATCTTAATCCGACCATGGACGATTTTGCCGCGCTGCTCGACCAGTCCTTCAGTGAAACGGAGCCACATGAAGGTTCCGTGATCAAAGGCACGGTTGTCGGCATCGAAAAAGACATGGCAATCATCGATGTTGGCTTGAAAGTCGAAGGCCGTGTTGCGCTGAAGGAGTTTGGTGCACAGGCAAAAGACGGTGGTCTTGAGATTGGCTCCGAGGTTGAAGTCTACCTCGAGCGTATCGAAAATGCGATGGGCGAAGCTGTCCTTTCCCGCGACAAAGCACGTCGTGAAGAGAGCTGGGGCAAGCTGGAAAAAGCCTTCGAAGCAGAAGAAAAAGTTCAGGGTGTCATCTTCAACCAGGTCAAAGGCGGCTTCACCGTCGATCTGGATGGCGCTGTTGCCTTCCTGCCGCGCTCCCAGGTGGATATCCGCCCGGTTCGCGACGTGACCCCACTGATGCACAACCCACAGCCTTTCCAGATCCTGAAAATGGACAAGCGTCGTGGCAACATCGTTGTGTCTCGCCGTGTCATTCTGGAAGAGACCCGCGCCGAACTGCGCACCGAGCTGGTTCAGAACCTCAAAGAAGGCCAGACCGTCGAGGGTGTTGTCAAAAACATCACCGACTATGGTGCATTTGTGGATCTGGGTGGCATCGACGGCCTGCTGCACGTCACCGACATTGCATGGCGCCGCATCAACCATCCAAGCGAAGTGTTGACCATCGGCCAGACCGTCAAGGTTCAGATCGTTCGCGTCAATCAGGAAACGCACCGCATTTCCCTCGGCATGAAGCAGCTTGAAGTTGATCCATGGACCGAGATCGAACAGCGTTACCCTGTTGGTTCCAAATTCACCGGTCGCGTGACCAACATCACCGATTACGGCGCATTCCTTGAACTGGAGCCAGGCATCGAAGGCCTGATCCACGTTTCTGAAATGTCTTGGACCAAGAAGAACGTTCATCCGGGCAAAATCGTTTCCACCTCTCAGGAAGTGGAAGTGATGATCCTGGAAGTCGATCCTGTGAAACGCCGCGTATCCCTCGGCCTGAAACAGACTCTCGACAATCCATGGGCTGTCTTTGCTGACAAAAACCCAGCCGGCACCGTTGTCGAAGGCGAAGTCAAGAACAAGACCGAATTCGGTCTCTTCATCGGCCTCGAAAGCGAAGTCGACGGCATGGTTCACCTGTCCGATCTGGACTGGAACCGTCCTGGCGAGCAGGTTCTCGAAGAATACAACAAAGGCGATATGGTCAAAGCCGTCATCCTCGATGTGGATGTCGACAAAGAGCGTATTTCCCTTGGCATCAAGCAGCTTGAAAGCGATCCGTTCGAGGAAGCTTCCGGCGACATGAAGCGTGGTGCAATCGTAACCTGTGAAATCACCGAAGTGAAAGAAAACGGTCTCGAAGTCAAAGTTGTTGACAGCGACATGACCGCCTTCATTCGCCGTGGTGACCTTGCTCGTGACCGTGGCGACCAGCGCACCGACCGCTTCCAGGTTGGTGAAAAAGTCGACGCACGCATCACCCAGTTCGACAAGAAAAACCGCAAACTGTCCGTCTCCATCAAGGCGCTGGAAGTTGCAGAAGAGAAAGAAGCCATTGCACAGTTCGGGTCTTCCGATGCTGGCGCATCCCTTGGCGACATTCTCGGTGCTGCACTGAAAGCCCGCGACGACGACTAAGATTTGCTGTCGCCCCGCAAGGGATGACATTTGAAATGAGAAACCGCAGATGCCTTGCATCTGCGGTTTTTTGTTGCCTTGCGGCAGAGCGGAATATGGGCGATGCGGCTGATCAAGCGAGACTTTTGCCTGATGCGAAAATCTGCCCAATTGCCGTTCACCCAAACCCTTTCTTAAACTCGACCGGTCAAGATCGTTGCAAATCCGTCCAAGGCGGGTATTAAATCATAGCCGATACTCTTGGTTAGGATCCGTCCATCAAGCCAACGACTGAAACCAACAAAGACTTGGAGCCTTGCGCAGCCATGGCTGAGCGATGCGGGAAGCAAAGATGATATTCGATACAGACCACGCGCTCGAACGGCGCCAAATGCGCCGCAAACTGTCCATCTGGCGCATTGTTGCCATCCTGTCTCTCATTTTGTTGGTAGCTGTTGCCGGCTACTCGGTTGTGGCCAACAGTCCCGATCTCAAGCGCAACAGCCCGCATATCGCCAAGCTGACAATCGACGGCGTGATTCTCGGGGAACAGCGCAAGCTCGACCTGATCCGCAAGCTCGAGCAAAGCGATGCGGTCAAGGGAGTGATCCTGTCGGTCAACAGTCCCGGCGGTTCCACCTCTGGCGGTGAAGCCATGTATGAGGCCCTGAGCAAGCTGGCCAAGAAAAAACCTCTGGTCACCAGCATGGACGGCATCGCGACCTCTGCTGGCTATATGGTCTCCCTGCCAGCGGAACGGATCTTCGCCCGACGCTCGACCATCACCGGCTCGATTGGTGTGATCTTCCAATATACCGATGTGACCAAGCTGATGAACACGGTGGGAGTTGAAATGCGTGCCATCAAGAGCACGCCCTTGAAGGCGGAGCCGAATCCCTTCTCAAAGCGCAATCCCGAAGCCGAAGCAATGATCCAGCGGATGATTGACGATTCCTATCAATGGTTTGTCGATCTTGTCGCCAACCGCCGTCCTTTCGACAGGGAAACCACCCTCAAGCTGGCTGATGGTCGGGTTGTAACCGGCGGTCAGGCGGTCGAGTTGCAGCTGGTCGATGAGCTCGGAGGGCCGGAAACAGCCAAGGATTGGCTGATCAAACAGCATGATTTGAGCGCCGATCTGAAGGTCATAGAATGGAAGCCTGCCCCACTGCGGGACGACCTTCCGTTCGGTTTGGCCAGCAAATTCCTCTCAAAATGGGTGCCAGCACCACTTTTTGACCTGATTGACACACGAAAACAGGTTGGGAAACTTGACGGACTGGTTTCAGTTTGGCAGGCTCAAAAAAGCGAACAATAATAGCATATTACGCTTTTGCATCAGCCGGGGACATGGCGCGTACGTATCTCGCCATATAGGGCACAGGAACGAAGGGGAGCGGACGATGATAAAGTCCGAACTGGTACAGACTATCGCAGAACAGAACCCACATCTCTATCAACGGGATGTTGAGCATATCGTGAATGCCATACTTGATGAAATCTCCGATGCGCTTGCGCGCGGCGACAGGGTCGAGTTGCGTGGCTTCGGGGCCTTTTCTGTCAAGAATCGTCCGGCGCGAGTCGGCCGAAATCCGAGAACCGGTGAGAAAGTACCTGTGGCCGAGAAATTTGTTCCCTTCTTCAAAACCGGCAAGGAAATGCGCGAACGCCTCAATGATGGCGAAGATGCGGGAGAATAACTCCTTGGCCGCTAACTTGGATTTCACACGATCATGAAAGCTATCAAGCGTCTCTTCCAGTTGCTCATACTGGTGCCAGTCGGCATTGTGCTTGTATCGCTGGCGGTTGCGAACCGTCACAATGTCCATCTGGCGCTCGATCCCTTTTCGCCAGAGCAGCCTGCTTTGGACTTCTCGGTCCCGCTCTATGTCGTCATGTTCGGATCCCTTCTGGTGGGCATCCTGATTGGTGGCTTCATGGCTTGGATGAAGCAGGGACGCCACCGCCGCACAGCCCGCGAAAAACGCTATGAAGCACGCAAATGGCGCAATGAAGCCGATCGCCAGCAGAAGCGGGTCGAGAAGCTGACCACGCTACCGCAAAGTGACGCGCCGGCTCTGCCTGCGCCTTCGGACGATAATATCGCCCGCCCGGCGGCCTGACCATTCCGGCCGATGTCTGCTGTCACAGACCGCGGCACATAGAAGACGTCAGGCAAGAAAGGCGCAAGCTTGGAAATGCGAGTGAAGATGCCAGCCTTTGAGGCTGGCATTTTTGTATTCAGCTGACCCCTATGTCCGCATGTGGGCCCTTGTTGATGCGCGAGGCGATTGCGCCGGGGAGACAGGCTCGTTATATAAAGAGACAGCTGAACATTGTATCCAATCCAAGAAAGGGTCCTCCATGCAGTTTCTGGATGCCGCCACCATCAACCGGGCCATGAATTACAAGGCGCTAGTGGAGGCACTCCGGCAGGCCTTTCAGGCGCGCTATGTGACGCCAGTGCGCCATCATCATACCATTTCCCTGCCGGATCAGTCCGACGCAACCCTGTTGCTAATGCCTGCATGGAGTGATGCTCAAGCCAACGGCACCTCCTACAATGGCTATATCGGCATCAAGATGGTGACAGTCTTCCCGGACAATGAGGTGCGCGTCAGTTTGCCATCGATCCTTGGAGCCTATTTTCTGCTCGATCAACAAAGCGGCACGGTGCGCGCCATTATGGATGGGCCTTCGCTAACAGTCTGGCGCACCGCCTGCGCCTCAGCGCTTGCTGCCGACTATCTGGCGCGCAAGGATGCCAAGACCCTGACCATGGTAGGGACCGGTGCGCTGTCCGAGCATCTGATCCGCGCCCATATGAGCGTGCGCGATATCAGGCGGATCATCATTTGGGGCCGCAATAAAGGCAAGGCCGAACGGGTTGCCGCTGGGCTCGATGGCCTGGATGTGACGATTGAGGTGGCCGATGACCGGGCCAAGGCCGTGGCGGAAGGCGACATCATTTCCTGTGCCACCATGGCAACCCAGCCGTTGATTGATGGTGCATGGCTGAAGCCCGGTGCCCATCTCGATCTGGTCGGCGCCTTCCGGCCGGATATGCGGGAATCGGACGATCAATGCATCACACGTGCCGAGGTCTATCTGGACACGATTGCCGGGGCGACCAAGGAGGGCGGCGATATCGTCCAGCCTCTGCAAACCGGTATTTTGGAGCCTGACGACATTCGCGGTGATCTGTTTGGCCTCACACAGGGTAAATGCAAGGGACGGGTTCGTGACGAAGACATCACCCTGTTCAAGTCGGTTGGCACCGCCATTGAGGATCTGGCCGCGGCACGATATATATACGAACAGATGACCTAGGCGCATCCGGGCCATCACCCCAAAACCCCAAAACCCCAAAACCATTGCATCGAGAGGGTTGGCCATGTATGTAAAGATATGCGGGCTATCGACACCGGATATGATCGAGACCTGCCTGCAAGCCGGTGCAAACTGGATTGGGTTTGTGTTTTTTCCAAAAAGCCCGAGGCATGTGGAATATGGGAAAGCGAAGGAACTGGTGGGTCCGGTACGCGGCAAAGCGTCCATAGTCGCCCTCACTGTCAATGCGAGTGACGATGAGCTTGAGGCCATCGACCAGTCGATCAATCCCGATATCTGGCAATTGCACGGGTCTGAATCCCCTCAAAGAGTGGCAGACATCAAGGCGCGCTTCGGCCGTCCGGTCATGAAGGCGCTTGCCATTCGGGATGAAACAGATCTGGCACCCATCGCTTCCTATGAAGCCGTGTGCGACATGCTGTTGTTGGACGCCAAGCCCCCCAAGGAGATGAAAACCGATCTTCCGGGCGGCAATGGCATCAGCTTTGACTGGCAACTGATCAAGAATCTCAAGCTATCGAAACCGCTCATCCTGGCAGGTGGTCTTGACCCGGACAATGTGGCCGAGGCAATCCGCCTGATCCATCCCCAAGGGGTGGATGTGTCATCCGGGGTGGAAAGTGAGCCGGGCGTCAAGGACCGGCAAAAGATCATTGATTTTGTCTTTGCAGCCAAAGGCGCCGCATAAAGGGTGCCGGATTGAAGGCGTCAGCCTTCCGCCAAAGACAGCCAGATATGCGCAAGGAAATTGCCATGACAGATACATCGACCCTGCCAAACTCCCGCTTTCAGGGACCGGACGAGCGCGGCTTTTTCGGGATCTATGGCGGCCAGTTTGTCTCCGAAACCCTGATGCCGCTGATCCTCTCGCTCGAGAAGGCCTATAATGAAGCCATGGCCGACCCGGCCTTTCATGCCGAACTGGCCGACTTGCACAAACATTATGTCGGTCGTCAGAGCCCGCTTTACTATGCCGAGCGCCTGACCGAAGAGCTGGGCGGCGCGAAAATCTATCTCAAGCGCGAAGAGCTGAACCATACCGGCAGCCACAAGATCAACAACTGCCTTGGCCAGATCCTGCTTGCCAAACGGATGGGAAAAACCCGGATCATCGCCGAAACCGGTGCCGGTCAACACGGGGTGGCCACCGCCACCGTCTGCGCCCGCTTTGGCTTCCCCTGCGAAGTCTATATGGGGGCGACCGATGTGGAGCGTCAGGCGCCGAATGTCTTCCGCATGGAACTGCTTGGCGGCAAGGTCAATCCGGTGACCGCTGGTGCTGGCACCCTCAAGGATGCCATGAACGAAGCCCTGCGCGACTGGGTCACCAATGTCGACAACACCTATTATATCATTGGTACCGCCGCTGGCCCGCATCCTTATCCGCGCCTTGTGCGGGACTTTCAGTCGATCATTGGTCAGGAAGTCAAAGAGCAGATGCAGGCTGCTGAAGGGCGCTTGCCAGACATGCTGGTCGCCTGCCTTGGTGGTGGTTCCAATGCCATTGGCATGTTCCATCCTTTCCTTGAGGATGAAGGCGTTCAGATTGTCGGCGTCGAAGCGGCCGGTCACGGTCTTGATACCGAAGCCCACTGCGCCTCATTGAATGCAGGCAAGCCGGGTGTGTTGCATGGCAACCGTACCTATTTGCTGCAGGATGACGACGGCCAGATCCTGGAAGGCCATTCCATCTCTGCCGGTCTTGATTATCCGGGCATCGGACCGGAACATTCCTACCTGCGCGATTCCGGCCGTGTGGACTATGTCTCGGCCAGCGACAAAGAAGCCCTCGACGCGTTCCAGTTGCTCTGCCGCACCGAAGGCATCATTCCGGCGCTCGAAAGCTCCCACGCCATCGCCGAAGTCATCAAGCGGGCACCGAGCATGGACAAGGACCAGATCATCGTGGTCAACCTGTCCGGACGTGGTGACAAGGATGTCAACACCGTCAGCAAGCATCTCGGCCTTGGCTCGATTTCGGAATAAGCAGCAGGAACAAAAGCAATGGAAAAAACTCGTATCGATACCCGCTTTGCTGCCTGCAAGGCCGAAAATCGTCCCGCTCTGGTCGGCTTCATCACCGCCGGGGATCCGGATCTCGACACCTCGCTGGCCCTGTTGAAGGCCTTGCCAAAGGCTGGCATTGACGTGATCGAGTTGGGCATGCCTTTCTCCGATCCGATGGCTGAGGGCGTGCCGATCCAGCTCGCCACCCAGCGCGCGCTGGCCGGTGGTCACACGATGGAAAAGACCTTGCAGATGGTGCGGGATTTCCGCAAGGAAGACAACGACACCCCGATCATCCTGATGGGTTATTACAATCCCATCTATATTTGGGGACCGGAAAAGTTCGTCGCTGATGCCAAGGCTGCGGGCGTCGATGGCCTGATCGTCGTTGATCTGCCACCTGAGCATGACGACGAGCTGTGCCTTCCGGCCCGTGATGGCGGCCTCAACTTCATCCGTCTGGCAACGCCCACCACCGATGATGCCCGCCTGCCCAAAGTGCTGCAGAACACCTCCGGCTTTGTCTATTATGTTTCGGTCACCGGTATCACCGGCACCGGCGCACTGGATGCCGACAAAGTGGCGGTTGCGGTCAAGCAGATCAAAGGCCATACCGATCTGCCCGTTGCCGTCGGTTTTGGTGTGAAAACCCCAGAGCAAGCCTCTGCTGTCGGCGCGACCGCTGACGGGGTTGTGGTCGGCTCGGTGCTGGTCAATGCCATTCGCGAAAGCCTCGATGACAATGGCAAAGCCACTGCCACCACCGTTAGCGCTGTAACGGACATTGTTGCAGGCCTTGCCAAGGGCTGCGCTGACGCCAGAAGCTGACCGTCAAGGCCCGATCAATCGGGTCTGAATCTAATTACGTTAGGGAAGGTCACCCTGCCCTTTAGGGGGATTTTCGTCAATAACTGACCCTGAAACCCGCTTCAGGCATTGAAATAAGGTCGTGCCATCGTCACATTTGCGTGTATTGTATGGCACGGCCTGACAAAGGCCTCGTTTGAGGCCTTTTTGTTAGCCACCAACATTGTGAACACCTCGCGCTGCTGCGGGGATTGACCTTGCTCGGTCTCATGATCAGAGGAACCCGTCCCACTTGCAGGGGCTGGCGGTCTCATGGGGTCAGGGCCACGCCTACGCTGCCAGTGACCTTCATGTAAGGGCATGGTTCGGGCGGGATGCAACAGAACGGGAAGGCATTTCATCCTGGCTTCATCCTAGCCGGGAAAGGGATGCAGCAGAACAAGCCCAAAAGGGCATAGATCAGGAAGTGGTTCGTGAACTGGATTAACACTGTCGTCAGACCGAAAATTCGCTCGATTTTGAACCGGCGGGAAGCACCGGAAAATCTCTGGATCAAATGCCCGGTCACCGGAGAAATGGTGTTCCATCGGGATTTGGAAAACAATCAGTTCGTCGTGCCGAACTCTGAATTCCACATGCGGCTGAATGCAACCCAGCGCTTCGGCTTCCTGTTTGATGATGGCGACTATAGCCTGCTGGAGTTGCCAGAAGCGTCGATGGATCCGCTGAAGTTCCGCGACACCAAGCGCTATGTCGACCGCATGCGCGATGCGCGCGCCAAAACGGGCAAGCAGGATTCGGTCTCTGTCGCGCAAGGCACGGTCGAGGGCCTGTTGCTCACCGCCGCCGTGCAGGATTTCACCTTCCTTGGCGGTTCCCTTGGCATGGCCGCCGGTGAAGCCTTGATCACCGGTATGCTGCGTGCCGTCGAAGACAAAACGCCTTTCGTTCTGTTCACCGCTTCTGGTGGTGCACGCATGCAGGAGGGCATTCTCTCGCTGATGCAGATGCCGCGCACGACCGTCGCCGTTCAGGCTTTGCGCGAAGCAGGATTGCCTTACATTCTGGTCCTGACCGATCCGACGACCGGTGGCGTGACTGCTTCTTACGCGATGCTTGGTGACATTCATCTGGCCGAGCCGGGGGCTTTGATCGGTTTTGCCGGTCAGCGCGTGATCGAACAGACGATCCGCGAAAAACTGCCAGAAGGCTTCCAGCGTGCCGAATATCTCAAGGAGCATGGCATGGTCGACATGGTTGTCCATCGTCATGATCTGCCAAGCACCATTGCCCGCCTGTGCCGCTTCTTCACCAACACCGACACCCCAGAGCCCAAAGAGGCCCCCGTGCCCATGGCTGATCTCGTTGAAGAAGCCCCGGTCGAGGCAGTTGAAGAAGCCCCGGTCGCTGCACAGGCCGCTGATCCAGCAGAGACGGTTGCCGCTGAGGACGAGCCAAAGGCAACTGACGAGGCTGCGGAAGAAACAGCCAACAACAAGGGCTAAGCCCTTTCTTGTTGGTGGTATGGCTTGCCTACCTGCTATCGTACGGCCCGACCTCGGAAGAGGCCGGGCTTTTTTGTGGTGACGCCCCGTTTGGCCTGACGTGAGAGCCACACTTGTCGATTGCCACGGGCTTGGCCGACGGATATACAGAACCGATCCAAAATCCAACACACTGGTCGGCAATGATGGAACAGGCAGAAGCGATACTCGAGCGCATGATCGCGCTGCATCCCAAAAGCATTGATCTGGGCTTGGAACGCATGCATGTCCTGCTCGACAAGCTGGGCAATCCGCACCATGCCCTGCCGCCCACCATCCATGTGGCCGGAACCAATGGCAAAGGGTCGACCTCAGCCTTCATCCGCGCCATGGCGGAAGCGGCGGGCCTCAAGGTTCATGTCTACAGCTCGCCCCATCTGGTTCATTTCCATGAGCGGATCCGTCTTGCGGGCAGCTTTGTCAGCGACGAAGCCTTGGTGGAGGCCTTGCAGATCTGCGAGAAAGCCAATGACGGTGCACCAATCACCTTCTTTGAGATCACCACTGTGGCGGCCTTTCTGCTCTTCTCCCAACATCCCGCCGACTTGTTGGTGCTCGAAGTGGGGTTGGGCGGACGCCTTGACGCCACCAATGTCATCGACAAGCCGCTTGCCAGTGTGATTACCCCGATCGCCCATGATCACGAGAATTTTCTCGGGCCTGATCTTGAGGGCATCGCGCGGGAAAAGGCCGGTATTCTCAAACCTGGTGTGCCGGCTATTTTTGCATCACAGGGCGATGTGGTCCGCAAAGTGCTTGAGGCTGAAGCCCGTACCGTGCGCGCCGGGCCTGTGCTGATCGGCGGCCAGGACTGGATGAGCTATGAAGAGCATGGCCGCATGGTTTTTCAGGGCGAAAGGGGATTGCTCGATCTGCCTCTGCCACGCCTCGGCGGGCGTCATCAGTTGATGAATGCCGGGGTGGCAATTGCCACCTTGAAAGCGGTCATGCCGGATTTTGATGACAAAGCGATCGAAGCCGGGCTGATCAATGTCCGCTGGCCAGCGCGTCTGCAGCGGCTGGCACAGGGTCAATTGCTTGATCTGTTGCCGCGCGAGGTCGAACTGTGGCTCGATGGTGGCCACAATCCGCAAGCCGGTTTGGCGTTGGCCTCGGCCTTGGCGGATCTGGAAGAAAAAGCCCCCCGACCGCTGCATATGATTGTTGGCATGCTCAGCACCAAGGATCCGTCGGGCTATTTTACGCCTTTCAAGGGGTTGGCAAAAGAGATCATCACCGTCCCGGTCTCCGGGTCAGCCGCCGGAATCGAACCGGTGGAGCTGGCGCGCATTGCTCAGGAAACCGGAATCCCGGCTTCCGCCGCTGGATCTTTGGAAGAAGCCCTCAAAAAACTCGATCTACAGAAGCTTCAGGGGGCTCCACGCATCCTGATTTGTGGATCTCTTTATCTCGCAGGCGCCGTTTTGGCGGCCAATGGCACCCCGCCTGTGTAAAAAAAGCGCTGCAAAACGAGTTTCGCACAGGGTCAAGCCCCGTACATCACGGCCAAAACTTTTTTCGAGATATGCATTTTTTGACAAGAAACTGGAGTGCGTGCTCAATAACCGCTCCATTCGGCTAGGCAAATGCCGTAAAAAGCAGCATTTCGCGCAAACGTTTGCTTGAAACTTCCGGAGACCCGTTCCGTCGGTTGGAATGGAAATCGTTACAATTTTGAATGCTTCTAGCGTGGGTCAGAAGGACGCAGCTCCGTAACTAATTAGAATTACTTCAAAATTTTGCGTTTGGACCCCAAATGCCGGTTTAAAACGCTCCAAACCTGTAAAATACAAACGCTTGTCTTAAACCAAGGTTGTAAGGTGATTTGCGTAGTAAATCGAGTTAAGTAATTGAAAAAATTGAATAATATTCTTGAGCACCTCAAGCTATGCGTTTTATGCATGGATAAAAAATGAGTAACAATGGTTTTGCATGTTTCGCAAGACAGCTATGCAAAACTGAGCGATGTAAATGCCCGAGCTATGAGCTATATACAAATCAACACAACGGAGCGACGCTTTAAATCGAGTTACGGCCCGCTTCGTTGCAAAGAGAAACAAAAAGAACTCGATACCGAAGCCACAGTGAAAGGATGATTATCATGCTTGATAACGTTGTGAAAAATTACCGTCAGTGGCGCAACTACCGTGACACTGTTGATGAACTGAGCCGCTTGAGCAACCGCGATCTGAACGATCTGGGTATCTCCCGCGCAGACATCACCTCTATCGCTCGGGAAGCTGCCCGCGTGTAATAAAGACTTTCGCTTCTGACTTGTCTCAAGCGAAAGCCCACAGTTTCAGCAAATTCAGGCTTTCTTCTCCTCCCAAAAAGCCTGATAGATCCAAAACATCCTCCTCCCGGTTTTGGATCTTGCAACGAAGCCCACCGGACCTCCTCCCCCGGTGGGCTTTCGTTATTTTGGGGAGACTTTTCCCGAAAACATACCCCATCCGCACGCCGTGTCGCCCAATTTGTGGCGGCGATCGTGCTGTCGTGCCTTGCGGGCGATCTCCCTTGCCACCAGACTTTCTGAACCTCCGGCTTTTGTGAGGTGGAATGTGCCCAAAAAGAAACCCGATCAGCTGGGCTGACCGGGTTTTGTACTAACCGAGAATGGGATCGACGGCTCAAGCGCCGGTTTCGATCCATTTTTCAAGGTCGGATTTTGGAGCCGCGCCAACTTTCATGGCAACCGGCTCACCGCCTTTGAACAGCAGCAGGGTCGGGATGGAGCGAACGCCATACTGAGCAGCAGTGTTCGGATTCTCATCAACATTGACCTTGACGATTTTCACCGCACCGGCTTTCTCGGTGTCGATTTCATTCAGGATCGGAGCGATCATTTTGCAAGGGCCGCACCATTCTGCCCAGAAGTCCACGACCACAGGCACATCGCCCTGGGTTTCTTCAGCAAAATTCGCGTCTGTCGCATTTACGATAGCCATAACATGCCTCTTTTCCATATGCGCCCTTGCCGATCGGGATATTGAAACGGTCAGGGCTGGTTATTCATCAATATTCATTGATAAGTGAATATTGGTCTGTTGCCTTGAAGGTAGGTATTCCCCCAGCGCGCGTCAAGAACCAATAGCAAGATCAACGCCGATCTCACGCAATGCTGAATGCCGCTGATCCGCCGAAAGCGCCATCATGGCAGGGGAGGCCGTCCACAACAGTTTACATGTGATTGCCTTGCCGGGATAGAGCGGTGCCAGCAAATGACCATAAAGCGCCAGCTGCACCTGATAGGCAAAGGGGATGTCGCGCGGGTCGGTCGGAACGTGACGATTCGTCTTGTAATCGACCAAGGTCACCTGATCCTCTTCCACCAGCAGCCGATCGATCTGGCCGGAAACCGACCGTATTTCTCCCTCGATCACCACCTGACCGGAAATGGAAATTTCTGCCAGACTGTCCTTGCCGAACAGAGCCGCGTAGTCCGGGTGATCGAGCAGGCGTTCGACTTCCTCGAGCAGGGCTTTGCGGGCGGGGGCAGGCATGTCGCTTGCCATCCGGGCGAGATAGGCATCCGCTGCCGCAGACCGATCCGCTTGGTTCACCTGTGGCAGATGCTCAAACAGAGCATGCATCAGCAACCCGCGCCGCCGTGGTTCCCAATCGTGGATCTGTGGTGTCCGCGTCCCGGCCAAATCAGAACCAAGGGTTGGCACAGGGCTGTGCTCGGCCTCTTGCATATCCGCAGCACGCGAAGGCTGCAGCATCGACTGAGCCGTCGGGGCAGGGCTTGCCGGTTGCCTAAGCCAGTCCGGCAAGGGAGCGTGTGGGATATCAGCGCCTTTTGGCCCCTCTTGTTTGCCATCCTTGGCAACAAAGCTCCCCTCCAATTGCCAGCGATGAACCACATCGCCGCTCAGCGGATGGGCCACTTCAAGCAATTTGTCCGACAGGGACCGGCGGGCCACTTCATACCAGCAATTTTCTGAAGCCTCGCGTTTGCCGCGATAGCCGCAGAGATAAAGCCGGTCTTCGGCCCGTGTCATGCCGACATAAAGCAGACGCAGATATTCCTCTTCCGCTTCCCGGTCAAGCTTGCTCAGGCTCTGCTTCACCGGACTTGGCTGGTTGGCGGTCGGCGCTTTCCAGACCATCAGGTCGGGATGGTCGGACAGAGGATCAGGATCGTCATGGGTCAGCGTCACCAAGTGCGGATGGTGGCGTGCATTGGCTGGCTGTCCGGTGCCATCGACCAGAAAGACAATCGGCGCTTCCAGACCCTTCGAGCCATGCACCGTCATGACGCGGATCTGGTCATCGGCGGCGCCCATATCGCGCTTGATTTCCGCGCCACCCTGTCGCATCGCAGCAAGAAAGGCCTGCAGGTTCGGCGTCTGGGTCTTTTCAAAATCGAGCGCCCGTGACAGCAATTCGTCGATCACTTCATCGGCTTCTGGTCCCAACCGTTCAACAAAGGCTTGCCTTTTGCCATCCGGCCCCAACACTTGGGCGAAAAAGTCAAAAGGAGGCTGGAAGTCGATCTGGCTCTGCCAGCGGAACAATTGCGCGAAAATTTCGGCGAAATCCGCATCCGCCGCGGCCCCGCTTTCGGCGCGTTTCTTCAGGCTGTCCCACAGGCTGCGGCGGCGTCCACCCGATTGATGGGCGAGGTCAAACAGCCGCTCCTCCGACAGGCCGAAAAGCGGGCTTTTTAGCACAGCGGCGAGCGACAGATCATCCTCTGGCAACAGCATCACATCCCCCAGTGACAACAAATCCATCACCGCAATATGATCAAGCAACGCCAAGCGGTCGGCGCCTGCCACCGGCAGGCCTTCTTCCTTCAGCGCCCGATTGACCGCCGTGACGAAGGCCCCGCGTTTGCGCACCAAAACCAGAATGTCGCCAGCCGTGATGGCGCGTCCGCTGCCTTCCAGCCGCTCGCCCGTTTCAATCCAATGGCGCACGGTGCGGGCAATGGTTCGGGCCAATTGGACCGGCGGGCTGAGATCCCCCTGCGCATCGAGCGGCTTGGCCCAATCCTCATCAATCTCTTGCTCAACCGGCTCATAAAGCGGCCAGATTTCCACCAGTCCGGGGTCGCGTTGACGGATCGGTTCATGCACCGTGGCTTCCTTGTCCGACGACAAGGCATCATAGGTGCTCTCAATCGAGAAGACCGAATCCACCGAGCGCAGCACATGCGGCGTCGAGCGGAAAGACAGCCGCAGTTTGATGTCATGGAACGGCTTTTTCGCTTCGTTGGCACGCTGCTTGAAGAAGCGGCGCATGTCAGCGAACCATTTGGGTTCGGCCCCTTGGAAGGAATAGATCGATTGTTTCTCGTCGCCAACCGCAAAAATCGTCCGATTTTCGGCCCGCCCACTGTCGCCATAGAAAAATTCTTCCCCCAGCTGGCGAATGATCGCCCATTGATGCGGGTTGGTATCCTGCGCCTCATCGACCAGAATATGATCGATCCCCTGATCGAGTTTGTAATGCACCCAGGCGGCCGCATTGACCGGGCGCAGCAGGTCGGCTGCCTTGAGGATCAGATCGTCAAAATCCATCAACCCACGCGCCGCCTTGGCCCGTTCATAATGGCCAATCACGCCGTCCGCCAATGTGAACAAAGCCCGGCTGACCTCAAGAGTAACAAGGGCATTGCTTTTGTCGGCCAAGGCATCAAGACGCGTCTGTTCTCGGTCGGTGCGGCCCGAAAGGGACGGCTCCGCCTCGCGCATCTTTTTGGACGCAAAGGTGCTGTCGGCCTTGGCCGCACCGTCCTTCTTGCGGAAAATCTGCTGCCACAGGCTGACCTGCACTGCCTCGCTGTCGGCTGCCAGCAAAACCCGCATCAAGGCCGCCTGATCCTTGTCGCGCTTGCCGCCGGTCTCAAACAACGGGGCAAGTGCCGCAATCGCATCGCGATCAAAGCCGGGGCCGAACGGAATGCTGGCTGTCAGCGCGGCAAGGCTGTCAGAGGGACTGAGATCCAGCCCTTGGGCGAGCGCGGCCAACGCCGCTTCCAGCCCGGTTTCGCCACCAGCGGCCTTTGTCCCTTCGCTCATTTCAAGGAAGCGGCCAAAGCCATCGCGCCTTCGCACCAGATCGGCCAAAGCGGTCTGGATGTCCCCATCGCCCATATGATCAATCAGCAGATTGAGCGCCTGTTGCCAGTCGGGGCGCTTGCCCAGCCGCGCCGAGCGCATCACATGGCCAAGGGCTGCTTGCAGGAGTTCTGTGGCCAATTGGTCATCGAGAATTTCAAAGTGCGCCGGAACATTGGCCTCCAGCGGGAACTGATGCAGCAAGCGTTCGGCAAAGGCATGGATGGTCTGGATTTTGAGGCCGCCCGGCGTTTCCAACGCCCGCGCAAACAGACGCCGGGCCAGCTGCAATGTGGCGTCAGACGGGGCCTTGCCTTCAATCTCGGTAAGCTTGTCCTTCAGCGCCGCGTCAGACAATTCGGTCCAGCCGGACAATTCGGCAAAGACCCGGTTCGACATTTCCGCCGCCGCCGCTTTGGTAAAGGTCAGGCAAAGAATGCGCGAGGGTTCGGTGCCATTGAGCAACAAGCGGATCACCCGGCGGGCCAAGACAAAGGTCTTGCCCGAGCCCGCATTGGCGCTCACCCATGCAGAATAATCAGGGTGGGAGGCATTGGCTTGCGCCAGCAGCGTGTCGGCTGGAATGTCAAAGGCCATGATCAGCTCTCCTCCCCATGCAAAGACCATTCCTTGACCCGCGCCAGATGGTCATAGGGGCTTTCAAACCGCTCAAACATCGGTCGCGCCCGCGATGGATAGCCCTTGGACGGGTCGTCATAGGCCGTGATCAGCGCCAGCAGGCGCTTGCCAATCAGCTCGACCACATCTTCTGCGGCATAGTCTTTCTCGACACCGCTCTTCACTTCGCCGGGTTTGCGCCCGCCAGACAGACGGATCCAGGCCATGTCAGCCATCTCGATGCCGTGTGGAATGTCGCTAAAGCCACCGAGCTTGGCCATATAGCCTTCCAACGCCAATTGCGGCGCAAAGCCGGGCAGTACCTGCTTGGCGCTTGGCGGCGTGCCGGTCTTGAAGTCAATCACATGCAATCGGTCATCAAGGCTAATATCAAGCCGGTCGGCCCGACCCCGCAAATGGAAATCCCCGCCGCGCACCGGCAAGGTGATGGCGCCGGAAATTTCCGCATAGCGCCCGGCAATCTCGCCCGTCCGAGAGGCTTCCCAGTCCAGCACGAACCAGCGGGCAATCCGCTCAAAACGCGGCCACCAAAAGGCCAATAGCTCGGGGAAATGTTCCAGCCGCTTGAAGGCCTCGCGCCCCAGTTCCAACAGTTTTTCGACGGCGCTTTCATCATAAGGGCCGGTCCAGCTCTGGGTGAAGTCCCCCAGAATATCATGAATGATCGAGCCTTTTTCTGCCCCGCCCGGTGCGGTGCCAATGTCATCCAAGGGCCGCAAGCCCAACACATGCTTGGCATAAAGCGCGTAAGGATCGCGCACCCATGTCTCGATTTCGGTTACTGACAGATGACGCGGTCGGGCATCCAGCGGTGGCACGGGCTCAGGGCGATGCAATGAGATGGTTCGCTGTGGGGCATCGAGCGCCTTGGCCCAGCGACCATAGCAGGCCCCGCGCTCACGCATGGCGGCACGGGCCAGAGGACCGGACACTGCTTCCAGTCGTTGCAGCCAGCGGCTGGGCACGGTCGGCTGTCCGCCTGTTTTCAGAGATCGGATCAACACCACCTCCGCCCGTCCCATTGCTTGCGCGAAGTCGTGAGCGGCAAGACCGATCCTTCGCTCGGGCGGCTCCAACAGCATCCCGGCCCGCATCGGGCGCGACAGCCATGCATCGCTCTTGGTTTCCGCCGGCCACGAGCCTTCATTCAGCCCGCCAATCACCACCCGGTCCACATCCAGCAGTCGGGCTTCAAGCGTGCCGAGCAATTGCAGACGCGGATCCCCTTCGCCATGGGAAAGAACCGTCTCGCCGGACATCATTGCCACAAGGAAGGGCGGCACATCGCGGCCATCGAGCGGCAAGGATCCTTCATTCCACTGCCCCGCCCGATCAAAAAAGCTGAGCAAGGCACGGCCTGCTGCCTCATCATACAGTCGGTCCGGTGTGCCCTCCTGATCGGCTGCCAGTGTCTCAAGGGAGGCAATCGCCGCTTCCACCCATTGGGCAAATTGGGCGCTGTCTTCTTGCTCCGTCAGTACCAACAAAGGCGCGACAGAGGCTTCCAGCTGATCAATCAGGCCCGCACAGAGATCCCAGATTTCGGTCTTGAAGTCGCCGCTTTGATGACGCTTTTCCGCCTCTTCACACTTGCGGAAAAGCTCTTTGCGGATCGGTGCAATGCCCGCACCAAGCCGTGGCCCGCGCAACACCTGCAACTCCAAAAAGCGTGCCGCTCGACGCACTTCACTGCGCGGCAGGCCAAAGCTGGTCAGCGGATGCTTGAGCAAAGCCAGCAGCCGCACCGGGTCAAAGCGATCAATGACGCATTCCACCATCAAGCGTAGCAGCAGGGCAGGTGGTGTCTCCGCCAGTGGCATCCCGGCAGTATCCTCGACGTCGATCTTCCAGCGTTTCAGCTCCAGCAGCACCCGCCGCGCCAACGCCCGGTCCGGGGTCACCAAAGCCGCGCGCGCGTCAGGCCGCTCCAACACTTCCCGCAGGGCCAGCGCCGCAATGCGGGCCTCTTCCTGCTCATTTTCCGCTTCTGCCAAGGCCACACCGGCCAGCGCTTCTTGGCGCATTGCATCGCTGAGGCGGCCAAGGCTCTCGCCCCATTTGTCGGTGGTCTCCGCAGGCCTTAGGGCTTCGCTGACCAATAGGATCCGGTCGCTTTGCGTCTGGGAAAGGCTAGAGAGATCGACCACGTCCGTGCGTTTCGCGCCGATCTGGTCGAGCAATTGCTTGAGGTTAAACTGCGGATGCCCCGCCACACCTGCGGCCTGACCAATCGCCGGATGCAAAGCGCCGATGGCCTGCCAGCTTTCTTCGTCAAGATGGAAATCAAGCCCCGGCAGGATCAGCGCGCCCTGAGCATGATGGGCAACCGCCTGCAACAGATCAGCAGTGGCAGGAATGGAACCGGTGGAGCCTGCGGCTATCACCGGACCATCGTGGGCCTTGATGGCTTCGATCTCGGCCTTCAGCACTGCATTGCGCCGCTCGACCGGATCAACCAGCCCCAAAGCTTTGAGATAATCCGGCCAGAGGCTGGTGGCGGTTTCAAGAAATTTGAGACTGATCTGCCAAAAGGCGCTGTAGTCCTCGGGCACCAACCCTTCCAGCAAGGCCCAGTCGGAGCGCTCGCGATGGACCGCATCAATCAAGGCCAGCAGATCAATTGCCAGATAAGCTGCATCCGAGGGTGTGTTGGACACATGCAGCGTCTCGCTGGCCGATAGGGACAGGGCTTCGCGGGCATAATTCTGCGCCCAGCGATGGACGAGCGATGTCATGGAAAGCCGCCGTTGCAGACTGTCCATCGCGGTTGGCAATTGCCAAAAGCCATCATCGCCGCCAGCCGCCACCTTGAACGGCATCAGATCCTCATCCATGTCGCCGATGACATGGATTCTGGGCAAGATGACGCTTTGCCAGCCACGGCTTTGAAGGTGCGGCAGAAACGCTTCTTTGAGCGCATCCGCCGTACGTTGGGTCGGCACATAGACAATGGCGCGTCCCAGATCAGCCGGACTGTCGGCCCGAAAATGCGGCAGCAATCGCCCCTCGATCAAGGCATCAATCAGGGTCGCCAGAAAGGGGCTGGCGGGCGAGATGGAAAAAATCGAGGGCGCGGCGTCCATTTTGGGTCCTGACAATTGGTCTGGGAGGCGCGCCTCAGGTATTCAGTCCCCGTGTTGCGCTATGGGCAATGGCACGTTCGGCCAATGGAATGGCGTGGGGCGTGCCCACATGCAGCCATTGGCCATCCATGATCAGGCCAAACAGTCGCCCCGATTCGATTGCCTTGTCAAACTGTACGTTGAGAGAGTGGGGGGTTGCAACGGACCCCTCGAACAGCCGTGGATGCAAGATGCCAGCTCCCGCATAGATATAAGGTGAGACTTCATGCGGCTTGCGGCGGCGCAGACGGCCAAACGGATCCATCTGAAAATCCCCTCGGCCATGATAGCCAACCGCATCCACCGTAGGGGACAGCAAAAGCAGACCATCCATATCATCTGACAGCCAATGCTGGGCCAGCAAATCGAGGTTGGGGATCGACCCCTCCATCCAGAAACTGTCCGAATTGAGCAAATAGAAGGGATCATCACCCAGCAACGGCAGTGCCTTGGTGATGCCACCACCGGTTTCCAGCAATTCTTCCCGTTCGTCGGAAATCTTGATGTCAATGTCTTTGCGGTGACGCACATGCACCTCCACAAGATCAGCGAGATAATGCACATTGATCACGGCCCGCTCGCCGCCAGCTTCGATCAAGGCGTTGAGTGCCCGATCAATCATCGCACGCCCGCCCACCGGGATCAGGGGTTTGGGCGTGATCGCTGTCAAAGGGCGCATGCGCTTGCCAAGGCCTGCTGCGAGGATCATGCCAGTTGTGGGCCGCGAAAATGTCGTCATTGCAGAGTTCCGTCTGTCTTTGGTTTGTTTGAGTGTCGGCTGGGTCAGCCGTCAAGCTGATGGCTGTCATACCAGTCTTTCAGGTCCGAAAGCCGCGGGTGGGCCAATGCCTTGCGAAGATACCCCAGAGATCGAGGAATATGGGCCAGATAGGAAGGCCGGTTCCATTGATCGGCAGCGCGTGCGAAAGCACCGAGATTTTTCATAGTGCGCTGGGCAACGCAAAGGCAATAGAGGACAGCGAAGCCTTCCCGACTTTCCCCGGTGATATCGCGTGCCGAATGATAGGCCGACAGGATATCCTCTTCCAGTCTATCGGATATGGTGACCCGGGCGTCGGTTGCAAGGGCGGCCAGATCATAGGCCACCGGGCCGATCAGGCAGTCCTGAAAATCGATGAAGCCGACAGGCTGACCATCTGGTGCATCTCTCAGCCAAAAGCAGTTGGGATCCTGCACATCCCTCAGAACAAGCACCTGCTCTGCCCGTTCCAGTCGATTCAATAGAGGCGCCCAAAGGGCTGCAAAGCGTGCCCGTTCCTCTTGGGGACAGGCCCTGCCTTTGACATGGGGCCAATAATGATCGAGAAACACGTCCAGCTCGACCAGAAAAGCCGCGCGATCATAGCGGGAAAGGTGATGCGTGCCGCCTGTGCCATCAAACGCAGTGGGGCAGGGCTGGCTGTGCAGATGGGCCAATTGTCGGGCAGTCGCGATATAGCGCTCGGCAACGGGGCTTTCCGGGCCGTCTGCCAAGGTGACGCCGCCCAAATCCTCCCACAGCATCAGGCCGTTGGTCAAATCTACACCGTGAATATTTGGTACTCTGAGGCCCAGATCAGTCAATCCTTCACTGATGCTGACCATCGGAGCCAACGCAGTCACCCGATGGGCCACCAGATCATAGGCCCGACCGTCGGCAAGAATGGGGCCGGGGGGCCAGGCTGGCATATCCATCAGGATGGCGTGTTTTTGCGCACCCGCATTATCCACCTCAAAGCTGTCTTGCGATGCCTGATCACTCAGCGAAACGCGGCCATAGCTGCGCGGCGACAGATCGCCCTTGATCGGGGTGATCATCCCGCCGCCCCAACCCGATGCTATCAGCAAGGCGCGCTTGAGGCAGAGCCGTTGCAGCCTGTTACCCCACGCCCCCGTCCCTGACAGGGTGAGCTTGCGGCGATCGTCATCCGCTCCGGGTTCGAATTGCAGCCACAGGGCGTCCTCAGGCAGCAGTTCTTCGGCCCGGTCTGGCCATTCGATCAGGGCCACTCCCTGCAGCCAGCTTTCCTCAAGGCCGATTTCATAAAGCTCATCGAAGTCACCGATCCGATAGAGATCGAAATGGCTGATCTCCAGGCTTTCCTGATCCTCTTGATCGCTCGGCATGTCGTAAGTTTGAACGAGGGTGAAGGTCGGGCTCGGCACTTCGAGTGCGGGATCCTCCGCCCGGCCACGCAGCAAGGCGCGGGCAAAGGTGCTCTTGCCAAGGCCAACGGAACCGTCCAGTGCCAGACAATCCCCGGTCCCGATCACGCCCGCCAGATCAAAGGCCAGAGCGACGGATGCCGCTTCATCCAGCGATGCAAAGCAAAAGGACCAGACGGTTTCATTGCGTTCGGAAGAGGGACATGTTGGGTCTGACATTGGCAACCTGCTGGGCTATCAACCGGAATTTTGCACGGCTTTCGGCCTGATCTTTGAGGGGATGGCAGGATGCCTGTCAGTGACCGGAACCCGAAAGAAAAATGCGGGCTCCGTCTTATCCCATTGCGAGGGCGTCTGTCGAGTTTATTCCGCAGCCGCACTTTCTCCGGCGCGGGCTAAATGAGGATCAATGGGAAAGCTGCAGGTGACAATTGTCCCACCTCCCTCGCTGCTATCAATCTGTATGCTGCCGCCGTGCAATTCGACAAAGCTCTTGACGATCGACAATCCCAACCCGACCCCGCGTCGGTTCCCCGCCGTGTTGCGGCTTTCGAAGCGATCAAAGATCGTCTCTTTATAATCCTCAGGGATGCCACAGCCATGATCCTGAATGGCAAAGGTGATGGCATCACTCAACCGGTCCGCATGGACCGAGATTTCGCCATGATCCTCAGAGAAGGCAATGGCGTTGGATATGAGGTTGAAAAGCACTTGCCGTACGCGTTTTTCGTCACCGACAAACTGGCCCATATTCTCGGCGACCGATATATCGAGGTGGATTTCTTTATCGGCAAGGCGGTCTTGCAGGCCTTCGGCGGCGGCGCGGATGGATTCCACCGGGTCGATCTGTTCCAGCTCGAGCTGCATGATGCCCGCATCGATGGTCGCCAGATCGAGAATGTCATTGACGATGGCACGCAGTGACGAACTCGAGGTCATGATATGATCGACATATTCGCGCTGCTTCTCGTTGAGCGTTCCAAAGGCCTCGCCTTGCAGCAGCTCGGTAAAGCCGCTGATGCTGTTGAGCGGCGAGCGCAGCTCGTAGGAGACATGCTGGACGAAGGTGTTCTTGAGCTGATCGGCAGCCAACAGCGCTTCGTTGCGTTCCTGCAGGTTGCGCTCGGCGGTGACGCTGTCGGTTACATCGACAAAGGTCACCATGGTTGCACCATCAGGCAGCGGGATCGACGCATAGTCAAGGAAGGTGCCGTCATTGCATTCCAGCTGGCCCTGCACGCTCATGCGTTTGTCTTCCAGACCGACAATGCTGCGCTTCAATTCATTCCAGGCGACTTCATCGTTGCATTTGCGGCGACACCATTCAAGCACGGCAGCGATGTGTGGCGATTCTTCCAGACGATCCGTGGGGAAATTCCAAACCTTGGAAAAGGCAGGGTTCGAGACCCTGAGGCGTCCGCCGGAGCCAAACACCACCACGCCATCATTGAGATGATCAAGGGTTTCCTGCTGAATGCGAATGAGGGAATTGTAGCGCTTTTCCAGTTCCAACTGTTCGGTGACATTGTCGAACAGATAGGTCACGCCACCATCCGGGTTGGGGGTCGCCACCACGCGCAGAGACTGGCCGTCGGGCAGGTGCCACCAATGCTCGCTCGGGTCTACATTGCGATAGGCGGAAAGGAAATCGAGTTTCCAGCCGTGGAAGTCGGCCTGCTCGGGTAGGCTGCGATTGGCCCGCATTCGGTCAAGAACAGCGCTTTCGCTTGGATGGCCATCAAGAAAGACCGGATCCAGCTTGAACTGCTGGCTGTAGGCGGCATTGTAATAGTGCAAATTCTGATTGGAGTCGAAAATGGCCACCGGAGTGGTCAGCTGATCCATTGTTGAGGTGTGGAAGGCCTGGGTGCGCTCAAGTGCCTTTTCCTTTGCCTCGATTTCGGAAACATCAATGGCGATGCCCACGGTGCCCATATGGGCAGTGATGTCGAGCACCTCGAAAATCTGCCGTTTGCCAGCAACGATCACCGGCAGGCGGTGGGTGATGGAATCAAGACTGGAGCCGTCGCCATGGGCCTGCTGAACGGCATCCCGACCGCGGTGATCGAGCAACTCCGTTTGATTGCGCAGGGCATGATCGAGACTGTCCGCTTCGACCGCCGACAGATAGGCATTGTTCATCCAGCTTAGATGACCGTCTTCATCGCGCGACCAGATCGGCATTGGTACTGCATCAAGCAGATGCTTCAGGCGGGACAGTTCACTGGCCTGACGGGCGGCCTCGTGATCGAGACGGGCGCGGTCATATTCCGCACCATCAAGCATGCGCAACTGGACAATGGCTCGTGCACCGGACGTTCGTCCGCTGATTTCGACCAGCGCATTGTCAAGGGTTTCCACGGTGCGCAAAAAGCGCTGTCCGGTGCTGCGCAATTGTTCGATGGCGAGCTCGACTTCCTGAGCGCATTCCACATGCAACCAGTTACCGAAGGCAAGGATCGACGTGCCTTGCGGAAACAAATGGGCATTGTTGCCCAGATTGCCGCGAAAATCCGGATCGCGCTGGGCGCCATTCCAGATGATCATCAGCTGGTCGAGGGCATTGAGCAGGCTTTCGGATTGATCAAGTCGGGACTGGATTGTGGTGATGGCTTCATGGGCGGAGCGCAGATTGGCACGATTGCGGCGCCGTTCGCCGATGAAGGCTGCGCCCGCTCCGATAGCAAACAACAGACTGGCCGTGAGCAGGACAAGCACCAGCAATTCCGCTGTTGTGACCATACCGGTCAAGGGCGCAATCAGCGCCGCACCGCTCTCAAGCGACAAACCGGACGCCTCTGGCGACAACGGTGTCGTTACGGTCTGATTTGTCATCCCTTCCTGCGCCTGCACCATGAGACTGGTGAAGGTGATGCCAATCAGTCCCAGCAATCCGATGCGTATGGAGGTGCGAGACCCCTTCGTCCGGTTGGAGGAGGTGATAGAAGAATTGAGACGTCTATTGTTGCTCTTGTTTCCGAACAGGCCGTTGATCGGCATCTTGCTCGCCCTTTCGCCGCTTGATCAGATCCACCCTCCAGCGCTCTGGGCGGTGCGGAGTGATCTTCTTCCTCTCTTTGATCCCCTGTATCGATGCCCCCATCTCAGCAGGTGATCAGAACCGGACGAAGCCGGTTCATTATCTCGTTTGCGCTGTTTGCAACATGACTTTTGCGTGTGGAAAATCTGGTCAATCCACATGACGCTGACCGAATCCACCCACGATCCCTGAATCGATTGATTCATGAAGACTGCCTCGGGCACACGCAAATGTTACAGCTTGAATACGCATCTTGGTGACCGGAGCCGGGGCCTCCACCGGTTCCAATCGAATCACTTTACATTACCGCTTCGTGGACTCCGGCAGAAGAGTCCGCAATGCATTTGAGTAAAAAAAATGCGCCCTATTCACTGACGAAAAGGGCGCATTCATTACAGATGAAAGGTTCAGGCAGTCGAACCTATTGGATTTCTGCCATTCCTTAACATTTGGTTAATTTTTCTGTTAATAGCGGTAATGCTCTGGCTTGAACGGTCCTTCCACAGGCACGCCGATATAGTCTGCCTGGTCCTTGCTCAGCTGAGTCAATTTGACGCCGAGTTTTTCCAGATGCAGCATCGCAACCTTCTCATCCAGCGCTTTGGGCAGGACATAAACATCCTTGCCATAGCCGCCATGATTGGTGAACAGCTCGATCTGGGCCAGTGTCTGGTTGGTGAAGGATGCTGACATCACGAAGGATGGGTGACCGGTGGCGCAGCCAAGGTTGACGAGGCGACCTTCGGCCAGAACGATGATGCGCTTGCCATCGGGGAATTCGACTTCATCAACCTGCGGCTTGACATTGTGCCAGGTCAGGTTTTTCAGGGCACCGATCTGGATCTCGCTGTCAAAGTGGCCAATGTTGCAAACGATGGCGCGATCTTTCATGCCACGCATATGCTCGATGGTGATGACGTCCTTGTTGCCGGTGGTGGTGACGAAAATGTCTCCCTGTGGCACGGCATCTTCCATGGTGGTGACTTCATAGCCCTGCATGGAGGCCTGCAATGCGCAGATCGGATCGATCTCGGTGACAATCACGCGGGCACCCTGAGAGCGCAGCGACTCCGCAGACCCTTTGCCCACATCGCCAAATCCGGCGACCACGGCAACTTTACCGGAAATCATCACGTCGGTTGCACGCTTGATGCCATCAACAAGGGACTCACGGCAGCCATAGAGATTGTCAAATTTCGACTTGGTGACCGAGTCGTTGACGTTGATGGCAGGGAACGGCAGATCACCGGCTTTCGCCAGATGATAGAGACGGTGCACACCTGTTGTGGTTTCCTCGGAAACGCCCAGAATGCCATCACGGATTTTGGTGAACCAGCCCGGTGTCGCCTTGGCGCGCTTCAGGATCTGGGCCTTGACCACATGCTCTTCTTCATTTTCCGGATTTGGAATGATCTCTTCGCCGGCATCGACCTTGGCACCGAGCAACACATACATGGTCGCATCGCCGCCATCATCGAGGATCAGGTTCGGGCCTTCGCCGTTGCCCCAATCGAAAATGCGGTCAACATAATCCCAGTATTCTACCAGCGTTTCGCCCTTGACGGCAAAGACAGGGGTGCCGGTGGCGGCGATGGCCGCAGCGGCATGGTCCTGGGTGGAGAAGATGTTGCAGGTCGCCCAACGGACTTCAGCGCCCAGTGCCTGCAGGGTTTCGATCAGCACAGCGGTCTGGATCGTCATATGCAGCGAGCCGGTGATTTTGGCGCCTTTCAGCGGTTGGGTTGGGCCATATTCCGCACGGGTCTGCATCAAGCCCGGCATTTCGGTCTCGGCGATTGCGATTTCCTTGCGGCCCCAGTCCGCCAGGGACAGGTCTTTGACAACATAGTCAGCCATGTTCATTCCTTTGCCTGAGGGCCCGCATCAAGGCCCGTCTTTTGTGTCACATAAAGCACGAAAACGGGCGCGATATACCGATCAGCCCGTTTGTTGGCCCTGTTATACCGTGGCTCTTTGCACAAAGCAATAAGGATATAAACAATTCTTTATGTCAGATCTACTCTGGATTGCAATAATTCCTGAAAGCAAGTTAATACTGTCTTGCTTGTGACATCCGGATCCTGTTCAAACAGGGGGAAATCACTTGTTGGCAGATCACACAGGGGCCAGGCATTATGAAACACTGCATCATCACCGGCAGCAATCGCGGCATCGGGCTGGAATTGACCCGTGCTTATCTTGATCGCCCCGACTGGCATATTCATGCCTGCTGTCGGGCACCAGAGAAGGCCGATGATTTGCGCCAACTGGTCACCAATCATCTTGGCCGCGTCACCTTGCACAAGGCCGATGTCACCGACCAAGCCAGTCTGGATGCCATGGCAGGAAGACTTGAGGGGCAGGCCATTGATTTGTTGATCAACAATGCGGGCATCATGGGCGGTGATCGACAGTCCATCGATGACATGGACTATGATGCCTGGTCGCACGTCTTTGCGGTCAACAGCATGGCGCCGATGCGTGTGGTCCAAAGCCTGCTGCCAAACCTGAAAGCCGCCGCCCGAGAAACGGACGGGGCAAAGATCGTCACCATCTCCAGCCAGCTCGGTGCACTCAGTTATCAAAGCAAAGGCCGCTATGCATATCGGTCGTCAAAGGCAGCGGTGAATATGGTGATGAAGCTGATGGCGGCGGACCTGAAGCCTGAGAATATCGCTTGCATCCTGTTCCATCCCGGTTGGGTCCAGACTGATATGGGCGGCGTTGAGGCCGACATCACACCCCAAGACAGTGCCCGCCAGATGGCCGACGTCATCGATCGCCTGACCCTTGAGGACACCGGATCCTTCCTCAATTGGACCGGAGACCCCCACGACTGGTAAAGCGCTGACGACAGGTGTGGCCGACACCAAACGCGATTAAGACCTAGTTAAACATGTCAGGTAACGGAATATTCTATAAGCCTGTTTATAGTCTTTCTATTGAAGAGCCGCACCAGCATGCATGCTTGCATTCTGATTTCAGGTCTTTCGCCTGCTGGATCCTATGGGGGCATGCGGCAGGCGCCATTGGGGGAACTGACTGGTTCGGCAGGAAACAGGTATGACAGATATTGCGCAGGCGTCCCTCTCCTTGCGGGCGCGTCTTCTACAGATTATCGGCAACAAGGTTGCCCAGGGCATTGCCGGGACATTGGCCATGAAGGTGGTCAGTGCAGTGATTGCCTTCGGCCTCTTCTCGTTGGCAGCCAACGCGGCCGGTGCCGAAGAGTTCGGGCACTTTTCAGTCCTTTTCTCTGTCGCCTCAATGCTGTCGATTGTCGCTGCAGCCGGCCAAGAGCTGCAGATCGTCCGCAACTGGAGCGAATATCGCACAAGCGGCCAGCATGGATTGGCGCTTGGGGCCTTGCGCTATGGCTGGATTTCTTCCGTGTTCGGGGTGATCATTGTCTCCGCCTTGCTGTTTCTGTTCTTTGCATTCAGTGACAGCTGGACCGAGCGAACGGGACTGGAAAAATGGTTTCTTGTGGTGGCCGTCATCGCCTTCATGGCCACCAACACCCTGTCGCTGTTCAGCTCGCACGTGGCCCGTGTGGTGGTCGGCATCAAACTCGGCGACGCCCACTATGAGCTGACATGGCGAGGATTGGCAATTGTCTTTCTTGCTGTCTGTCTGCTTATGGGGCGAATGGTCGACACGGCCGAGATCCTTGCCGTCTTTGCGGTGGGGTTGACCCTTGTCATTGGCTCGCAGGCCTATCTTTCTTGGCGTCGCGTCCGGGCCGAGATCGGCACCCCGACGCCCGAATATGATTTCGCCCAATGGACGCCCCGTTCTGTGCGTCTATGGCTCGCTTCCATCATGGAAGCCTCCAATCAGCATCTGGAAGTATTCCTGATCGGCCTGCTGCTCGATCCGATGCTTGCCGGGGCTTATTTTGTGGCGTCCCGTCTGGCCAATGCCTTTGCACTGGCCGCCAGTGGCATCAACACCTTCGGCACCCGCCGCGTTCCAAGCCTCTATTTCGCCCGGGACGTCGAAGCCGTGAAGCATAGCCTCAATCTGATGGCAGGCATGACGCTGATCATCGTGGTGGGCGGCATGGGCTGCGTGCTGCTGCTCGGCCATTACATGCTGTTGCTGTTTGGCGACATCTATATGGACTATTTCCACGTGCTGTTGATCCTGTCGATCGGCACGGCAATCACTGCGGCCAATGGTCCGGCTCCGAGTTTCCTGATGTTAACGGGCCACGAGAGCCCCTATATGACAACGGTCACCCTGTCGGTTGTGCTGCGGGTGATTGGCTTCTTTCTGGTGATCCCGCATTATGGCATCACGGGGGCTGCCATGGTGACGGCGGCTGTTATGGTGATCATGGCAATCTGGCTCAATATCCAATGCCGCAGCAAGACGGGCATGGACCCGTCCATCTTCCGCTTCCTGCATGAAAGTCCGGACGTCCAGCCCGAAACCGATCAATAGCCCACATCACGCCTTCATGTGTTTGAACGTGTATTTTCGAACGAGAAAGACCAAGGGGAGTTAGCCATGTCATCGCGACCGCGGATTCTGTTCATTCAGACCCAGGCCGAGAATGCTGGAGCACAGGAGATTTCGCGCCTGTTGGGCGAGGGGCTTGATCCCAAGGGCTATGACATCCATCACCTTTTCTTTTATCGCAAATCCTCAAGTTTCGAGGCGCCTCCCAACACGGTCTTCTGTGTCGAGGATCGCCCTCGCTCGGCGATGGCTTTTGCCAAATTCTTGTTCCGGCTGATCAGGCAGATTGCAGCCATCAAACCCGATGTGGTGCTGACCTTCCAGCATTATGGCAACCTGTTTGGCGCACCCGCCGCGCGACTGGCAGGGGTGCGTCATGTGATTGCCAATCAGGTCTCTGCACCCAAGACGATGAATGACAAGATCCGCGCCATCGACAAGCTGTGGGGCCGGATTGGCATGTATGATGTGATCACCGTCAATTCCGCCGACACCGCAGGGGATTATGCAGGATATCCGGACCGGTATGAAAAGCGCATGCTTCATGTGCCCCACGGGTTCCGCGACAAAAGCTCCAATCTCGGCCGATCGGCCGCGCGCCAACAATTTGGTCTGCCACAGGATGTGATCCTGCTTGGCTCGGTCGCCCGTCTCAATCCGCTCAAAAGGTTGGATGTGGCCATCCGGGCGCTCACCCACAATGAATGCTGGCATCTTGCGCTTGGGGGGCAGGGGCCAGATGAGTTGCGTCTTCGCTCCATCGCCGAAGGGTTGGGAGTGGCTGACCGGTTGCATTTCACCGGTGAGATGGGACCGGACAAGGTGGGGGATTTTCTCGCCGCCCTCGATCTCTTTGTCTTTCCAAGCGAAGCCGAAACCTTTGGCCTCGCCGCTGTCGAAGCCGCTCAGGCCGGCTTGCCCATCGTGGCCAACGATTTGCCGGTTTTGCGCGAAGTTCTACAGACCGAGCTTGGCCCTTGCGCTCTCTTTGCCAATTCTGATGAGCCGGACAGCTTTATCGAGCCGATCCGCGAGCTGCTCTCCAATCAGGGACGCGCCACCGCAATGGCAGAATCGGCCCGAGAATTGAAGAAACTCTACTCCCTTGACGCAATGATCAATGCCTATGATCAGCTCATCATGGATCAGGGCAAGGCAATACAAACACGGGCCGAAGAGGCCGCCGCATGAAAATTGGACTTTACATCGACCCATCCCATTGTCGCCAATGGATGGAGAGCCTCGCCCGTCGCCTGACCGAAAATCACGCTGCCAGCATTCATGTTGCCGTGTCGGATGCGTCCCCCCTGCCGGAGCATGTCGAACAACTGTTCCAAGCCGAGGAAGGCTATTATCACAAAAATCAGCGCCATGGTGCGACGCCGATGGATGTCTGTGAGCTGGAAAGGTTCCACGAACGGGCTCAACCGGACGAGACCTTCGATCTGGTGATCGATTTGGTTGGAGATGGGCGTCCTCCTTCCAGCAAGGAAAGTGTCACGCTGCTATATAATGGCCATGCAGGGGAGAAAGCGCTGGTCGCCTCGATCATGGCCTCCGGTATGCCGCAGATTGCCTTGCGCACCGGTACGGGAAAGATCGTGGCGACGGCAGCTCCTTCCGGTGAGTTGGCCGCTGGGGTTACAGGCTCGATGGATCAGGTCTTCGCCCGGGTCATCACGCTTATTGATGCCTGGATTGGTCATCCCCACCGCTGGGTTCAGCCGCTCATTTCCCGTTCGGCCCGCCTGCCCGATGCCGGGACCCTGAAGAAGCGAACCGCCAAATCTCGTTTCAAGGACAGGCTCAAGCAGATCTATTACCGCCTTTTTCGCCCCAGCCACTGGCGGGTCGGCTGGCGGTTTGTCGAGGACGAGGATGTCTGGAGCCGTCAGTCCTTGGCGGGCGAAACATGGCAGGTGCTGCGGGACAAGGAAACCCATTTCTATGCCGACCCGGTGCCTTGGGAAGAAGGTGGCCGCCATTATCTGTTCTTTGAAGACCTCGATCAGCGCACCCAGAAAGGGGTCCTGTCGGTCGTAACCTTCGATGAGGCGGGCAAACCCGGCCCTGTCGAATGCTGCCTTGAAGAACCTTATCACCTGTCCTATCCCTATCTCCTTCGCCATCAGGATCAGACCTACATGATCCCGGAAACCTCGGCCAATGGGGACGTGGCGCTCTACAGGACGGAGGCGTTTCCTGTTGGCTGGCAGCGTGAAAAGGTGCTTCTGACCGGACTTGATGCCGCTGATGTGACCATCGCTCAATGGGAGGGCCGCTGGTGGATCTTCTGCGTCACCCGCGACGGGGCTGGGGGCTATTCCGATTGCCTGTCGCTCTTTTATGCTGACGACTTGTTTGGACCATGGCAACCGCACGCGCAAAATCCGGTGCTGATCGACAAGGCAACCGCTCGCCCGGCTGGCAATATGATTGTGCGTGGCAAAAGTCTGCTTCGCCCGGTTCAGGATTGCACGGCCTCCTATGGGGCCGCGCTGAAACTGGTCGAGGTGACACACCTCTCCCCGGAGCATTACGAGCAACGGGTTATCAAGACGCTCGAACCAAACAGCCACTGGCCGGGGCGCAAACTCCACACGCTCAATCGGGCTGGCAATCTGGAAGTGATTGATGGTGCGATTCTGCGGCCAAAATGGTCCCTGCTGCGCTGGATTGCCGAGAGGATCTATCGCCCGAAAGGCTCGCGCTGAGCCACGCATTCGGCACGCCTTTGTGTCATCGCCCTTCGCTGTCAATGAGAAGAGATGGAAGCGAAAGGCTCGTCATTTCCACTTATGGTTAACCAAACCTCAATATCGTCCAGTGATACTAGCCGCAAGTGTGGGCTGTCAGCTCGCCCTTTGTCATGCCTTCTGACAACGGAATCAGTGGAATGTTTGGACGCAAGAAGAAGACCAGGAAACAGGATCTGGACTGGCAGCCTTCCGGGGAAGAACCAGTCAACAACGATCAGGACGTGCGTGCGCATTCCCCCATCAACACCGATCCGCAACCTCGACGGGTTGAGCCGCTTTATCCATCAGCCAGTGAGGGAGCCGGTGGCGACACGTGGGCCGGACTGATCCACCCCTTGTCCATTGCCCGATTCCTGCTTGGCAATTTGCGCAGCATTATCAAAGTTGCGCTCGTTGTGCTGATCGTGGGAATGGGGATCTATCTGCTGGTGCCGAACACCTACGGCACCAAGGCTCTCATTCTCGTGGATCCGCGTCAGCCGCGTGTCACCAACAACGAAGCGGTGCTTTCCGGTATCGGTGGCGATGCCGCCGCCCTGACCAGTTATGTCGAAGTGATGAACAGCGATGGCTTTCTTGGCAAGGTGGTTGATGAGCTGGATGTAAAATCCGATCCCACCTTTGCCAAGGCGACCAGCAAGACCGAACTGATCGGTATGTTCCGCAGCAACCTGTCGGCCTATCGGCAGGGCGCTACTTATATTGTCGAGGTCTACTACAAGTCCAAAAACAAGGAAAATGCCGCCAAATACGCCAATGGTGTGGCAGAAGCCTTTGTCCGGGATCAGAGGGATTTTCGTGCCGAGACCAGTGCCGATGCCTCCCGCTGGCTTTCGGAGCGATTGACTGCGTTGCAGGCCAATCTGAAAAAGTCCGAAGATGCGGTTGCCTCCTTTCAGGCCCGTTCGGGCATCGTCAATGCAGGGGCACAGGGAACGCTGGATGACCAGCAGCTGACCTCTCTGGTCCAGCAACTGGCAACCGTCTCAACCGAGTTGGCCGAAGCGCGTGCCCGCTATTTGCAGGCCAGCAAGAATGGCGAACCGGCCAGTGCCAACAATGGCCAGAGCAACCAGTTTGTCAATCTTGATCAATTGTTGCAGGAGCAGGACCGGTTGCGCCGTCAGGCTGCGGAATTGAACCAGACCCTTGGCTCACGCCATCCACGCGTGCTTGCCAATGCCGAACAGCAACGCATCATTGCCGGTCAGGTTGCGCAGGAGCGTCGCCGCCTTGTTCAGCGTACCAATCAGGCCTATCAAACGGCCAAAGCCAAGAAACAATCCATTGAGAGCCAGTTGGCCGATGCCCGCCAGCGCGCGATCAAGCAAAACACGGCCCGCGTTGAGCTTGCCAATCTTGAACGACAGGCCACCGCCAACCGCAATCTCTATGAGCAGTTTCTTGAGCGTTACAAGATCACGGACGAGCAGAGCAATTTCCAATTCAGCGAAGCCCGCATCGTGTCGCCTGCGCCAGTGCCAATCAAGTCCAACAAGCCATCCCTGAAGCTGGTTCTGCCGGTTCTTGTGGTGCTGGGAGCCTTTCTTGGTTTGTTGCTGGCCATGGTGCGGCAGGCAATGACGCTGCCGTTGCCACACTCACTGCAGCACCAGAGGTCTGCGGATGCGGCAAACCGGCCACAAGATCCCCCTCTGATGGCACCGTCCGATGCCCGCCGGGTGGATGTGATGGATTGCCCGCCCGAAGCCCTGCTTGAGGCGGTTGCGGCACGCGATTTGCGATCGCTGCCGTCAGACACCGACACGCAGCCGAACGAGGCCCATCCGGACGAGGCGATAGCAGATGATGCCACCAAGGCAAATGAGACCGTTGCCGTCTCGGACACCGTCGATCAAGATGTCGTATCGACCCCGGATGTGGATCTGGATACCGATGCGGAGGAACCGCATTCTCAGTCCACCCTTGTGACTGAACAGCCCGACGACAACGACAACACGGCCTTGCAGGAAGATCTATCCCTTTTGGAGGCAGAGCTTTCCCTCGATGAAGCGCAGCTGACTTCCAACGAAGGCGATCTCAGCGCTGTCGACGCTGAAGGGGAGCTGGAAGACCGAGTGGTTCACCTGAAGCAGACCCAGCCAAAATCCCGGCAATCCGCCCGTGCAGAACGGATCGCCGCTGCCACGAGGACCCGTGAGGCCGCGCGTGCGGAAAAGCGCCCGTCTCGACGCCGGACCCGCCTCACATCCTCTGCCGTTCTGATGTCCATGCCGTATCACGACGTGGATAACCGGGACCGGGTTCTGGATACCATGCTCAACACGCATCAGGACAAACTGGAGCAATTTCTGGCCGCTGGATTGGCAGAAGACCATGTTTGCCTGCTTGTTGCTGCCGCGCAGGATGGGGTCCGTCAGGATGCCACCTCCGACCTGTTCCGGGAATTCGCCATTGATGAGGGATTTCATCCGGTGGTCATTTCGCTGCAGGATCAGGCCGAAAAGGACCTGCCGCCGCCCCGCAAAGTCAGCACGGTTGCGGCCCCCGAGCGGGTTGCCCGCTTGCAGGAATTTGAAGGGTTCGACCAGATACCCTTCCTGATCGGCTCCGCCTTGCTGATGGAAAACGGCCTTGAAGACGAGCTTGCCCGCGAACTGACCAGCCTGTTGACCCTGTGCAAGGATCGCTATGGCTTTGTCATTCTCGAAACCCATCAGGTTGCCCATCCGGCCGTGCTTGAAGATCTGATCCAGTTGGCCGATGCGGCCGTTCTGGTGCTCGACGAGCAGAATTTGCCGTCCGACGAGATGCTCGAATGGCAGGACTGGGCAGAGGAAAATGCCGTCGGGCTGGTGATGGACCAAACCCAAAATTAAGCTTTCCTGCCTATAATCCCCCAAACATTCTAATCGAATATTTGGGGGATTTCGAAGAAGCATGACAGACCTTTCCAAGCCGATCATTGGTGGCCTGCCGATTACCGTCGAGGATCTGGACGGCGCAGCCAGGCGGATGATTGATCACGCAGTCGCGGCGAGGGGCATGGATCAGCCCCCTCTCTATTCCACCTCTGCCAATGGTCAGGTGCTCTCCATGTGTGCGCTGGAGCCCGGTGTGAAGGCTTTGTTCGAGCAAGCTGACATCATCCATGCCGACGGCGAGCCCTTGGTCAGGGCGTCCAGAATACTGGCCAAATCCAAACTGCCTGAACGGGTTGCAACCACCGATCTGGTGCACAACACCGCGCGTATGGCCGAGGCCGAACAGGTGAGCTTCTATTTCCTCGGTGCTTCGCAAGATGAAATCGAACGTGCTGTGGCCAACATGAAAGCGCTCTATCCCAAGCTGATTTTTGCAGGCTTCCGCAACGGCTATGTCAAACCGGAGGAAGAGGATGCGGTGATTGAGGCAGTCAATGCAGCCCAGCCGGATATCCTTTGGCTTGGTATGGGGGTGCCGCGCGAGCAGGACTTCGTCTCCCGCAACAAGGCTCGCCTTACCGGTGTTGGCGTCATCAAGACTTCTGGTGGTTTGTTCAATTTCCTCTCGGGCAAGAATAAACGCGCGCCGCAATGGATGCAGAAATCGGGACTCGAATGGGTCTACCGCATCGGACAGGAACCCAAACGGCTTTTCTGGCGCTATGTCACCACCAATCCCCATGCGGTTTGGCTGCTTTTGACAAAAACCCACTGAGGTAAGTCATGCGTTCTTTTCTGTCCCTCGGGCTGCAATCCGTTTTTTTGGCGTTGGCCATCTCGGTGGGGCAGCCCGCTGCAATTCTTCACGCAGACGAAGGCACCACCCCCCCGGATCCCTATGCCCACTGCCCGCAGGATCATCCATTCAGGCGGGGCAATGATCGGGCTTTGCTGGCGCGTGGTTTCAATCTGCCCAACTGGGATCCACTTTATAGTGGTTTCAAGCCCGATGATGCCTTGCTATCCGCCCTCAAACAGCAGGGCTTGCAACATATCCGCCTGCCAGTCGATGGCGAAAATTTGATATCGGCCTATCATGACGCCGATCACCGGCGGGCCTATCTTGATCAACTTGATGAAACCGTCACCCGCCTTGTCGGGCTGGGCTTTGCGGTCTCGGTCGACATGCACCCAGCAGGCCGCTTTCAAAAGCTGCACAGCATGGCCCCCAAACGGGCCTTCGGACAATTGCAGGAAGCCTGGCAGCATGTTGTTGAACGCGGGCGCGACTGGCCGCGTGAACAGGTCTATTTCGAGCTGCTCAACGAGCCGACCCCGCCCCAGAATGTCTGGTGGCCACAGGCCCAGAAGCTGGTCAGCTGGTTGAATGACGTGGACAAGGGGCGTCGGCTCGTGGTCGGCCCGGCTGTCTTCCAGCGCCACGAACCGTTGGTGGAGTCCCCCCCGCTCAAAGGCGACACCATCATCTATGCGATCCATTTTTATGATCCCTTCCTCTTCACCCATCAGGCCATGACGTGGGATGAGGGATCCTTAATGTCCCGTCTCAAGCAACTGCCTTTCCCGGGCAGTATCGATCATCCAGCGGTGCAGGAACAGATCAGGCAGTTCTCTGCGGCGGGAGAAACGGATGCGGTCGAGGAGATCCGCAATGCCTATGAAACCCCATGGGATGCCGTGCGCATCAGGGACGAGCTGTCGGCCACCGCCACTTGGGCGCGTCAGCATAGGGTCGCCGTGATCATCAACGAATTTGGGGTTCTCGACTTCGATGTCGACCGCTTTGCCCGCACCGATTGGCTGCGCGCCGTGCGCGAGGCGGCTGAAAGCCATTGTCTGGGCTGGGCCCATTGGGATTTCTCTGATGGATTTGCGATGGTCAATCCAGAGACAACTCTGCCGGATCCTTATGTGCTTGAGGCTCTGACAGCGCCGAGCACCAGCGCAAAGCCTTAGCTGTGGGCATCAAGACCGCTTTTCCTGCGCCCAATGGTAGCGCTGCCGCAGTTGCGCTTCATGCAGGGGACTGCGCAATGCTAGGATCAGGGCATCCCGGTACATTCTTGGCATGAGACTTGGAAGGAAGGCGTTGATGGCTTCTATCAAATCACAACTGACCAAACTGGCGATCATCCTCGCCGTGGATATTGCCTTGGCGACGGGTATCACCGTTTCTGCCCCTGTGGCCGTTGCTTATGACGGTGAGGATTATGTCACCTGCCGTCTTGATCCCAACGGTGACAATTATCTCTCTCTGCGCAGCTGTGGTGCAACCCATTGCGCTGAAATCATGCGCCTTGGACCGGAAACGCCGTTGCGCAGTTTCGAGCCAAGCGGCACTGCCGGCTGGCGCGAGGTGCAGGTGCTGACCTATCTCTTTGCTCCCCATGACGCCTATCCATCCGGCTGGGTTTTCGAGCGTTACATCTGCAAGGTGCAATATTGAGCCGGCCTCCCGATCATTATAAGGCGTGACCGAAAGGGTGGTGATCATGTGCGCTACTGCCGATCAAGTCTTGAGAGTCGTTAACGAACCTTTTAAGCTTTGTTTCACCATCGATGGGCCATCCGGGCTCATCGCCCATTCGACAATCATGCAACGCGGTCTTACCCCGTTTCATTATCCAAGGTATTGCAAATAGATGACCATACGGCTGCATCAAGGCGATCTCCCCAACCTCAACCATTATGATCAGGTCAATGCGGTGGCGATTGACACCGAAACAATGGGGCTCGATCCGCATCGGGATCGCCTGTGCGTTGTCCAACTGTCCCCCGGAGACGGATCTGCCGATCTGGTCCAGATCGCCAAGGGACAGACCGAAGCGCCCAATCTCTGCACCTTGCTGGCCAATGAAAAAGTCACCAAAATCTTCCACTTTGCCCGCTTTGATCTGGCCGTGCTCTATCACACCTTCGGGGTGATGCCGAACCCGGTCTTCTGCACCAAGATCGCCTCCAAACTGACCCGCACCTACACCGATCGCCATGGTCTGAAGGATGTCTGTCGGGAGTTTCTCGAAGTGGATATCTCCAAACAGCAGCAAAGCTCTGATTGGGGCGCGGACATGTTGACCGATGCCCAGAAGAAATATGCGGCATCTGATGTGCTGTATCTGCATGGTTTGATGGGGATTTTCCGGGCCCGCCTGTCCCGTGAGGATCGCAAGGACATGGCACAGGCCTGTTTCGATTTTCTGCCGACCCGCGCCAAGCTCGATCTGGCCGGTTGGGACGAGAGTGACATTTTCGCCCATTCCTGATTGAATGGTCCCAAAGGGATCACGGGGAGGGGGCGCCATCCCCCCTCAACCTGTCAGGCGACATTCCCTATCGGAAGGCCCGGCAACAGGCTGACAGGGGCAGAAGACAGCATATTTGCGCCTTGATTTCCCTGCTATATACGCCATATGCCAGACATGATCCCCTGTATGGGAGGTGCCCGTCCTGTGACGGTCGCCCGAACTGCCAACAAAATCTGGTGCGCCCCTCAGACAGCTGAAGAGCAGAGAGACCATTCATGACCGACCCGAAGGACGACCCGTTTCCTCAAACGCGCCGTGGCCCAGCCATTCCGGATCCGACGCGTCGCGAGGCTGTTCGTCAGGGGGGCGTTCAACACGAACAGGCAGAACGAGTTGAATCGGATCTCATCGAAGCCGATCATATCTCGGCAGATCTGGGGCCGGAACCGCTACATCCGACATCAATCCAACCGACAAAGGATGGCGCCTCCACCTTCTCCAACATGCGCATCATTTCGGAAGATGAGCAGCACAAGGCGTTTCGCTCCGCCCAGCGCCACACCCGCCGGGTGACATGGCTGAAATGGCTGTTGCCGCTGATTGCGCTTGGCATCATCGGAAGCTTCACCACATGGGCCGTCAATCAAAAACCTGTTCCGCTGCCTGAAGAGGTTGTCAGCAACGAAGAGGCCTTCAAGCAGGATGAGATCATCATGCAAAACCCGAACCTCAACGGCTTTTCCGATGACCGGGCCTATGAGGTGAAGGCGGTGAAGGCCATTCAGAAGCTCTCCGAGCCTGACGTGGTCAATCTTGAAGATCTGTCTGCCCGGATCACCATGCCCAACGCCGATTGGGTCACCTTCACGTCCAATGCAGGCCGCTTCAATCAGAAGGACGAGTTTTTGGAGCTGAGCGGCGCGGTCGATGTGAAATCTTCTCAGGGCTATGGCCTGAAGACAGAAGCGGTGGAAGTGAAGATGAAGGACAATTATCTGCGCACCACCGAGCCGGTTCGCATTGCCTCAAAGGACATTTTGCTGCAAGCCGACACACTCGAGGCGATTGATAGCGGAGATCTGATCCGTTTTACGGGCAATGTTCGACTGCGCATCGACACCGCATTGATCAATGGTGAAAGCAGTGCAGCACCGCAACAAGGGAGCAATTAGTCATGGATTCTTTCAGTATGCATCATCGCCCCCGTCCAACGGCTCGTGCGCAGGTCACGGCAAAGGCGGAAACGACCTCTGCCAAAATGCAACTCGCTACGTTCACCCTTGCCATGTTGCTGATGCTTGCATTGCTGACAGGTGGGGTATCCGCGCAAGGCATGGCGCAAGTCACATCAGGTCTGAGGACCAATCCCGATGCGCCGATTGAAATCGAAGCCGATCAACTCGATATCTTCGACAAGGAGAAGATCGCCGTCTTCAAAGGCAGTGTCCGCGCCAAACAAGGGGACACCATTGTCAATTCCGCACGCCTGACGGTCCATTATTCCGGTGGTGGGGTCGGAACTGCGCAGTCCATCACCCGGCTTGAGGCCGATGGCGGTGTCCGCATTTCACAAAAGGACCAGAATGCCAAGGGCGATCGCGCCTATGTCGACATGGTCCGCGAGGTCATTACATTGAGCGGCAATGTGGTCCTGACGCAGGGCAAGAATGTGCTGCGAGGCTCGAAGCTGACGGTGAACATGAAAAGTGGGGCTGCCCAGATGCTGTCCGCTGCCAAAACCGGCAACGCCAATGGAAAAGGCAAGGGGCGGGTTCAGGGCCTGTTCATACCCAATCGAAAATAGAGAAACACAAGGATCCAGCCTGAAACTCCTCGACAATGCGTCGCTTAGGATTTAAGAGCAATGACAATCTGTTCGGAGCCCGAAAGCCCCGAACACCGAACCCGAAGCCGGTGCTTGTAACCAGTTTCGACCCCAAACTGACAGTGACATGTTGAAACTGGTATGACGACCCTGTCGCCATGATCAAGAAGACCCGCGCAATCGATGCAAGAGACCAACGGCCAGAACCAACTTGATAGGGATGCTGAGGCTGATCAGGAGTTTGACCCCCTGATGCAGGATGGCCCCGGCTGGCTGGTTGTTCATGACATTGGCAAGAGCTACAAGCGCCGCACGGTGGTCACATCGGCCTCACTGGCTGTCAAAAGGGGGGAAGCGGTTGGTCTTCTGGGCCCCAACGGGGCAGGCAAGACGACGGTTTTCTACATGATCACCGGTCTGGTTCGCCCGGACAAGGGGTATATTTCCCTAGACGGTTTCGACATCACGCGCATGCCGATGTATCGTCGCGCCAAGCTTGGCATCGGCTATTTGCCTCAGGAAGCCTCGATTTTCCGTGGTTTGAATGTCGAAGACAATATCATGGCCGTGCTGCAGCTGGTTGAACGCAATCGCAAGAAGCGTCGTGAACAGCTCGATGAGCTGTTGGAAGAATTCTCCATCACCCATTTGCGCAAATCCATGGCGATTGCCTTGTCCGGTGGTGAGCGTCGTCGGCTGGAAATTGCCCGTGCTCTGGCCTCTCGTCCATCCTTCATGTTGCTTGACGAACCCTTCGCCGGCGTTGATCCCATCGCGGTTGGCGATATTCAGCAATTGGTCCGCCATCTGACGGCCCGCGGCATCGGTGTTTTGATCACCGATCACAATGTCCGCGAAACCCTGTCCTTGATCGATCGTGCCTATATCATTCATTCTGGCAACGTACTGACCAATGGCACACCGACAGAGATCATTCAGAACCCGGATGTCCGTCGCCTCTATTTGGGCGAAAGCTTCTCGATGTGATCTTTTGAGCCTGGACAACGCTCCATTCTGTGCGTCAGCACCTCTCCCAATGAGTCCAGGACGCGGCTCCAACTGCTTGTATTTTGTGCAAACATAATACCGCATTCGAGCTGCCGAGGTCAGTTTTCAACGACAATTCAGAGCCACACACGGAAATGCGCGATTTATGGTTGACGGTCGAATTTTATCTTAAGCCCTAGAAAATAAATAGATATTTATGATTTTAGTCTTGTGCCGGGCACGCGTTAAGACCAACCCGATGCCCCTTTATGCCGGGAGGCAGTTTTAGAAATTGTGCAAATGGCAAAAGGGCTGATATAAAGAACAAGCAAAAGTCGTACCAATTCACGCCGAACGGGATCAAGAATGGCTCTGACACCCAGACTGGATATTCGCCAAAGCCAATCGCTGGTGATGACGCCGCAGCTGATGCAGGCCATTCAGCTGTTGCAGATGTCCAATCTCGATCTGGTTTCCTATGTCCAGCAGGAGCTTGAAAGCAATCCCTTGCTGGAGGCGGCGGGTGGTGAATATGCCAACGAGACGTCCAGCTCCGAGTCGGGTGATACCTCTGACAGCGATCGCTTTGACGGGGATGCTCCTGCCAATGCGGAACGCAGCAACACAGAGGCTTCAGGTGAAGCGTCTGATGGCGAAAGCTCTGGCGGGGAAAGCGGTGGTCCCGACCTGTCCGAGCAGTTTGGCGACGAGCGACCTGAGCATATGGAAGCCATTTCCAATGACCTCGATGCCCGCCTCGACAATGTCTTTCCGGATGATCACGGCTCCGCCGAGCAAAGCGGCCCTCAGTTGAATGATCCGTGGATGTCGACCCCCATGCGCAATGGGGGGGCAAACCCCGACTATGATCTGGAAGCCGTGCTGGCTGGCGAGCTTTCCCTCAGTGATCATCTTGAACAGCAGTTGTCGACCGCGATTGCTGACCCGAAACAGCGGATCATCGGACAATTCCTGATCAATGAACTCGATGATTTCGGATATTTGCAATCGGACATGACCCTGGTTGCCAATCGGCTTGGTGTGGATGATGAGGAAGTGGAGGCGGTTCTGGCTGTGTTGCAAACCTTCGAGCCGGCCGGTGTCTTTGCACGCACCCTGTCTGAATGTCTGGCTTTGCAACTGAAGGAACAGAACAGGTTCGACCCGGCGATGGCTGCACTGCTGGACAATCTGGAACTTCTGGCCAAGCGGGACTTCGCTGCCCTACGCAAGCTTTGCGCGGTTGACGAGGATGATCTGACCGAGATGGTGGCCGAGATCCGGGCACTCAATCCCCGGCCCGGTGGTGGCTTTGGCCATCTGACGGTCCAGCCAATCATCCCCGATGTCTTTGTCAAGCAAGCAAGCGACGGCAGCTGGCGGTTGGAATTGAACAGTGACACCCTGCCAAGGGTGCTGGTCAACCGGACCTACTATGCGGAGATCAACCAGACCGCATCGGGCAAGAAGGAAAAGGAATTTCTGGTCGATTGCCTGCAAAGCGCCAATTGGTTGGTCAAGAGCCTTGATCAGCGTGCCCAGACGATCCTCAAGGTCGCGACCGAAATCGTCAAGCAGCAGGATGCCTTCTTCACCCATGGTGTGACCCATCTTCGACCCCTCAATCTGCGCACCATCGCAGATGCCATCCAGATGCATGAAAGCACGGTCAGCCGTGTGACCTCGAACAAGTTCATCGCCACCAACCGCGGCACCTTCGAGATGAAATATTTCTTCACCTCGGCCATCGCGGCCACCTCGGGCGGCGACAGTCACTCGGCTGAGGCAGTCAAGCACCGCATTCGTCAAGCGATCGACGGCGAGAGCGTTAGCAAGATTCTGTCCGACGATGCGCTTGTGACCTTGTTGCGGGACAGCGGCATCGATATTGCTCGGCGGACGGTCGCCAAATATCGCGAAGCGATGCATATTCCGTCGTCCGTTCAGCGGCGGCGCGAGAAAAAAGCCGCTCAAGGCTGATTGATTCTCGCTTTGGTGGCTGCTTTTTGTCACGAAGGCGGTGATTGAATCTGCAGAATTGCCCGGTTTTGAACAAGCAAAAAAGCGGTCTGTCAAGACTTGAAATCCTGCAGTTGAAAACAGGAACTATGCGTGATTGTGAAATTTTCTTAATACTTTGGTAGTTTCTACATTTCATTCATTTCAATTCATGAAAGTTAGTGGATAAATACGCATGCCATGCGCTTTCTGTCCCCTGTTTGTCATGTCTTCTGGTCAATGCCGCATTTATTTGGCAGACTGAAGCTATGCATGACAGATTTTCCCATACATTGACATTCATCGGCCCAGCGCATATGTGTGCGCTGCCCGGTTGCATGTGACTGTACCGGGACCATGTGCCATGCTTTGGCCGACCCGACACTCAACCATGTACTGACGCGGATGGCCGCATCCTAACCGATAGCAGGATTATACGGCGCGCGTTGATAAAGGGATGAAGACAGGTTGGTCATCCCATTGACCCAAGAAAAATAGGGGGTTCCATGACGCTTCGAGTATCAGGCAAACAAGTAGATGTTGGTGATTCACTGCGCAGTTATGCCGAAGATCGCGTTGCCGAAACCGTCCAAAAATATTTCGATGGTGGCTATAAAGGTCATATGACCTTGGAGAAAGAGGGGATCGGATTCAAGAGTGATCTGGTCATCCATCTCGATACCGGGATGGTCATGCAAGCAAGCGGTTCAGACGCTGACCCGCAGCGAAGTTTCGAGAATGCAAACGAGCATATCGACAAGCGCTTGCGGCGCTACAAACGTCGCCTGAAAAGCCATCGGACGGAACGTGCCGGATCGCCTGAGGCGATTGAAGTGGCATATGGCGTGATCCAGAATCCTGATACGCAGGATGAGGTCCCGGAAGACTTCACCCCGGTGGTCATTGCCGAATCCACGTCGCCCATCCGGACGATGACCGTTGGCGATGCCGTGATGGCGCTTGACATGACCGAAGCCCCGGTCATGGTCTTCCGAAATGCGGGAGATGATGCTATTAACGTGGTTTATAAACGCAAGGACGGCCATGTTGGTTGGGTCAATCCTTCCCTCACCAAATAAAGCCTGATAATGCCGACACCGATGGTGTTGGCTCGAGATCAACCTGCCTCCGAACAGTCATGTCGGGGGCAGTGTGGTTGGTCGCTCAAGAAACAGAAGCATTCTGCCAGCGTAGAGATGATGCGGGGGTGGAATGCTTGACAGATGAGAGTTTCATGGAACTGAACGATCTTCTCGCCCCTGAATCCATCATTCCGTTGCTCAAGGCCAGCAGCAAGAAACAGGTAATTCAGGAGCTGTCAGAGCGAGCCGCCCAATTGACGGGTTTGCCTCAGCGTCAAATTTTCGAGAAATTGCTGCAACGCGAACGCCTCGGCTCGACGGGTGTCGGTCAAGGTGTGGCGATTCCGCACGGCAAGTTGCCGGATCTGGATCGTATCCACGGCATTTTCGCTCTGTTGGACAAGCCGGTCAATTTCGACGCGATGGATGACAAGCCGGTCGATATCGTCTTTCTGCTGCTCGCCCCCGAAGGGGCTGGAGCCGACCATCTCAAGGCCCTTGCCCGCATTGCCCGCGTGTTGCGCAGTGAAGGCACTCTGGAAAAACTGCGCGCCGCAACCGAAGGCGATGAGATCCGCGCTGTTTTGAGTGTCGTTCAGGAATCCAACGCTGCCTGAATGCGCTTCTGAGCATCCGGGCTGAAGCGCTCCCGACGAGCCTTTTTTCTCCTCCCCTTGTTATCGACCTGTCAAACGAACAGGCCACAAAGGCAGTCTTGGCAGGGTCATATCTGCTGACAGGAATGGCAGCCGCCTGACAAGCGGCCCGTTGAGGAAGGAAAAGCGTGTCCAACAAGCAGCAGGATCCGTCGGCAACTGCACCGACGACAAACCCGTCTCCAACGCTGGCTGAGGCCAATCATGTCTGGTGGCATATCGGGCTTCTTTCCTTTGGTGGTCCGGCTGCCCAGATTGCGCTGATGCATCGGATGATCGTCGACGAAAAGGGCTGGTTGAGCGAGCGGCAGTTCCTCAATGCCCTGTCTTTCTGCATGATGCTGCCCGGGCCTGAAGCGATGCAACTGGCAACCTATTCAGGCTGGCGGCTGCATGGATCTCTCGGCGGGCTGATGGCCGGTCTGGCCTTTGTTATTCCCGGTGCGCTTGTCATTCTGGCGCTGGCAGCCTTTTACGCACTGGCGGGGCAAACCCCTTTGGCTGCCTCCCTGTTCATGGGCATCAAGGCCGCTGTCCTGATTATCGTTGTTGAAGCTTTGTTGCGAGTGGCAAGAAAAGCGCTCGACGGAACAGCCCATTGGCTGATTGCCGGTCTGGCCTTTGTCGGCATCTTCTTTCTGCAATGGCCTTTTCCGTTGATCATCGCGCTTGCGGCCGCTTATGGCGTCTGGCACGCCGGTCGCATGCCTGCCGGGGCTGCAGGCGAAGAGGGTGAGGCGGTCAAGGCTGTGCCCTTCAGGCAAACCCTCGCCACCATCCTTGTTTGGCTCACGCTCTGGCTGGTGCCTCTTGGCCTGATCGGCTGGCTGGTGGAACCCGCCATGCTCGGCAATATCGGTCTCTTCTTTGCCAAACTGGCAACCGTTACCTTCGGTGGAGCCTATGCGGTGCTGGCCTATATGGCCCAGGACGCCGTCAATTCCCATGGCTGGCTGTCTGCCAGCGAAATGATGGATGGCTTGGGACTGGCGGAAACCACACCCGGTCCGCTTATTCTGGTGACTGAATTTGTTGGTTTTCTGGCCGCCGCTCGGGCCGACGGAGGCGTCAATCTCTGGCTTGGACTGGTCGGAGCAATGGTGACCCTCTGGGCGACCTTCGCCCCTTGCTTCCTCTGGGTCTTTGCCGGGGCTCCCTATATCGAATGGATCAGCCACCGCCCGCGCCTGCGTGAAGCCTTGCGGGCGATCACCGCAGCGGTCGTCGGCGTCATCCTCAATCTCTCGGTCTGGTTTGCCCTGCATGTGCTGTTTGGCACGGTACAACAGCAGGCATTTGGGCCGATCCTGTTGCATCTGCCCGAGTGGGACAGTTTCAACCCTGCTGTCTTCGGCTTGGCTTTGGCTGCTGGTTATTTGTTGCACTGGCGGCAATGGTCGGTCCTTGCCTGCCTTGGAGTGACCAGCGCGCTTGGTATTGGTATCGGTCTGATACCTACCCTTGTGTAGGGTTGGCAATCAGACCACAAAAAACCGATCAGGGAAGCCTGACCGGTCTTGCATTGGTGTAATAGCTATGTAGCCATTTGGCGTTAGTGAACGCTGACGGTCTCGATGTCATGGCGCATGGCACTCAGCTTGACGGCGGATTCCGAGCCGGCCAAGGCGATCGGCTGACCCTGCACATCCAGGAGAGCCCACAATTCCTGACTGACCGGGAGTTCCGGTGCCTCGGGAAACATTTCCATCACATCATCCATTGTCACCTGACGCACATAAGCCATCCGGCGCTCGAGCATGATGGATTCCAAACCGTCTTCCATCTCTTCGCTTTCGAACATTTCGTCTTCATACATGGCGTTGCTCACATGTTGGGTCGAGCGGTGCGGCATTCATGGGAGGGTGAATAGACCGCCGGACCTGAGGGAAGGGCCTTATTCTTTGACGTCAATTGCGATTTTACGGACAACTTTCTCTGGTTCGGGCCGGGCGAGATCGATGGACAATAGCCCGTCTTTCAGTTCGGCTCCAAGAATTTCTATGCCCTCGGCCAGCACGAAAGAGCGCTGGAACTGGCGGGCGGCGATACCACGATGCAGATATTGGCGGGTCTGATCATCAATCTGGCGACCGCGAATGACCAGCTGGCTCTCTTCCAGGGTCACATCAAGCTGGTCGCGGGTGAAGCCTGCCACAGCAAGGGTGATGCGCAGCACGTCGCCGCTGCCTCCATTGCCTTCAAGCAACTTGCACTCAGTGGGATCCAGGCGTTCGATATTGTAAGGGGGATAGCCTTCATTGGCGCCCTTGGCCACCCGGTCAAGAACGCGCTCGACTTCATCAAAGCCAAGCAGAAAAGGGCTGGAAAAAGCAGACATGCGAGACATTGGCGGTCCTTCTTGTTAAGCGACGCGCTGTCCCTACGTTCGGTGCTACGTCCAGTGTCACCGTCATAGGGTCGTTGAAAGATTAAAGGGCAGGCAAAACCACACCCTGTTTTCCAGACCTCTGCTGAGCATCCGGGTTCTCTTCCAATATGGGGCGAGTCTGAGCGTTCTTCAAGCGGCTTCTAAAAGGAGACCCTTACCGGCTCGGGCTTTCTGCTCGCGCAGTTAAAAAACGGCTTTAGGGCAGGATTGTTACCCTCGCGCCGACAGGGACACGGGCATAGAGGTCCTCCATGTCCCTGTTCGAGACAGCAATGCACCCATCGGTCCAATTATGCGGCAGGGTCAGTCCAAAGGGGCGCAGGGCATTTGGCTGACCGTGAATGAAGATGTCTCCTCCCGGATTGCGTCCCGCAAGACGGGCTTTGGCGCGCTGGTCGGCTCTGGGATAGTCAAGTCCGAGCGAGAGATGAAACCGGGAGCGTGGATTGCGGCGGTTGATGCGATAGACACCTTCCGGTGTGCGCCCATCTCCTTCTTGCATTTTGTCGCCTTTGGGAGAAAAGCCCAGCCGGATACTATATTGGGCAATGTCCTTGCCTGCGCGCATCAGTGTCATCGTGCGGTCACCCTTGCGCACGATCAGGGCATCGGCTCTTAGGCCAGTTGCCACAAGGGCAGGGGCCGCGACAGCGGAAGGTCCCGCAAGCCAGACGCCTGCCAGACTGGCGAGAGCGGCGCCGACCAGAAGGGCCAGAAAGAGGCCTGCGGCGGTGCGCCAGAGGGTGCGCTTTGAGTAACGGGAAGGCATGAATGGATCCGTTTGAACTGCGGTCGTCCTGAACATACCGATAGAGTGTGGCCATTGATGGGAAGAATTGGGGGAAGGATCAGCTCGCTCATTTGAAAAGGGCACAAAAAAACCGCCCCGATGAAGGATCGGAGCGGTTTTCATGGTCTATATCGAGCAACGGTGAAGGAGATCAGCTGGCCTTTTTGGCGCGTCTCCGGTCAGCATTCGGCTGATAGGCAATTTCAGAATGATACTTGCAGTAGGGCGAGTCTTGTTCGGATTTGCATCCGCAGAAATGGAAGTCATTGTCGCCCGGATCGCCAATTGGCCATTTGCAGGTATTCTCGGTCAGGGTCAGGATCGTGGCGCGCTTGGAAATCGGCACGACCACAGCATCGACTGCTGGTTTCTGCTCGGCTTTTGGCTGCGGAGTTGCCTGCGGTTTCGCATCGGCCTTCAAGGCCGTTGCGCCAACCGTTGGCGCAGGTCCGCTTGACGGGCGGGCCGGACGAGACGATTGAGGTCGGCTCCGGCGCGCGCGAGGCGCAGTGGTGGTTGTTTTTGCCCGGCCGGACAGGCCAAGACGATGAACTTTACCAATCACGGCATTGCGCGTCACTCCGCCAAGTTCCGCTGCTACCTGACTGGCACTCAGGCCATCGGCCCAGAGCTTCTTCAATAGTTCTACACGTTCGTCAGTCCAAGACATAAATTTAGCCTCCGTCTAGACTGGTCAAAAGGCAAAAAGTACCGCCGCACCCCGGTCGCATGTTGCAACCAAAGGTTTTTGCCTTCTGATGAGATTTTTGGTTTTGCCGCACGATATATAGTCGTTAATAAATGGTAAACTACTATATGGTTACTCAGCGTTACAACAGGTGGCCGGTTTGAATTAATCCTTTTCCCCAGAATTTCGAATCAAACCGTGTCCAAAAATGGAGGAACAAATTAATTTTGCGTTTATTCCCCAATAACTGTTCATACCCTGTGGATAAGCTGTTTGTAAGGCTTGAAAAGGCATGTGATAACCAAAAGAGCAGCTCTCGCTTCCCTTTGAGTCACATAGGGTCAGACCCATTGTTTCACATCCTCATTGATCAGCAGGGCACAGATGCTCCTGGCTCTGTGCGCGCCGGAATAAATCACAACGCCCTGATCATGAAAACGTGTCCAAAAGGCCATGACATGCATTTAGTGCATATTGAGCAGTCGAGTTCAATGGCATCCAATGCGCCTTGATTGGTGGCTCTGTGACGGGTTTTGAACTGATGGGCTAGTAATCTGGATTTTGGCGCAGATAATTTTGTGGATTACCTGATCAAAAGCAGAAAATATCGAAAATATCCTCAAAACGCGGAATTGACAAAGCATTAGCCATACTGCACAAGTGGTGCTTTCTTGGCTGCCGGTTGGGCAGCTTTTTTTGTTGAAAGCCTTCCGGCTGTGAGGATGTGGGGATATCGCATTTGCGTCATTGCCTTCATCCCCTGCAAGCGATGTGATGATCGGGCGCGCCTTTAAAGATAAGGGGCCGATCATCCCGACAGGAAGCGCAATGGAGACCAAGGCCTTGGGACGAGGATAAAGACAATGACCCAATCTTCGCTGTTTGCCACTTATGCACGTGCGGATCTCAAATTCGTCAAGGGAGAGGGCGCCTGGCTGACAACGCAAGATAACCGACGATTCCTCGACTTTGCGGCCGGGATCGCCGTGAACAGTCTTGGTCATGCCCACCCGCATCTGGTTGCTGCCCTCAAGGATCAGGCAGAAAATTTGTGGCATGTCTCCAATCTCTATGACATTCCCGGTCAACAGAAGCTGGGTGACCGGCTCTGCGCCGCAAGCTTTGCCGACAAGGTGTTTTTCACCAACTCTGGCACGGAGGCGCTGGAATGCGCGGTGAAAACCGCGCGCCGCTATCACTTTGCCAAGGGGCATCCGGAGAAAACCGCGATCCTGACCTTCGAGGGCGCGTTTCATGGTCGGACATTGGCCATGATCGCTGCTGGCGGGCAGGAGAAATATCTCGAAGGCTTTGGCCCGAAAGCGGCTGGCTTTGTCAGTCTTGCCGCCCCGGACATCGATCTGGTCAAGGCGGCGATTGATGACGAGACGGCTGCCGTGTTGATCGAACCCATTCAGGGCGAGGGTGGCATCCGTGAAATCGATCCGGGATTCCTCAGAGCCCTGCGCAAATTGTGCGACGAAAATGGCATCCTGTTGATTTATGACGAGGTTCAAACCGGAGTCGGACGGACCGGCCATTTGTTTGCCTATGAAGAATCCGGTGCGGTGCCAGACCTGATGGCCATTGCCAAGGGCATCGGTGGCGGCTTTCCGCTTGGTGCCTGTCTGGCCACCGAGGCGGCGGCGGAAGCCATGATCCCGGGCACACATGGCTCAACCTATGGTGGCAATCCCCTCGCTATGGCCGTCGGCAACGCGGTGCTTGATGTGGTGCTTGAAGACGGCTTCCTTGATCATGTGCGTCAGGCTGGTCTGCTGCTCAAGCAAAAGCTTGCTGCGCTCAAAGACAGCTTTCCTGAGCAGGTTGTCGAAGTGCGTGGCCGCGGTCTGCATCTGGGGTTGAAACTCACCATGCCCCCCGTCGAGCTGCTTGCAGCCTGCCGGGCCGAAGGATTGCTGGCCGTCCCTGCCGGGGACAATGTCCTGCGTATCATGCCACCCCTGACGGTCAGTCAGGACGAAATCGAATTTGCAGTCAAAGCCCTTGAAAATGCGTTGCAGACCTGTGCCGCGCATGGGGCGCATAACGGTAAGTAAGGGAGGATTGCGATTATGTCGAACGATCCTATTCGCCACTTTGTTGATCTCGAATGCCAGAAGGCCGATGATCTGAAGACCATTCTGGCCACCGCACACAAAATCAAGGCCGACCGCAAAACCAAGCGCCGGACCGACATCCTCGATGAAAAGGTTATTGCGCTGGTGTTTGACAAGCCATCCACCCGGACGCGCGTTTCCTTTGATGTCGGCGTGCGCGAGCTGGGCGGCGACAGCCTGATGCTGACCGGTGCGGAAATGCAGCTCGGTCGTGGTGAGAGCATCCCTGACACCGCGCGCGTTCTGTCTCGCTTTGTCGATGGCATCATGATCCGTATGCTCGATCATCAGGCAGTGGAAGAGCTGGCCAAGAATGCCGATGTGCCGGTGATCAATGGTCTGACTTATTATTCCCATCCCTGCCAGATCATGGCCGACATCATGACCTACGAGGAGCATCGCGGTTCCATCGAGGGCAAGACGGTCACTTGGGTCGGTGACTATAACAATGTGCTGGTGTCCTGGATGCATGCCGCCGAGCATTTTGACTTCACCATCCGTGTGGCAATTCCCGATGAGCTGCTGACCGAAACCACGGTCATCGACCGCTTGCGCGAGCGCGGCGTCCGGATTGAATTGTGCGATACCGCAGGGGACGCGGCAGACGGCTCCGACCTGATCATCACCGACACATGGCTGTCGATGGGCGATGAGGATGCCGAGCATCGGCACAATCTCTTGAAACCTTATCAGGTCAATACCACATTGATGGGCCTTGCCAAGGATGATGCGCTTTTCATGCATTGCCTGCCTGCCCATCGCGGCGAAGAGGTGACCGATGAGGTCATCGATGGTCCGCAGTCGGTGGTGTTTGACGAGGCGGAAAACCGCCTGCATGCGCAAAAAGGCATCATGGCTTGGTGTTTCAACAAGGCAATTGGTGACTGAGGCCGACAAAGTCGCGTGTAGCAAAACCGTGACTTGACGCTGATGTGTTATTATTGAAAAGGGTGGATGGAAACACATCCACCCTTTTGCCATTTGCCATTAGCGATGCATAAGGAGTGCGCATTGTCGGGGACAAACCCGCCTCTTCAATGCATCCAGCGGGCCGGAGCGCGGTTGATGGCAACAAGCCGTAGCCGAGATCTGGTGCCACAAGAGGGAAGCCAATGACCGAAAAGACTGCCACGCAGATGGCCAAAACTGCTCAGCAAATGGACCGCGTTCTGCCCTTTCAGGTCGACGGACTGGATGTCCGTGGCCGGATGGTGCATTTGAACGACAGCGTCACCAACATCATCACCCGCCATCAATATCCCGATGCCGTCAACCGTCTGCTGGCGGAAGCCATTGCCCTGACGGCCCTGCTGGGATCGTCCCTCAAGTTTGAGGGCAAACTGATCCTGCAGGTCCAGACCAAGGGCGCGGTCAACATGCTGGTGGTCGATTTCGATGCCCCCGATGCTGTGCGGGCCTATGTCCGCTTTGACGAAGAAGCCGTGGCGCACCTGATCGAGCAGGGCGAAACACGCCCCGAACAGTTGCTTGGCGAAGGGCATCTGGTAATGACCATCGATCAGGGACAATATATGAACCGCTATCAGGGGGTCGTGGTGCTTGACGGCAAAAGCCTTGAGGAAGCCGCCCACAGCTACTTCATGCAGTCCGAGCAGTTGCCGACGCGTGTGCGGCTGGCAGCGACCCAGATGATGACCCGGCAGGAAGGCGGCGAGCCGAAATCCGAATGGATTGCCGGCGGGCTGCTGGTGCAGTATCTGCCATCCTCCAGTGGTGAAATCCCGCATCGTGATCTGCATCCCGGTGATCATCCCGATCCAGAGCAGCAAAAAACCCTGCATGTCGACGAAGTGGATGCATGGCGCGAATGCGAAGCATTGGTCGCGACCATTGACGATCACGAACTGACCGATCCGGCGGTGTCCGCCGAGACCTTGCTCTATCGTCTGTTTCACGAAAATGGTCCACGGGTCTTTGATGCCATGCCAATCGAGGATCGTTGCAGCTGCAGCCATGAGCGGATCGAGACGATGCTCAACAATTTCACTGCCGAAGAGCTCGATGGCATGATCGAGAATGGCAAGATCGAGATCACCTGCGAATTCTGCTCGTCCAAATATGCCTTTGCGCGAGATCAGGTAACAGGGCGCGATCAGTAGAGGCCATCCAAGGCAGCTCAGACAAGCTTGCATTCGGCCGTCGGTGATCCCGGCGGCCTTTTTTGTTACCAAACATTGCCCTTGAAGGTGATCTGCTTGCACTCCCGAATTGTATCAATTCCATAAGCTGAGAAAAAAGCTGTTACACTTTGATGCAAAGAAATGTTTGCCAGAGGGTGGGTTGCTTGAGATACATTTGACAAGCAGCAAGGGAACAAGCCCGGTCTGCATTTGCGAAGCATATGTGTTAAGCGCCTTGAAATAGGCAGATTTCGGCGCTTTGTTGGAAGATTGATAGGATGTCTCGCAAGAGACGCGACGGAAAATTGGTTGGACGGATGCCCTTTTCGCCTCATTGGCCTGGAAAAGAAGGGGTTCATTCATAGCTATATGCAACAACCAAAAAGTTCTTTTTGCCCATTGGGTATATCAAGACTGACCGGGTGCCCGGAGCAGTTCCAAGACGACCACGACGCCAACCTGAGCAGGCCGAACCAAGCCTGATCCTTTGGCAAGAGCGATTGACCCGACATCATGAATTATCACACGGACGAAACCAACAAGACCGCACCCAGCCGAGGCAAAGCCGCTCTCGGTGCTGACGTGACCGACTTGGCTGATCAGAGCCAAACCGAGGCCTCGGCCTCCCGGACTGATCGGCAGAGCGGTGCAATGCGCGTTGTCAATGTCTTTTCCAAGCTCTTCTTGCCACTCCTTGTGATTGCCGGGGCTGGCTTCCTCTCTTGGCAATTGGTTGTCACCAAACCCGAGGTTCACAAACGGGCGCCGCGTGAAAAGGCCTATGCGGTTCAGGCAAGGCCTGCTTTGGTCCGCGATTACCGCCCCAAGATCCGGCTGTATGGCACCGTGTCTGCCAGCCGCAAGGTTGAACTGCGGACTTTGGTCAATGGCGAGGTGATTTGGGTTAATCCAGCGCTGGCCGAAGGGCAGCTGGTCAAGGAGGGCGACGCTTTGGTCCGCATCGATCCCTTCGATTATGAGGGCGGCGTTACCGAAGCCGAAGCCAATCTGATGGAGGCCAAGGCCAAGCTTGCCGAAACGAAGGCGACGCTTGCCAGTGATGAGGCCGCACTTGCCTTTCTGATTGAGCAGCGCGACTTTGCCGCCAATGATCTGCAGCGCGCCCAGACCTTGGTGGAAAGCGGCAGCCTGACCAAACAAGCCCTTGAAAACCGAAAACTGACCCTGTCCCAGCGGGAACAGTCGGTCAATGCGCGGGTCAACAATCTGGCGGTCCTGCGGGCCCGGGTCGAACAGCAGAATGCCAATATCGAACGCCTTGACTGGCGGTTGAAGCAGGCGCGCCGCAATCTGGCCGACACCAGCCTGAAAGCCCCCTTCACTGGACTTGTTCAGAGCAAGAATGTCGATCTCGGTCGCTCCGTATCCGGCAATGATACCCTTGTTTCGCTCTATGATCCTGACCAGATGGATGTGCGTTTCACTCTCTCGGACGCCCAATATGGTCGCTTGCTTTCGGACGGGATTGCGCTGAAAGGCCGCGACATCAAGGTACTCTGGAAGCTTGGCGATAGGGTGCAGAGCCACGACGCGGTGATCGAACGGATCACCCCGGAAGTCAACGCAGCCAATGGCGGGATCGAGGTCTATGCCCGCCTTACCAAAGGCTCGGCCTTGCGTTCGGGCACCTTTGTCGAGCTGCAGGTGCCTGACAAGCTTTATCAAAATGCCATCACCGTGCCGCAGGCAGCCATCTATCAGGGCAATCTGATCTATGTGGTGGAGGATGGCCGAATGCAGCCGCGTGAGGTCTCCATTCTTGCCTATCTCGGCGACGATGTGTTGATCGATGGTTCAGGCTTCACGTCTGAAGATCAGATCGTCTCGACCCGTGTTGCAGAGGCAGGACCGGGCCTCAAAGTCTTGCTGCCCGGCAGCGAAGAGGTGCGCCCCGGATCCGCAACCAAAGCCGACAAGCGCGGCAGGCCCGCAGCTGAAGGCACAGACAAACAGACCAAGCAGGGAGCAAAGGAATGAGCCGATTTGACAAGGCTCGCCGGGGCGGGGCGGTTTCCTTCTTTGTCCATCATCCCAATGCCGCCAATCTGTTGATGGCTCTTTTGTTGATCGGGGGGCTCTTTTCCCTTGCACGCATGAACAGCCAGTTCTTTCCCTCCATTGCGACAGACACCATCCGTGTGTCCGTGACATGGACAGGCGCCAGTGCTGAAGATGTCGAAGCCGGGATTTTGGAGGTTGTCGAACCGAAAATCCGCTTTGTCGATGGCGTCAAGAATGTCGACAGCTATGCGCGTGAAGGGTCTGGTTCGATTACGCTCGAATTCAAGCCAGGCACCAACATGCAAATGGCCTTGCGCGATATCGAGGCCAATCTCGACACGGTGACCACCTTGCCCGATCAGGCGGACGAGCCGGAGGTTTCTTTCCGACAGTTCCGCGATGATGTCGCACGCCTGATTATCACCGGCCCCTTTGCCGAAAGCGCCTTGCGAGAATTTGCCAAGTCCATCCGGGATGATCTGATTGACCGGGGCATCGATACGGTGCAGTTCACCGGGATGCGGGACGAGGAATTCTATGTCGGTCTGTCCGACTATGACCTGCGTCGACTGGGGCTGACGGTCAAGGATGTGGCCGATCAGGTTTCAAGGAACAGCCGCGACCAACCATCCGGCAAGGTGCAGGATGGCATCGAAAAGCAGGTCCGTACGTTGGCAGTGGAGGAAAATCCCGAAAGCCTGTCGCGGATCGAGATCAAGTCCGAAGCCGATGGTTCAACGGTGGCATTGGAGGACATCGCCCCGATCCAGCGTCGTCTGGACCCGGACGCCGTCAAGGGGCGGATGAAGGAGCAGCCTGCCATTCAGGTGACCGTACGCCGGGCCGCCAGTTCGGATTCGCTCAAGGCCTCCGCCATCGTCAATGAGTATCTTTCTGAGGTCAGAGGCACCTTCCCGCCGACCTTGCAGGTCATCCAGTATGATTCCCGCTCCGAAGCCCTTGTCGATCGCATCCTTCTTCTGGTGAAAAATGCTGCTTCGGGCTTGGTGCTGGTGATGCTGATCCTTGCCCTGTTCCTTAATATCCGGACCGCTCTCTGGGTGGGGGCGGGCATCCCGATTGCCATGCTGGCAGCCTGTATCGTCATGCTGGCCTTGGGCCAAACCATCAACATGATGTCACTGTTTGCCTTCATCATGATGCTCGGCATCATTGTCGATGACGCAATTGTCGTTGGTGAAGAAGCCACCACCCGTTTCCAGTCCGGCATGCCCGGACCCGTGGCCGCCGAAGGGGCGGGCATTCGCATGCTGATGCCGGTCACCGCAGCATCGCTGACGACAGTGGCTGCCTTTTCACCCATTCTGCTGATTGGCGACACGATCGGTCAGATCATGGGTGTGCTGCCCATCGTGGTGATTTCAGTTCTGGTCGCCAGCCTGATTGAATGTTTCTTCATTTTGCCCGGTCACCTTGCCCATTCCATGACCCCAAGCCATCATCGCGGCTGGAACGTCCAGCGGGTGATCGTGATCGGCTTGGTCACCGTCTCCTTGCTGGTGCTGTTTTATGGTATGTCCGAAGAGCTGGTCGCCAAATTTGGTGGTGTCACCGAGTCCAGCTGGCACTGGGTTCATGCCAATCTGCCCGGAGCGGGATTGATGCCACTCCTCTCTCTGGTCGGGCTTGCTTTCGTCTTTGCCTGCCTGATCGAGTTTGTGCTGGTGAGAAGGGCACGCAAAGTCGACATCCGCACCAATGCCGGTCGCCCGAAGGACAGTGCCTTCCGGGCCGCGTTCGACAATGGGTTTGCTGCTTTTCGCGATGGTCCCTTCCGTAAGCTGGTGACCCTGTCCTACAATTGGCGTTACACCACGCTGGCCCTCTGTGTGGCGGCGATGATCGTTGTTGTCGGCGTGGTAAAGGGCGGACGTGTCGGCTTTGTCTTCTTCCCCTCGGCTGAAGCGGAAAGCATCACCATCTCGCTGGTCTACAATGTCGGTATTTTGGAAGAACGGGCGCGCGAAATCGCAGATGAAGTGGAGAAGATTGTCTATCAGACCGAAAAGCAGGTCGGTGGCGACGAGACGCTCGTCACGGGCACCTTCGTCACCCTTGGCAAGTCGGGATATGCCACCGCTGACAATGTGGCCTCTCTGCAGGTGCGCTTGACCAGTTCCGAGATACGCACCGTGCGTACACCTTTATTCCAGAATGCCTTGCGTCGCAACTTACCCAACTTGTCGGGTCTCAAACGAGCGTCCATCCGGGGCCGTCGCGGCGGGCCTCCGGGGGCTGACCTCGATATTCGCCTCACCGGAGCACGTCCAGAACAGCTCAAACTGGCGTCGCTGGAGCTGCAGGAGCGCCTGTCGAGTTATCCCGGTGTCAGTGAACTGGACGACAACATGCCCTATGGCAAGCCCGAGTTGGTGCTTGAGCTGACCGCGCGGGGGCGTTCCCTTGGCTTCACCCCCCAAACGGTCGGCGAACAGGTGCGCGATCTGGTTGATGGCCGGGTGGCCCGCAAGCTTTCGATCATGGATGAAGAGGTTGATGTCCGTATCCAGCAGATAAAGCGCACGGACGAAGACAATCTGCGGTCCATCTGGCTGAAAAGTCCGGGTGGAAAGTTTGTGCCATTGACTGAAGTGGTCTCCTTGCGGGACCGTCAGGGCTTCTCCTCCATCCTGCGCGAGGATGGCAAAACGACGCTGGCTGTCACTGGTGATGTGGATTCCGCCGTGGTGACAGTCACCGAGCTGGTGGCCGATCTCGGTCAGAGTCTGGTTCCCGAAGTGGCGGCAAAATATGGGGTGGACTACCACTTTTCCGGACGCAACGAAGAGCGGATGAATGCCTTTGCTGACTTGAAACTCGGTGTGGTCATCGCGTTGATAACCATCTTTATCGTGCTCTCATGGGTTTTTGCCTCCTACACAAGGCCTTTCGCCATCATGATGATCATCCCATTTGGTGTGGTTGGTGCCGTGCTCGGCCATTACCTGCTGGGCTTCCAGTTGACCATCATGTCGCTGATTGGCCTGTTGGGTCTGGCGGGCATTCTGGTCAATGACTCGATCATTCTGGTCAGCCGGCTGGATGAGCGTCTTGCCCATGGGGAGTCCTTGCGCAAAGCCGCCATCGGGGCCAGCTGCGACCGTTTGCGCGCTGTGCTGTTGACCTCCCTGACCACAGTCTGTGGTCTGACGCCGCTGTTGTTCGAGGCATCCCTTCAGGCGCAGTTCCTCAAACCGATGGCAATCACCATTGTCTTCGGTCTTGCGGTCGCAACCCTGTTTGTGCTGTTCCTCGTGCCCAGCCTGTTCGGCGTTGGCGGAGACATCCGCAGGTTTGTTTCCCTGCTGTTGCATGGATCTTCCAAACGGTCCTCCGGTGGCACACAGCCTGCGGAATAGACCTCAAACAAACCACAGCCCGCTCACGCAGGCGCATCACACAACAAACGGCCCTTCTCGTTGATACAGAAGGGCCGTTTTGTTGGGGTCAATTGGAAAATACAGGCAGAACTTGTCGCGCCAATCCGCTGTAACTGTCGGGCAGGCTGCCTGCAAATATCGCTCTGACATGCAAAAAGACCGGAGCAGGTAGGCTCCGGTCTTTCCTCGCAATTTTCGCGATCGGTCATCTCGTCAGATGATCTCGGTCTCTTTGGCCAATTTTGGGGACGAGCCAAAGAAACTACCCCTCACTCTATCACTGTATATCATCGGTTGCATCAGAAAATGTTGCTTCTTCAAAGAGAATTGCACGTTTGTATAGGTGCCAGGTTGCATGACCGAGCAAAGGAAGCACGAAGATCAGTCCCAACAGGAAAGAGGCAAGGCTGATCATCAGCATGAAAGCGATGAATATGGCCCAACTCAGCATAGCCTTTTGATTCGTCAGGACACATTTGATCGACGTGATCATGCCTGTGATAAAGTCGACATCCTTGTCGAGCAGCAACGGGAAGGAAATGGCGGTGATGGAGAACACCGCCACGCCCAGCGCCGCCCCGACAAGATTGCCGACCAGCAGGAACAGCGCCCCTTCCGGTGTGGTGACAATGGTGGTGATCAGTTCGCTGACATTGATGCTTTGCAAGCCAAAGAAGATCACATAGAGGAAGATGGCAATATCGATCCAGATGATGAACGCAAAGCCGGTCACCAGCGCCATCCAGCGCAACTCCTTGCTCTGGGGGCTGAAGATCGCGCCCAGCACATGGGACCAGCCGAGCGGTAGTCCCAGTTCACGGCGGCGGCTGATTTCATACAGGCCAGCAGCAATGAAGGGTGCAATCAGCGCAAAGCCGGAAGCCAGTGGATAGGCCAGATAGGGCAGATTGTAGGAACTCATCAGCCACAGGAGCAACCAGCCGCCGATGGCATAGAAGGCGCCGAAGAACAGCCCATACATCGCGGTGGCCTGAAAGTCACGCAAGCCCGCACTGAGCGCTTCGGTCAGATCGTCGGTTGTCAGGGTCTGGATAATCGGCTTGGGCATCTTGCGTGCCGGTGCTGCATCCTTGTTTTTGCCCTCAAGAGTTACGGATCCGGCATCGATTGCGTCTGTCATTGGGTCCTCCCGCCAGTAGACAAAACCGCCCTCTTTGTATGATGTACTGAGAGGGGTCAGCTCTGCCTGTCGGTTCATTCGCGTTTCTGCGTATGAGACCATCCTAGCGGGAATTATGTGCGACACAATGTCACATTTGCAAGAAATGATAATGCGTCGCAGCATAACTTGACAGACTGTTGCGAAAAACTTCTGTAAAAGACTGGAATCAATGCAAAAATTATAATGTGCATTGCAGTATTCATTTTTTCGCAATCAGGGGCCTTCTGCGAATAAGTGATTGAAATTGGGAGGAAATATCGCTGGAGGCCTAAACGTGCTGGCCGCCGTTGATGTGAATCTCGCTGCCCGTGACATAGCTGCTTTCCTCTGAGCAGAGATAGAAGATCGTGTCGGCTACCTCACCCGGGGCGCCCAGGCGACGCAACGGAATGGTCTCGACGATTTTCTCCGTCCCCGGTGACAGGATCGAGGTGTCAATCTCGCCCGGCGCGATGGCATTCACCCGGATATTGTGCGGTCCGAAATCGGCTGCCATTTCTCGGGTCAGTGACGCCAGGGCCGCCTTTGAGGTTGCGTAAGCCGTGCCGGCAAAAGGATGCACCCGCATACCGGCAATCGAGGTAACATTGACGATCGACCCTTCCGCTGCCTTGAGTTCCGAAAACAGGCCCCTGGCCAACATGATCGGCGCGAAGAAGTTCACCTGAAAGACCTGTCGCCACAAATGCATTGGTGTCTCGAGGCTATCAAGCCGTTGTCCTTCTTCATTTTTCGGGCTGATGGCCGCATTGTTGACTAACGCATTCAGTTTGCCGCCCTCGGTCGCCAGTCGCTTGCGGATCTCACCGACCGCGACACCCAGATTGTCCGGGTCCGACAGGTCGATCTGGATATGATCTGCTTCCCCCATTGGCCACGGACATTTGTCGGAAAAAGGCTGTCGGGAGCAACTGATCACCCGCCATCCCGCCTTGGAGAAGCGCTTCACAGTTGCATGTCCGATGCCGCGGCTCGCGCCGGTTAGCACCAGTGTCTTTTTGTCGCTATTGGTCATGCCAAATTCCTTTCCAACTCAAGATAAGGTGCGCAAGCGGATTTGCCAATCCTTTGGTGACCGCCTATATGTGAATTTCAGGCTCAAATTTTAAGCAGGCAAGAAACCGGGAATCGCCCTCCATGATCATATGTCATTGCAATCGCATCACCGATGGGCAAATCATTGAAGTTGCAGATCGTTTGCGGAACGAAAATCCCGGTCGTCCGATCCGGTCCAATCTGATCTATCGTGGCTGTGGCTGTCGTCCCCAATGCGGCTGTTGCCGACCCTCGATCGATGCCCTGTTGCTTTCCAAGGGCTATGATGTTTCCATCGCCCAAAGAGATGAAATCGCCCGAATCCGCGTACCGCACTATCTTGATCGCGAAAAAGTGGAAGCCGGAGAATAAGCGCTGATTGCGTCAATCCTGCGCATTTTACCTTGACGAGAACCCTTTGTGCCTCTAAATTAGAATCATTCTAAGATAGAGCACTTTGCCCGCCAGCACTTTGGTAGTTTGCCGCATATCCGCAGTCTCATACCAGCGGTATACTTTCCGCCAAAGACGACTCGATGCGACATCAAGCACCGCCGCTCCATGGCCTGTGGACGGCTGCCGGACATATTGAAGATTGACCACACACCATCGTGGAGAGGACCATCATGAAGGGTAACGAAAAAGTCATTGAGTATTTGAACAAGGGTTTGCGCAGTGAACTGACGGCGGTCAGCCAATATTGGCTGCATTATCGTCTCCTCGACGATTGGGGTTACACCAAAATGGCGGCCAAATGGCGCGCGGAATCGATCGAGGAAATGGAACATGCCGATAAATTCATCGAGCGCATCCTGTTCCTCGAAGGCCATCCAAACCTGCAGCAGCTCGATCCGCTGATGATTGGTCAGACCATCAAGGAAATTCTGGAAAGCGACCTGAAAGGCGAGATTTCTGCGCGCGCTCTCTATAAAGAAGGCCGCGAATGCTGCAACGAAGCCGGTGACTATATCACCATGAAGCTGTTCGAAGAGCTGATGGCCGACGAAGAAGGCCATATCGATTATCTCGAAACCCAGCTCAATCTGCTCGACCAGCTTGGCGATCAGAAATATGCCCAGCTGCAGGCTGAAGATGCTGGCGCTGGCGACTGATCGCGCCCGGCATCATTGCTGACACCAAGGCTCGCATCCAGCCGGATGCGGGCCTTTTTGCTGTGTGAAGCGTCGTGATTGATATGGATTTCAAGTAGTTGTGAATTGACCGTGTGCTTGCCCGACTGAAACAACAAGCACAGGCACTCATCCCTTATAGCGCTATTTTTATGGTGCTGCGGTCCGGTTTGTTGTTTGATGCCAACATTGGCCGGACAGGCGCAAAGCAGGAAGTGTGCAAGTCCCGTTGCTCTAAGAGGGGTCTGATCTCTTGGATTGCCGCGAAGTCGAGAAACACAGAGAATTTGATGTCCACATCGTCGCGCAAGTCTGGCGAATGGGACGCAAAGGAGAGAGAAACCGGAATGTCTGCCCTTCACAACCTGTTTTCGCCCCAAACTTTCACACGTCGAACCCTGCTGCTTGGCTCGGCTCTGATGGCTGGCAGCTTTGCTCTTTCGTCCGGTGCATCCTTTGCCGCCGACCTCGATGTCAAGGACTGGCAGGCAGTTCTTGCCAAGGCCAAAGGCCAGACCGTCTATTTCCACGCCTGGGGCGGCGGTGACCGGATCAATGCTTATATCGACTGGGCAGGGCAGCAAGTGGCTGATCGCTATGGCGTCACTGTCAAGCATGTGAAGGTGAGCGACACCGCGAACGTGGTCTCCCAGATCATCGCTGAAAAAGCAGCAGGCAAGGAAGAAGGCGGCTCGGTTGATCTCGTCTGGATCAACGGCGAAAACTTCGCCTCCCTGAAGGAAAAAGGCTTGCTGCTGCCCATGAGCTGGGCTCCGGATCTGCCTAACTACCAATATGCCGATATCGATGGCAAGCCGACCCTCACCACCGATTTCACCATTCCCACCGATGGACTGGAAAGCCCGTGGGGCATGGCGCAGCTGTCCTTCTATTATGATAGTGCGATCACCACAGATCTGCCAAAATCCGCCGCCGAATTGCTCGATTGGGCCAAGAAAAATCCCGGCCGCTTTGCCTATCCAAAGCCACCGGATTTCATCGGCTCCACCTTCTTGAAGCAACTGGCGCTGGAACTGGCTGAGGATCCCGCCGTCCTGTCAAGCGAGGCAACAGATGCCACCTATCAGCCGGTCGCCGACAAACTGTTTGCCTATCTTGACGAATTGCACCCCCATCTGTGGAGGCAGGCCAAGGCCTTCCCGGACAATGTATCGAGCCTGAAAAACTTGCTGGCCGACGGCGAAACAGAAATCGCCTTCACCTTCAATCCAAGCGATGCATCCGCGTCGATTGCCAATCAGGAACTGCCAGACACGGTCCGCTCTTTCACCTTCGAGGGCGGCACCATCGGCAACAGCCATTTTGTCGCGATCCCCTTCAATGCCAACGCCAAGGCTGGTGCTTTGGTCTTGGCCGATTTCCTGCTGTCGCCCGAAGCCCAGGCGGTGAAGCAGGACCCGCAGGTCTGGGGTGATCCGACGGTTCTGAATATCGCCAGCCTCAGTGCCAAGGACAAGGCCCGCTTTGAGGCGCTTGATCTTGGTATCGCTACCCTGAAGCCAGAAGAATTCGGCCCGGCCCTGTCGGAACCGCACGCCTCCTGGTTGACCCGCTTCGAGGCCGACTGGACCAAACGCTACGCTGTGCAATAGGCACCGAGCCGAGCAATCGGGCGGGGTGTTTACAATGCCCCGCCCAGTGTCTTAGGCAACAAGACGTGCCCTTCGCTGACAGCCTTAACGTCGACAGGAACCCTTTGCTCTGACAGGAAGCAGGCATAAGCCCCATGTCCTCACGCACCACCCTCATAGCGCCCGCTGTGGCTTTGATCCTGATGCTGGGACCGATTCTTGCGGGCCTTGCAGGATCGCTGGCCCCTGCCTTTGGCTGGCTGCCGGTGCTGGGGGGCGATGCTGTGACGCTCGACCCATTTCGCGCCCTGTTTGCCACAGCAGGACTTGGCAAGTCTATTATGCTCAGTTTGGCAGCGGGTCTGGTGACAACGCTGATTGCGCTGTTGATCACCATCGGTTTGCTCGGTGCATGGTCGGGGACAGCCTTCTTTCGCTGGATCGAGCGGTTGGTCAGCCCGTTGCTCTCCATTCCGCATGCGGCTACCGCGCTGGGCTTTGCCTTCCTGCTCGCTCCATCGGGCTGGCTGACCAGGATGATTTCCCCTGACCTGTCTGGCTGGAGCCGACCGCCAGACTGGATCTTCCCCCATGATGGTCTGGGGCTGGCAATGATTGCCGGCCTTGCGACCAAGGAACTGCCCTTCCTGCTGTTGGTCAGCCTTGCGGCCTTGCCTCAAGTCAATCCACGCCGCCATGCAAATGTTGCACGGACATTGGGATACGGTCCGATGTCTGCCTGGATTTATGCGGTCTGGCCGCGCCTTTATGCCCAGATCCGTTTGCCGGTCTTTGCCGTCATCGCCTATGCCACCTCGGTGGTCGATGTGGCGCTGATCCTTGGCCCCACAAACCCACCAACACTGGCCGTGCAGCTGACCCGCTGGATGAGTGACCCGGATCTTGAATACCGCTTTCTCGCCTCGGCCGGTGCCATCCTGCAATTGGCTGTCACTTTGTTCGCTCTTCTGCTCTGGTGGGTCGGTGAAAAACTGACCGGTCGACTCTTTCGGCATCTGGCGGTTTCAGGCGCACGCTTTCAACAGGATCTGCTCTTGCGAGGGGCCGCCGCGATGGCAACCATTGCCGCTGTTCTGGTGATGGTGCTCGGCTTGGCAGGCATGGGGCTGTGGTCCATTGCCGGTTTGTGGCGCTTCCCCGATGCTTTTCCCGCGACCCTGTCCATGCGCAGTTGGGAGCGGCAAGCCACGATGATGGGGGACCCGTTGATCAACTCCGTCCTGATCGGCTCTCTGGCCACGTTGATTGCGCTGGTCGTAACCATCGCCTGTCTGGAATCGGAGAACCGATCCCGCCGCAAAACATCCCGCCGCAGCCTGATGCTGCTTTATGTGCCGCTCATCGTGCCGCAAGTCGCCTTTCTGTTCGGCTTGCAACTGCTGTTTCTGCTTGGCGGCAGCGCCCACAGTTTGCCGACTTTGGTTCTGAGCCATTTGATTTTCGTATTGCCCTATATTTTTCTGTCACTGGCCGACCCATGGCGCAGTCTTGACCCACGTTACGCCCAGCTCGCAGCGTCTTTGGGCTGTGGACCGTGGGTGGCCTTCCTGCGCCTGCGCCTGCCGATGCTACTGCGCCCGATCCTCACCGCCGCCGCCGTCGGTTTTGCGGTTTCCATCGGGCAATATTTGCCAACCCTGTTAATCGGTGGCGGCCGCTGGGACACGATCACCACCGAAGCCGTAGCCCTGAGTGCTGGCGGCAACCGTCGCCTCATCGGTGTCTATGCTCTGGTGCAAATGGCTTTGCCATTCGCAGGCTTTCTGCTGGCAACGGCTCTGCCTGCACTGGTATTCCGCAATCGCCGCGATATGAAACCGGTACACGGCTAGGAGAGACCAACGATGCTTGATACTGTGCTCCAAAAGCCCGCACAAAAATCCAACCTTGAAACAATGCCCGACATGATGGCAAAGCAATCTGGCAATGAGAGGGACCTGACACTGGACAAGGTCCGCATCTGCCTCAGGGGAGACCTGCTGATCGATCTGTCCGTGTCGGTCGCAGCTGGCGAAATCCTCACCATCATGGGGCCATCAGGGTCTGGGAAATCAACATTGTTGTCCTTTCTCGGCGGCTTTCTGTCATCCGAATTCGAGGCGGAAGGGCGGATCCTGCTTCAGGGTCGGGACGTCACAAACCTGCCTGCGGAAAAACGCCATATTGGCATCTTGTTTCAGGATCCCTTGCTTTTCCCGCATATGTCGGTGGGAGACAATCTCTCCTTCGGTCTGGCATCCTCCTTGCGTGGGGCCAAGAGACGGGGGCATATTGAAGCGGCGCTTGATCATATCGAGATGACCGGCTTTGCCGACCGCGATCCAGCCACCCTGTCCGGAGGGCAGAAAGCCCGCGTGGCGCTTGCCCGGATCCTGTTGTCGAATCCTTGCGCCCTGTTGCTGGATGAGCCTTTCTCCAAGCTCGATGCCAATCTCAGGCAGCAGATGCGCCACTGGGTGTTTGAGGAAGCGCGGCAGCGTGCCCTTCCGATCCTGCTTGTTACCCATGATGAAGCCGATGCCGACGCGGCTGGTGGTCGGGTCATTCGGCTTGATGTTCCCAAGCTGGTCACCGGCTGAACCAGCGGCTGCGCCAGCAAATGGCTTGCCTTCCTGTATCGAAGCGGGTAGGCGAAGACATGTCGAAATTTGATGCCATCCTCTTGCCTGATCTTCCCATTCGTGAAGCCCTGCCGTCTTTGTTGAGCGCGCTGGGTGATGCGGGCCGCGCGGTGCTGATCGCTCCACCGGGCGCGGGCAAGACCACCTGCGTGCCGCTCGCCTGCCTCGATCAGCCATGGCGAGAGGGAAAGATCATCATGCTGGAGCCGCGCAGGCTGTCGGCGCGGGCTGCTGCCCGCCGCATGGCCGAGCTGTTAGGCGAGCCGGTTGGCAAGCGCGTCGGCTATCGCGTCCGCATGGAAAGCCGCATCTCGAAAGACACGATCATTGAAGTGGTCACCGAAGGGGTCTTTGCCCGGATGATCGTCGATGATCCGGGGTTGGAAGGCGTCTCATTGGTGCTGTTTGACGAGTTTCACGAACGCAGCCTTGATGCCGACATGGCGCTGGCCTTCACCTTGGAAGTGCAAGCCGCCCTGCGCGATGATCTGCGTCTCGTTGTCATGTCGGCCACCCTTGATGGCGGTCGCGTCGCCTCAATCCTTGACGATGCGCCGATTGTCCAATCCATGGGCCGGACCTATCCGGTCGAAACCCGCTATCTGCCGCGCAAACCGCAAGGCCGTCTGGAAGAGGCCGTCACCGCCGCTGTCATGCAGGCCTTGGAGGAAGAGGAAGGATCCCTGCTTGTCTTCCTGCCCGGTCAGGCCGAAATCCACCGCACCGAGGAGCGTCTCGCCAAGCGCCTGCCAAAGGACATCCTGCTTGCCCCGCTTTATGGAGCGATGGATGGCAAGGCGCAGGATCTCGCCATCCGCCCCGTTGGCGCAGGCAAACGCAAGATCGTACTGGCCACCTCGATCGCCGAAACCTCGCTGACCATTGATGGCGTCCGGGTCATCATCGATGCGGGGCTGGTTCGCCGACCGCGCTTTGAACCCAATCTGGGCATTTCGCGGCTGGAAACCGTCCGTGTCTCCCGCGCCAGCGCCGACCAGCGACAGGGCCGCGCTGGCCGGACCGAGCCCGGTGTCTGTTATCGCCTGTGGGACAAGGGGCAAACCGCTGCCCTGCCGGCCTTTGAGCCGCCGGAAATTCTCGAAAGCGATCTCTCCCGACTGGTGCTTGATCTGGCTTTGTGGGGAGAGAGCGACCCAACCAATCTCAAATGGCTTGATCAGCCCCCGGCTGCCGGATGGAGCGAAGCGGTCAAGCTTCTGACGGATTTTGGTGCCCTCGATGACAAGGGCCTGTTGACCGCCCATGGCAAGGCCATTGCGACCTTGCCTCTGCCGCCGCGTTTGGCCCATATGCTGGTGCTCAGTCGCAGGCAGGGGGGCGAACCTCTGGCTGCCCGCATCGCGGCTTTGCTGACCGAAGGCGGCCGCATGCGGCACAATGATCTAAGACGCCTGCTGCAGGATCTCGACAGCAACCGCCTGCCTAGAGCCAGAGACATCAAGGCCTTGGCCAGCCGTTGGAGCAAGGCATCTGGCAAAGGCGCAATCCCACCGGAAGAAGCTGGATCCATTCTGGCACTGGCCTATCCCGACCGCATCGCCATGCGGCGCGGCGCGGCGGGGCGCTATTTGTTGGCCTCTGGGCGGGGCGGGGTGCTCGACCCGGAAGACCCGCTCAACACCGAGATGTTTCTGGTGGTGGCGGACTTGCAAGGCGCTGCAGGCAATGCCCGCATCACGCTGGCAGCCCCGATTGACCGCAAGACGGTGGTCGACAACTTTGCCGACCTGATCACTCAAGAAGAAGCTGTCACCTATGATCGCCAGACCGGAACTGTCTCCGCCAAGCTCGAAACTCGCCTTGGTCGGATCGTGCTGGCAGAAAAGCGCTTGAAGCAGCCATCCCCGGACGCCATCAGCGCAGCCCTGATTGCCGCCATCCGCAAGGAAGGCCTGCGGGTCTTGCCTTTCTCGAAGGAAACCCAGCGCTGGCGCGGTCGCATTCGCTTCGTCGCCGAGCGGGAGGAGGGTTGGCCAGACTTCTCCGATGCCGGTCTGTTGGACCGTCTCGAGGATTGGTTGCAGCCCTTCCTTGCCGGCAAAACGGCCCTGTCTGACATCACCAGCGGCGATCTCCAGTCGGCTCTGCAAGCCCAAGTCCCCTATGACCGCCTTGCCTCGCTGGATGCTGTTCTGCCGACCCATTTTGTCGTGCCGACAGGCTCGAAAATACCGATTGATTACGGGGCAGAAAATGGACCGGTTCTGGCCGTGCGGGTGCAGGAATTGTTCGGTCTTGATAGCCATCCGTCCATCATGGGTGGCAAATTGCCCCTGTTGCTGCATTTGCTCTCGCCCGCCCATCGTCCCTTGCAGGTCACCCGCGATTTGCCGGGCTTCTGGCGTGGCTCATGGAAGGATGTCAAAGCCGACATGCGCGGCCAATATCCCAAGCATGTCTGGCCCGATGATCCGTTGACGACACAAGCAACACGGCGGGCCAAACCACGGGGCAAATAGGGGTAACCGCGCTCAAAGGGGAAGCGAGCGTGAAATCACCAGCGCGAAAGAGACCCACCAAAGGCGATTCATAGCGCTTTGAGTGCGCGAAAAGCGGTCTTTTTGCCGACTGAGTCTCTTGTTCAACGCTCCGATTGACTTGTTTTTGACGACATCAGTGTGAAAAAGGCAGGAAGTTCGCACGATCGTTCAAGTTATCAACTGTCAAAAAGTCGCACAAAAGGCAACGGTTGTATATTGAATGATCTCAAAAACAGATCATTGATCCAGACTTGTTCGGCGGATGATCGCATTTTGGCGTAGGTGTGGACGCAAAAAGCGTGCTTAACCCTCCGGATAAACCCTGAATACAGAATGTCGCAGCGGCATATGCATCAATTGCAGTCCTTGGCGTGAAGCAATGCGCTATCACGATGGGGGAAATAAAATTTTCTGGCTGCAATCAAGGGCGGACCGTGCCAGACTAACGTCCAATGCCGCCCCTGCGGACTATCAGGCGCTGCCAATTTCGGGCGGCTTGGACTGAAGCGGGGCAGGGCATGACGAAAATCGTTCGTCAGATCGGTTCAACAAGCATAACAGATATCGACAAAAGGGGTTTTACATGTTGCGTCAATTTATGGGTGCCGCTGCTTTTGCTGCCGCAATGGCTGCAAGCGCTGCATTTGCTGCAGACATCAATCCTGCCGTTGTCTATGACCTCGGCGGCAAGAATGACCAGTCCTTCAACCAGTCCGCTTATGCCGGCGCTGAGAAATACAAGGAAGACACCGGTAGCGCTTACCGCGATTTTGAAATTCAGAATGACACCCAGCGCGAACAGGCCATGCGTCGCTTCGCTAAAAAAGGTCACAACCCGATTGTCGTTATCGGTTTCTCCCATGCGGAAGCATTGAAGAAAGTGGCACCGGAATTCCCGGAAACCAAGTTTGCCATCATCGACATGGTTGTCGATCTGCCAAACGTCCGCTCCGTGGTCTTCAAGGAGCATGAAGGCTCCTACCTTGTTGGTCTTTTGGCTGCCAAAGCGGCCAGCTCGGGCAAAGTCGGTTTTGTTGGCGGCATGGACATTCCGCTGATCCGTGCTTTTGCCTGCGGCTACAAGCAAGGTGCCAAAGCAGCCAACCCGGATCTGGAAGTGTTTGAAAACATGACCGGCACCACTGGCGCTGCATGGAATGACCCTGTGAAGGGTGGCGAACTGGCCAAATCCCAGATCGATCGTGGCGCTGACGTGATTTATCATGCTGCTGGCGGCACGGGCGCTGGCGTCCTGCAGGCAGCCGCTGACGCTGGCAAACTGGGCATTGGCGTTGACTCCAACCAGAATGGCCTGCATCCGGGCAAAGTCCTCACCTCCATGGTCAAGCGCGTCGACATCGCTGTCTACAAAGCCTTCAAAGATCTGGCCGACGACAATTGGAGCTCGGGCATCAACGTGCTCGGTCTGGCCGAAGGTGGCGTGGCATGGGCTGACGATGCCAACAACAAGGACCTGATCACCGAAGACATGCGTGCTGCTGTGGCTCAGGCGTCCAAAGACATTGTCGAAGGCAAAATCGTTGTGCATGACTATCGTGCCGACAATACCTGCCCATTCTAAGGCGATCTGCTTCAACGCCCCGCTTATTTCGGCGGGGCGTATCCCAGAGACACAAAGAGACACAACACGACGTCGCCGTATCCCCGGAGACGCCGGATAAGCCGAAGGGCCACACGGTCCATTGGGAAACGCCCACCCACACCGCTGATGCCATGCGCTGACACCACGTTTGTGGTGAAAGACGCTCAAGCGAAAGCGGGTCCTGAATCTCTGTGACCGGAGTGTTGGCCAGAACCGCTTCTGACCGACCAGACAGAAATGCCGGGAGGGGCTTGAAATGGGGAACATGACTTTGCATTTGGACGAGACGACGCAAAAGCAAGGCGGAAACACTGAAGGTGGGGCCGGCAACGGGCCGACTGATCCCGTCGCAGCCATTCGCCTGGTGGGCATCGAAAAGCGCTTTGGCCCCGTATATGCCAACCGGAACATTGATCTGACGGTCAATAAAGGCTCGATCCATGGGATCATCGGCGAGAATGGCGCGGGCAAATCCACCCTGATGTCGATCCTCTATGGCTTCTATCAGGCCGACGCTGGCGATATTTTCGTCAATGGCCGGAAGGAACTGATTTCCGACAGCCAGAAGGCGATCAGCATCGGCATCGGCATGGTTCACCAGCATTTCATGTTGGTCGACAATTTCTCGGTTCTGGAAAATATCGTGCTTGGCGCCGAAGGCGGAGCGACGTTGGCGGGCGGTTTTGCCAAGGCCCGCAAGGAACTTCGGCGTCTGGCTGACGAATATGAGTTGAACATCGACTCCGATGCGCTGATCGAAGATCTGCCGGTCGGGCTGCAGCAGCGGGTCGAGATCCTCAAAGCGCTTTATCGGGGTGCCGACATCCTGATCCTCGACGAACCGACCGGGGTGTTGACCCCGGCTGAAGCAGACCATTTGTTCCGCATTCTTGAGCAATTGCGCGATCAGGGCAAAACCATCCTGCTGATCACTCACAAGCTGCGTGAGATCATGGCGATCACCGACGAAGTATCGGTTATGCGCCGTGGCGAGATGGTCGGTCATGTCCACACCAAAGACACCTCGGTGGAGCAATTGGCCGAAATGATGGTCGGCCGTCGGGTCCTGCTGCGGGTGGAAAAGGGTGAGGCCAATCCGGGCAAGGAAGTCCTCAAGGTCGAAAATCTCACCGTCACCGACAAGCGTGGTGTCGATCTGGTCAAGGATGTGTCCTTTTCCGTGCGCGCAGGCGAGATTGTCGGCATTGCTGGGGTGTCTGGCAACGGTCAGAGCGAGCTGATAAAAGCCATTGCCGGGATGATCCGGGCCCGCTCGGGTCGGGTGCTGCTCAATGACGAGCCGATTGGCGTTGCCGAGAACGCCGACGCCTTGGAGCTGCGCCATCGTGGCATGGCCCATGTGCCTGAAGATCGCCACCGCACCGGTCTTGTCACCAAGTTCCCCGCTCGGGAGAACATGATTTTGGGCTATCAGGATCAGGAAAAATATGGCAAGGGCCTATTCCTTGATCTCGATGCCATTTTGGCGGAAACCCAGCACCATATGGAGGATTTTGACGTCCGCCCGCCGGATCCGCACTTGAAGATGGCCAACTTTTCGGGTGGCAACCAGCAGAAGCTGGTGCTGGCCCGCGAAATGGAACGCAATCCGGATATTTTGCTGGTGGGTCAGCCAACCCGCGGCGTCGATATCGGGGCGATTGAATTCATTCACAAACGCCTGATCGAAATGCGCGATGCGGGCAAGGCGATCCTGTTGGTGTCTGTCGAGCTCGATGAAATCCGCTCCCTTTCCGACCGTGTGTTGGTGATGTTCGCGGGCAAGGTGGTTGGCGAACGTCCGCCGACGGCCTCCGAGCAGGAGCTGGGTCTGATGATGGCGGGTGTGGAAGACACCTCCAAGGTCCAATCACACAAGGAAAGAGCTTCGCAAGAAGCCAGAGGAGGCGAGAAATGAGTGCTCCCCTTGCAAAATTGCCCAAATGGGTCGATTACGGCCTCATCCCTCTGCTCAATCTGACCGCAGCCTTTCTGGTGTCCGGTCTGGTGGTGCTGTTGATCGGTGAGAATCCACTCGAAGCGGTCTACTGGCTGGTGCAAGGCTCGCTTGGCTATGGCGAAGGCGTCGGTTTCACCCTTTATTACGCCACCAACTTCATTTTCACTGGTCTTGCAGTGGCGGTGGCTGCCCATGCTGGCCTGTTCAATATTGGCGGCGAGGGGCAGGCCTATTTTGCCGGCCTCGGCGTGGCGCTCGCCTGTCTGGCGCTTGATCATTATGTTCCATGGTGGATTACCTTTCCCTTTGCCCTGATGGGCGCGGCTTTGTTTGGCGCGGCTTGGGCGGCGATCCCGGCCTATCTGCAGGCCAAACGTGGCAGCCATATCGTTATCACCACCATCATGTTCAACTTCATCGCCTCAGCGGTGATGGCTTATTTGCTGGTCGAAATCTTCAAGCAACCGGGCTCGATGCAGCCGGAAAGCCGTACCTTCCTTGAAGGCGGCCGTCTGCCTTTCATGCATGACGCTCTGGGCTGGTTTGGTATCAAGGTGGCGAAATCACCACTCAACCTGTCCTTCGTGGTTGGCCTTGTCGCTTCGGCTTTGGTCTGGATGATGGTCTGGCGCACCCGCCTAGGCTATGCCATTCGCACCATCGGCACCAACCCCGATGCTGCCGTCTATGCCGGTATCAAGGTGCCGCGCATCATTATCATCACCATGATGATTTCCGGTGGCCTTGCCGGTCTGATGGCGCTGAATGAGGTCATGGGCGTGCAGCACCGCCTGCTGCTCGATTATGTCACCGGCTATGGCTTCGTTGGCATTGCGGTGGCCTTGATGGGCCGCAATCACCCGGTCGGCATCCTTCTGGCGTCCTTGCTGTTCGGCATGCTCTATCAGGGCGGGGCCGAGCTGGCCTTTGAAATGCCGAAGATCACCCGCGACATGATCATCGCCATTCAGGGTCTGGTCATTCTGTTTGCCGGAGCCATGGAGCATATGTTCCGCCCGGCTCTCATCCGCCTCTTTGCAGCCTTGGGCTCCAAAGATGTCATGAGCGAAGCGTAAGGGAGAGCGATTATGGATTTTCTGATTACCCTCACCCTGATCCTCGATTCCGCCGTTCGCTTGTCGGTGCCTTTGCTCTTGGCCTGTCTGGCTGGCCTTTATTCCGAGCGCTCCGGTGTGGTCGATATCGGCCTTGAAGGCAAGATGTTGGCCGGGGCCTTTGCCGCCGGGACGGTTGCCGCGCTCACTGGCTCGGCTTGGCTTGGCATGGGGATGGCAATTGTCGTCTCGATCTTCTTTGCGCTGATCCACGGCTATGCCTCGATCACCCAGCGTGGCAACCAGATTGTCTCTGGCGTCGCCATCAATTTCGTCGCTGCCGGTCTCACCGCCCTTTTGGGGCAGGCATGGTTCTCGATGGGTGGCAAGACCCCACAATTGCAGCGCGAAGCCCGCTTCAATTCGATCGATCTGCCCTTTGCCGAAAGCCTCAAGGATGTGCCGGTCATCGGTCAGCTCTATTCGGAATTGATGTCGGGTCACAATCTTCTTGTCTATGTCGCGGTGGTCGCCGTTGCCGTGACCTGGTGGATCCTGTTCCGCACCCGCTTCGGGCTGCGCCTGCGTGCGGTTGGAGAAAATCCCGGTGCCGTGGATACCGCAGGCATTTCGGTTGCCTGGCTGCGCTACCGGGCGGTGATGATCACCGGGGCCCTTTGCGGTCTGGCCGGTACCTATCTGGCCATCGCCCAGTCGGCAGGTTTTTCCAAGGACATGACCGCTGGTCGTGGCTTCATCGCGCTGGCCGCCCTGATCTTTGCCAAATGGAAACCGGTCAATGCGTTGGGCGCCTGCTTCCTGTTCGGCTTCCTTGATGCGGTGGCCATTCGCATGCAGGGCGCCAGTTTGCCACTCGTCGGTCAGGTGCCGGTGCAGTTCATGCAGGCCCTGCCTTACATTCTGACAGTGATCCTGCTTGCAGGCTTCATTGGTAAGGCCATCCCGCCCAAAGCCAGCGGCACCCCTTACACCAAGGAACGCTAGGAGTATCAACCCAAGATGTCCCCAGTTACGGTGTCTACAGACGTTACCGAACAGAGCCTGGAGCTCTTGCGCCTCGCCCAAAAGGCACGACTTCAGGCCTATGCACCCTATTCACGGCTTCTGGTCGGGGTCGCCTTGCGCACCCGGGCAGGGAGTGTTCATGCGGGTTGCAACATCGAAAATACGGCCTTCCCGGAAGGTTGGTGTGCCGAAACCTCGGCCATCTCTGCCATGATCATGGCTTGTGATGGGGTGGAAAGTCGCGAGATTGTCGAACTGGTGGTGATTGCCGATCACACACCACCCATCACCCCATGTGGCGGCTGTCGACAGCGGATCAAGGAATTTGGCGGACCGGACACAATTGTCCATGCCGCCGATCTTGACGGCATCAAGCAGAGTTTTCTGCTTGGTGATTTGCTGCCCGCAGCCTTCGGTCTTTAAATTCATCAAGACGAGCAGGGCGAGGCCCGAAGGCGATCAGCCACTAGGGGCCGTTGCCCGCCTCGCTCTCATTCAGTTCATTCCTGCCATCCCTCAGAGGGTGACGGCAGGCGCAATACAGGAGAAGCGACAATGACCATCAAGGGTCTCGCTCACGATGCCGCGCAACGCATTCTCGACAAAATCAAAGGCCCCATCGAGGTCGGCATGGTGCTGGGCTCCGGTCTCGGCACCTTGGCCGATGACGTGGAAAATGCCGTACGTTTTCCTTATCACGAGCTACCGGGCTTTCCGGTTTCCTCTGTCTCTTCCCATGCTTCCGAGCTGGTGGTTGGCACATTGATGGGGGTAAAGGTTGCTATTCTTGCGGGTCGCGCCCATTTCTATGAGCGTGGAGACGCAACCATCATGAAACAGCCTTTGGCGACCCTGAAGGCGCTGGGCTGCGATCACATCTTGCTAACCAACGCGGCGGGGTCCCTGCGCGAGGAAATCGCTCCCGGTGAGTTGATGCTGATTGACGATCATATCAACTGGTCCGGGCGTTCACCCTTGATTGGCGTGGAAACCGACGATCGCTTTGTCGGACTGACCGAAGCCTATGACGCCCAACTACGCTCCAACCTCACGGTGGCGGCCGCCAGCGCCTCGGTGGATCTCAAGTCCGGCGTCTATGCCTGGTTTTCCGGGCCTAACTTTGAAACGCCAGCGGAAATCCGTGCCGTGCGGATGCTGGGGGCCGATGCGGTGGGTATGTCCACTGTGCCAGAGGTCATTCTCGCACGCTGGATGGGGATGCGCGTTGCTGCCATTTCCACCATCACCAACTATGGCGCTGGCATGACAGGCACCGAATTGTCTCATGAAGAGACCAAGGAAGTGGGCCCTATCGGAGCTCAGAAGCTGATCAAGGTCATTCGGGCCTATTTGCAGGCACTGGCTGCCTGACAGGCGCGTTATAAAGAATAAACAAGACGGAAGAACGTCTCGCGCGACCCAGCGCGAGGCATGTCTTTCTGTCTTTCTAAGAAACAATTGGCCAAAGGCCACACTGTGAGAGACGCATCCATGGATAACAAGCAATTGGCTGCAAAAGCCATTTCCCTGCTCGATCTGACCAATCTTAACGATGATTGCGACGAGGCCGCCATTGAGGCGCTTTGCCAAAAAGCCCAGACCCCACACGGCAACACCGCCGCAGTCTGCGTCTGGCCCCGGTTCGTCGCCAAGGCGAAAAGCTGCCTTGAGGGGACCGGCATCAAGGTCGCGACTGTGGTCAATTTCCCTCACGGCGGCGATGATCTGTTGGCCACGATCGAGGAAACCAAAGCTGCCATCGCCGATGGCGCTGATGAAATTGATCTTGTCTTGCCATACAAGACATTTGCCAATGGTCGTCGTGGCTATGGCGAAACCATGGTCGTTCGCGTCAAGGAAGCCCTGTCGGGCGATGTCAAGCTGAAGGTCATTCTGGAAACCGGCGAGCTGAAAGATGCGGACGTCATCCGCGAGGCTGCCGAAGCGGCCATTACAGGCGGAGCGGATTTCATCAAGACGTCTACGGGGAAGGTCGAGGTCAATGCCACCCCGGAAGCCGCCGAAATCATGCTCGATGTCATCGCCCAGAGCGGCAAGCACGTTGGCTTCAAGCCAGCAGGTGGCGTCCGCACCTTGGACGATGCGGCGACCTATCTCGCTATCGCCGAGAAATTTATGGGGTCCGACTGGGCAACGCCTGCCCATTTCCGCTTTGGCGCCTCTGGTGTGCTTGATGCGCTTTTGGCTGTCATGGACGGCAAAGAGGCCGAAGCAAGCGAGGGCTATTGATGCTACCTCAGGAAATCATTCGCAAGAAACGCGATGGCGGCACACTGACTGCGGCGGAAATCCAGTTCTTCGTCGATGGCATCACCTCAGGCGATGTCACCGAAGGTCAGATTTCGGCCCTTGCCATGGCGGTCTATTTTCAGGGCATGGAGCTCGATGAACGGGTGGCGCTAACCTTGGCCATGCGCGATTCCGGCACCGTGCTGGACTGGTCCGAGCTCGACGGCCCGGTGGTCGACAAGCATTCAACCGGCGGGGTTGGTGACAACACCTCCCTGATGCTCGCCCCGGCATTGGCCGCTTGCGGGGCCTTTGTGCCGATGATTTCCGGTCGCGGCCTTGGTCATACCGGCGGCACGCTGGACAAGTTCGATTCCATCCCCGGCTATGTCACCCAGCCCGACAATGACCTGTTCCGCAAGGTAACCAAGGAAGTCGGCTGCGCCATCATCGGACAGACCGCCAATCTGGCCCCTGCCGACAAGCGTTTCTATGGCATCCGCGATGTCACCGCGACGGTGGAATCGATCCATCTGATCACCGCCTCGATCCTGTCCAAGAAACTGGCCGCCGGTCTGCAAGGCTTGGTGCTCGATGTCAAGTCCGGCTCCGGTGCCTTCATGCCGTCCCATCAGGACAGTGTCGCGCTGGCCAAAAGCCTCGTCACGGTTGCCAATGGGACAGGGGTGAAGACCTCGGCGCTGATCACCGACATGAATGAGCCGCTGGCCAGTGCCGCAGGCAATGCGATCGAAATGAAAAATGCGGTCAATTTCCTCACTGGTGACGCCATCGATCCGCGCAACTGGGACATCACCGTGGCGCTCTGTGCTGAAATGCTGCTGATTTCCGGTTTGGCGTCTGATCGCGACGAGGGCACGGTCAAAATCGAGGAAGCCTTCCGCTCCGGGGCTGCGGCCGAGAAATTCAGCCAGATGGTCACCGCTTTGGGTGGCCCGGCTGACTTCATTGACAATATGGAAGATCACTTGAAGTTGGCGCCCTTGGTGGCTGATATTCATGCGGATGGTGAGGGTTTCGTCTCCGCAATTGACACGAGGCAAGTGGGCATCGCCGTGGTTGAACTGGGCGGGGGCCGCGTGCGCGCTGCTGACGCCATCGACCATTCCGTCGGCCTCGACAATCTGGCAGGCCTTGGTGACAAGATTGACGCTCATCGCCCGATTGCTCGGGTCTATGCCAACAGTCAGGATCAGATCGACGCTGCCGCTGCCCGCATCAAGGGTGCCTATCGCCTCGGCGATGCGCCGGTCGAAAGCGGCACAGTCTATCAGATCATCGATCGCGACACTGAGTAACGACAACACAAATACAAGCGGGTCGAGCGGTCCGTCACAAATGAATAGACCGGTCGCTCCCCGAAATATAAAGGAGGTGCGTTATGGCACGGGCATTTCTACTGGTTCTCGATTCCTTCGGCATCGGCAATGCGCCCGATGCGGAGCAATATGGGCGTCCAACCTCGGACAAGGGGTCGAACACGCTCGGCCATATTGCTGAACGGTGCGCACGAGGGGAAGGCGACCGTCAGGGCTTGCGCTCCGGTCCGCTGAGCATCCCCAATATGGACCGCCTTGGTCTGGGTCTGGTGGCGGAAAAAGCCGCCGGCAAGCGCCCAGATGGCCTCACCTATGACGGTGAGCCGACGGGGATCTGCGCCAATGCGGTGGAAGTCTCCAAAGGCAAGGACACCCCGTCCGGCCATTGGGAAATTGCCGGGGTGCCGGTGCCGTTCGATTGGGGCTATTTCCCCGACACCGAGCCGACCTTCCCACCTGAGTTGACCAAGGCCTTACTTGAGAAAACCGGCCTGCCGGGCATCCTTGGCGACAAACATGCCTCCGGGACAGTGATCATCAACGAGCTGGGCGAAGAAAGCATCCGCACCGGCATGCCGATCTGTTACACCTCGGCGGACTCGGTCTATCAGATCGCCGCCCATGAAGAGCATTTCGGCCTTGAGCGGCTCTATGAGATCTGCGAAATCGCCTATGATCTGGTCGCCCCTTACAATATCGGCCGGATCATCGCCCGTCCTTTCATCGGTGAGACGCCCGCCGATTTCGAACGCACCGGCAATCGCCGCGATTTCTCGGTCCTGCCACCGGAGCCGACCTTGCTCGACCGGGCAAAAGAGGCTGGCCGCAATGTGCTCGCCGTGGGCAAAATCTCGGACATTTTCGCCGCCCAAGGGGTGACGAAAAAGATGAAGGCCACCGGCAACCCGGAGATTTTCGAAACCACCCTCGAAGCCATCAAACTGGCCAAGGATGGCGATCTGGTCTTCTCCAACCTTGTCGATTTCGACATGCATTTCGGCCATCGTCGCGATGTGCCGGGCTATGCTGCCGCGCTTGAATATTTCGACCAGCGCATCCCGGAACTTCAAGCCATGCTACAACCCGGCGATATGGTCATCCTGACCGCCGATCATGGTTGTGACCCCACGTGGCAGGGCACCGACCATACCCGCGAGCAGGTGCCTGTGTTGATCTTTGGTCCTGACATCAAGGGACGCTATGCAGGCCAGCGAGCCACCTTTGCCGATATTGGCGAGACGGTCGCCGACCATCTGGGCCTTGCGCCGGGTGACCATGGCCGGTCTTTCCTGATTGAGGATTGAGCCTCTAAGCCGCGCCTCATCAAACCCGCCGGTCGCCCATCGGCGGGTTTTCTGCAAATGAAACCCTGCCTGAAACCATGCAATTAAAGCAATAAAAAGAAAGACATATCATGCAAGACAGTGCGATCAAACCAAGTGGGCGAAGCCTTTTGAAAGCCGAGCTGCATCTCCATCTCGAAGGCGGCGCCCATCCCGAACTTGTCCGCAAACTGGCCGCCCGTCACGGCAAGAATCTCGATCACTTCATGCGCGATGACGGCACTTACATCTGGTCCGATTTCACCACCTTCCTTAAATGCTGGGACAAGGTGGCCGAGGTTATTTGCACGCCCGAAGATTATGCCGACCTGACCGAAGACTATCTTCTGCGCAACGCTGCAGAAGGCTGCTTCTATACCGAATTCTTCATCTCTCCCGACCATGTCGCCCTGCTGGGCATGTCCTATGATGATTTGCTGGAGGGGGTGGCAACGGGCTATGAGCGGGCGCGCGCCACTTGCGAGGCTGATGGCTTCCCCATTGATGCCCGTTTCATCGTCACCTGTGTGCGCCATATGGGGCCGGATAAGGCCGTTGGTGTCGCCAAGACTGTGGCTGCCAAGCAGCATCCTTTGGTCACAGGCTTTGGCATGGGCGGCGATGAACGCATGCATAGCCAGGAAGCCTTTGCTCCAGCCTTTGCCATCGCGGCGGATGCCGGTCTTCTTTGCACCACCCATGCAGGGGAATTTGGCGGGCCACAAAGTGTCATCGACGCCCTTGATCATTTGCCAGTCAAACGCATCGGCCATGGGGTGCGCTCGATCGAGGATGCAGATGTCATCAAGCGGCTCGGGGGCGAGGGTATCGTGCTTGAAGTCTGCCCGCATTCCAACGTGGCGCTTGGGCTCTATCCAGACCTTGCCACCCACCCTCTGCCCAGGCTGATGGATGCTGGAGTGCTGACCACCATATCATCCGACGACCCTCCCTTCTTTGCCACCACCATTGGCAAGGAGTATGACTCGCTCGCTGCGCTTCATGGCTGGCAAGAATCAGAGATGAAAGGCTTCACCCGCCGCTCGCTTCAGGCCGCTTTTGTTGATGAAGAGACGCGAGACGGCCTCCTCGCTCGCCTTGATGCGTCCTAAGGCGCAATTGGACCCAAAGGGCAGGCCAGAATCCGGTTCATCATCGCAGATGTGCACCGCTGGCAGCTTGCCCTTTTCCACGTCCTTGGGCTAAGAATGGCAAAATTGGCCATTAGCGAAGGATATGAGAGCAATGAAGCAGGTCACCGTCGTCGATCATCCGCTTGTCCAGCACAAGCTTACCATCATGCGTGAGAAAGACACCTCCACCGCTTCCTTCCGCCAGCTGCTCCGGGAGATCTCGCATCTGCTGTGCTATGAAGCCACCCGCGAGCTGGCAATGACCACCAAAACCATCGAGACCCCTCTGATGGAAATGAATGCCCCGACGCTGGCAGGCAAAAAACTGGTTTTTGCCTCCATTCTGCGTGCTGGCAATGGTCTGCTTGAAGGCATGCTCGATCTGGTTCCATCCGCCCGCGTCGCCCATGTGGGCCTTTATCGCGATCCGGTGACCTTCGAAGCCGTTGAATATTATTTCAAGGCACCAGAAGATCTCGAAGACCGTCTGGTGATTGCCGTTGATCCGATGTTGGCAACTGCCAACTCGGCCATTCTGGCGATCGAAAAGCTCAAAGAGCGCGGCGCACAGAATCTGCGCTTCGTCTCTCTGCTGGCCGCCCCTGAAGGCATCAAGGCCTTCACCGAAGCCCATCCGGATGTGCCGATCATCACCGCCGCCCTCGACAAGAAGCTGAATGAGAAAAACTACATCCTGCCGGGTCTGGGTGACGCCGGTGACCGGATGTATGGCACCAAATAAGCATCATTGCGGGCAACAATCTGCAAATGAAACAATGAGAGCAAGGCCTGAGCATCCGCTTCAGGCCTTGTTTACTTTATGGGCCAAAAAACCGGTTGGTGCTGCCGCGACTTAACGACTTTTCCGTGCCGTGCCCGTCATGATGAACCAACGACGGACGGAAAAGAGAGGCATCCATGGCGCGCTATTTGATCATGGCGATTTTGGCGATCGGAATTTTCACCCAGATCCCCATGCTGGCCAGTGACTGGCTCAAGACCAATGGCTATCTGGAAAGCGACGCGGTCGAAGCCAAGAGCACGCAGGTCTCGCCGAACGGATCGCAACAGTCCTATCAGCAGAGCAGCGTCAAACGGGTCGGCAAGACCATCCTCAAGGCCAATAAAAACGGCCATTTCTTCACCCGTGCCCACATCAACAACAAATTGATCCGGGTGCTGGTCGATACCGGTGCAACCATGATCGCGCTGAGCTATGAGGATGCCCGCAAGCTTGGCCTTCGGCCGACAAAGTCGGACTTCACCATCCCGGTCAACACGGCCAATGGCCGGACCTATTTCGCCAGTGCCAAGCTGCGGTCCGTCCGCGTTGGTCGAACCGAAGAGCGCAACATCAAGGCAACCATCGCACCCGAGGGTGTTTTGGATATCACGTTGCTCGGCATGAGCTATCTGAAACAGCTCAAACGGTTTGAAATCAGCAACGGCAAGCTCGTCCTCGAAAATTGACTAACCCCGGCAGAGAGCGAGAGGGTGACGGCACAGGGTGTCCCGCCACCAGAGCCCGACGTCCAGTCACATGGCAAAGCCATGGCGTTTGAGATCTTCTGCCAGCCAATAGGGGCTGCGGAAATGATGGGCGTGCATGCCAACGGCCCGTGCGCCATCCACATTCTTCTCGCTATCATCAATGAACAGGCAGTCAGCAGCCTCAAGGCCATTGCGCTCCAGCAAACGCTGATAAATGACCGGATCAGGCTTGATGACCTTCTCGTCCCCGGAAATGACAATATCGCGAAAGGCTTTGAGCGTCGGGAAACGCGCTTGTGCCTCGGCGAAGGTGTCAGCTGCAAAATTGGTGATTGCGTAAAGCGGCACGCCCTGCTCTTCCAGCCGTTCCTTGATCAACACGGTCCCGGCAATGACCCCCGGCACCGTGTCATGCCAGCGGGCGCGAAAGGCACGAATTTCCTGCTCATAATGAGGAAACTGTCCGATCAGGTCGTCTTCCGCTTCTTTCCAGTCGCGGCCCATATCCTGCTGCAAATTCCAGTCTGCCAGCCCGGTCTCATCAATGAAGGCCTGGGTCGCCGCCCGGTCGGGGAAAAAGGATTCATAGAGAAAATGCATATCCCATCGGATCAATACATTGCCGATGTCGAAAACCACAATAGTCGGATTCTTGGTCATAAAAGCCCCATTATTCGCCGTCAGATTTGAGCAATGTGACGTGGTGTTTTGCCATCCTGTTGCAATCCGGCCAGCAAGGGTCGGACGGCTCCGGGGGGCAGAAAGTTTCAGGCAAATCGCTCTGTTTGGCGCGCTTTTCAAAGGCGCTTCACATGCCGAGCGTGATTGATCCTGAAGCCGTAACACAGCATGATGTCCAATATATGATTCGAACTTCAAAAAACGCGGTATTGAGTGACAATGGGAAACTTTCGGACAAGCCACGGGTCAACACGCCAGCACTGGCATTTGTTGGCGGCCTCATGGCTGGTGTTGTTGCTTGTGGTCTGCCTGCCTGTGACCGGCTTTGCGCAAGGTGCCGTGGAAACACGCGCTTTGCCCGCACTACCCATGCAAACCGACCCGAATCTGACAGGCACGGCTGATCCCGATGTGACAGGCCAGCCCGATACAACAGCCGCGCCGAATAGTGCGTCCATTGTGGACTTGTCCCAGCCCATGCCGGACAAGGGGAGCGGAGCCGAAAATCCGGTTGATCTGACAGACATGCCAAAGCCGCTGCGGATCGGGATGGTGGCCGAGCGCGGTGTTGCCTATTTGCAGGGGCGCATCGAGCCATTTCGGCGCTATCTGCAACAAAGCCTCAGTCAGCCGGTCGAAGTGGTCGGTTTTCGGGCCATGCAGGCGCTGATTGCCGCGCACACATCCGGTCAAATCGACTATGCCATCTATCCGGCCAGCACCTTTGCCATGGCCCATGCCTCCTGCGGCTGCCTGATGCCTTTGGTTGCTCCCTTTTCGACACAGGCACCCGATGGCATCTATATGTTGCTGGTGGTGCGCGGGGATAGCAACATCCGAACGCTGGCGGACATGACTGGCCGCTCAATGGCCCTGTCGTCAAAGTCCGGCGCGCTGCCTTTCTATGTCGCCCTGCATGAACTCGGCTTGCAGGGGCTCAATCCCGAAAGGGATCTGTCAGCGCTCTATCGCCGCGAGACCCCGCAGGACGCCCTTGACATGCTGGAGAAAGGCGAGGTGGATGCCGCCCTTGTCTGGTCAACAACCCAGTTCAACCAATCGCTCTTTACCAGCGAAGGCGCGGTGGCTGCCTATCTGGCGGCCAAGAAGACCAGCCGCAACCCCAATCCCGCCCAACCGGATTTCCTCTCCATCTGGCGCTCAAGACCGATCCCTGCGGGCCCTCATGCGGTCCATAATCAAATGCCCAAGCAACAAAGGGCAGAGCTGATCAGGATATTGAAACGCATGAAGCAGGATGACCCGGATGCCTATGATGCGGTCGAGCGCTATTATGATGCAGGCTTTCAGTCCGTCACATTGGAAAGCTATGCGCCGCTGATTGCGGTCGCCACGGCGCGCTGAGCAGACGGGAGAGCCTTGGCATCGCAGAGACACCAATGAAAAAGGCGTTGATCACGGGATCAACGCCTTTTTCATCTAAGGGGCAATGAAGCCTAGAGTTCGCTTACTTTGCCGCAATCTCGGCTGTCAGACGCGGCACCATGATCGCCTTGTCCTTGAATGTCATGCCGCCAAAGATGCTGTTGCCAATTCTGGCTTCGAAATCGATCTCGGCTGCCGCCATGACGTAGAAGGAGTTTGGCACGACCAACCCCGCAGGCAGGGCATAGGGGTCAAGCTCAGCAGTGCCGTGATCCATATCCTTGACCTTGATGATCTTCTTGTTGGCATCCACTTTCACCCCGATCAGCCGCACCCGGTAGGTCAGGTTGTCATAGGGATAGAGAAATTCCTTGATGATCTCATTTTTGAGAATATTGAACTTGTCCTCTGACAAGTTGGTGCCTTGCGTGGTCAGGTCAGCAAGCAGCGTGGCGGCCTGATTGGCCTTGTTTTTCACCAGAACCGCATTCAACGCTTCCCACGAAATCGGAATGACGACCGCCAGCAAAATGGGCACGACGATGGCAAACTCAACCGCTGACGTTCCGCTCTCATCGCGCCGGAATGACTGGAAGCAGGATCGAATTTTCGCGAAAAATGTCATGGCTTTATCCTGTCTGAACTGCGCGTGATCGCTCATATTGACTCTCTAGAAGGGCTCATTGCGGAACACGGTCCGGGCCGTCAGGATGAGTTCCTTGTTGGGAAAGGAACTGAAGGAGTTCAGAAGCGTCACATATTCTGTTGCCGGCAGATAGGCAGAGACAATGACATAGTCGCTGCCCTCGCCCGGTTTGTATTTTTCTTTGGTCTTGTCCGGCAGGCCGTTGGTAAATGGTTTGTCTTGAGACACATCCTTGAGGTCCGGAGCGCTGTGAACATCCAGAACCAGATTGTCCAGGCAATTGTCCTTGCTGAACACAACCTCGTCACAGACCAGCGCCTTGAAACCGGTTTTGGTGATCCCTTGCGCGTCGATCTTGCCCACCCGGATCTGGCGCCCCATTTCGCTGACCGCATCCTCCAGCGAAATGGTCATCACATAGATGTAACCGAAAAACAGGCTAAGGCCGATGGTGATGATGAAGGGGACGGCGAGAATGGCAAATTCAACAGCCGTTGCACCGGACTCATCTGTGCAGAAGAATCGCCGGACACCTTGCCCGATCTGGGCGCGCAGTCTGCCAAAGCGGCTATTGCTGACCATTCCGGACCTTTTTGACGATGCATGCATATGCCATTCCCCTTGACCAACAGACAGCTTTGTCGCGTTTTGTCTGAACAGATGATGCTTCCAACAGGACAAGCGCGCCGGACAGCGGCATCTCACCCCACCGCACTCAGAGTGGACAGTGGAATGAAGACGCATCTCTGGCGCGAATTCTGGTTAAGAATGACAGGAAAGAGTTTAGGAATGATTGGGAAAGGTGGTTAACGGCAAGCCCACGACGAAGGCTGAGAAGATGCAACTGTTAATGGGAGAGGGGGAAACACCCCCTTCTTGCTTCGTGGACCGCGCCGGGAAGGGACAATGCAAAAGAGGCTGGAATTGGGACAAACGATGGAGTTAGACGCCATGTGCCCCTATAAATAAAGCAAAAGGCACGGAAAACCGTGCCTTTAGAATTGGGGTCATACAAGAGGTAGAGGACTTATTCGTTGCCATCGATCTCGATTTGCTCGCCCTTTGACATCCGCTTGTAGGTCTCGATCTGCTGGGCCAGTGCCACGGAGTGTTTTTCCTCGTCACCCATGCGATAGACAGGTGAACAGTCCGGTGCGCAATTGAGAGTTTGCCGTGTCACACCCTTATACACCGTTACGCTGTTCTCGTTGGCCGCAGACACATTAAGCAACTCATCGGCAATCGGCTCCCCTTCAGCATCCAGAACAATCAGGTTGGTCGAGCCATATTGCTTGCCGGTGATAATCAGGGTTTGGCTATCCTTGATCGTCGCATCCGCAATGGCCGGGTTGCCGATAATGATCATCGCAGCGGGCCGAGAAACACGCATCACCTTGGCACGATCCACCTTCACGTCGATCACCGGATAGGATTGCGCAAGGCTGAGGGAAGGGGCCAACGAGCCGCCAGCCAGAAGCAGAGCAAAGAGTGCGGACGCAAATTTCATTTCAACCTCCGAAGGGCACCGGTTCTTCCGGCGTGATTGCCCATACTTCCCACATGGTTTGTGCACCCCGTCAGCGGTTGCAATCTCATTGAACGGGATTGAACACAAAGTGCATTCATACCTGTGGTTTGCACAACCAACTGTTTGGCGACGACAAAACAGGCCCTAAAAGCCTGAACATTCATGCCAATCATGGAAAAAAATGGTGAAGGAAGCCTTAAAGACACCGGGAAGTGAGAATTGGAAGCCCCAAGTTTGGTGACTGCATGTAAAAGAGTTGGGCTTCTATCCATCTCCTTTGCAATATTATTTGTGTTTAATTTGACGATATAATCAAATAATTTTAATAAATATAAGTATTAATTGATCTTAAAGAGTCGATTAACCATGCTTTTGTTGGATTAATATATCATTTAGGCTTATGCGTTGTATGTAAAAATTTAACCATGACTTACCGATGGTTGCGATTGAACGAGTGTTATTGTGATATTTAACCAGTTAGAAAGAGATTTGCCCTAAAAGTATTCTTGTCTGAGGGGCGCAGTCAAAACGCAATAAAAGCAAAAGCCGCCAGACGGAAGAGCTGTCAACAAATGGAATTTCTAGGAGTCCAAAATGAAACTTTTTGCTCGCTTTATGAAAGACGAATCTGGTGCAACCGCTATTGAATACGCTCTGCTCGCTGGCCTGATTGGCGTTGGCATCGTGACCGCAGCCGGTAACCTCGAAGGGTCCATCACGTCCCTGTTCGGCACCATCAAAGGCAAACTGGACGCTGTGAAGTAATGTCCAGCTGGCAATGCGCCGCTTGCTGGCGCGCCGGTCTTGATTGGAAAAAGGCTGCCTCAACGGGCGGCCTTTTTTCGTCGATTTGGAAAATTGTATCAAGAAAATCAATGCTTTGATAACGATTTTCCCGCATGATCTCTGCGACGGGCGCAAGCTCTGTTTGATGATATCCAACCGACGGGAGCCTATGACATGATCGACACCATCTTTGCCTGGGCCTTGCTTTTGTTTGCGCCGCTGGTTTTTGCCTATGCTGGCAGCTCGGACATCTTCAATATGCGCATTTCCAACCGGGTGGCCCTCATCTTCATGGTGCCATTTCCGCTTTTTGCCTATGGCATCGGTATGGGCTGGACCGAGGCCTTTACCCATCTTGGTGTGGCCGTGGTGACATTGGTCATCTGTTTCGGCCTCTGGATGGTCAAGGCGATTGGCGGTGGTGATGCGAAGTTCGCAGCCGTGGCCTCCCTGTGGCTCGGGCCTGAACTGGCATTGCTGTTCTTTGCATTGACGTCCGTCTATGGCGCCTTGATGGGGATTTTCTTTCTCTATTTTCGGTCCCAGATGCTTCCCAAATTCCTCATCCGGACGAACTGGGTCTATCGCCTGCACAGCATCAAACGCATTCCTTATGGCGTCGCCTTTGCCATTGCAGGCCTGCAGATCTATGCGGGATCGGACTGGATGCAGACCGGCATTCGTCTGGCGATATCCTGACCCGAAGCGCCTTCAACCGTACCATCTGATCGAACGCTCGGCCGTCTTCGTCCGGGCGTTTTGTGCGTCTACCCTTCAGTCTCGCCTCCCTCTTTGCCGCAAAATGCGACTTTAACGGCATATTAAGCACGCTCGCTTACTTGTCGTTAACCATAAGTGTTGGACACTACAGCAAAGGAGCAGGTGCGCCTGTTGCTGACTGTCATCGCATAAGGACGGGAATCCGAGTTATGAAAGTTGCGCGTATAGCTGTTGTTGTTGTTGCTGTGCTTGCTGGCCTGATTGCCATGATGCTTGCCCGCTCCATGGGTGACAAGCAGCCGGAAGGACCGGTTGAGCAGGAGGTTGCAGCGCCGGTACTGGACGTGGTGGAAGTCCTCACTGCAGCTAAAACCGTATCGCTGGGCTCCAGTTTCACCGCTGACATGTTCGTTTGGCGCAAATGGCCAGCCGACAGCACCAGCCCGGGCTATATTCTGCGTGACGATCGCCCAGAGGCAGACAGCGAACTGGTCGGTGCGGTGGCGCGCGGCTCCTTCCTGCAAGGAGAGCCGATCAATGAAGGCAAGATCGCCATCGCCGGCAAGGGTTTCATGTCATCGATCCTGCCCAAGGGCTTCCGTGCGGTGGCAACCCGCATTTCTCCGGAAACCAGTGCTGGCGGTTTTATCCTGCCCAAGGATCGCGTTGACGTCATCCTGACCGAAGAAGGCGACAAGCGGGTCACCTCCGAGACGATCCTTACCAATATTCAGGTTCTGGCGATCGACCAGACCATCGAAGATCAGGACGGCACCAAGGTGGTGGTTGGTGAGACAGCAACGCTGGAACTTTCTCCAAGCCAGAGTGAAATTCTGGTTTCCGCCCAGCAGCAGGGTGCATTGTCCCTCGCCCTCAGGTCCCTTGAGGATGCTGGTGGCGATGAACGCCGCGAGGAGGCGCAGAGCGGCACGATCACCCTTGTGCGTTCAGGACAGTTGAGCAAGAGGACGGTAAAGCAATGAGCAGACATTTCTCGAGCGAGCCCGCCAATGGCTCCAGGACCCTGTCGGCAGCCGTTGAAATCTGGTTGTGGCAGGCGGCCCGTCTCACAGCCCTGATGCTGGCCGTCATCGGCCTTGTCTATTTTGGCCTTGGCTCAGCGCCCGTCAGCGCAGACTCGACCGTACGGCTTCAGTCCGCCAGCGCCCATGGTCGTCACATCACGGTCGGCCTTAACAAATCGATTGTCATCGAGACCCCGCGCGATGTGCGCGATGTGCTGGTATCCAGCCCCACCGTTGCCGATGCCGTCGTCCGCAAGGCCCGACGCGTCTATATCATTGGCATGAAGGTTGGACAGGCCAATGTCGTCCTGTTTGACGGCAGTGGCGGCCAAATCGCCAGTTTCGAAATCAATGTGGCGCGGGACAATACCGCCCTTGCTGCCTTGCTGCGCCGGATGATTCCGGGATCCAACATTCAGGTGGAGGGTGTCGGTGAAGGCGTGGCCCTGTCCGGTGCCGTGCGCAACCCGGCCGACTCACAGAAAGCCATGGATCTGGCTGCCACCTATGTTGGTGACAAGAAAAAGGTCAGCAACTACATTTCCGTGCAGGCCCGCGAGCAGGTTCAATTGCGCGTAACCGTTGCCGAGGTCGAACGGACCGCGCTGAAACAGCTGGGCGTCAACCTTCAGGGTTCCTTCACCGCAGGCAATGTTTCCGGTGCTGGCCTGACCGAAAACCCCTTTTCTGCGACGCTGGTCAACCTGTCCGAGACGGTGCTTGGTCTACGCGTCGGCTCCGCTTCAAACTATGCGAGCGGTACTTTGCAGGCGATGGAACGCGCCGGCCTCATCCGTACGCTGGCTGAACCGAACCTGACCGCGATTTCGGGCGAAAAGGCCGACTTCCTGGCAGGTGGTGAATTCCCGATCCCCGTTGGGGTTGAAGATGGCCGGATTGGCATCGAGTTCAAGCCCTTCGGTGTCGGGCTCGGTTTCCGCCCGGTGGTGATGTCGGAGAACCGCATCAGTTTGCAGATCAAGACCGAAGTGTCGGAAATCTCCTCGGATACCTCTGTTCGTTTGGGCAGCGTGACCAACTCGGTCAACATTCCCGGCCTCAGGGTGCGGCGTTCCTCGACCACCGTCGAGCTGCCATCCGGGGGCACCATGGCCATGGCCGGTCTGTTGCGCGATGAAATTCGTCAGAATATTGATGGCTTCCCGTTCCTCAAGGATCTGCCAGTGCTTGGCCAGTTGTTCCGCTCGCGTGACTTCAAACGCAGCCAGACCGAACTGGTGATTTTTGTCACCCCATACATTGTCGAACCCATCGCCAAGTCGAAGGCTTCGCTGCCAACCAAGAATGTCGAGCCGGCATCCGACATGAATGCCATTTTCCTCGGTCAGCTCACCCGTCGCTACGATATGAGCGGTGGCAAGGGGCGCCGTGGGGTCCGGTATCACGGCCGCTTTGGCTACAGCTATGATTGAGGGCAGAGAGATGAAATATTGGAAAGAGGTCGTTTCGATGTCCGACACACAACCGCACGCACTGTCTTCTGGCCGGTTGCTGAAAGCGGCCGCAATCGCCGCCTGTGCCTTGACGCTGGTTGCCTGCGACAGCAAACGTGAAATCACCGGTTCCGTGAGTGATGATTATCGCTTGCGCCATCCGATCACTTTGCAGCAAGCGGCTCGCACCATCGACATTCCGGTTGGAATTCATAGCGAAAATCTGACCCCATCCTCCCGGTCGGCTGTTGCCGCCTATGCTCGCGATTTCAAGCATGAAAATGCGGCCGTCATCCAGATCATGGTGCCATCCGGGGCCGAGAATGAAAGCAGCGCTGGCTACATGGCCAAGCAGGTGCGGACCGAATTGATGCGTTCCGGTGTCAAGCCAGGCCAGATCGACATGATCTCCTATGGTGCAGCCAATGCGAGCGATGCGCCGGTCCGCTTGGCCTATCCGCGCGTTGAGGCCAAAACCCTGCCTTGCGGCACGCATCCTGCGGATCTGGGGCAGCAGAAGGACAATCGCAGCCATTTCGATTTCGGGTGCACCACGCAGGCAAACTTCGCCGCCATGGTCGCCAATCCGCAGGATCTGGTGCAACCGCGTGGCTGGGATGCCCGCGACAGCATGCGCCGAGCCACGACCACCGAAAAATATCGCAACGGCGAAGCCTCCTGGTCACAAGATCTGGGGACCTCCGTTGGATCGAGTTCAGAGGTTAGCAAATGAGCGAACAAAGAGCTCCTGAGTCTGGTTTTGAGCTGGACAATGACTTGGCTGCGTTCGAGCAGGAATTTGCCAGCGCGGGCGTTGAAGAACTGGCGGAAATTCGCCCGCTCCCCCGTGTGTCGATTCATGCTTTCTGCGACACGCCGCAAATTCTCGAGACGGTCGAGGCGGTTGCCGCCGACCGCCGGATGGCGCGTGTTCATCTGAAAGCGGTGATGGGTGGCATTCGCTCGGCGACGGAATTCTTCTCCGAGGCCGCCACGCCGAACCTCATCCTGCTTGAGGCCAATCAGAGTTATGATCAACTGGTCGACGATCTCGACAAGCTGGCGGAAGTCTGTGACATCGGCACCAAAGTGGTGCTGATCGGTCATATCAACGATGTGCAGATGTACCGCGATCTTGTTCGCCGTGGTGTGTCGGAATATATCGTGGCACCCGTCGGCCAGATCGAGCTGATCAAGTCCCTCAGCGACCTGTTCGGCAGCCCGGAAGCCGAACCGCTTGGCAAATCCGTTGCTTTCATTGGCGCCAAGGGTGGTGTCGGCTCTTCCACTCTCGCTCACAATGTCGGTTGGTCGATCTCCTCGAAATTCCAGCAGGACGTGATCATTTCCGACTTCGACGTCGCCTTCGGGACCACCGGGCTCGATTTTAACGAAGATCCACCCCAGACCATTGCCGACGCCATCAAGGCAGCTGACCGCCTCGATGACCAGTTTCTCGAACGTCTGCTGACCAAATGTTCCGAGCGCCTGAGCCTGCTGACGGCGCCCGCCGTGCTCGACAATACCTGCGATTATGACGGTGAGTTTTTCGGCCACATGATGGAGCTGCTGCAAAATAGCGCCCCCTATATCGTCATGGATCTGCCCCATGTCTGGACCGAATGGAACCGCCAGCTGCTGCTCAATGCCGACGAAATTGTCATCACGGCGGCACCGGATCTGGCCAACTTGCGCAATGTCAAAAATTTGCTCGACCTGCTCGGGCAGGAACGGCGCGGGGACAGGCCGCCTCATCTGGTGATCAACCAGACCGGCATGCAAAAGCGTCCGGAAATCAAGGCCAAGGAATTTGCCACGGCTCTTGAACTGACCAACTATGTCGAAATTCCATTCGATGCCGCTACCTTCGGTATGGCAGCAAATAATGGCCAGATGATCAGTGAACTGGGATCAAATGCAAAAACCGCAGACATTTTCGATACCATTGCTGGGGACATTACCGGTCGCTCTGATGCACCGAAAGCCAGCAAATCCTTGCTTGCCCCGCTGTTGGGCAAGTTGAAAAAGTCGAAGTAACTGGTGAGAGTATATGTTCGGAAAACGTGGAACAGATAGTGCGCGGAAAGCCCCGGTGGCACCCAAGCCTTCTCCTGCCAAGCCAGAGGCCAAGAAGCAGGACGACAGCGCTTACAAGCAAGCGGTCGAAGTGAATTATCAGCGGATTGAAGAATCCTCTCAGGCAGGCCGTTCCGAACAGTATTTTGACATCAAGACCTCCGTCTTCGGGGCCCTGATCGATACCATTGATCTGGCCCAGATGGCGCGCTTGGACGCAGAGACGGCGCGCGAGGAAATTCGCGATATCGTGTCCGAGATCATCGCGCTGAAAAACATCGTCCTGTCGATTGCCGAGCAGGAAGACCTGCTTGATGATATCTGCAACGACGTGCTTGGCTATGGTCCGCTGGAGCCGCTATTGGCCCGCGACGACATCGCCGATATCATGGTCAATGGGGCCGAGAAAACCTACATCGAAACTTCGGGCAAGGTGTATTTGACCAATGTCCGCTTTCGTGACAATGGTCAGCTGATGAATATCTGTCAGCGGATCGTGTCGCAGGTTGGTCGTCGCGTCGATGAATCAAGCCCGATCTGTGACGCCCGCCTGCCCGATGGATCCCGTGTCAACGTCATCGCGCCACCTTTGGCCATTGACGGTCCGTCCCTGACCATTCGTAAGTTCAAGAAAGACAAACTGACCCTTGATCAGCTGGTCAAGTTCGGTTCGATTTCGCCAGAAGGGGCCAGCATCCTCAAGATCATCGGCAAGGTCCGCTGTAATGTGGTCATTTCGGGTGGTACCGGTTCAGGCAAGACCACGTTGCTCAATTGCATGACCAACTATATTGAGGTCGACGAACGCGTCATCACCTGTGAAGACGCCGCCGAGTTGCAATTGCAGCAGCCCCATGTGGTGCGTCTGGAAACCCGCCCGCCGAATCTGGAAGGCGAGGGACAGATCACCATGACCGACCTCGTCAAAAACTGCCTGCGTATGCGTCCTGAGCGTATCATCGTCGGTGAGGTGCGTGGCTTTGAAGCCTTTGACCTTTTGCAGGCAATGAACACTGGCCATGACGGCTCAATGGGCACCTTGCACGCCAACTCGCCGCGTGAAGCCTTGTCGCGTCTGGAAGCCATGATCACCATGGGCGGCTATGACCTGCCCACCCGGACCATCCGCGAAATGATCGTCGGCTCGATTGATGTCATCATTCAGGCCTCGCGCCTGCGTGACGGCTCGCGCCGCATCACCCACATCACCGAAGTCACGGGTATGGAAGGGGATGTGATCACGACGCAGGATCTGTTCCTTTATGAGATCCAGGGTGAGGACGCCAACGGCAAGATTATTGGCAAGCACAAATCCACCGGCATCGGTCGTCCTGCTTTCTGGGAGCGGGCCCGATATTATAACGAAGAAGCCAATCTGGCTGCCGCTCTCGATGCGGCCTCAGATAGCGATGGCTATTGATTTTCGGCCTTTCCAACGGTGCATTCCGAATGCATAGGCCAGACGACACAAAGCCTCCTGTTCGGCAAAGGCCAAACCGGGAGACTGCACACTGGGTAGAAAAGAAGGCTGACAAGGAGCGAGCATGGATTTTGTCACAGATGACCTGATCTTCACGATTGCGTTGTTTGCGCTCGTGGTTTTCGCGGTGGTTGGCATTGCGTGGGGCTTGTTCTACCCCAAGCTTTCCAAGGACCATCGGCGCCGTCAGCGGATGGAAACCATTTCGATTAGCCGTGTCCATCTGGCCGACAAACGGATCAAGGCCGCAAGCGCTGATCGCCGCAAGGATCTCGAAACCAGCCTGAAGAAGATCGAAGAGGCCCAGAAGCAGGGTGCCAAGAAAAAGCAGACCCTGTCCGCCCGTCTGGTTCAGGCCGGTCTGGAAATCAAGCCGCGCACATTCTGGTTCTATAGCATGATTTGCGGGGCCATCTGTTTTCTGGGTGCCTTGATTGGTGGCATGAGCCTGTTGGTTTCACTGGGCATTGGTATTGTCGGCCTTATCGGCCTGCCCAATCTTTGGCTGGCACGCAAACGCAAGAAGCGGATAAACAAGTTCATCGCCGAGTTCCCCAATGCCATCGACGTCATCGTCCGGGGTATTCGTACAGGCTTGCCACTGGGCGACTGCATCGTCATTGCATCCTCCGAAACCGCCGAGCCGGTTCGCTCCGAATTCAAGCGTCTGGTGGACGAGCAGGCCATGGGGCTACCCCTGTCTGCGGTTGTGCCGCGCCTGCATGAACGGGTGCCGATTGCCGAGACCAACTTCTTTGCCATCGTCATTGCCATTCAGGCCCAGGCCGGTGGCTCCCTGTCCGAGGCTCTAGGCAACCTGTCGCGCGTGCTCCGGTCCCGTGCCCAGATGAAGGAAAAGATCTCGGCCATGTCGATGGAGGCCAAGGCGTCTGCGGCCATCATCGCGGCGATGCCTTTCATCATTGCCTTCATGACCTATCTGACCTCGCCCGACTACATCATGGTGATGTTCACCCACCCGATGGGGCACATGGTCATGGCGGCGACCTTCGTCTGGATGGCGATTGGCATCATCATGATGCGCAGCATGATCAACTTCGATATTTGATCCCGGAAATCCTGACAGCTGGGCTGTCGGGAAATCTCTGGGTCTGACAAGGAATATGGCACATGATTGGCTTTGATATTCAGGACATTTTTGCGGTGATGACGGCCATCGCCGTGGTCGCGTCGATCCTTGCTGCAGCCATGCCATTCCTTGAAACGGACAAGCTCGGCAGCCGTATGAAAGAGGTGGCGACCGAACGCGAGCAGATCCGCCGCCGGGAGCGGGCAGCCCTGAACAACGATGGTCGCGGCAAACCCTCTCTGCGTCAGGAGCCCAAGGCGGTGATCCTGAACATCGTTGACCGTTTCAAAATGCGCGATGCTTTTGCCGACAAGGAAAGCCGCATTCGGTTGAAACAGGCGGGCTTTCGCAGTGAAAATCACCTGATGACCTTCACCTTTGCCCGGATCGTCGGGCCGATGGTCGGTCTGATGGTGGCGCTCTTCTATTTGTTCATTGTCCTCAAGCCTGACTATCCGCCGATGGTCCAGATCTTTCTGTCGCTGCTGTTTGCCTATGCTTGCTACTACGCCCCGGCGCTCTATATCCGCAACCTGATCTCCAAGCGGCAGGCTTCGATCACCCGCGCCTGGCCAGACGCTCTCGATCTGCTGCTGATTTGCGTCGAATCCGGCATGACAGCAGAAACCGGCTTTCAGAAAGTGGCTGCCGAAATCGGCAAGTCGAGCGTTGAGTTGGCCGAGGAAATGACCCTTCTGACCGCCGAATTGTCCTATCTGCAGGATCGCAAGATCGCCTATGAGAATATGTCGACCCGCACCGGGCTGGAAGGTGTACGCGCGGTGATGACCTCGCTCATTCAGGCCGAACGCTATGGCACGCCGCTTGGTGATGCCTTGCGTGTGATGGCCAATGAAAACCGTACCATGCGCATGACAGCAGCCGAGAAAAAGGCAGCGGCCCTGCCGCCGAAACTGACGGTGCCGATGATCCTGTTCTTCCTACCCGCAATTTTTGTTGCCGTTCTGGGACCGGCGGCCATTTCCTTCTGGGGCTGATCGGGACAACAAGCCCCAACCCAACCCAAGAGACAAAAGGTCGATGCAGCAGCATCGACCTTTTGTCATTTCAGATAGGGATGTTGGTGATTAGCCTTGTTTCTTCAGGGTCTTCCAATTGCCGCGCTCTTTGAGCATGGTGCGCAAGTAAGCCATGTTGGCTGCGGCCTGCTGGGGTGACAGCTCGTTGCTGGCAATCGCTTCCGCTTCGCTGAACTTGCCTTGCAGTCCCAGCACCAGAGCCAGATTCTGCCGCACGCGGCTATCCGCGCCCGGCTGTTTGGCCGCCTCGCGCAAATACCCCTCGGCAGACGCAAGGTCGCCTTCCAGCAGATAGGACAGGCCATAGTTGCTCAGCACGCTCGGAGCGCCGGGTGCCTGCAACAGGGCCTTGTCATAATGGTCGCGCGCGGTGGAGAAATTGCCCAACTGGTCATGAATGGCACCCATGGCCGATTCCAGCCGCCAGTCCGGGGTTGTCGGGGTTTGTGCGCGCTGCAACACGGTGAGGGCCTGCTGGAACCGCCCGATCGAGGCCAGTGCCTTGCCATAGGCTGCCAGCACGACACGGTTCTTGGTTTCCGTGGCAGCCACGGTTTCAATCACCGCCAGAGATTGCTCATAGCGACCGGCATGGCGTAGTGCCGTGCCGTAATTGAGAGCGACTTTGACATCCTTGGGATTGTTCTTGTAACGCTTTTCCCAATAGTGGATGGAATCCTGCAAGGCCTGTTCGCTGGCATAGCCCGTGCGCTGATGATCAGAGGCCGAGACGCTCTTCTTGTTCGATGAACAACCCGACACAGCCACCAGCAGCGCGACAGACGCCACAAGAAAGGCTTTGCGGGCCCGAGCTGGGGAAGGGGAGCGGGTGAAGGAACCACTTGTCATGACGCAATCCTCGTGCAGAACGGCAACAGGCTGACCCACAGATTGCGGGCGGACTGATGCACGATGCTTTCTTCCCTCAGCAATAAACAATTAACCCTAATGCTTGGTTAATTCGTGCAATTTGCATGCATTCTACGCTCCGCCCTTCGCAAAAAAGCCTTCTGCAAGGAGCGCGAAGCCAGCACAGGGGAGCCATTCGGTCATTCCCTTCCGCAGGCGCTTGCAGTACTCTTTGGCCTTGATCGGCGGTCTGATTCCATCCGATGCCATCCCGCCATATGGTGCATCGGGCAACCACTCGGGAAATTCTCAAAGCATGTCTGAACAAGCCAAGTCCACGCCAATTCATTTCGTCGCCTCCGATGGGGAAAGCCATGTGCCCAAGGCCATGTCGGCAGCTGGCACCCAATGGGCGGAAAGCACCGGCTTTGCGGCAAAGGAAGGGGAGATTTGTCTGATCCCTTCCCTGGATGGATCCATCGAAGCGGTCCTGTTTGGCATTGGCAAGCAAAGCAACCCCAATCGGTCGCCATTGCTCGCCGGTTTGCTGCCCGTACGTCTGCCGGAAGGCCGCTATCACTATGTGATCGAAGATGTCTTGGCAGAGGATGATCAGGCTTTGTTTCTGGCGGTGCTGGCCTGGCATCTGGGGGCGTATCGGTTTGATCGCTACAAGGAAAATTCCAAACCCATGCCGGAGCTTGATTGGCCTGAAGGGGTTGATCGCGAGGATGTCCTGCGTCAGGCCAAGGGCAGCAATCTGGCCCGCGATCTGATCAACATTCCCGCCAATGATATGGGCCCGGACGAGCTGGAAGCGGTAACCAAGGGGCTGGTTGATACCCATGGAGCGATCCTCACCGTCATCAAGGGTGAAGCGCTGCTGGAGCATAATTTCCCGATGATCCATGCGGTCGGCAGAGCGTCTCCGCGCGCGCCACGCCTGCTTGATTTTGTCTGGGGTGACGAGAGCGCGCCAAAGGTCACTCTCGTTGGCAAGGGCGTCTGTTTCGATACAGGCGGCCTCGATCTCAAACCCTCTTCGTCCATGCTGCTGATGAAAAAGGATATGGGCGGCGCGGCCAACGTGCTTGGCCTTGCCTCGATGATTATGTCGGCGCAATTGCCCGTACGCTTGCGTGTCCTGATCCCGGCGGTTGAGAATGCGGTCTCCGGCAATGCGTTCCGTCCCGGCGATGTGCTGCAGAGCCACAAGGGCCTGACCGTCGAAATCGGTAACACCGACGCCGAAGGCCGTCTGGTGCTGGCCGATGCCATGGCACTGGCCGATGAGGAAGAGCCAGAGCTGATGATTGATATGGCCACCCTGACCGGCGCAGCCCGTGTGGCGCTCGGCCCCGATCTGCCCCCCTTCTACAGCGATGATGCGGACCTGGTTGCCTCTCTTTCTGCGGAAAGCCGCAGCCAGTGGGATCCGCTTTGGAACATGCCGCTCTGGCCGGGCTATGACGGCAATCTTTCGTCAGACATTGCCGATGTGAACCACATATCCACCGGCGGCTTTGCCGGATCGATCACCGCGGCCCTGTTCCTGCGCCGCTTTGTCGACAAGAGCCGCAGCTGGGTTCATTTTGACATTTACGGCTGGGCACCCGCGGCGCAACCGGCCCGGCCAAAGGGCGGCGAAGCACAAGCCATTCGCGCCATTTACAGCCATTTGAAGGAAAAATACGCCAAGTAAGGCCTCGCAAACGGGGATTGTCGCTTTGCGGCAATTCCCTTCGCACTTGCATCCAAGCTGTGAATCAGCGCACATTATACCGGAGCCGGAACGAGATAGAATTGGCCCACAGGCAAGGTGTTGCATGGCGACGACAATGAGCGCGAGTCAGGCGCTGAACTTATGGCACGATGTCACCCACGATCTGGTGCTCAAAGATGACACGGATCTGTCCGCTCGGCAGATGACCGTGCTTTTGACCGTCTATCTCGAAACGCCACCTCACACGGTGCGCGGATTGGCCGCCAAGCTCGGTGTCACCAAGCCCGCCATCACAAGAGCACTCGACACAATGGGCCGCATGGGCCTTCTGACCCGCCGCCGCGATGATCAGGACAAACGCAATGTCGTCATCCTGCGTACGGTCAAGGGGGCGCTCTATGTGCATGATCTGGGCCACAAGATCGTTGAGACGACCGCCGCCCTTGCAGAGTGAGGGCAAGGCAGTTACCTCTAGCGCAAAAGATCTCCAATCAGGAAAAAAACCATGCTCAATCCGTCCCTCAATGCCTTTCGTCCCGACCTAGCCGATAAACGTCTTGAAGGGCAGGTCGAGGCCGAACGGTTCGTAACCCCCCATGTGATGCGTGTCCGCGTCCCCGTCGCGCCTCTGAAAGCTGCGCCGGACGGACGCAGTGGCCTTGACAGTCAAGCCCTGCTGGGTGAGGTGGTTCATGTCTTCGAGCAGGATGACAAGGGCTGGTGCTGGGTCCAACTGGCGGGGGACGGCTATGTCGGCTATATGCCAACGGACGCCATTGGGCCTTATTCGGGCCACCTGTCCGATGAGTTCGCCGCCGGGGAGCCAACCCACAAAGTCAGCGCCGTACGCACCTTTGTCTATCCGGGGCCGGATCTGAAATTCCCCGCCGCCACCTTCCTGTCGATGGGGGCTGGCCTCGTGCTGGGCGAAGAGGAAGAGGTCCGCGGTACCCTTTATCGCAAACTGGTCAACTTGCCGATGCCAAACGGCGAAGCCGGATGGGTCGTTGCCCAGCATGTGGTGGAGCGTCAGCATAAAGCGACCGATTTCGTCAGTGTTGCAGAAAGCCTGATTGGCACGCCCTATCTCTGGGGTGGCAAAAGCTCGCTTGGCATCGATTGCTCCGGCTTGGTGCAGCTTGCATGCGAAATGGCGGGCATCCCGATGTTGCGTGATGCCTCGATGCAGGAAAAGGAAGCGGGCACTTCCCTTGATCTTGACACTGCGCTCACGTCCCTGCAGCGTGGCGATTTGCTCTTCTGGCCTGGTCATGTCGGCGTGATGAGCGACGTCGAGACGCTGCTCCATGCCAACGGCCATCATATGGCTGTGGCCAAGGAACCGCTGTCTGATGCGCTCAAGCGGATCGCGGCCAACGAATATGGTGATCTGCGCGCTGTGAGACGGTTGGCGCTCTAGGGTGGGAAGGCGAGGGACGTCGGCCTGTCAGTAAGACAACGTGCATCCCTTGCCGTTTTTGTGTCAGAAAATTTCCTGTTTGCGCCGGGAGAGGAAAAAGCCATGCCCGCTTCGATTTTCGCAAGTGAAGCCGGTGCGCTCCGAGTAACAGGTGATGTCGCCAAACGTGCCCGACTGCCCATAGGCAGCGATCTCGGAATAGCCGACCCGCGACGGTTTGGGACCGCAAATCAGTTCGGCCGACCCTGATCCTTGCAGAGAAAAACTGTGACCCCAACTCTGGCGACAGGAAGACGGTTTGGGTCTGGCTGGCGGGCCCTGTCGTACGACAATCTCGCACGAAATGCCTCCACCGTCGCTGATATGCCCATTGCAATAGATATTGCCCGAAGGCGTTTCAAAACCGAACCCGTCCGCCCATGCGGGCAACGGGGCCAGAAAAATCAAAAGCAACAACAGTCTCTTCAAAATCCGGTCTCCTTGAAAATGCAATTTGGTATATTGCCATAGGAGAGCGTTGATTGCGGTTGAAGTCAACCGTCAAAGAGAAAGCCGGACCAAGCGGCCCCTGATCCGTAGCCTTGCAAGACAAGACAACAAAGGTGCGGGGGTCAGTATCCCGCGTTGCGATCAACCACGCTTTCCATCGGCTCGCCCGCCTCAAATAGCGTCAATTGACGAGCCAGATAGGCCGTTGTGGCGATCGGGTCACTGACCGCGGCATTGTGTGGGGTGAGAATGATCGAAGGATGCGACCAGATCGGACTGCCGTCCCGCAAAGGCTCCTCCTCGAACACATCCAGCGACGCGCCGATCAGGCTGCCTTCATCAAGCGCTTCCATGATATCACGCTCGACCTGCAGCTTGCCGCGCCCGGCATTGATCACCACCGGTCCCCCCAGCGGTCCGTCCTGCGCCAGCTTGCGGAACAGGGTGAGATTGAGCATGCCCTCGGTCTGGGGCGTGTGCGGCAATAGCGACACCAGAATATCCGTCCGCGCAGCCATCGCATCCAGCCCCTCGGCTCCGGCAAAGGTGCGAAGGCCATCGATGGATTTGGGCGACCGGCTCCAGCCAGCGACGTCATAGCCGACCATTTGCAATTTTCGGGCTGCGTCAAGGCCGAGTATCCCCAGCCCCAGCACGCCGACACGGATTTCGCGAGCCGCCACATCGGCCTGATCCTTCCAGATACCGGCGGCTTGATAACGCAGATAGGAGAGGGTCCGGCGATGATGCAACAGGCATTGCAGCAGCACATATTCGCTCATCCGACCCGTCAGGTCCGGGTCAATCACCCGCACCACCGGCAGGTCAGGCAGGTCTGGGTCGGCCATCAGAAAGTCAACCCCGGCGCCAAGTGAACAGATGACCTTGAGGTTGGGAAAGCCTGCGAGATATCCCGGTTCCGGCTTCCAGACCATCGCATAATCGACACTGGCCGGATTGGTGAGCGTGTCCGGCGTGATGATCGTTGCATGAGGCAGTTCCTTGCGGATGCGTGTTGCCCACGCATCCATGTCCCAGCCATTGGCATAGAGGAGAATATTCATTGTCTTGATCTTTCAGAAGAGCCTTCAGTCAGCAACGACCCCCGTTGGGGCGGTCTCCATCCGAAGGGCCGCTGCCATCAGGGCCTTGGTATAGTCTGTTTCCGGCGCGTCGAAAATCTGCTCGACATCGCCTTGCTCGATGATTTTGCCCTGCCGCATCACCATCACCCGGTTGGACAGGGCCCGCACCACCTTGAGATCGTGGCTGATGAAGAGATAGGTCAATCCATGGCGGGCCTGAAGATCACGCAACAGATCAACGACCTGACTTTGCACGCTCATGTCAAGCGCACTGGTCGGCTCATCGAGCATCACGAAGGATGGCTCCAGTACCATGGCCCGCGCTATAGAAATGCGCTGCCGCTGACCACCGGAAAATTCGTGCGGATAGCGATGGCGGGTCTCCGGGTCGATGCCCACTTCCTTCAAGGCCTGCACCACCTTGGCATCCCGTTCCTCGACACTGAGGTCGGGTGCATGAATGGCCAGACCCTCTGCCACAATCTGGGCAATTGACATGCGCGGCGACAGCGAACCGAACGGATCCTGAAACACGATCTGCATGTCCCGCCGCTTGTCACGCATGGCCTTGTTGTCGAGCTGATCGAGGCCCTTGCCCTGAAAGACAATCGGACCGTCGGACGAAATCATCCGCAACAGCGCGAGCCCCAAAGTGGTTTTTCCAGACCCGGACTCCCCGACAATGCCGAGCGTCTCACCAGCCCGGATCGACAGCGAGATGCCGTCCACCGCCTTGATATGACCAACGGTGCGGCGCAGGAAGCCGCGCTTGATCGGGAACCAGACCTTGAGATCCTCGGTTTCCAGCAGGATTGGCGCATTGTCTGCCACCGGGTGCGCCTTGCCGCTTGGTTCGGACGACAGGAGATGTTTGGTGTAGCGATGCTGTGGATTGGCAAAAATCTCGGCCGTCGGGCCGCTCTCGACAATCTCGCCATCGGTCATCACGCACACCCTGTCGGCCAGCTTTTCGACAATGCCAAGATCGTGGGTGATGAAGAGCAGCGCCATGTTGTGGCTCTTTTGCAAGGCGCGCAGCAATTCGATGATCTGCGCCTGCACGGTCACATCCAGTGCGGTGGTTGGCTCATCCGCAATCAGGATTTCCGGCTCATTGGCCAACGCCATGGCGATCATCACCCGCTGGCGCTGGCCACCGGACAATTGGTGCGGATAGCTTTTGAGGCGCTTTTCCGGTTCGCGAATGCCCACATCATCGAGCAATTCCAGCACCCGCGCACGGGCCTGTTTCTCGCCCATTCCGTGATGGATTGACAGAACCTCGCCGATCTGTTGCTCCACCGTATGAAGCGGATTGAGCGAGCTCATCGGCTCCTGGAAGATCATCGAAATCCGGTTGCCACGCACCGAGCGGAGCAGCTTGTCATTGGCATTGAGCAGATCAATGCCATCAAACAGCACCTTGCCTGACGGGTGGGATGCGGACGGATAGGGCAGCAACTTGAGAACCGAGAGGGCCGACACCGACTTGCCCGAGCCGGATTCCCCCACCAGAGCCAGCGTCTCACCGCGATTGAGGCTGAAGGAGACCTTGTTGACGGCCAGCTTTTCCGTGCCATCCTGACGAAAGGCAACGGAGAGATCCTCGACCTGCAAAAGGGGCGTATTATTGTTGTCCATACTATCACCCCTCATTGGAATGTCTTGCGCGGATCAAAGGCATCGCGCACGGCTTCGCCGACAAATATCAGCAAGCTCAACATGATCGAAATCGAGAAGAAGCCGGTCAGACCCAGCCACGGCGCCTCCCAGTGCTTCTTGCCTTGAGCCAGCAATTCCCCAAGCGATGGGGAGCCGGGCGGCAGGCCAAAGCCGAGAAAATCGAGCGAGGTCAGCGTGGTGATCGATCCATTGAGAATGAAGGGCATAAAGGTCAGCGTCGCCACCATGGCATTGGGCAACAGATGCCGCATCATGATGGTCCCGTTGGAGACGCCAAGGGCGCGGGCCGCAGAAACATACTCAAAGTTTCGCGCCCTGAGAAATTCCGCGCGCACCACCCCAACCAGCGCCACCCAGGAGAAGAGCAACAGGATGCCGAGAAGAATCCAGAAGCTGGGGGTGATGATGGCGGCAATGATCAGCAACAGATAGAGCTGTGGTACCGAGGTCCAGATCTCGATGAAGCGCTGGAAAAGAAGGTCCGTCAGACCGCCGAAAAAGCCCTGAATCGCACCCGCAGCAACCCCGATGACCGACGAGAACAGCGTCAGCGTCAGGCCGAACAGCACCGAAATCCGAAAGCCATAGATAAGGCGTGCCAGCACGTCCCGGCCGCTATCATCGGTCCCGAGCCAGTTCCAGTTGCCAATGGAGCAATTGCGATCTTCAACGCCCATGTCATAGGGCGCGCAACGCACCTCCTTGTCGAGCAACCAGCTCGGCGGTGAGGGGGCCGGGGTTGGCAGGTCGATATTGACCGTCCGATAGCCATAGCGCACCGGGGCCCAGAGGATCCAGCCATTCTCGTTGATTTCATCCTGAATCACCGGATCATGATAATCGGTTTTGGGCAGGAACCCGCCAAACTTGCTTTCCGGATAGTCGGTTACCAAGGGGGACAGCAACTCGCCCTTGTAAGAGACCAGCAACGGCTTGTCATTGGCGAGCATCTCGGCAAATAGGGTGAGAACAAACAGGACGGCAAACAACCAGAGCGAAACATAGCCGCGCCGGTTGGATTTGAAATTCTTCAACCGCCGCTGATTGATCGGCGACAGGTTGGCAAAGAAGCCCGGCGTCTGCTTGGACGGGTCATTTTTGCGGCTGAATGGCAATCGCATCATCAGACCTCCCGGCTTTCAAAATCAATCCGCGGATCGATCAACATATAGGTCAGGTCGGAAATCAGGCTGACGACCAGTCCCATTAGCGAGAAGATATAAAGCGTCGCAAAGACCACTGCATAATCCCGGTTGATGACGCTTTCGAACGACAAAAGCCCCAGCCCGTCAAGGGAGAAAATCTGCTCGATCAGCAGGGAACCGCCAAAGAAGGCACCAATGAAGGCACCGGGGAAGCCCGCAATGATGATCAGCATGGCATTGCGGAACACATGGCCATACAGCACCTGCCGTTCAGTCAGGCCCTTGGCCCTTGCGGTCACCACATATTGCTTGCGGATTTCATCAAGGAAGGAGTTTTTCGTCAAAAGCGTGGTGGTGGCAAAGGCCGCCAGTGCCATCGAGGTGAGCGGCAGGGCCAAGTGCCAGAAATAGTCGAGGATCTTCTCCCACCAGCTCAACTGGTCGAAATTGTCCGAGATCAGTCCGCGCAGCGGGAACCAGTCAAAGAAGGAGCCACCGGCAAACAGAACCACCAGCAGAACCGCAAACAAAAAGCCCGGAATGGCATAGCCGATGATCACCACGGCGCTGGTCCAGACGTCAAACTTGCTGCCATCGCTGACCGCCTTGCGAATGCCAAGCGGGATGGAAATCATGTAGGAAATCAGCGTCATCCAGAGGCCAAGTGAAATTGATACCGGCATCTTTTCGGCAATCAGTTCCAGCACGCCAATATCGCGGAAATAGCTGTCGCCGAAGTCGAAGGTGGCATAATTGACCAGCATCTGACCGAAGCGTTCGAGTGGTGGTTTGTCAAAGCCGAACTGTTTTTCCAGCTCTTTGATGAATTCGGGATCCAGCCCCTGTGCGCCACGATAACGCGAGGTAATGTCCTCGCCGCTCGAGGCAGATGGTCCGGTGCCGGTTCCGGCAAAATCACCGCCACCGGAAATCCGCTCGGTGGCAGAGACATCGGTGCCGGTCACCTGCGCGATGATCCGTTCAACCGGTCCGCCGGGGGCAAACTGGATGACTGCGAAATTGATTGCCATAATCCCGATCAATGTCGGAATGATCAGCAACAGACGTCGTAAAATATAGGCGCCCATTCCCTCTCCATTTCCCTTCGCGCGTGGACAGTTTGTTGCGTTTGATTGTTACGCCTCTTGCGCGAACGTGGTTCTTCTCTCTTTGGTCTTCAGTGATGCACAAAGGCTCATAACACTTTGTTAACCAAGATCTCTCTTTTGACGCTGATACAGTCTGGCACACAGAATGTGCAACGAGTAAGGCGTCAACCTTTCATCCACCACCAGCTTTCAGGGTAGAATTCGTAAAGTCCGGCAGTTTCACCGGCCTGAATGCCTTGCCAAAGGCCAATCGTGTGGACCGGCTTGTTCCAGTTGGGAATCCAGTAATGTCCGGCCCGCCAGATCCGGTCGATGGCTTGTCCGGCCGCTTCCATATCCTCGCGGCTCTCAGCAGCCAGCGCCGCATCGATCATGGCATCCATCGCGGCAAGCTTCAGACCCGCCAGATTATAGCTGCCATTGGTATCTGCTGAAGCAGATCCCCAGACCGAGCGTGTCGCAGGCCCAAGGGTTGCCGACATGGAATAACGCCGCCCGGCCAGATCAAAATCAAACTCATCCAGCCGTCGCTGGAATTGGGCCGGATCCACCAGACGGAAGCGCAATGGCACCCCAATCAGCGCCAGACGTTCGGCCCATGGATTGATGATCCGCTCAAACAGAGGAGTGTTGCCGAGCAGTTCGATCTCCAGCGTCTCGCCCGATCCGTTGACCCAACCAGCCTCGGTCTGGGTCCAACCGGCCTCTTTGAGGAGCTGGATTGAGCGGGCCAAAATCTTGCGATCGCGCCCGGAGCCGTCCGACACCGGTGGCATGTAAGGCTCGTCAAACACCGCAGCGTCCAACTGGTCTCGATAAGGCTCGAGCAAGGCCAAAACCTTGCCTTCCGCCTTGCCACTGGCCTTCATTGCCGTGCGTTCAAAGAAAGAGTGGGTGCGTTGATAAAGGCCGAAAAACAGCTTTTCATTTGACCATTCGAAATCGAAGGTGATGGCAATCGCCTCGCGCGTTCGCGGATCGGCAAATTTGCTCCGCCGGGTGTTGAAGAACCAGCCCTGTGCCGCCGATGGCTCATCGTCCGGCAGCTCGAGCTTTTGCACCCGTCCCTCCGACAATGCCGGGAAGTCATACTGGGTCGCCCAGCGCTTGGAGGAGAATTCCTGCCAAAAATTAAGATCGCCCTTCTTGAAGCTCTCAAAGGTCGTGGTGGAATCGCGGCTAAAACTAAGGCGGATAATATCGAAATTATGGTGCCCGACAGCGGTTGGCAGATCCTTGCCCCAATAATCGGGGTCCCGGTGAAACTCGATCACACTGCCCGGATTGATCAGGCCGACCTTGTAGGGGCCAGAGCCGACCGGCGGGGTGAGGGTCGAGCCATCAAAGGCCTTGCCGTCATAATCAGCCTTGGAGAAAATTGGCACAATCGAGGCCGCCTCGATCGGGTCCTGCCGCGTTTGCGTGCCGTCAAACACCAATGTCACGCTGTCATCCGAAACTTCGACTTTGTCGAGCGCCCGCAGGGATAGCTTGAGGTTCGGATGACCCTTGTCCTTGATTGCCAGATAGCTGAAAGCCACATCCTCAGGCGTCACCTTGGTGCCATCATGGAAGCGTGCTTCTGGGCGCAGTTGGAAGGTCAGACGGTTGCCGTCGGTCGACAGGGCGACGGACTGCGACAAGTGGCAATAGACCGCGTCTGGCTCATCAGAGGCCCGCACCATCAGCATATCGAACAACAATTCGATCCGCGGCGGTGCGTCCCCTTTGAGCACAAAGCCATTCAATGTGTTGAAGGTCTGCGGATTCTGGTTATAGAGCCAGCTTGGCGCCGAGAAGGAAAACCGCCCACCCTTGGGGGCATCTGCATTGATATAGTCAAAGTGGCCAAAACCCGGCGGATATTTGAGCTCACCAAAGACCGACAGGCCGTGCCGCTCCACACTCGCAAACCCGACCAGTGGCCGGGCGGTCAGAGCAACGCCGCCCAATAAGCCGGTCAACAGAGCGGCAGAACTGCTTTTGAGCAAGGCGCGCCGTGTGAGTGAGGTCCGCACAGGCTGGTTCGGGTCTGTCTCTTTTGGCATTGCGTCTGGCTCCCTATCTGGCAGGCTTTCTTCACCCTTTTTACGTCACCTTGAGCGGATCAGTTCTTGGCCGCAACAGCAGCCGCCTTGTCCTTGTCCCACCACCAGATGTCAGGGAAGCCCACAGTCATCATCGGCAGGGGCTTGGGATGGGAGAATTTGTCCCAGCGCGCAATCCGGTCCGCAGGCAGGGTCCAGCCGGGGAGTGTGTAGTGATTGGCCAGCAACACCCGATCCATCGCTTTGGTTGCAGCCACCAGCTCGGCGCGATCTGTGGCAAAGATAATCTTGTCGATCAGCGCATCCACCGCTTCATTCTTGATACCGGCAAAGTTGCGCGAACCTTCCCGGTCAGCAGAACTTGAGCCGAAAAACTCCCGTTGCTCGTTGCCTGGCGACAGGCTCTGCGCCCAGCCGGAATAGATCAGATCATAATCGCGGCTGCGCAGACGGTTGATATATTGCGAGCTGTCGACCATCCGGATATCGAGCTTGATCCCGACCCGCTCCAGCGAGGCCTGCAGGCGCAGGGCAACCCGCTCGAACCCGGAACTGTTGAGCAGATATTCAATCTCGAAGGCTTCACCCTTGTCGTTGCGCATGACGACCTTGGTCGGGTCGCTCGCCAACCCCAGCGTCACCATGATGGAATGGAAAAAGCCTTGCGGTTTCTTCTCCTCATCCACCTCGGTACGTGGCTCCCAGCCCGCTTCCTTGAACAGCTCAAGTGCCTTTTTCAAGTTGTCGCGCAAATCTTCCCGGCTCTCGACCTTGGGATTGGTGTAAGGCTCAAAGGCAGCGGGCGGCACCTTGTCGCCCAAATCGCTCAACAATTCAGCAACCCGCCCTTCAGCTGCGCCCTTGCTGGCCAGATCGGTGCCGAAGAAGTAGCTCGAAATGCGGCTATATTGATCAAAGAACAGGGTGCGGTTCATTTCCTCGAAATTGAAGACATAATTGAGTGCCTTGCGGACGCGGATATCGCTGAATTTCTCGCGTCGCAGGTTGGGAATGAACCCCACCATCACGCCGCGTGCTGTATCGGGGAACAGTTCGGTGACCACACGGCCATCCTTGGCCGCCGGGAAGTCATATTGCACCGCCCAACGTTGGGCCGTGGTCTCGACCCGATAGTCATAGCCGCCGGACTTGAAATTCTCGAACATCACGGTGTCGTCGCGGAAATATTCAATCTGGATCTCATCCATATTGTAACGTCCGACATTGACATTGAGATCCTTGGCCCAATAATCATCCACCCGCGTGAAAGTGACACTCTTGCCCGCCGAGAATTCTCCAATCTTGTAGGGCCCGGAGCCAAGCGGAGGCTCCAACGTGCCCTTGGCAATATCGCGCGGGTTGCCGTCTGCATCTGTGCCCGTCCACCAATGCTTCGGCATGATCGAAAGCTGGCCGACAATATGGGGCAATTCCCGGTTGCCGGTCTGATCGAAGCTGAAGGTCACCTCTCGCTCGCCGGTCACTTCCGCCTTGGTGACATGGGAATAATAGAAGCCGACCTGAGGATTGAGTTTGGTTTGCTGCTCAAACGACCAGACCACATCTTCCGCCGTGATAGGCTGGCCATCATGCCATGTGGCATTCTCCCTGAGGCGGAATTTCACGAAGGAGAAATCCGGCCCCACAAAAATTGCCTCGGCCAACAGGCCATACTCGGTCGACACTTCGTCAAAGCTTGCCGCCATTAGCGTATCATAGAGATAGCCAAGGCCACTGGCCGGATCGCCCTTGGTGATGATCTGGTTGAAGCTGTCATAGCTTCCCTGCACCGCCATCTTGACCGTGCCACCCTTTGGCGCGTCGGGATTGACGTAATCGAAGCGGGTGAAATCGGTAGGATATTTCACATCCCCCATCAGCGAGGTGCCATGCAGCCAGGTTTCGAATTCCAGTGCTTCGGCCCGGCCCGGTTCCACCAGTGCGCCAACGGCTCCACTCGACAGCAGCAGCAGCCCCATCAGGGGCGCGCGCAGGGACTTGAAACAGCTTTGGCGCATGGATTGAGGCACGAAGACTTCTCCTTTAAATGGACTAACCTGCAAAGACCTTAGCAAAGCCGCGTCGGGTCGAGTAGGCGAAATTATGAGCACAAAATGCAATGTAGTCGCAAAGTACGATTTTCAAATCACTTTTGTGATGCAATCGGACGCTATTGTGGCGTTGTCTGTCAAGTTTCAATGAACTTTTCGTAAGGCATACAAAATCATAGGCCCAATGGAGCTGTCCATCACCTTACCAAAACACACTGGATGGTCATGACAATCGCAGCTAGGCGAGCAAGGTTGCCTTGGTGGCCGCCTGCAAGGCATCCGGCTTGACCTCAAACACCGAGTTCGGCGCCCCTGCCGCTGCCCAGACAGTGGCATGGGTCAATAGGGCCGGGTCCATATAGACTTCCATCTCGCACAAATGGCCAATCGGAGCGACGCCCCCAATGGCAAACCCGGTGTCCGCACGCACTTTTTTCGGGTCCGCCCGGTCAAGGCTGGTGCCGATCACCCGGGCCGCCAGATCCATATCCGCCCGATTGTCCCCCGCGATCAGCAACAGTGCCAGATGCTGATTGTCGTGGCGTTCGAAGATCAGGCTCTTGACGATCTGCCCCACTGCGCAGCCACAGGCCTCTGCCGCCTCTTCCGCCGTGCGGGTGGAGGCGGGCATTGTCACGATCTCAATCGCCAGACCAAGCGCCTCGCCAGCCTCGCGGACCCGATCCTTCGAGCTTTTCTTCGGCTTGTGCTGGTTTGGCTGGTTCATGCTTCTGTCTTCCTTGTCATACGATGACATCTTGCGCGGTCTGGTCTCCGACCCGGAACACACGTTTGTAGCGGTCGATTTCGCTGGCGGGCCCCATGGCCTTGTTCGGATTGTCCGACAGTTTGACCGTCGGGTTGCCATTGGCCGACACCGCCTTGCAGACCAGCGAAAAAGGCGCCAGCCCATCGCCTTTGACCAATGTGCGGAAATCATTGGTCAACAAGGTGCCCCAGCCAAAGGAAATGCGGGCACGATGGTTGAATTGCTGATAGAGCTCGGCGATCATCTCGACATCCAGCCCGTCGGAGAAAATGATCCTTTTCTCGGATGGATCCTCGCCGCGATCACGCCACCATTGAAGGGCAATTTCTGCCGCTTCCGCCGGATTGCCGCTGTCGATGCGGATGCCGGTCCAACCGGTCAGCCAATCCGGTGCCCGTTCCAGAAAGCCTTTGGTGCCATAGGTATCGGGCAAGATGATCCGCAAGTTGCCGTCATGCTCTGCCTGCCAGTCCTTGAGCACCTGATAGGGGGCGTTGGCCAGCTCTTCGTCGCTGGTGGCGAGCGCTGAATAGACCATCGGCAACTCGTGCGCATTGGTGCCGATGGCTTCGAGCTCGCGTCGCATGGCAATCAGGCAATTGGAGGTGCCGACAAAATTCTCGCCCAGGCCTTCATGCATTGCCTGCACGCACCAGTCCTGCCACAGGAAGGAATGACGCCTGCGGGTGCCAAAATCGGCAATCTTGACATCCCCGATGGTCCGCAGCTGCTCGACCTTTTCCCAAAGCTTGGTCATTGCCCGGGCATAAAGCACCTGCAGCTCAAACTGCTTCATCTCATGCAGGATTGCTCGCGACCTGAGTTCCATCAGCACCGACAGAGCGGGGATCTCCCACAGCATCACCGCCGGCCAGTCCCCTTCAAAGCTCAACTCATACTGATCGCCGACCCGTTCCAGATGATAGGGTGGCAGGGTCAGATTTTCGAACCATTCCATGAAATCGGGATGAAACATCGACCGCTTGCCATAGAACATATTGCCACGCAGCCACGTGCTTTCCCCCCGCGACAGGCGCAGGGTTCGGATATGGTCGAGTTGGGCGCGCAACTCCCCTTCATCGATCAGCTTGGCCAATGGCACATCTTTTGACCGATTGATCAGACTGAAGGTGACATGAACATTCGATCTGTTGTGAAAGACCGACTGGGCCATCAAGAGCTTATAGAAATCAGTATCGATCAGCGATCGGACGATGGGATCTATTTTCCAGCGATGGCTGTAGACGCGCGCGGCGAGATCCGTTGGCATGGAGTCTCCTTACCCGAATTCAAATTGCACGACAGGCTGGCCCAGCAGACCGTCGGTTGCAAGTCCTTTTTGTGACCTGTCCCTAAGGGTCAGGTCCGAAGCGACAAAGAGAAACAACAGGATCAGTCGAAGAACTGGACCCCATGGTCACGCATATCCTGCAACGCGGCGGCGAGCGACCCTTCCATGTCGATGGCCCGGCAAGCCGCCAGATCGACGGACACATCAAAGCCCAGCTTGGCCGCATCCACAGCCGAATAGCGCACACAGAAATCGGTGGCCAGACCCACCATCATCAAGGCAACCACGCCCCTTTCGCGCAAATAGCCCTCGAGCCCGGTTGGCGTGTGATGATCATTTTCAAAAAAGGCCGAATAGCTATCGATCGCCGGGTTGGTGCCTTTTCGCAAGATCATGGATGCGCAGTCCGTTTCCAGATCGTTGTGGAAGGCGGCGCCCTCGCTGCCCTGAACACAATGGTCGGGCCAGAGGATCTGATCACCATAGGGCATGGTGACATGCTCATAAGCGGTCTTGCCCTGATGGCTTGAGGCAAAAGATTTATGCCCCGCTGGATGCCAGTCCTGCGTCAACACGATATGGTCAAAGCTCTGCTGCATCTGGTTGATCCGGCTGATGATGGCATCGCCGTCCGGCACGGCCAGCGCACCACCGGGGCAGAAATCATTTTGCAAGTCAATAATGATAAGAGCTTGATGGGACACGCTTTTCATGGGGGTGCCTTTCTTCTTCCGTATGGCCTGGTTGCAGCCATGCAAAGACTATTCGGTCCTGATCGATTATTCCAGCCTCTTCTTGCCTAGATCCGGGCACAAAAAAAGCCGGGGAAATCCCCGGCCTTGTGCCCTGTTTGCGCTTGAGGCGGCGATCAGTTGTTCAGGCTTTGCAGATAACCGATCAGGTTGGCGCGGTCGGTATCCTTCTTCAGACCGGCAAAGGCCATGGAGGTCTTGCCAACAAGATCCTTTGGCTTGGTCAGGAAGGCGTTGAGCGTGTCTGCATCCCAGCTTTTGCCTGCACCGAATTCGGTCATGGCATCGGAATAGCCAAAGCCATCGACGCTGGCAACCGCACGGCCAAAGACATCATGCAGGTTCGGACCGGTTTTGGCGCCGGCACCGGCTTCAAACGTATGGCAGGACTGGCATTTCTTGGTGACCTTTTCACCCTTGTCGATATCGGCTGAAGCCAACAGGGTGGCAAAATCCACTTCCTCTTCGGCTTCCTTGGCCGGACCGCCGGTATCGGATGCGTCTGCAATCTCAATCACGTAACCCGGTGTCTCGGGTGTTTCCTCATGGAAAATGTAACCCGTGACCATGCCTGTCACCATGATGAAGATCAGCGCGGCCAACAGCGCGCCAAAGGCTTTGTTCAGTTCGAAAAAGTTCATTGGTCCTTGCTCCGGGGTCTTTGTGACGGACATTATCCTAACAGCATCGCGCGCCCATGTCGCGCTCATGACTGTTGCAATAACTATTTGAAGCGGAAACTACTAGCTTTTACTAATAAATGTCCATAGGAATACCGGCTAAGATGGATCGACTTTCGCCACAGATTGCTTCGTTTTCAACAATATTGGAGGAATTTTTGATGTCGGCTGTAAATCATCCAGGGAAATCGGTCATTCTCATTCCCGCTCGGATGACATCTGTCCGTCTGCCGAACAAGCCCATGCTCGATATTGCAGGGGAACCGATGATCGTTCATGTATGGCGGCGTGCCATGCAAGCCAACGTCGGGCAGGTTTTGGTTGCCGCAGATTGTCACCAGATCGCTCAGGCAGTGCGTGATGCAGGTGGTGACGCCGTCGTGACAAATCCCGATCACGCCTCTGGCTCCGATCGCATCTTTGAAGCGCTCGAGCATATCGACCCGAACAAGCGCATAGATTATGTGATCAATGTGCAAGGGGACCTGCCGACCATCAATCCAGCCGTGATCCGCTCCTGCCTTGAGCCGATGGAAGACCCTGAGGTCGATATCACCACGCTGGCGGTCGAGATCCGTGAAGAAGCCGAAAAGACCAATCCCAATGTCGTCAAGGTCGTTGGTTCTCCGTTGAGCAAGGACCGCATGCGGGCGCTGTATTTCACCCGTGCGACCGCCCCTTTTGGTGATGGTCCGCTCTATCACCATATCGGCCTCTACTGCTACCGCCGCAAGGCGTTGGAACGCTTTATCAGCCTGAATGTCTCTCCCCTTGAAGGGCGCGAGAAACTGGAACAATTGCGGGCACTTGAAGCTGGCATGCGGATCGATGTGTCGATCGTTGACGACGTGCCGCTCGGGGTTGACACGCCTGCCGATCTTGAGAAAGCTAAAGCCATCCTTGCCTTCCAATCCTGATTGACACCGGATCCACCGGGACGTGTGTGAAAGACAAGAGGAAAAGGCAAGCAAAATAGACAGATATCTGACCCCGGCTGTCGTGCGGCAGCCGGGGTCTTCATCCCAATAGAGGCGTGGCAAGCCATGCGCTCGCTCGCCAAGGAGCCAACATGACCATCAAGAAAGTCGTCTTTCAGGGAGAGCCCGGAGCCAATTCCCATATTGCCTGCAACAATGTCTATCCCGACTTTGAAGCGGTACCGATGGCGACTTTTGAAGATTGCTTTAATGCGGTTCAGAATGATGATGCCGATCTGGCAATGATTCCGGTGGAGAATTCGGTGGCTGGCCGCGTTGCAGACATTCACCATTTGATGCCAACCTCGGACCTGCACATCATCGGTGAATATTTCCTGCCCATTCATCACCAACTTGTGGGGGTGCGGGGGGCATCTCTCGATGAGGTGAAAAGCGTTCAGAGCCATGTGATGGCCCTTGGCCAATGCCGAAAGGTGATTCGTGAAATGGGCGTGCGTGCGGTGATCGGAGCGGACACAGCAGGCTCCGCCCGGCAGATTTCAGAGCGCAAGGATCCCTCTCAGGCGGCCATTGCCTCGGACTTGGCCGCTGACATTTATGATTTGGATATTCTCAAACAGGATGTCGAGGATGAAACCCACAACACCACCCGCTTCATCATCCTGTCGAAATATCCGATCAAGGCCGACCACGGGGTTGGGCCTGTGGTCACGACCTTCTTCTTCAGGGTTCGCAACGTGCCCGCCGCGCTCTACAAGGCAATGGGTGGTTTCGCGACCAACGGCGTCAATATGACCAAGCTGGAAAGCTATCAGACCGGCGGCAAGTTCTTCGCCACCCAGTTCTACGCCGATATTGAAGGGCACCCGGATGACCCTCGCGTGGAGCTGGCACTCGAAGAGTTGCGCTTCTTTTCCGCCGAGTTCAAGATCCTCGGAGTCTATCCAGCGCATAGCTATCGCAACACAAATGCCGAACCGGAAGCCAACCGTGCTCTGCGTCCAAGTCCGGATGTTTGATCAGCCATGGTCTGATACAGCCAAGACCGAACCCCATGGCCTGCGCGGGTCATGGGGCCTTTGGCTGTGCGGCGGACCAACCGCTAAAGGGGCAGCCCCGGTTGACGCGGGCTTTGGGTGGCTCTAGCACCGATAGGCGTAGGTGAAGACCAGTGTGTCTGTCGTCCAGCGACCGGTCGGGCGGCAGCGATTTTGCACTTCCCTGTTGCCTTGCACAGTCACTTTCAGCTGGTTCGTCGCGACCGGGCCCTCGACATGATAGGGCAGGGGAGATCCGGGGCAATATTTTGAGAAAACCCGTGCTGTTCCGACATACCAGTTCCCCTGCTTGTTGCCGTTGAACAGCAGCGTACCAGGACCGACCGCAAGGCCTGCGCGGGGTTGTTCATAATAGAACCAGCGGTTATTGCCTTGTGCCACCAAGCGCATCAACGACCCATTGTGCCACCAGCAGCTGTCGGCAGAGGCCTGACCCGTTGGCAGCAACGCGATGCCGAAAGACATGGCAAGGATCAAGGTCAGGATTGTTTTGTTTATATTTATTTGAAACCACCGAATAGTCATCTTAAATCCCCCCCAAATACATCCAAATACCCTAGAAGCCTAGCATGCATCAGCACGGACGGGAAAGCAATTCTGCTTACGGCAAAGGCTGGAAGTGAAACGAGAGGAGATTAGATAAATACATCGTTGAATAAAATGTAACTGCATCAGTCAATGCATTTGGTTTTTCTATCCTGGTAAGCCTTATTCCTGAGCGAAGCCTCAGGTTGCTCGGATTTTGTGCAGTTTATTCCTAAAAAGGATTGATGTCGCTCACCCTTTGTCAATGTTTTCTTGTCACCTTCGACCAGACAAAAACAAAAATGACCGCGAACAAAAAATGGGTGTTTGCAGTGACGACTCGAACGCAAACCAGTGAAATTGTTGCTTCCAAGGCACGAACGCGATTCTTCGCGCTTTCGACTTTGCCCGCGTTTTTTGCTGCATTGGTGGTCGTGGTCGCCACCTTCGTTGCCGAAGATGTCAGTCGTGAATTCGAGCACAATGACATGCGCAGGTACCTTCAGCAGAAAACCAACCTGATCGGATCTCGCTTGCAGGGCCGCATCACCGCCAATGTCGAGCTGGTTCGTGGTTTGGCCGCAACCATTGCAACGGATTCCGACATTGATCAGGAGCGTTTCACTGCTCTCGCCAACAGCCTTGATAATGCCCGCAGCGACATCCAGAGCTTTGCCGTCGCACCGGACCTTGTCGTTTCCATGGTCCACCCGCTCGAGGGCAATGAGGCAGTGCTTGGATTGGACTATCGCACCAATGAAGCACAACGGGCCATGGCTTTGCAGGCCCGCGATACAAAGGAGACGATATTTGCCGGGCCAGTCGATCTGGTGCAGGGTGGGCGTGGGTTCATTGCCCGCTATCCGATTTTCAATCGTCTCCCCAACGGCAGAGAGCAATTCTGGGGTCTTCTGGCGGCGGTCATTGATGCCGACACGCTGCTGAAATTATCGGGGATCGTCGATAATACTGAGGTTGATTTCGCGCTGGTGGGGCGTGATGGGCGAGGTTTTGCCGGCAATCAGTTTTTTGGTGATGCGAAGATTCTGGAGAATGATCCGGTCAGCAACTTCATTGACTTCGGCTCGGGACAATGGATCCTCTATGCGATTCCAAAGGGGGGATGGGCGACCACTTCAAAAAATGTGTGGTTCATCCGTGCCGTCGGATTGTGCATCTTCTTTTTGGTTGTTGTGCCGATTTACGGGATTGGGCGCCTTTATCAGGAGCGCGGGGTTCATCTGGCAGACAATCTGGCCAATCAGCAAAAACTCGCCCATATGACCAAACGTCTGGAAATGGCGTTGCAAAGCTCGAAAATCGGGGTTTGGGAGTTCGATCCGGCCTTGGAAAAAACCCATTGGGACGAGCGCATGAAGGAGTTGCATGGGCTGCCTCTCCATGAAGATGTCACGGATCAATTCTGGCGTGACAGACTCCACCCCGATGACAGGGACCGGGTGATCGAGGAGATTCGTGTTGCGGTCGAGAATGGCACCCTGTTCAAATCGCAATTCCGGATCCGACCTGCAGGTGGCAAGGAACTCACCATCCGGGCTGTCGGCTCGTTGCTGGTCAGTGCCAGTGGTGAGCGCCGGCTGATCGGGGTCAATTGGGACATTTCGGAAGATGTTGCCCGCGAGCACGAACTCGAAGAAGCGCGCGCCGAAAGCGAGCGCCGCTATCTGGCACTGGAACAGGCTCAAGTGAAAATCCGGGAAAGTGCCCTGCATGACTTCCTGACCGGACTGCCAAATCGTCGCTATCTTGACGACTTGCTTCACCGACGCAACGGTGACGGTCCCTGTATTGATGATCAGTCATGTCTCATCAAGATAGATCTCGATGGCTTCAAGGAAGTCAATGACAATTACGGTCACGCCGCAGGCGATGCGATCCTCGTTGAAGTGGCCTCCTTATTGCGTAGAGTGATCAGCGAGGAGGAATTCACCGCCCGTGTTGGTGGCGACGAGTTCATTATTCTCTGCCAAACCGATGAAGAACTGGAGCGTCCCGTCGCCCTGTGTGGTGAGGTGCTGGAAGCCCTCCAGACCCCGATCGAGTTCAACGGCAGGAAATGCCGCATCGGGGCCAGCATCGGTATTGCCCTCTCGGTGGATGCCAAAAACGATCCGGACAAGCTGTTGTCCAATGCGGACCTTGCGCTCTATCAGTCCAAACAGACAGGCAAGGGGCGTTATAGCTTCTTCAGTGAGCCGTTGGTTCAGAAAGCCCGACAGCAACGCCGTCTTGCCGACGATGTGCTGCGCGGCATCGAAAACCGAGAGTTTATCGCCTTCTATCAGGGACAATATTCCGCCAAGACCCACGAGCTGGTCGGAGCCGAGGCGCTGGCACGCTGGCAGCATCCAGAGCGCGGCCTGGTCAGCCCGTTCGAGTTTGTCGAAACGGCTGAAGCCCTTGGCGTCATGGGGGCGATTGACGCCCAGATTCTTGATCATGTGATTGCCACCAAGAAACGCTTCGATCAACAGGGCTTTGTCGTGCCGCGCCTGTCGGTCAATGTCTCTGCCAAACGTCTTGGTGACAAGGATCTGATTGGCAATCTCAGAAAGCTCGATATCAATCCCGAAAGTCTGACCTTCGAGCTGGTGGAATCCACCTTCCTGGACCGTAGCGACGCGCAGGTTGCGGCCAATATCCGGCAAATTCGCGATATGGGCATCGACATTGAAATCGATGATTTCGGCACCGCTTACGCCTCGATCGTCAGCCTGACCCACCTGCTACCAAACCGTCTGAAGATTGACCGTGAACTGGTCTTGCCGATCATCGAGCGCGAAGACCAGCGCGAGTTGGTCCATTCCATCATCCATATCGGCCGCACTCTTGGCATCGGCTCGGTGGCTGAAGGGGTTGAGAGCATGGAACATGCCGAGATTTTGCGCATCATGGGGGTCGACATCCTGCAAGGCTTTGCCTTCTGTCGTCCCCTGTCGGCGGAGGATTTCTACCGCCATCATCACACATCAACCGGCTCCAAGGCATGGCGGGTTGCCGCGACTTGATCGCGAAGTGAGGATCAGACCGACTGTGTAGCCATAGGACAATGGGGCTCGGTGAGCCCCATTGTCCTTTGTCGTTTCATGATGTCAGTTCAATGATCCTGACAGTCAGCCAACAGTCGGGCGGGCATTCAGGCCGGCATCATTTGATAGCTCACCGGGACATAGCGGAAGCCGGTGTCGCGTTGTTCCACAAACCCGGCGGCCGGGAAGGGCATGTGATAGCCGATCAATGGCACCCGATCCGCTGCCAGCATGCCAAGGATCTTGCGTCGGGTTGCCGCAGCGGCTGCTTTGTCCATGTCAAACTTCACTTCCCAGTCGGGATAGGCCAGCGACCAGACATAATGGTTGGCCGTATCGGCCATCAGCAACAATTGCTGCCCGTCGCTCTCCAGCATATAGGCCATGTGGCCCGGCGTGTGACCATGGGCGGCAACCGCGGTGATGCCTGATGCAACCGAGCCTCCATCATTCAGGAAGGTCATCTTTTCTGCCAGCGGTTTGACCTTGGCGTCGAAATTCTTGTTGTCGGCCTTCGACCAGTGATCAAATTCTTTTTGGCCCGTCAGATAGACCGCATTGGCAAAGGTCGGCATATCCCCATCCATGAGACCGCCAATATGATCGCCATGCATATGGGTGATGACCACATGAGTCACATCTTCCGGCATTGTGCCAGCCTCGGCCAGAGCAGCCGTGATGCCTGCGGCATTCAGTCCCGTATCGAACAGGATGACATTGCCACCCGCCCGCACCAATGTCGGCGTGAAATAGAATTGTGCCATGTCGGTGCCAATGAAGTTTGCCGCACTGACCTTTGCAAAGTCGTCGTCGGACACGTTCAGGCCGAAAATGCCGTGCGGGTTATCGCGCGGCACCGAGCCCGCCAGCAAAGCCACGACATCCAAGGAGCCGACCTTGAAGCCCCGTGCCTTGGCCATCGGCATCATTGCCTTGTTATCCCCATTGGCAAAACTGACTTTCGGGGCCAGCATCGCACCGGTTGCACCAGCAGCAGCCAGCATCGCTGTGCGTCGATTGATCTTCATATCCATTTCTATCTCCCCTAGAAAAATGCGCAAAGCACACGGTTCCTACGTGAAGATCCTATCATCCGGATTACCTGATCGGTGAACACGCTTTTGTGACCAGTGCCGCCTTGCCACCCACCGATGACGTTGCGTCCGGACTTTGGTTACTGAATCGGTAAGGTTAACAGGCATTTTTCTTTTCCCATTGTAGGTGCCTTTATCCATTTCAGTTATCCTTCACCGAACAACGCAATTTGTGGCGTTGATTGGCGTCTGACGGGACTAGACAAGACAAAAGCAGAATGAAGGCATGACAGAAAAAGCAAAACCACATTTTGGATTATTCGCTGTCTGGCGCCTGATCGCAGCAATTCTGGTGATGATCTATCATTTTAGCGCCTACGGCCCGGAATTCTATCAGGCGTTGAACATTGGCATGGAACGCCTGACGCCGATGCTCGACATGTTTTTCATCATTTCCGGCCTGCTGATCTGGTTTCATTATGCCGATCGGATCCAGAGCTGGCAGTCTCTGCGCGTCTTTATCGTCAGGCGGTTGGCGCGGATATATCCGCTGCATCTGGTCACGCTGAGCTTCTTTTGTTTTGTCGCTCTGGCCGTCCATTTCGGAGTGGTTTCCACCGCTGATCCGGAGCGCTACAGTCTTGCGGAACTCGGACGAGAGCTGTTGTTGATCAACGCCTGGGGGACAGGCGATGTGCTGGGTTACAATTATGTTTCCTGGTCTTTGTCAGCGGAATGGTTCGCCTATCTGGCTTTTCCCTTGATCGTGTTCATCTATCGCCGCAATGGATTGATCGGTTTGGTCACCCTGCTGCTTTGCTGTGTTGCAGTCCTGGAAGGGGCAACGAAACTCGAACTGATGCCATTCCCCACCTGGCTTGAAGCCAATACGTGGGGGGCCTATCGGGTGTTGGCGGACTTTGTGCTCGGAGCAATTCTGGCCGATTGCATTCTGCGTCATCCGGTCAAGGTGAAGTCTCATCTTGCCCCATGGGGCCTGTTCGCGCTGTCGATGATCATGATGATCAGTGGCGTTTCGTCGGGATATCTGACCATCGCTGTGATTGCGCTGTCGCTCTATGTTGCGGGCTGCATCGATTTGGTATCCCCCGAAAAGGGCCGTTACCTGCGACCACTGATGCCTGTTGCTGCCGTGTCCTTTGGCATGTATCTCTGGCACCCGGTTTTGGCCGTGACCCTGCTCGGCTTTGGCTGGCGGCACATCCTTGAACCAATGCAGACTGTGCCCTTCACAGCCATTCTCATTGTCGGCCTCATTGCCAGCACCATCGTAGCGATGATCTCGGCGCGCCTGATCGAACAGCCGATGCGTGCGATGATCCTGTGCCTTGCAGAAAGCCGCAAAACCAAAAGACAGAAAGCGTCAAATCGGGCCAGGGCCATTCCGGCAGAATAAGCGGGCAGGGCCCCAAAAGCAGGTTTTTATGCAGGATCTGCCTCGGCCCATTCCTTGATCAGCCAGTGGGCAATCGAAAAATCGCCGGGCACATGCGGCTCCGGCGAGCCGACCGGCCGTTCCATCATCACCTTCAGCGCCTCACGGCTATACCAATGGGCCTCGCCCAGCTCGGTGTCATCGAGCGTCAGATCCGTCGACAGCGCTTCGGCAAAACAGCCAAGCATCAGCGACGAAGGGAAAGGCCAGGGCTGGCTGGCCAGATAGCGCACCGCCCCGATCTTCACCCCCGCTTCCTCGAAAATCTCCCGACGGACCGCATCTTCCAGTGTCTCACCCTGTTCCATGAAACCGGCAAGCGTTGAGAACATCGGATCTTCAAACCGGGTGTGCCGCGCCAGCAGGCAACGCTCGACGCCTTCCGCATCGCGATGGATCGCCAACATGATCACCACCGGATCCGTGCGCGGGAAATGCACTGCCTCGCAAGAGGGACAATCCCGTCGGGCACCGGCCAGCGCAACATGGGTCTTGGCTCCGCATTTGGCACAATATTGATGGGTGTCATGCCAATTGAGCAAGCTACGGGCCTGCGCCACCGCACCCAGCTGATCCGCGGGCAGCATGTCTTTCAAGCCAACGGCCCGCACGGTCTCCAACTGATAGTCCGCATGCTCTTCATAGGCAGCTGCCCGCTCTGGCAACAGCGGGGCCGCCAGCCGTGGGGCATTGTCCTCGACAGGGTCGGTGCCAAGCAGGATCACCCGATCCATATCCGCACCCAGCTCGGACGCCATCTTTTGGCAATAGAGCGGATCAAACCGATCCGCTTTCACCCGCACCAGCAACCGATCCCCGTCAAACAAATAAAAGCGGGCCCGGTCGTGGGCCATTCGATCCATGAGCGTGGCCTCGGTGCGATGCTCGGTGTCCCGATCGAGTCGATTGTGGGCATATCCCAACCCCTCAAACGATGGATTGTGGCGGGGTCCGGCGAAAAAGTCCGACATGGTCAACTCCGTTGGGTCTTCAATAGAAGTTTTGGTCAAAAAAGGGGAGGCAAACAAGAGGAGGGCAGGGCAAAGCCAGAAACGGCTTAAAGCTCTGCCATGATGGCTCTCTTCATGTCAGCAATCAAGGCATTGCCGTCCATTTCATCATAAGCCACCGCTGGCACCTTGCCCCAGACCGGGCCGGGCCAGGCTGCATCCCCTTCAAAGCGGGCAATCACATGGATATGGAGTTGGCGCACCATATTGCCAAGGGCTGCGACATTCAGCTTGTCGCACTTGGTCACCGCTTGCAGCGCCTTGGAAACGACCCGGATTTCGTCGGTCAATCGATGCTGATCCTCGATCGATAAGTCGATCAGCTCCGCAAGGCCCGCTTGCTTTGGTACCATCAATATCCATGGATAGGTCGCATCATTCATCACCCGCAGGGTGCACAGATCAAGTTCGAGCAAAGGCAGACTGTCGGCGCCAAGTTGGGGATCAAGTGTGAATTGGCTCATACCAATGCTCCAGTTTTGCAAAATGAATCGACTATGCCCCTTGCTTTAGCATGCAACAAGTGACATATGAACAGACGGAAGGTTGGCAATGGACGTTCCCCTCGCCAATCGGGTCAGGTCCGGAAGGAAGCAGCCCCAACGAGTCCAGAGCGGGTCATCTGTTCAGCCTTCCACTTATTCCCAGAAAATTTATCCAAGCCGCTGTTCCAGCCAGTGCTTTTGTGCGCCCTGCTGCCTGTCAACAGATCGTCCCCGTATGCCACAAGACAGGTGACGGGCTTGCGCCTCCTCTGCTATGGATAGGGACAGAATCTCAGCTTTTTAGGTCAGGACAGCTTTATGAGCATTGCGGATCATCAGTCAGATCAGGGCTATCGCGTTCTAGCGCGCAAATACCGCCCCGCGAACTTTGATGACATGATCGGTCAGGATCCGATGATCCGAACCCTGACCAATGCTTTTTCGACCGGCCGCATTGCGCAGGCCTATATGATGACCGGGGTGCGCGGGGTGGGCAAAACCACCACGGCCCGCATTCTGGCCCGGGCGCTGAATTATGAAATTCCCGGCGAGATCGATCAGCCGACCATCGACATGAAAGAAATGGGTTCCCATTGTCAGGCCATCATGGAAGGCCGCCATGTCGACATCATGGAAATGGACGCCGCCTCTCACACCTCGATCAATGACATCCGCGAGATCATCGAAGCGGTCCGCTACAAGCCGGTCAGCGCCCGCTACAAAGTCTATATCATCGATGAGGTGCATATGCTCTCCACCGCCGCCTTCAACGGCCTGTTGAAGACGCTGGAAGAGCCGCCCGAGCACGTGAAATTCATCTTCGCGACCACCGAAATCCGCAAGGTGCCGGTGACGGTCCTCTCCCGCTGTCAGCGGTTTGATTTGCGCCGCATCGATGCAGCCGAGATGGCCGCCTATATGAAGGGGATCTGCGAAAAAGAGCAGGTCGACATCGAGGATGATGCGCTGCAGATGATCGCCCGGGCTGGCGAAGGCTCGGCCCGCGACTCGCTCTCTCTGCTCGATCAGGCCATTTCCCATGGCGCAGGAAAAATCACCTCTGAGACCACCCGCCAGATGCTCGGTCTTGCTGACCGTGCCCGGGTGATTGATCTGTTCGAAGCGGTGATGAAGGGCGATATCGCCACTGCTTTGGAGGAACTGAAAGCTCAATATGATATCGGCGCTGAACCGGCGGTGGCTTTGTCCGATCTGGCCGACTTTGTCCATCTGGTCACAAGGCTGAAGCTGACCCCGGATGCCAATTCCGATGCGGCCGCAACCGAGGCGGAAAAGAAACGCGGGCGCGATTTCGCCTCCCAGCTTTCCGTGCGGGTTCTCTCGCGCGCTTGGCAAATGCTGCTCAAAGGGCTGACCGAAGTGCAATCCTCGCCGCGTCCGCTGGCTTCTGCCGAGATGGTGCTGGTGCGTCTTGCTTATGTCGCCGATCTGCCAAGCCCGGATGAAGCGCTCAAGATGTTGACCAACAAGGATTACCGCCCGCCAATGCCATCAGGCGCAGGGTCGGGCCCATCCACCCCGCCAGATGCCCGTCTGCCGGCTGAATCAGAGGCCCGTGCTACACCGAGTGATCCGCCACCCTATGGGAATAATGGCGGAACTGGTGCCCCAACCGCGATGCATGCGGGGGCTGGCACCGCGACCACACCCGCTGCCATGCCAATGGGGCATGTCGAGCCGATCAAGGAAGACAGGGAGGACCGAGACGACAGGGCCAACCTGCGTCTGGTTGCCAGCCAGAGCGAGAAGCAATTGGCAGCCCGCAGCCCGCAAGCGGCCGACGCCACCCGCCCGCAGCCAAGCAATCAATCGGTCAAACCGGTCATCACCCGCTTTGAGCAGATCGTGGCGCTGGCTCACAAAAATCGTGACATTGCTTTGAAGCTGCAATTGGAAAGCGCCGTGCGGCCTGTCTCGGTCGAACCGGGCCATCTGGTCATTGCCTATGATGGTTTCGACAGCGAAGGCTTCCAATCGAAAATCGGTCGCAAACTCAGTGAATGGACCGGTGATCGCTGGCATGTGGATCTGGCCAATGAAGGGGGCGGAGCCACCCTCTCCGAGCGCAAGGAAGAGCGCGAGCGCGAAGTCCGCGAAGCCGCCGACCAACATCCGCTGGTCGAAGCGGTGCGCAAGGCTTTCCCCGGTTCCAAAGTGGTCGACGTCCGCATCCATCGCGATTTTGAAGAAGAATTCCTCGCGCCGGTTATCGAAGACCCGGCAGACGAGGATGAGGATGCCATGGTCTTTGCGCTTGATGACGGGTCCGAGCTTGGCTTTGACGACTAGCCCCTTGCAGGCAGGGCCATCGATGGCCACTTATCCAGACAGACCTTTATCCGGCTTTTTTTGAAAGCGGCTTTCTGAAATAACCGGCGGCAGAAGCCGATATATGCGATCCGTCCCTGTCTCGACTCTTCGGGACAAGCCGAGGCGATCGCCCAACGACAAACGACGAGGATGACCATCATGGATATGATGAAAATGATGAAGAAGGCCAAGGAAATGCAGGCCAAGATGGCCCAGATGCAGGAAGAAGTGGCCCAGATGCAGGCAACCGGTGTCTCCGGTGGCGACATGGTCAAGGTGACCTTGTCCGGCAAGGGCGAAATCGTCGCCATCTCCATCGATCCATCGATGATCAACCCGGACGATGCGGAAATTCTCGAAGATCTGATCATGGCAGCCCACAATGACGCCAAAGCCAAGGTCGAAGCCGCCATGCAGGAAGAAATGCAGAAAATGACAGGTGATCTTGGCTTGCCTGCAGGCATGAAGCTGCCTTTCTGACCGCAGAGGCGGTCAGAAACACTCACAAAACCGGCGCTGCCGCCATGGCGGCCGCCGCTGCCGCCATCGCCAACAAAGCATGATCATTTGCCCGCATTGTGCGGCTTAAGACGAGAAGAGACGACAATGGCAAAATCGATGGCTGGCCCGGAAATTGAGGCGCTGATCAAATTGCTTTCGCGGTTGCCGGGATTGGGGCCGCGCTCGGCCCGTCGTGTGGCTTTGCATCTGATCAAGAACAAGGAACAGCTCCTCGTCCCTCTGTCCGCCGCCATGGCCGAAGCGGTCGAGAAGGTGCAGGTTTGCGAGACCTGCGGCAACATCGACAGTGCCAGCCCTTGCACCATTTGCACCGACACACGCCGCGACCCGTCGCTGCTGGTGGTGGTCGAGGATGTCTCCGACCTCTGGGCGCTCGAACGCGCCTCGGTGATCAATGCCGGCTATCATGTGCTTGGCGGCACCCTGTCGCCGCTTGATGGCGTTGGCCCGGATGATCTCAACATTGCCGGTCTGCTGGCCCGCACCGCCAAGGGTGAAATCAGGGAGATCATTCTCGGTGTCAATGCCACCGTTGAAGGCCAGACCACGGCCCACTATATCACCGATCAATTGCAGGCTCAGGCCAAAGCCATGCAAGCCGCCGACCCGAGCTTCGAGCCAGTGACCATCTCCCAGCTCGCCCATGGTGTACCCATTGGCGGCGAGCTGGATTATCTCGATGAAGGCACCCTGTTGCAGGCCATCCGCAGCCGCAAGGCGTTCGGCTGAGATCTATTTCAGCACAACCAATTCTTCGAAATGGTTCATGTCTTCAAACGAACAGAAGGCAGGCGCTGCCAGTTCGATGATCGGCGCGGCCTCGCGTAGATCCTCGACAATTTCCTTCAAAGCCTTTTCCCATGTCAGCATCGCTTCATCGCTGAAGCGCTCGAGCAGATAGGCAAAGGTGATGTGGAACATATAGGTCTCGTGATCAGGATGGCGATAGCCGAAAATATCGGCCAGCTCGTCACGCCAGACGGTCATCCCCTGCCGGTCCTTTTCTGTGACACCTGCCACCGTGAGGCCATTGGGCGTCGCACCGATGACTTCCACCTTGAAACGACCCGGCGCTTCAAAACCGTCGAGCCGCTCGATATAGGCCTTGGTCATCGCGTCGATCGGCGTATCAAGGGCCAGATCCTCCGGCCAATAAGGCAGCGCCCGGCGCCCTTCGATGATGCCTTGAAACAGCGTCATATGCAGACTGCTTACCGCGGTATAGGCAAGCTTCTCAGCCTCTGGCAGCGACTGCATGCGGGTGCGCGCATCGAGCACGGCTTTGGCAGAGAGAGAATCCTTGACCAAGTGACACACGATCGTGTTGCCCGGTTCTTTCAGAAAGACACCATCTGTTGTGTGCCGGATGCCCATATGGCGCAACGGCGTTTGGCTGAGCGTGGACGAGAAAAAATGCAGCTCTTTAGGCAGGGAGGACAGGGTCATGGAACGCCTCTGATTGAGGGAAGAGGGAGAGCAAAGATAGATAAGCAAGGGGTGTTGCAGTTTGATGACTGAGCCAGCGGTCATGGGCAGCCCACCGTCCGGTGAGACCGGCAAGCAATCAGCGATCATCCATATGAAACAGAGAGGCCATCCGCGCCTCGATCTGGGCTTCGGTTGGGTCGTTCTCGCGCGGCTTGTCCGGTGATGCGATGCCAAAGGGGCGGCGTGGCTGAGGCGAACCAGCAGTCTCTTGAGGGTGCGGCTCGGCAGTCGGGGCGGATGCAGCCGTTGCGTCGGCCGCGTCGGCTTGAGGGGCATGTTGCCCTTCGCGGATCGCCAGTTCGGCTTCGCTGACATCGATATCCTCGATCCGGCGACCCCGTTTGACGATCTTGCCGGTCGAGGTGAGGATCTGGTCGATGTCCTTCTGGGACTGGCCAAAATGGCTTTGCAGCTTGGACACCCGATCATCAAGCCGGGCGACATCTTCCATCAAAAGCGCCACTTCCCGCTGGATGATATGGGCCTGCTCGCGCATCCGGGCATCTTTCAGCACCGATTGCACCACCTGGATCGACAGGGTCAACAAAGAGGGCGACACAATCACCACCCGGCTGCGATGCGCCAGCTGGACAATATCTTCGAACTGCTCATGCAGATCGGCAAACAGACTCTCGGACGGCACAAACATGAAGGCCGTATCCTGCGTCTCGCCAACCAGAAAATAGCGCTCGGCAATGTCCTTGATGTGTTTCTTGACGTCGTTGCGAAAGCGTGTCCGGGCTTGCTTGTCCTCGTCCGGATTTTGAGCATCCTTTACGGCGCTCCAGCCCTCGAGCGGAAATTTGGCATCAATCACCAGAACGGCCGCGTCATTCGGGATGTGAATGACGCAATCGGGGCGGTTGTTGTTGGACAAGGTATATTGGAAATCATAGGCGTGAGGCGGCAGGGCATCCTCGATGATGGCCTCCATCCGCCCCTGTCCGAAGGTGCCTCGGGTCTGCTTGTTGGCAAGGATCTGTTGCAACTCGACCACCCGGCCCGACAGTTCGGTGATGTTGCCCTGTGCCTTGTCGATCACTGCCAACCTTTCATGCAGGGCCCGCAAATCGTCCCCGGTCGCCTTCTGGCTGTCGGTCAGGCTCTTGGAGACGGTCTGGGTCAGGCGATGGCCCATGCCGTCCATCCGGTTGGTCAGGGCTTGGGCCATTTCACTCTGGCGGGAGGAAAAGATCTCCGACATGGTCTGCATGCGTCCGGTCATCTCGGTCTGCAGCCGTGTCAGTTCTTCCACCTGTGCCCGTTGCGCCCGCGCTTCGGCAAACGCATCATCGCGCTCGCGGGACTGCTTTTGGACTGATATCAGCACCCACACAAGCATCAACCCCAAAAGGCCGATGGCGCCAAGAAGCAGGTCAAACAGGGTAAAGCCATGCTGGCCAATGGTGATCGCGATCTCATTCATGCCGCGCACTATAGATCGATTCGTCAGTGTCAGAAACAAAAAGAGAACACGGCAGTCGGACACCGCCTCCTCCTTTTCGACAAAACCCCCGGAAATCGGCCCGATTGGCCCTGTTTGTGATTGACGCCAGCCATGCCAGGCCTTACATCACCTCCCATGGCTGTAATGGATATCGTAAAATTGCCGGACCCGATCCTGCGCGAGCAATCGGCTCCCATCGAGCGCGTCGATGATGACCTTCGACGCCTTGTCGAAAACATGTTTGAAACCATGTATGACGCACCGGGCATTGGTCTGGCGGGCGTGCAGGTTGGTGTGACAAGACGGCTCTTCACCGTCGACTGTGCCAAGGAAGGCGACGACAAGAAGCCGCTCTGCTTCATCAACCCGGAAATCATCTGGAAATCGGAAGAGATCAGCACCTATGAAGAAGGCTGCCTGTCGATCCCGGAATATTACGCCGAGGTCGAGCGTCCCGCCGAGATCAAGATCCGCTATATGGATCAGTTTGGCAAGGATCAGGAAATGCATTGCGATGGCTTGTTGGCCACCTGCGTCCAGCATGAATTCGACCATCTGAATGGTGCGCTCTTCATTGACTATATCTCGAAACTGCGTCGCGACCGGGTGATCAAGAAATTCGCCAAACTTGCCAAGCAGCAGGAAAAGCAGGGCATACTTTAAGGCGCTTGCGCTGAAATGCCCATTGCGCTGTCATCGCCCCGGGCGAAAGGCGCCAAGACCAGAAGCAAGGATCAATCATGGTGCGTGTCATCTTCATGGGAACCCCGGATTTTGCGGTTCCGACCCTGATGGAAATTGTCGGGCAGGGCCACGACGTGGTTGCGGTTTACAGCCAGCCGCCGCGTCCCGCCGGTCGTGGCATGGATGAACGCAAGAGCCCGGTGCATGAAAAGGCTTCTTTGCTTGGCCTGCCGGTTTTCACCCCCACCTCGCTGAAATCGGAAGAAGAGCAGGAAAAATTCCGTGCCCTTGATGCCGATGTTGCGGTGGTCGTCGCCTATGGCCTGCTGCTGCCCAAAGCGATTCTGGATGCGCCGGTTGAGGGGTGCCTCAATCTGCATGGCTCGCTGCTGCCTCGTTGGCGCGGCGCGGCCCCCATCCAGCGGGCCATCATGGCAGGGGATGCTGAAACCGGTGTGCAGGTGATGCGCATGGATGAAGGGCTCGATACCGGCGACATTGCCATGTCCGAGACCATTGCCATCACGAACACCATGACCGCCCAAGACCTCCATGACCGGATGATGGTGCTTGGTGCTGACCTGATGGTCCGTGCCTTGGCGGCCCTGTCCCGTGGCTCCCTTGGCTCGCAGCCGCAGCCTGAGGAAGGCGTCACCTACGCCAAAAAGATCGACAAGGCCGAGGCGCGGATCGATTTTGCCAGCCCGGCATCCGAGATCCACAACAAGATCCGCGGTCTGTCGCCATTCCCCGGTGCGTGGTGCGAAATGACCATCCGCGGCAAGGCCCAGCGGGTGAAAATCCTCCGATCTGAGCTGGCCGAAGGGCAAGGTGCGCCCGGCACCCTGCTGGGCGATGGCATGACGGTTGCTTGCGGTGACGGTGCTATCCGTCTGGTCGAGTTGCAACGGGCGGGCAAGGGTGCGATGAAGGCAGATGATTTCCAGCGTGGGGCGGATCTGAAGGTCGGCGAGGTGATCGGCTAGGATGCCTCGCTACAAGCTTCTGATTGAATATGATGGCCGCCCTTTTTCCGGTTGGCAGCGGCAGGATAATGCACCGAGCGTGATGGGATTGATCGAGCAATCTTTGCTCAAATTCACCCGCGAGCAGGTGGTCGTGTTTGGCGCAGGGCGAACGGATTCCGGTGTCCATGCAACGGGCCAGATTGCCCATTTCGATCTGGAGCGTGATTGGCACAGCCAGAAGGTCCGCGAAGCGCTCAATCATTTCCTGAAAGAAACCGGCGTCGCCATTCTCGGGGCCGAAAAGGTGACCAGTGAGTTCGACAGCCGCTTCATGGCCACCCGCCGCTATTATCGCTATCGCATTTGCAACCGCCGTGCGCCGCTGACCTTTGAAATGGGACGGGCGTGGCAATATAGCTATCCGATTGATGTCGATCTGATGCAGGAGGGTGCCAATCAGCTGATTGGTCATTTCGATTTCACCACCTTCCGTGCCACTGCCTGTCAGGCCAAAAGCCCGTGGCGGACGATGGAGAAGCTGACCATTTCCCGTGAGGGCGAATGGGTCTATCTCGATGCCATGTCGCGCTCGTTCCTGCATAACCAGATCCGCTCTTTCGTCGGCTCGCTGGCCGAGGTCGGGTCAGGCCGCAAGCCGGTGGAATGGATCACGGAAATTTTGGAAGCCCGCGACCGCCGCGCCTGTGGCCCGGTCGCCCCTCCTGCCGGGCTTTACCTCACGCAGGTCGATTATCCCGAAGACGCGGATTTCCTCATCCCTGAGGCACCGTGGTACGGTCACAAGAAGGACTAAGCGGCAGGCAGGGCTGGCAATGTCGCGCTGAGGCGGTTGATCACCATGATCGACCACAACCCCATCACCAGCATCAGGATCGCAAGACCAACGGCCATGCTGGGCGGGCAGCCGAGCACAAAGCGATAGAGCCGGAATGACATCCAGAGGATGAAGCCATAGATTGCCAGCATCACCATCACGGCGACCTCTGCGACCACAAAGTCGGGCGTGATCAGAGCGCCGGGCAACAGCACAATCATTAGAATGACGACACTGATCCAGTTCGAGCTGACAATCAGTGGCACCAGTCGGTCGCGATAGCCAAAGATCGCGCAAAAGCCCAAAAAGAGCATTGGCGCCATGCCCCAATCGAGCAACAATTCGAGGCAGTAGAGCCCCAAGCCACCCGCGCGGAGCAGCAAGATCTGATCCAGATGGCCAAACAGGGCTGCATAGAGAAAGCGGATCGGCTCGACGATCAGAATGGCCATGAAGGACAGCCACAGCCCACGCCGCGACACATCCATCCCGTAAAGCGCTTCATCCTGCCCGCGCACAAAGGACCAAGCCAGCTCCAGATGATAAAGGATGTAAGACATGAGGCCTCTTTGGAAGAATGACGGGGGACGGATGGCGATGGGCAGAGACATAATGCCCCTGTTCTTTACAAGCAAGTCGAAACAAAAAAGGGCCAGCAATGCCAGCCCTTTTGCCGATCGATCTTTCAACGAGACTTATCCCTTGATACCGAAATAATGCTCGAGGAAGTCGAGATAGATTTCGCTCAAGGTCTCCAGATCCTTGATGTCGGTATTCTCATCGATCTTGTGCATCGTTTGGCCGACCAGACCGAATTCGATGACCGGGCAATAATCCTTGATGAAGCGGGCATCCGAGGTGCCGCCATCAGTGGAATGATCCGGCGTGCGGCCGGTGATGCGCTCGACCGACGCGGTGAAATTGTTGATCAGGCTTTCCGACTTGGTCAGGAAGACTTGCGAAATGTCCGGCTGCAAGTCCAGCTTCACATCGAAAGCGTCATTCGGCAGCATGTCCTTGGCGTGGCCGATCACAAAATCGGCGATCTTTTCTGGGTTCCAGACATCATTATAGCGACAATTGAAGCGGGCAGACGCGGATTTGGGAATGAGGTTCCAGGTCTCGTTGCCGACATCGAAGGAAATGAATTCCAGATTGGTCGGCTGGAAATAATCCGTCCCATGATCAAGGATGGCATGGTTGAGACGGGCAACGATGTCTGCCAGAACCGGCACCGGATTGTGCGCCAGATGCGGATAGGCCACATGGCCCTGCTGGCCGGTCACCGTCAGGGTGCCTGACTGGCTGCCACGACGACCCACCTTGATGGCATCCCCCAAAGCGTCCGGGTTGGTCGGCTCGCCCACGATGGCATCAGAGAAGCTCTCGCCACGTTCCTTGGCCCATTCGAGCAACTTGATGGTGCCGTTGAGCGCCGGGCCTTCTTCATCGCCGGTGATCAGAAAGGAGATGCTGCCCTGCGGCAGGCCATGCAGTTCGATGAATTTCAGCGCAGCGGCGGCAAAGGCACCGATGCCCCCCTTCATATCTACTGCGCCACGGCCATAGAGCTTGCCATCCTTGGTCTCACCGGCAAAGGGAGGCAAAGTCCAAAGGCTTTCATCCCCCGTTGGCACCACGTCGGTGTGTCCGGCAAACATCAGATGCGGGCCTTCGCTGCCCGAAATCTTGGCAAACAGATTTTCCACGTCCGGCGTGCCGTCCTGGCTGAAGACGGGGCGCTGCACTTCAAAGCCTTTGGGGCTCAGCAATGTGTCGAGATAGGCGAGCGCGCCGCCTTCTTTCGGAGTGACGCTGGGGCATTGAATAAGATTTCGGGTGACTTCCAATGCGGTGGGGGCGTTGGTCATGACAGAGGCTGCTTTCATGGTCTGGACGGATCCCGGCAACCGGTTCGGCCACCTCGATAGGCTTGGCCGGTCTGGATCGGGTGCACAACAAAGTCTCAAGCCGCTCATCCGCAGGAAGCGGGGCAAACGGCACGGGCATCACGGCAGCAAATCGGCAAATGGACATGCGCAGGATTGCTTCATGGCACAGAGAACCGATTTGCTCGGTGTCACGCAATCTAGGGCCCGTCTGCGACAGAAATCTGGCAACAGGCGACAAATCGATGATTTGCGGGACGTAAGATTGCGACGTTGCAAATCGAAGTCTGCGGGCGCTACCATAGTGAAGCCGCGCCCAGCCTTCAATCCCGAATATCCAGGAAGCAGCAATGCAAACATGCTGACCCGACTGGTTATTTTCCCGCAACCGGGAAATTGGCAGAATTGTCGGAGGTTGCGCTCGCATCCGTCTTGCGATGCACCTGATCCTCTTGTGTTGCTTCTTCGTCAGGAGCGGGATCCTTTGTGGACAGTTTGCTTTTCAAAAGGCCCAGATCGATGAAATAGATCAACCAGAAAGGCAGGATCAGTGCCAGATAGATCAACCGTCCCTCAATGGGTATAGAACAGGACAAGGGATAATGCGGCGCCAGCGCACTCAGCGTCGCAAGGATCGGCAGGGCATAGGCAAAAAAGCTCAGATGCCCCCGACCGCGCGCCCGCAACCGCTTGATGACGACACAGTACCACATGAAAAAGAAGGTCGCCGCCATCACGGCCAGTGCCCCATAATAGACCTGACCGAGGGTCGTGGTGGGATCCATCGCACAGAGATAGTTTTCATGCACACGGAACAAAAAGGCCGCCGCAATCTCCAGCGGAAAGAGCCACAGATGGGCCAGCCAGAATTGCTGGCGATTGATTGTGCCCCGGCTGTCAAACAGCAGCTGTTCGAAGGTCATAGCATGATCCAATCCATCCGGACACCTCGGGGGGCTTCGGCCCGTGTGAGGTGACCGTGACATCTTACAGGTGGTGTGCTGAAGGTATGCACATTTGGATGTCTGAAAAGGATAACGCCATTTGTCCCCAAAAGGGGGACTTTCTTAACCGTCATCACCATTTTCATTCTCTAGCCCACCGGTCAGGTGAGCGACGATCTCATCTGGCGCTCCGAATGCACTCTGGGGCAAGCGCCCTTGGGGATAAGACAAACAAAAACCCCGCAACTGGAACAGTGCGGGGTTCGAGAATGTCAAAGATCTTTAGGGGATCAATCGCGCAGCAGCTCGTTGATCGAGGTTTTGGAACGGGTGCGTTCGTCGACACGTTTGACGATGACCGCGCAGTAAAGGCTTGGACCAGCAGACCCGTCTGGCAGCGGCTTGCCTGGCATGGCACCGGAGACAACCACAGAATAGGGCGGTACTTCACCCATGAAGATTTCACCGGTATTGCGATCGACGATCTTGGTGGAGGCACCAAGATAGACACCCATCGACAGCACAGAGCCCTCACGGACAATGACGCCTTCGGCCACCTCGGCGCGCGCACCGATGAAGCAATTGTCTTCGATGATCACCGGACCGGCCTGCAAGGGTTCCAGCACGCCGCCAATACCAGCGCCGCCGGAAATATGCACATTTTTGCCGATCTGGGCACAGGAGCCAACAGTTGCCCAGGTGTCGACCATGGTGCCTTCACCAACAAAGGCCCCCAGATTGACGAATGATGGCATCAGCACGACACCCTTGCCGATATGGGCAGAGCGGCGCACGATGCAGTTTGGCACGGCACGGAAACCGGCTTTCTCGAAATCAAGACCGCTCCAGCCGTCAAACTTGGAAGGCACCTTGTCCCACCAGGTTGCATCGCCCGGACCACCCTTGATGATTTCCATCGGGTTGAGGCGGAAAGACAGCAACACGGCTTTCTTCAGCCACTGATTGACCACCCAATTGCCATCAGCGCCTTTTTCAGCCACGCGCGCCTGCCCACTATCCAGCAAGGTCAGCGCCTTTTCGACCGCGCCGCGAATGTCACCATTGGTGGTGTTGGTGATGCTGTCGCGTTTCTCGAACGCGTCGTCGATCATTGTTTGAAGGGAAGCCAAGTCAACCTGCGTCATGTCTTTTTGCCTTTTTCTCAAGTGCACGTCCTGCCCGGTTCCGGTGACAAAGCCACGGTGAGCCGGTGCGGGGAACGGCGCAATCTGTCTTCCGTTTCTTGCACCAAGCGAGATGGCTCGGTCATTGCAAAGACGGAAACTGTCTCTGTACAACATCCATCTCTGGGCCAGTCAAGATCGGATATGGCACATGCTTCAATCACCCGCACACACCCTCTTGCACGAGTATTCGGCCAAACCATAAGCACCCTAGTAGCGGTGTCAATATAAAGTCGGGGCAATCAGGGGCATTTCGAGGTTATGGACAGATAAAGTTCCCGGCAAACACAAGTGCGAGAGTCGAAATTTCCTGCGCTTAAATAGATTGTTTAAAAATATGGCGTATCTATTTGGTTTAGGGAGTGTCGCTAAAGTATTCTTGCGCAAAACGTTAAGAAAAGTTAAGTTTTGCTTCTCTTTGCAGGGTTGTCACCTTTTTGACGTTTGGGTAAGGCGATCAACTTTGCGTGAGACAGACTCCGATGGGGATGGGGAAATGGCAGAATAGAGCGCTTTTTCCGGTTGGCACCGCGCTGGGTGAAAACGCCTCTCCTGAGGAAAATATTCTTGTCTGACCAATATAGACAGATATACTGATACGATATTCTCGAATGTGTATTGCTGCCGGCGTGGGTGGTTCTCAGGATCATCCTTCGGCCCGAATGTTGAATTGAAGCCAGCCGGAAAATCCGGGCCTGACGTATGGAACGTTTGACCAAGGATGGGGTGGTTTCCGATCGAATGAGGGAAAAGAATTGGTTCACCAAGGGAAAGCGCCGAGCAAGCTGATGCTCACTGTTACCGTGCTTCTGTCCAGCACCGCTGTCGGAGCTGCGGCTGGCACGCCTGTCTCGCAACTGCCTGTTTCCAGCAAGGCTGAAAAACATCTGGATCCTACGTTGGACGCGCCTGTGCAGATCATTGTCTCGCGCAAGGATCAGCGTCTGCGGGTCTTCAAGGGCGGTGAGGAAATTGCGACCTCGCGTGTTTCGACCGGCAAGCGCGGCCACACCACCCCGACCGGCATCTATTCCATTCTGGAAAAGCGTCGCCGCCATTTCTCCAACCTCTATAACAGCGCACCAATGCCTTACATGCAGCGCCTGACATGGTCTGGCATTGCCTTGCATGAATCCAATTCTGTGCCGAGCTATCCGGCGTCCCATGGCTGCATCCGGTTGCCCAACGGCTTTGCCAAAAAGCTTTTCAGCCTCACCGAGCGTGGCGCCCATGTGGTGATAGCCAATCGTGATGCTGCACCGGAACTGATTGCCCATCCGGTGCTGTTCCAGCCAGAGGAAATGACCTCTTTCGACAAACTGTCGTCTGTGCAGGCAGCCGAACGCCAGGCCACCAAGACCTTTGGCAAGGTTGCCCTCCTGTCCGACAAGCCACCGCTTGATCCGTTGGCCCATCAAATGGCCAAGCGCCTCAACCGGTTTGCTGAAATCCGCCAGAGCGACAAGCCCTTGCGTATTTTCATCACCCGTCAGGCCAAAGGCAATCTGGTCCATGAAGTCCAGACCTTGCTGAACAAACTGGGCTTTGATGCGGGCGCGCCCGATGGCCTTGTGGGCAAAATGACACTGAGTGCTGTCAACGCTTTTGTCGCTTCCAAGAAAGACAGCATCGAAAGCCGCCAGTCTTCAATCTCCAGCAAGATCGATCAGACCCTGCTGGCGCAATTGTATCAGGCAGCAGGCAAGGGCGCAGTGCCGACTGGCCACCTCTTTGTGCGTCACAATTTCAAGCCCCTGTTCGATGCTCCGATCCAGATCCGCAATCCCGAGCAAGCGCTCGGCGCCCACCTCTTCACCGCGTCGCTTTCGCGTGAAGAAGAAGGTAAGCTTGATTGGCGGGCGCTGGCTCTTGGTGACATGCTGACAGCCAGGCTGCAAGACCGCTATGGGGTGACTGATCCGGGCGCCGATGATGGGATCGTGGCGTCCACAGACATTCTCGATCGTGTCATCATTCCTGATCATGTCCGCGCGCAGGTTAATCACCTGATTGGCAATGGTGCATCGCTCACCATATCCGATCGTGGCTTCAGCCGCGAAACCACGCCACAAGGCACGGATTTCATTGTGTTGACCAAACCCTCCTTGCCGAAATATGCCAAGAAGACGCCGGCCAAGGTCAAGAAACAGCGCGTGGTGAGAAAAATCACCAAGCCCAAGCGCTCCGTGGCCGAGGTGAAAAAACCGAAACGGCGCGGCCTCTTCGGTCTGTTCAAGAAGCGCAACACGGATCAGGTCGCCAGCCGCTAGGCTGTGATACAAACAGAACAAACAAAAAAACCGGCTCTACAACAAGGGCCGGTTTTTTGTCGATCAATATAACCGGATCACTCAACCGCAAATTGGTCATCGAAGCTGTAGCCTGAGCCACGCACGGTGCGGATGGGATCTTTCACCCGGCCCCGATTGATGGTTTTGCGCAGGCGCCCCACATGGACATCTACGGTCCGCTCGTCGACATAGACATCATGGCCCCAGACCCCATCGAGCAGCTGTTCGCGGGAATAGACACGACCCGGATTCTGCATCAGAAATTCCAGCAGACGATATTCGGTCGGGCCCAGATTGACCTCGCGATTGGCGCGTTTGACGCGATGGGTCTCCCGGTTTAGCTCCAAATCTCCGGCCTTAAGGATGGTTGCGACCAGATCCGGGCTGGCCCGGCGCAGGATTGCCCGCACACGGGCCATCAGCTCCGGTACGGAGAAGGGCTTGACCACATAATCATCAGCACCAGTGGAAAGTCCGCGAATGCGCTCGGATTCCTCGCCCCGCGCCGTCAGCATGATGACGGGGAGCTTGAGGGTTTTCGGTTTCGCACGCAAGCGCCTGCACAATTCGATGCCAGACAGTCCCGGCAGCATCCAATCCAGAAGCAGCAGGTCTGGAAGGGTTTCCTGCAACCTGCTCTCCGCTTCATCACCGCGGGCAATAACCTCTACCTGATAGCCTTCGGCTTCCAGATTGTAACGCAGAAGAAGGCTAAGGGCTTCTTCATCCTCCACGATCATTACTTTGGGGCTCATAGCCAAATGTTCCACATTCCGAAGATCCGTGCCAGCAGGGGCAAAAAATCGGATCATACCTTCAAGTTGGCACGACATCCAAGACGACGTCATGCCCGTTTTTGATGGACGATGTCAGGAGACCAGACGGCTCCTTGAGCATCACAGGGGACGATCGTCCATCGTATGCCCGGTTTTCACATAATAGATCGTTTCAGCGATGTTGGTTGCATGATCTCCGACGCGTTCGAGATGTTTGGCAGCAAACAGCAGGTTGGTGCAAACGGTGATGTTGCGTGGATCTTCCATCATGTAAGTGAGGAACTCACGGAACAACGAATTGTACAGGGCATCCACTTCACGGTCCTTCTGGACCACGGCCAATGCCACATTCTCGTCGTGGGCGGTATAGGCATCCAGCGTCCGGCGCAGCTGGTCAAGAGTGATCTCGGCCATATGCTCGATGCCGTGCATCAACTGCTTTGGATGGCTGCGGCCTTCCAGAGCCAAGGCGTTGCGGGCAATATTCTTGCCCAGATCGGCAACGCGCTCCAGATCGATGGAAATGCGCAGGGCTGCCACAATCTCACGCAAGTCCTTCGCCATTGGTTGGCGACGGGCGATGGTGAGAACGGCTTTCTCTTCGATTTCCTGATCCAGCTTGTTGATGAGCGCATCCTTTGCGACCGTTGCATGGGCCGCACTCATGTCCATGCGGACCAGAGAACTAACAGCTTCTTCCACCATGCGCTCTGCATGGCCACCCATTTCGGCAATGCGGCCGGTCAGCTCGCGCAGGTCGTCATCATAGGACGAGACAATATGATCAGACATTCTTGGTATTCCCCTGATAGTCGCTCATTTGGCGGCCAGAATGTGCTGATTCCAGCCTGCCGCGAAGTCAAAAAGCTTAGCCGAAGCGGCCGGTGATATAGTCCTGCGTCCGCTGATCTTTCGGGTTGGTAAAGATCATATCGGTTTGGCCTTCCTCGACGAGATTGCCAAGATGGAAGAAAGCGGTGCGCTGAGACACACGGGCAGCCTGCTGCATGGAGTGGGTCACGATGACGATGGTGTAATTCTCGCGCAATTCGTCAATCAGCTCCTCAACCTTTGCCGTGGCGATCGGGTCAAGGGCCGAGCAGGGCTCATCCATCAGGATGACTTCCGGGCTGACCGCGATGGCGCGCGCAATGCACAGGCGCTGTTGCTGCCCACCGGACAGGCCGGTGCCTGGCTCATCAAGGCGGTCCTTGATTTCTTCAAACAGACCGGCCTTCTGCAAGGAAGAGACGACAACCTCTTCCATCTCTGCCTTGTTGCGGCAAAGACCGTGAATGCGCGGGCCATAGGCCACATTCTCGAAGATGCTCTTGGGGAATGGGTTGGGCTTCTGGAACACCATGCCAACGCGGGCACGCAGCTCGACCACATCCACCTTTGGGTCGTAAATGTCACTGTCGCCAAGCTTGATGGCGCCGCCGACGCGACAAATGTCGATCGTGTCATTCATCCGGTTCAGGCAACGCAAGAAAGTCGACTTGCCACAGCCGGACGGGCCGATCAGTGCGGTGACCTGATTTTCTTCGATCTTCAGATCGACATCGAACAGAGCCTGCTTCTCACCATAATGGACGGTGACTTTCTCGCCGGACATCTTGATCGGCTTCGCACGCGCGGAGGCGTTCTGAATATTCGGGTTGGTATCCTGCATGGTCAATGCTTTCACTATCCTGTTCGGGGCTCGCTTGTTCTGAACTCGATTGACCTGTGGTCATCGGCGAGCGCGGGAATAACGTTGGTTCACGGCGTCGCTGACTACCAGCGACGCTCGAAGCGGCGACGCAGAAGCACCGCAGAAATATTCATCAGGGCGAGGAAGCCCAGAAGGATCATGATGGCAGCCGAGGTGCGCTCGACAAAGGCGCGTTCCGCTGCACCGGCCCACATGTAAATCTGGACCGGAAGGGCGGTCGCCGGATCAAACGGATTGACTGGAAAATCCTTGACGAACGCCACCATGCCGATCATCAGCAACGGTGCGGTTTCCCCAAGGGCCTGAGCCAGACCAATGATGGTGCCGGTCAGAATGCCCGGAGAGGCAAGGGGCAGCACATGGTGGAAAATGGCCTGTGTCTTGGATGCGCCAACCCCGAGGGCCGCTTCCCGGATGGACGGTGGAACCGCCTTCAAGGCAGAGCGGGTGGCGATGATGATGGTCGGCAGGGTCATCAGCGTCAAAACGAGACCGCCGACAATCGATGCGGACCGTGGCAGACCGGCAAAGTTGATAAAGACGGCCAGACCCAACAGGCCAAACACGATGGAAGGCACCGCAGCAAGGTTGTTGATGTTGACCTCGATCAGGTCGGTCCAGCGATTTTTGGGTGCAAACTCTTCCAGATAGATCGATGCAGCCACCCCGATTGGCAGAGCCAGAACCAGAACGGTGATCATCATGAAGATTGACCCGACAACCGCAACCCCGATACCGGCCGTCTCGGCACGGGACGAAGCGCCGAAGGTGAAGAGGCCGGTATTGAACTTCTTGTCCATGATGCCCCGTTCGCGCAGATCGTCGATCCAGCCAATTTGCTGGTCGCTGATTTGGCGACGGCTTTCAGGAATGTCGCGGGAAATCTGTCCCTTGACGAAGCTGTCGACATCCCCGTCGGCCAAAAGCCACATGGTTTTCCGGCTGCCAATCAGCGAAGGATCGTTGAGAACCATGTCACGGATTTCAATGGCGGCACCACGGGAAATCAGCTTTTTGGCTTCCCGCATTTCCTTGCGCTTGGTCTTGTCCTTGGGATCAATGCCCAGAGCGCGATAAAAGGCCGGCTCAATAATCTTGTTGTAGCGAATGGCCCGCTGCAATTCACTGCGGGACCGGTTGCCCGACGGGTCGATAACCTGCTCGTCAAGATAAAGATCGAGGCGGACCTGGGTCTGTTCAAAGGCGGTATAGCCCTTTGAGACGATCGACCAGAACAGGATGATCAGAAACAGGATGCCCATTGCGATCGCTGCAACCCCGCCCAGACGGAAGCGCGTTTCCGACGCGTAGCGTTTCTTGAGACCGACCTCGCGATGGGCAGTTTCAACAACCGAGTCGACTTGATTTGGTGTGGTATCAGTCATCAGTCATACTGCTCCCGATATTTGCGCACGATGTGCAAGGCAAAGACGTTGAGCCCTAGCGTGATACAGAACAGGGTGATCCCCAGAGCGAAGGCAACAAGGGTCTGCGGCGAGGTGAATTCAAGGTCACCGGTCAACTGGCTGACAATCTTTACTGTCACCGTGGTCACGGCTTCGAACGGATTGGCGGTCAGGTTGGCGGCAATACCCGCAGCCATCACCACGATCATCGTCTCGCCGATGGCGCGTGAGGCGGCCAGAAGGATCGAGCCGACAATGCCCGGCAGGGCCGCAGGCAAGATCACCCGCTTGATGGTTTCCGATCGCGTGGCGCCCAGACCGAGCGATCCATCACGCAGCGACTGCGGCACCGCGGTGATGATGTCGTCCGACAGGGACGAGATGAACGGGATCAGCATGATACCCATCACGAAACCGGCCGTCAGCACCGAGTTGGCCGAGATGGTCAGGCCGATCGAAGCACCCGCATCGCGGAAGAATGGGCCTATCGTCACGAGAGCGAAGAAACCGTAAACGATGGTTGGGATACCGGCCAGAATTTCCAGCAGAGGCTTGGCTGTAGCCCGCACCCGCTTGGTGGCATATTCCGCCATGTAGATGGCGGCGAACAGACCGATTGGTACAGCCACCAGTAGGGCGACCATCGAAATATAAAGCGTACCCCAAAGCAGCGGAATGAGGCCAAAGGTGCCGCCTTCTGAATCGACCTGACGGCCAACTGACGAGAAACGAGGGTCCCAAGAGGTTCCGAAGAAGAAGTCCAGCGGATTGACATGGCCAAAGAAGTGGATTGCCTCGAACAGCATCGAGAAGACGATGCCGACCGTGGTAAGGATGGCAATCGATGAGGCCAGGATCAAGGCAACCTTGACATTGGCCTCAACCAGATTGCGGGCCCGCAAGGCTGGCTGGATGCGACGATAGGACAGAAACAGACCAAGAAACAGCAACAGCGCAATGCCGCCATACATCACATAGCTGGTCAATTGTTTGACCTCATTCAACCGATAGGCGGTATGAACAACGGTCTTGTTGACATTCTCTGCAAGTGCGACGCCATATTTTGCAAGGGTTGGCCGCACTGCAATCAGGCCACTGCGCAGCTGGATCCGTTCGTGTTCGGACAGGTAGGTCAGGCCATCGGCGACATTGCTGACGACGCCAAACATCAGAGCCCGACGGGTATCGTGGGCTTCATACTCATCCTTGTCAGAGCAGATTTTCGGCTGGTCTGCGTCCTGTTCCCCTTCGATGCCGCCCATTGCATGGGAACAGGCCTGCATGTAGCCAGTCCGCAATTCGGTATCGACCACGGAACTGTTGACAATCGGCTGAGCAATCATCACAGCCACCATGAAGACGATAGCTGGGAGCGCAGTCCAGATTAGAACGTAGGAACCGTAATATCCGGGTCGTGAATGGAGAGCTGACACATTTCCGTCGACGCTGGCTATGGCGCGGCTGCGCCCGAGAAAGGATCCCACCAGTGCGAAAACAAAAATAGCAGCCAGAAGCCAAAGCGGGCTCATAGCGACCTGTCCCTTGAACAATGCGTTAGTGACGCAGTTTCAACTCTGAGATTTCTCCGGTCTGCCCCATCTGTTTCGCGTTTGCCCCCGCGCAACGAATGTCAGGCCAAGGCCGGAAAACGCCTCAATGAAGGTTCCTGACGGCGGGCATGGTGTCGATTGCCAGCGCCTGTCAGAAGGCTCAGCCGAATGGCAAGAAGCGGCTGAAATCTGGGTACAAAAAAGCCATGCGCGCATCGCGCGCATGGCCAGACGGCAACCCTTAGAGGGTTTTGCCTTCTTTGATCGCAGCGTGGATCGCATCACGCTCGGAAGCAGGAGCAGGAACCAGACCATATTCAGCGGTTGGAGAACCTTCACCGGTCATGTCGTCGGACATGAAGAAGTCAACATACTCTTTCAGGCCAGGAATGACGCCCAGATGCGCTTTCTTGACATAGAAGAACAGAGGACGGGACACAGGATAGGTACCATCAGCGATCACGGCAGCGTTTGGAGCGATACCGGACATGGTCGCAACTTTCAGCTTGTCGGTGTTGTTTTCGTAGAAAGCAAGACCGAAGACGCCGATGCCGGTTTTGTTGGAGTCGATGCGAGCAAGGGTTTCGGTATAGTCGCCGTCAATGTCGACAGACTTGCCGTCTTTACGAACCTTGAAGCACTCTTTGGCAGCTGCTTTTTTGTCCAGGCCGGAAGCCATGTACAGATCGAAAGCGCCAGCGGCTTTACAGCCAGCTTCGAGAACCTTGGTTTCGAACACTTCACGGGTACCGTGCTTTTCACCAGGGATGTAAGCAGCGATTTCCCACTCTGGGAAGGAAGCGTCGATTTCGGACCATTTGTTGTTCGGGTTGTCAACCAGCTTGCCGTCAACAACGGTTTTTGGTGCCAGAGCGTTGAACCAGTGGATTGGTTCGAATGCAAAGTCAGCGCCATTGATGTCAGAAGCGAAGACAATGCCGTCATAACCGATTTTGACTTCAACGATTTCCTTGACGCCATTTTCGCCGCAAGACTTGACTTCGGAATCTTTGATTTTGCGCGAAGCGTTGGCAACGTCAATGGTCTCTGGGCCGGTGCCTTTACAGAATTCTTTCAGGCCAGCGGAAGAGCCACCAGATTCAACGATTGGGGTTTTGAAGTCTGGGTAGTTTTCACCGAAGGATTCAGCAACGATGGTTGCGTAAGGAAGAACGGTGGAAGAACCGGCAACCTGAACCTGATCGCGGGCCTGAGCAGCGGTGCCGGCGAGAATGGTGGTTGCAGCAAGAGCAGCTACACTAGCAAAAGAAGCAAATTTCACGTGACCTCTCCATAAGTCAGTTTTTTGAACGGACAGGTCTTCTATGACCCAACATGACCGTTCTTGATAGGTACGGGCGTCTTGGCATCGGGCACGAAATGTGCGCTCGCAAAAGCCGTCAATCGCTCGAGACAGGCGGACCCTATCGCTCGGATGTGATGGGTATATGACACTTATATTTCAGTATTATGACAATTTAAGAGTCTGTATTTGTTGGAGAATTTTTTGGATAGTCATTTTACTGTCACAAAGTGTCAATCTCTGTGACAGGGAGTCGCACGTCAAAGGTCGCACCTTCCCCTGCCTTGCTCTCAATCAACAACTTGCCACGATGGCGAGTCAAAATATGTTTGACGATCGCCAACCCCAGACCAGTGCCCTTTTGCTCACGCGATGAGGCAACATCAATGCGATAGAAACGCTCGGTCAGGCGTGGCAAATGCTCTGCCGGGATTCCGGGGCCGAAGTCTCTGATTTTCACCGAATAATAGGATTTCCCGTCGGCTGGATCATCCAGAAGGTTGCAGAGAATTTCAACGCGCTTACCGCTCTGACCATATTTGAGGGCATTTGAGACCAGATTTTCAAACACCTGAACCAATTCGTCCCGGTCCCCCGACACCCAGCGATTGACAGAACAGTCACAGGGGGTGATGGCAACATCATACTCCTTGGAGAGCGGGGTCAGGGCGTCGGCCACATGGCGCACGATTTTGCTCAGATCCACCCGCGTGTCAGGCTGAACATGGGCTTTCATTTCAATCCGCGACAGGGACAACAGATCCGAGATCAGCCGTGACATCCGTTCGGCCTGATCGAGCATGATGCCCAGAAAGCGCTCGGTTGCCACCTTGTCGCCACTGGCAGGCCCTTGCAAGGTTTCGATGAAGCCAATGACAGACGCCAAAGGCGTGCGCAATTCATGGCTGGCATTGGCCACGAAGTCGGCCCGCATCCGCTCGATATTCTTCTGCTCGGTCTGATCATGCAACAACATCAAGATAAAGTCCGGGCTTTCCCCGGCTGGCTGGTCGCCGGACAGATGGATCGGCGTCACCCAAGCCTCGTAAAGCCGCTCGCTGTGGTCTTTAAGGGAATATTCCACCTTCTGCATCTGCCCGCCATCCAGCACATGATCCAGCGCCGCCAGCATGTCCGGCTGGCGGATGCGAAAGGACAGGGGGTCCCCTTCCTTGACATTGCCGAAGATGGTCGAGCCAGCCTGATTGGTGAACCGCACGATGCCGCGCCGGTCAAGAATGAAGCAAGGGTCCGGCAGTGCAGCCGCCAGCTTGCGCATGTGAATGTCCGGCATCATGGTCAGGCGGCGTGCTTCGGCTCGCACCTTTAGCCTCGTCACCTTGGGGCGTCGCGGCAGGATCATGGTTGCCAAGACCACAGCGCCCATGACAAGCGCGACATGGAGAAGCTGGATCTGGTCCTGAAGATGCAGCCACAACAGGCCTATGGCCGCAACCACCAAGGTCCAGCGAGCGTGCGCCAACCGGTTCAGGGGACCGCTATCCAGAATATAGCCATTGGCGGCAGCATCATCCGGCGTCAGTCTTCTTTTCTCAGGGGTCATTCTCGTTCAATCCATCCAGAAGCGTGGCAGAAACAGCACCAGTACGGTTAGCAATTCGAGGCGCCCCAACAACATGCCAAAAGAAAGCAACCATTTTGCAACATCATTGAGCGGCTGGAAATTGCCTGCCGGACCGATGATATGGCCGACACCTGGCCCGACATTGGCAATGGCCGTGCCTGCCCCCGACAGGGCGGTGACAAAATCCAGACCGGTGAGTTGTAGCAATATGCCGAGCACCAGAAAACTCAGAACATAAAGGAAGAAGAAGCTCATCACCGCGACCGAGACACTGTCATCAAGCGGATAGCCGCCATAGCGCTTGACGAAAACGCCATTGGGGAAGACGATCCGGTTGATATGCTGCTTGATCACCTGAAACATCACCTGCAACCGGAAAATCTTGAGGCCGCAAGCCGTTGATCCCTGACAGCCGCCGATAAACATGATGAAGAAGAAAAAGGCGATGGTGAACGGCCCCCATGCCTGATAATCGGTCGAGGCATATCCGGTGCCGGTCATGATCGAGACCACATTGAAGGCTGCATGGCGCAAGGCTTCGCCGCCCTGAAACAGGCCGGACTCGATGGCATAGAAGGCCGCGATCGAGGTGAAAAAAGCCAGCAGACCGAAAAAGGTCAACACTTCGGAATCCGAAAACAGGCGCCTGCTGTGGCCGCGCAGTGCCTGAATATACAGAATGAAGGGCAGGGAGCCGATGATCATGAAGATGATGGCGATGATTTCGATCTGGGCACTGCCATAATGACCGATGGAGGAATCGTGCGAGGACAAGCCGCCTGTGGCGACCGTTGTCATACCATGGACGACCGCATCCAGCGCATCCATCCCGGCAGCGTGATACAGAATGCTGCAAAGCGCGGTAAAGACGATGTAAAGAGCCGTCAGTCCAGCCGAAATCTGCGTCGCCCGCGGCAGGATCTTCTCCGCTGTGCTGAAGGCCTCTGCCTGAAACAGCTGCATGCCACCCACCTGCAACATCGGCAGGACGGCAATTGCCATAACGATCACACCCAACCCGCCAAGCCATTGCAGAATGCCCCGCCAGAGCAGAACGCCTGCCTGCATTTGGTCAAGGCCTGACAGGACGGTCGAACCGGTGGTGGTGATTCCCGACATGCTTTCAAAGAAGGCATCCGTATAGCTTGGGGCGGCTCCTGACCATAGAAGCGGCAAGGCCCCAAAGGCCGCCAGAGAAAACCAGGACAGGACCGTCATCACAAAGGCCTGCCGGAGGGTGAAGTCCACCTTGCCACTCCGCGTTGCCAGCCAAAGCCCGCCGCCGACAAAGACCGTGATTGCGCCTGAGGTGGCAAACACCCGCCATTGCGGGTCGCCAATGGCGAAATCGACGAGGGCGGGCAGGAACATGGCTGCTCCCAGCACGGAAAGCAGTGCGCCGATCACCAGCAAGACAGGCCTTACATCGAGCAACATCTGGGAGCAGTGCCTTCCTCAAAGAGACAATCTTGTCACAGCTGGCCGCGAAGGGCCATGTGGACAGGGTCAGTTCAGTGTGATGCTTCGGTTCGGGATATCAAGCGAAAAGGACGGGATGATCACCTCAAACAGCGAACCATCCTCTGCTTCCATCTGAAAATGTCCCGACATGATACCGGACTCGCTGTCGAGCGGACATTGAGAGCTGTAGGAGTAAGAATCGCCTGCCTCGATCAGCGGTTCTTCGCCGACGACCCCACGGCCGCGCACTTCCTGAAGGCGGCCTTGCCCGTCGATGATTCGCCAATAGCGTGACCGCAACTGGACATCGCTCTGTCCCAGATTGCTGATTTCGATGTGATAGGCCCAGACATGGTGGCCTTTTTGCGGTGAAGAGCGGTGGGGCTGATATTCCGTTTCAACCATCACCTGCACCGAATCTGTTATCGCTTTATAGGTATACACGCTTTATCCTCGGGAGCGGTCGCCTGACGGTCTGCCCATCATTTGGTCGCCATGATTTCCCGTCGAGTCAAGACAGAGAAACCAATGGACTTCAAGTGTTTCTAGCGAAAAAGTTATCAAATGTGCATGGCAATTTGGTTGGCCAAGCCCCTTATGAATGACAAAGCCCCCGGACTGGCCCTTGGTTCAGTCCACGAGACACAAGCGCCCCAAGACTGAGCTGCATGGAAAGTGACGATTATGTTTGACGCCCGCCTGCGCCGCTTCATCGATCCACCGATGAATGAAACCGGACGATGGATTGCCCGAAACGGCATCACGGCCAACCAGATCACCAGTCTTGGTTTGCTGCTGGGGGTCCTGGCGGGAGTTGCGATTGTCATGGAGGCCTACTGGCTGGGTTTGTCGGTGTTGCTGGTCAGTCGGGTTATGGATGGTCTTGACGGTGCGGTGGCCCGCGCCAGCCGCAAAACCGATCTGGGCGGCTATCTCGACATTGTCTTCGACTTTATATTCTACGGCCTCATCCCGCTGTCCTTTGCCTTCGCGCGTCCGGAAGACAATGCCCTGCCGGCGGCCGTTTTGCTAATGGCTTTCTATGCCAACGGGGCAAGTTTTCTGGCCTATGCGATCATGGCCGAGAAGCGCCAGATCAGCACCGAAAGCCATGGATCCAAGTCGCTCTACTTCACAGGTGGATTGGCAGAGGCCGGTGAAACATTCGCTGTTTTCGCCGCCTTTTGTATTTTCCCCGACCATTTCGCTCTGATCGCCTATGTCTTTGCTGGCGTTACTGCTATCACCACCATTTCGCGGATCGTGCTGGCGACCAGAGTGTTCAGCCATGATGATCTGTCAGACGAGGATACGTCCCGGACATGAAGCTTTCTCACTGTGCAATCGATGGTTTGACCTTCGCCTTTTACAAGGCGCGGGGCGATTTTCAGAACAAACTCGTTCGTTGGTCGACCAGATCGCACTATTCCCACTGCGAAGTGATCTTCTCCCTTGCGGAGTTGGAGCAAACGGTGCTGTGTCATTCCTCCTCCTCGCGAGATGGAGGCGTTCGGTCCAAGGACGTGTACTTGCATCCGGACCATTGGGATCTGGTTCATCTGCCCCTATGTTTCTTTGATCCCGAACGGGCGGATCGCTTGCTGACAGAATCTGCCGGCGCGCGCTATGATTATCCCGGCATCCTGCTCAGCCATGTCTTCTCTCTCAATCGCCATTCTGAAAGCCGCTGGTTCTGCTCGGAATTCTGCGCGGCGCTGATCGGGATCCCGAACCCGCATACCTACAGCCCGCAGGCTTTGTATGATCTACTCATCTATTTGCGGATCGAAACCGCAGCCCTGTGGGCCGATGATTGCCAACAAAAGCCAGTGGCAGGTGAGGCATCTGGCAAAGGGGCTGACAAAGTGTCCGGCAAAAAACAAGCCTGCGGCTGTCAAGCCAAAGGGGCCTGATCCCTTACGGCAGGATCAAATGCCCATCGTCGCCAATCGGGAAAGCCCCATGAGCGATTTCCCACAAGTAGCCATCCGGATCGGCAAAATGACCTGAATAACCACCCCAAAAGGTATCCTGCGCCGGTTTCTTGATGCTGCCGCCTGCTGTCTCTGCCAGCGTCAGCACGCCATCCACCTCAGCTCGCTCGCGGCAATTATGCGCCAACACGATGCCACAGGCCCCCGCTTTGGGTTTGAAATCAGGGTCGGGCAGTTCCTCTGCCATTTTGTCGATCGGATAGAGCGCAAAAACCGTCCCGGCTGTCTTGAAAAAGGCAATGCCGTCCTCTGGCTTGTAACCCGTTTCCCAGCCCAGCCCGTCGCGATAAAAGGCGACCGCGCGCTGAAGATCATCCACGCCCAACGTGACAATTGAAAGTCTCGGTTCCATATTGATCCCTCATTCTCTCTGGTTTGTCGCCAGCCTAACAGATCACAGCGCGCGTGTCAGACGAAGAAAACAAAAAGGGAACAAAAGGCGCGATCTTATATTGGAGTATAGAATGATTTTCTTGAGTTTCGGACGCATGGTGTCAGATAGGGTAACTGAACCCAACTAAGAACTGAATATTGGAATTATTTTTCCTCCATCGCGATGACTCTAAGATAGCCTTTCTTGCGTTTTTTGGCATCAGATGCACAATGGGCCGCAACGAACAAAGGGGATGTCGTCAGGGGCATCCAGAACAAAAACAGTTCCCGCACACTCCCATTCCTCCCGAACCCCAGCGCGATTGCGGTGCGGCCTCTGGCTGCGACCCGATCAGGAGAAGCATAATGAAACATTTGATGACCCTCGCCCTGGCCGCCTTTGGCCTGTTGACCGCGCCGGTTGCCGCTGCAACCTTTGGCCCGCTGGTTTCCCCGCAGACCCTTTCGACAACCGATGCCAATCCGCTGATCATCGATATTCGTGGCAAAGGCAAAGACGGCGTCAGCCTGTTTGAGCAGGGCCATATCCAAGGGGCTGTGAATGCGCCTTACGGCCTGTTCCGTGGCACCAAGGAAAATCCCGGCAAACTGGTCTCCCCGGAGCATCTACAAAAGGTACTGCGTGAGATCGGCGCCACCAAGGACCGCGCCACAGTGATTGCCTATCAGGGTGCCAACATCTCCGACTTCGGTGCCGCTGCCCGTGTTTACTGGACGCTCAAGTCCGCCGGTTTCAAGGATCTGTCCATTCTCAATGGCGGCCTGAACAACTGGACGGAAGCCAGCCTTCCACTGGCCAAAGGGGCAGCAAGCCTGACCCCGAGCACCATTGAGGTCACCTTCTCCAGCCAGTGGCTGGCGACCACCGATGACGTTCTGAAAATCGTCAATGGCGAAGAAAAAGCCCGTCTGGTCGATGCCCGTCCGGAAGAATTCTGGAAAGGCGAGAAGAAGCACCCGGCAGCCGCCAAACCCGGCACTCTGCCGCAGTCGGAATATTTCGTCCATTCCAGCTGGTTCGACAGCAAGCCGGTCATCGCGGACGCTGCCAAAGCCAAGGCGCTGGCAGCCGAAGCTGGTTTCAAAAGCGGCGAACAGCTGGTCAGCTTCTGCAATACCGGCCACTGGGCTGCCACCAACTGGTTCGCCCTGTCTGAACTGGCGGAACTGGACGATGTGAAACTCTACCCAGATTCTCTCGTTGGCTATTCCAATGCCGGTCACGACATGGCCAACACCCCGGGTCTGTTCCAGACCCTCATCAAACAGGTAACGGGCAGCTAATCCGGTGACTGATATCACAGCAAGCATCGAGCCCCCGAAAAAGGGGGCTCGCATTCTTTCAGGTGCGGCCCTTGGCGGGGTGGCCCTGTTTTTCATTCTGGCTCTCATGGCCTCCGCGGGCGTCCGTTATGGCTTGGTTCTGGCCATCGGCATCGGCTTCGGTCTAACGCTCGAAGGCTTGCGCTTCGGCTTTGCCGGTCCATGGCGGGCGATGATCCTACGCCGCGAACCTGCTGGCCTGATTGCCCAATTGCTGGCCATTGCTCTGGTGGCACTGGTGGCCTTCCCGCTGCTGGCGGGGGACAATCCCGAATTGATCGGTGCCCACGGGGCTGTGGGCTATGCCATGGTTGGTGGAGCCTTTGTCTTTGGCATTGCCATGCAGTTGGTCTTGGGCTGTGGCTCTGGCACCTTGGTCAATGCGGGCAGTGGCAATCCGGTCAGCGTCGTCGCTTTGCCCTTCTTCGTCATCGGTGCCTTTGCTGGCTCTTACCATCTACTCTGGTGGAATGGTCTGGGCTCCCTGCCGTTGATCGTGCTTGAAGGCACCACCGGCCTTGGCATCACCCTTGCTGGCCTTGCCCTGATCGGCCTTCTGGTCTGGGCTTTGGCCCCTAGGGAAGCCCGCAAGATCCCGCGTCGTCTGATCATTGCCGCTCTGTTGTTGGCCGCTTTGGCTCTGGCCAACTTTGTCGTTGCCGGGCAGCCATGGGGCGTCGTCTATGGCCTTGGCCTTTGGGGGGCAAAAGTCTCCACCGCCTTGGGCGCGGACCTGTCTGCCTCGCCTTTCTGGGCCAACGAGGTGCATCACGAACGGCTGATCAGCAGCCTGCTGACCGACTATACCTCGCTGACCAATCTGGGCATTATTCTTGGAGCCTTGATCATTGCCGTCTGGCGTTCAGGTCTTGGGGCGCAAATCCCCAAACTGCCACTCAAGGCATGGATCGCCACCATTGTAGCGGGCTTCCTGCTGGGCTACTCCTCGCGCCTTGCGCTGGGCTGTAATGTCGGGGCCTTTTTCTCGGGCATTTCCACCGGCAGCTTGCATGGCTGGGTCTGGTTCGCCACCGCCTTTGCTGGTTCCTGGGTCGGCATCCGCCTGCGCAAACCCTTTGGATTGGAGAGCTGATGATGGCCATTTTTGTGACAAGCCGTGCCATGGCAGCTTTTGCCACCTTTGCCGGACTGGCGGCCATTTTGGCGGTCGATCTGTCCAACAGCAAGCCGCTCAATCCTTACAGCGCACCCGCAGCCATCGCCTTGGGTTCGAACGAAGCCGCCAGCGGAGCCTTTTGCGCTTTGGTGCCGCCCAGCAAATAAGCGGCGCTGACATCATCAGACAAAAGAAAAGCCCGGAGGGACATCCCTCTGGGCCTTTTTGTTTGGGGGCAAGACCTGCTGGATCAATAGGTTTCCAGCGTGTGAAGCTGATCCGGTGCGACCGAATAGCGGGCCTTCTGCTCGTCGGTCAGCGGCACCGCCTTGCGCGTTTCGGCGCTGATCGGCACCCACAAGGTGCGTGCCTTGGCCAGCAATTTACCATCATTGCGGCGCAGAATATGGGTGAAGCGCTCGAAATGCCGATTTTGCCGCCCGCCAATCCATGTGCGGGCATAGACATCATCTTCAAGGAAGGTCTGTCTTTTATATTCGATCTCGTGCTTCATCACGACCCAGAACAGGCTGTTAAATTCATGCGGACGCGCCACATGACCCCAGTGGGTCACCGCCGCATCCTGCACCCAACGCAAATAGACCGTATTGTTGACATGGCCCAGCTCATCGATATCAGAGGGCTGAATGGTGATGTCGAGTTCAAACGGGATTTTCGGGTCGGGAAACATGAACCACCTGCTAATCTGATCAAAGCTCCAATCTGGCGAAGATAACCGCAAAAGCAAGTGGGTATTTTGTCCCACAAATGCCCTCAAAGACGCGCCAGAGCCTGCTCGAAATCGTCCCACAGATCTTCGACATCCTCCAGACCGACCGACAGGCGCAACGTGCCTTGGCCAATACCAGCGGCGGCCAACTGATCATCATCCAAACGCTGGTGGGTGGTGGTGGCCGGGTGTGTGATCAGGCTTTTGGCATCGCCCAGATTGTTGGAAATCTTGATCACTTTGAGGGCATTTTCCAGCGCAAAGGCCTTGCCCTTGCCGCCAGCCACATCAATCGCCACCATGGTTGAGCCACCGCGCATCTGCCGCTTGCAGAGTTCCGCCTGCGGATGGTCGTCACGGCCCGGATAATAGATCCGCTCGATCGCCTTGTGACCGGCCAGCCGATCGGCCAGCAATCCGGCGCTGCGGGTCTGTTCCTTGACGCGCAGCGGGAAGGTTTCCAGACCCTTGAGCATCACCCACGCATTGAAAGGCGACAGGGATGGGCCGGTATGCCGATGAATGTCTTTGAGTTCTTCTTCAATGAATTGCTCGCTGGACAGCACCACACCGCCGAGACAACGCCCCTGACCATCAATATGCTTGGTGGCCGAATAGATCACCACGTCGGCGCCGAGCGCCAGCGGGCTCTGCCACAGGGCGGTGGCGAACACATTGTCCACCACCAGCCGCGCGCCAGCTTCATGAGCAATGGCCGCAACGCCAGCAATATCAATCACCGAGAGAACCGGGTTGGTCGGGCTTTCAAGGAAGCAGGCGCGGGTGTTTGGCTGCATCGCCGCTTTCCATGCATCAAGATTGGTGCCATCGACCAAAGTGCATTCCACACCAAAGCGCGGCAGCAGCTCGCTGACAATATAAAGGCAAGAGCCAAACAGGGCGCTGGCCGCAACCACATGGTCGCCCGCCTTGACGCAAGACAGCATCGCTGCCGTCACAGCCGCCATACCCGAGGCCGTCCCACGCGCCGCTTCTGCCCCTTCGAGCAAAGCCATCCGCTCTTCAAACATCGAAATGGTCGGGTTGGCATAACGCGAATAGACATAGCCGGGTTCTTCGCCCTTAAAGCGGGCTTCCTGGCTTTCGGCGCTGTCATAGACATAGCCCTGCGTCATGAACAGAGCCTCGGATGTCTCTCCCCACTGGGACCGCATCACGCCGCCATGGACCATCTCGGTGGCCGGACGAAGGGTGGAAGGCTTTTTGGTCTCTGACATCACACAATCCTGTCTCTTCAAAGCCGGGAGCAGATACACAAAACCCGGCAACGCTTGTTAAAGCACGACCGGGTTCATCTCTTCGTCCCCCGGCCTTTTAGCATCCTTATTTAACGTGGCGGCAAGCCGACCGGCTCAAATGACCACGAAGTAGATTGCTTATAGGAGGAAAGGGCAGGGCTGTCAACAAATTGGCGGTTTGAACAAAAAAGAGAGGCAACCATGGTTGTCTCCCTTCAGAAACGGTTTCAAATGGCGTCTATCTCACCCGAACCAGCCCTTGACCTTACCCCAGATCGAGTTGTCCGGTGCGGCCTCGGCCGAACCCTTGACCACGTCGGCGCCTTTCAATTCCGGCAGGTCTTCGCTTTCAAAATGCTCTTCATCGGCTTTCACAGCAGCTTTTTCAACCACCGCATCGGTGACCACAGAGGCAAAGCTCTTCATTTTGGCGAGCGTTGCCGGGCCAGCCATGCCGTCAACATCAAGGCCGTTTTCTTCTTGGAATGCCATCACCGCCTTGCGGGTGCCAGCACCAAAAATGCCGTCCGCTCCGGTGCCAAGATCTTCCTGCATGGCCTTGACCGCAGCCCCGCGTGAGCCGACCCGCAACAGAACCAGCTCATGCAGCCCCATAGCGGTGAAGGTGTCCGGCCCGGCAATGCCGTCAACGGCCAAGCCGTTGGCTTCCTGAAACGCCCGGACCGCTTTCTCGGTGCCCGGACCAAAATCCCCGTCGGCATCAATGCCGAGTTTTTCCTGCAACCGCTTGACCGGTGCGCCTTTCAGGCCCCGTTTCAAAATGGACATTGATCTCTCCTCTGCTCGATCAAATGGCAATGATAATATGAGTGATGAAAACCGATTACATTGCGTGCGACTCGCACCCGCCCGCGAAACTCCGTAAGCACAATAACGGTTGTCAGAATTGCGGCAAGAGATATGTGTGAGGAGAGCATCATCAGGGCGTCCCAAACAGACAATCTGCCACTTACTGGCGAAGTTCGCGATTGCTCCTCCTCTCTCCCCTTGCTACACACAATCAAATCCACTCCATCCTGCAAGGCCCGATCCATGAGCGCTCTTTCCTTTCCCGGCACCGGTATTTTGAATGATGCAGACATTGCCGCGCTGGTCGAGGCGGGGGCGATTGGTTTTGATAGGCCACGGGACGCTGACCAGATCCAGCCAGCCAGCCTTGATCTGCGCCTCGGTTCCACCGCCTACCGAGTGCGGGCCTCGTTCCTGCCCGGTCCCAACCGCACGGTGAAAGAGCGCCTTGATCACCTGCAGCTCCACCAGATCGATCTGAGTGAAGGGGCGGTCTTGGAGACCGGTTGCGTCTATATCGTGCCGCTGATGGAAAGCCTGAAACTGCCCGACTTCATTGCCGCCGCTGCCAATCCGAAAAGCTCGACCGGCAGGCTCGACATTTTCACCCGCATCATTGCTGACAGGGCGCAGCAGTTCGACAAGATCCCCAAAGGCTATCAAGGCCCGCTCTATCTGGAAGTCAGCCCACGCACCTTTCCCATTTTTGCCCGTGCAGGCTCGCGCCTGACACAAATCCGCTTCCGGCAGGGTCGGGTGGTGCTGAGCGACGAAGAGCATCGCGCGCTCCATGCCACTGAGACACTGGTTGCCAGCCAGACCCCTTTCATCGCCGATGGCATTGCGGTCTCGATTGATCTGGCTGGCGAGGGCATTGTCGGCTACCGTGCCAAGCGCCATGCCGCCGTCATCGATGTTGACCAGCGCGATGCGCTCGACATGCTTGATTTTTGGGAGCCGATCCCGGGGCGGGGCAGGGGAGAGCTGATCCTTGACCCCGATGAATTTTACATTCTGGTTTCCAACGAGGCGGTCCATGTGCCACCGCTCTATGCCGCCGAAATGGTGCCTTTTGATCCGCTGGTCGGCGAATTCCGCGTCCATTATGCGGGCTTCTTTGATCCCGGCTTTGGCCATTCCAAGGTCGGTGGCTCCGGCAGCCGGGCCGTGCTGGAAGTGCGCAGTCACGAAGTCCCCTTCATTGTCGAGCATGGCCAGATCATCGGCCGCCTCGCCTATGAGAAGATGCGCGCGCGCCCCACTGCGCTTTATGGCTCTGGCATCGGCTCGAACTATCAGGCACAGGGCCTCAAGCTCTCCAAGCATTTCAAGGTGGTCTGATGGCCACACTGAAGACCATAGAAACCGAGTTCTATGCCGAACTGGAAGAGAAAAAGTCCCGTTTTCTTGCCTTTCTCGTACCCATCGACCAGTTCGAGGCTCGGCTCGAAGCCCTGCGTATCGAGCATCGCAAAGCCAGCCACCATGTCACAGCCTTCCGGCGCATACATGACGATGACCATATCGAGGAAGGGGCCAAGGATGATGGCGAGCCGGCAGGCACCTCCGGCATGCCGATGCTCAAGGTGCTGATTGGCCGCGAGTTGATCGATTGTGGGGTGATCGTGGTGCGGTATTTCGGAGGTACCAAGCTGGGCGCAGGCGGACTGGCCAGAGCCTATTCCGGCGCAGCCAGCCGGGCGATCGATGCCGCACAGCTTGTCGTTTGGCAGCGCCTGATGCAATATACGGTTAAGGGCCGCTTCGATCAGACCGCCGATCTGGAACGCCAGATCAGTCTCCTCGGGCTCGACGTACAAGACCGTCACTATACCGAAACCGGCGTCGATATTCTGGTCGAGGGGCCGGAAGCGCAAATCGAAGCCATGAAAGACTTTCTGCACGAGTTGAACCTCTATTGAGGGAACGGAACCGGTCATCCCGCCGCAGGGTCATTTGTCGCACAGGCTCAGTAAATCAAATTTAAAGCTTTTGGTTGCATAACCAATGGGCGTTTGCTCCACCTTGCCCAAAAGGCTCTATGGCCGCCCAAACGCGCAGAAGATATGAGTTTACACTTGCTTATGATTATTGTGTGAGTATCGGAGCGCCCGTGCGTCACTGTTTCGGGAGCCAAATATAGCGATCTGACTGTGTAGGTTGCAGTTGCTCGATATGCAAAAGATGATGAGAGCGAAAGATGATGGAATTGAACGTTTCCGAGGATTTTGATTTCCAATCCGAGGAATATTCAGATCTGTATACCCAATCTGATTGCACCGCCTTTCAGCATCCTGTCTGGCAAACCGCCATGCAACAGCATGTGCGCAAACAAATCGGCCTGCGCAACAAAACCCTGCAATTTCGCTGTAAGAAGAGCGGTCAGCTTGTCGGCATATTGCCTCTTGTCGCCCGCAAGAAAATGGGCACCAACATTCTTGAATTTGCCAATCTTGGATTGGTTGATTACGCCCTTCCCACTTTGCATACCAATTTCTGGCAATGGGTTCCGAACCCCTCCACCCTGAGTGTCGAGCTTGATCGGGTGCTGGGCCGCTATGACATGCTGCGTATCAAGCATATGCCGTCGAACGATCCGAACTTCCTGCGCTTGTTGCCCAACGCCTGTATGGAGCGAGCCAAATTCAGCGCCCATGTCGCGGAATTGGGCAGCGACTATGACAGCTGGCGGACGGACGTCATTTCCAAGGCTGAGCGCAAGAGCCGCGACAAGAAACGCCGCGCCATGATGCGCAATGGGGATTGGCAGATGAATCGCCTGACCGATCCCGCCGATATCACCGAGGCCTTCAACCATCTCAAGCTCTATCACAAGGAGCGTTTCGCGGATCGCCCTGGCAAGGACATGCTTCAGGATGGCAGCAGTTTCCGCTTCTATGTCGATCTTGCCTGCCATTCGGCCGAGTCAGGCTTCTCGCGTACCTATAGTTTCACCTATGACGGCGATATCGTTGCTGTCCAGTTTGGATTGCATGACGGCGACCGCTATCTCTATTTGATCATGGGCGTGGATTATGAGCGCATGGGCAAATACTCACCCGGCCTGTTGATGACCGAGGACATTATTCGCGATTGCATTAAGGACGGTATCAAGACCTTCGATCTGACGGTTGGCGATGAACCCTACAAGGCGAAATTCGGGACCAAACCCGTAGCGATCTATACCCTGTGGCACGCCTCTTCCATGCTTGGAACCATGGGCCGAACGGTCGCTGATCTGATGCACAAACAGAAGGTTGGCAACAACCTCCTGCGCTGGATGTCCAATTAACACCGCATTGTGCGTCAATCAGGCCCCGGAAACAGGGTCACCGGATCCCCGTCCTGCCAGACTGGCCATCTCCTGAAAATCGACGAAAACAGCGCTGACTGTTCATGGCCCTGAAGCCATGCAAGCAGACGCGGCGGCACGGCATCATCAAACCAGTCTCGATCGGTATTGGCAAATTGCCGTACAAAGGGGAACAAAGCAATATCGGCCAGCGCTATCCGGTCTGCAAACAACTGATCATGCCGCATCAGACGGTCGATCAGTGGACTGAGCGCTGTCAGGGCCAGGTCCCGTTCCGTCTTTTCTGACACATCCTCATAGCGGGTCGCATATTTGTAGCGGTCCAGATGGTGCTTGAAACCGCCATCCATCTCGGCAATCAAATCCAGCATCTCGGCCCGCTTGCCGGCTTCAGGTGTGAGCCAGCCCTGTGGATCATGCTGATCAAGAGCCCAGAGCATGATGTCGAGGCTTTCGTCAATCACGGTGCCATCGGGCAATTGCAGCACCGGAATGGTGCCCTTTGGTGAAATTTCCAGCATATGGGCCGGTTTGGCCCTCAGCACGATCTCGCGCAGCTCCACGGTGATGCCGGATGCCCACAATCCCATCCGTGCCCGCATGGCATAGGGGCAGCGGCGAAAGGAATAAAGCAGCGGGCGGGTCATCATCATCGTCCTTTCGGCACGTCAGTCGACAGAAGGCCGTGTCAGCCTTTGCGTTGCTCGGCGAGCAACTGTTTCAACTCGGCTATCTCACCCCGCATCGCCCTGACTTCCAGCATCACGGTCGATGTTTCTTCATGCAGAGCGGCGCGGTCGGCCTCGGCTGTGGCTTCATGTTCGGACTGCATGGCCGAAACAATGATACCGATAAACAGATTGAGCACCGTGAAAGAGGTCATCAAAATGAAGGGCACAAAGAACAGCCAGGCCAACGGATGAGCCTCCATGACCGGACGGACGATCCCCATTGACCAGCTTTCCAGCGTCATGACCTGAAACAGGGTATAGGCGGATTCGCCAATTGTGCCGAACCAGTCAGGGAATTCCGTGCCGTAAAGCTTGGTCGCCATCACCGCAAAGACATAATAGAGCAGACCCAGCAGCAGCGAAATCGAGCCAAGCCCCGGCAAGGCCTCAAGCAACGCGCCGACGACGCGTCGCAAAGAGGGAACAAAGCTGATCAGCCGCAAGACCCTGAGGACCCTCAGAGCACGCAGCACGGACAGGGCGCCAGTGGTGGGCATCAGGGAAATCGCCACCACGACAAAGTCAAAAATCGACCATGGGTCAGTGAAGAAACGCAGCCGGTGGACAATCAGACGCAAGGTGATCTCAATGACGAAAATCACCAGGATCGACTTGTCGATGAAGTGAAACAACGGACCGAACATGTCAAGCGCGGCCGGCCATGTTTCGAGCCCCAGCGTGATGGCATTGAGAATGATCACCGCCGTGATGGCCATTTCAAAGGTGCGGGACGCCAAAATGGTCTTGATTCGATCAAGCATCGCGAAAACCCTGTCTCTCAAATCAACAATTATCAATTGAACTCATATGGTGCTGATTTGCTTTCTTTCCAGCAAGTGTGCTCCATTGCAAGCATTTTGCTGCAAAAATAAGGGCTTTTACCAGCTCAGAAGGCCGAGCGGTCTCATCTGTCAAAAATATGTCAAAAACCCTGTGTGACACCCTTGAGATAAAAACCCAAATGCTCGATATTGCACGCACTCAGCGGGTGTAGCTCAATGGTAGAGCAGAAGCTTCCCAAGCTTACGACGAGGGTTCGATCCCCTTCACCCGCTCCATCTATTTTTCAATGGCTTAGAGACTATTCTGGTAACGCTCATAGTTGCGGTTTTCAAATAGTTTTCAAAGGGTTTTCACGGCTTGTTCTTTCCCAAGCCTTCCCTTTTTCGCAAAGCAGCTCTTGCGCGAGCAACCTTGGCTGTTTGCTTTTCGGAGCCACGATTGTATCGGCCAGTCATTTTTATGTCCGAATGGGTAGCGTGCTGACGTGCATGTTCGATATTTGCATCGGCATCCATTGCCTCTGTAATACCGCCGGCTCGATAATCGCGTGACCAGATTTTGTCTGGCAAACCAGCGGCTTGTGCAATTTCACGATATTTCCTTGCAAAATGGCGATGGAAATACGGACGTCCTGCATTCTCATCAATGATGATTGGGCCTGTCCTTTTCTCAGTAGGTATTTTCTCGAGTTCCTGAACAAGCAACGGGTATTCATCAACGATCCATTTGCCGGTTGCGCCGGTCTTGGACGTGTCGATTGTAAGAACCCCGTTTTTTATGTCCTGCCAAACTAAACCATCTTCCCAGCGTTTGCCGTGAGCGATAATCCCTCCCTCTTCGTCACCAATAGGTGCCCACTGACCAATCACATTTGATTGACGCATGGTCAATTCGAACATAATTGCTTGGGCCAATGCTATAGACGGTCGGCCATGTCTATGAGCTTCTTTTATGAACGCAACGACTTGATGATATTCTGGAGCCTCCTTGCGCGGGGCTGGGCCTTCGATCCGCAGCTCTGACAGAATCGCCTTGAAGTCGGCACATCCATGCAAGCGAAGCATTTTTCCAAAGGACACAATCCTCCGAAGGTGACGAACTAGGCCTTGTGCTCTTCTAAGGCGACGAGGACCTCGTTGAGATGCCGGTTCGCTAGCTTTCTTATGCCATCTGATAACATCTGCACCCGTAACTTTGTCTATCCGACGCTTTCCAACCGCAGTGATCAGAACTTTTGCTTCTATCAGATAAGCGTGTTGGGTGCTGTATTTCACTGCCTGAAATGGACTGTTTGGGTGAGTCTCGTAGATCCTTGAAAGGCTCTCGATTGTTCCGTCATATCGTTTGGGATTCTTGCGACCGTTCTTAAGCCAGTCTTTGAGCTGAACGGTGAATGTTTGGCAGAGTTCGGGCCTTTTGTCGGCTGCAACAGAGGTCAGGTTTACAGATTGATCAGGATAATCTTTAACTCTGGGGTTACCAGAAACGGCTCTGGTTGCCCTCCAATAGTAATAAACTGACCCATTCTTCTTTTTGGTCTTCAATAGACCGGGGCTATCACTCATTCCAGCTTTCCTCTCCGTCTAATGCTGACATTGGTTGCTGCTCAATAATGCCGTTGCGAAGGTCCAAGAAAGCCTTCACGGCAGGGAAGTAATACATTTTAAAAATCGGATCTTTTTCGGGAAAACCGTGTGGAAGCAGAGCCTTAATAATCGCTCGCCCTTTGTCGTTTCCGACGCCCAGCAGTTCACAAAGTTGGCGGTCGTTTACGTAAAGATGTAAGTATTTTTCCTGCATTGGCCTTTCTCACTATTTCAGATTAGATAAAGCTCGAAGACCCAGGAAAAATGGAATTTCAGGTATCTATTCACCGTTGGTTTCGAGCTTCCGATGTCAGGGAAGTGGGTCCATTTGACTGGATAGAAAAATGGAATTTGAAACTTTTTTCGACTTCTGATCTGCCATCAAAAAAGAAGCGCAGTAAATGGGTTCGAGAGTTGCTTGATCAAAAAAGAAATTTCAAAATTATTGCTAAATAATTGAAATAAAAAAGAAAATTAGTTTCTTAAGGGGGCGTCTAATCACGCTGGTTTCTACTCTTTGATGACGCGAGTTTCTGGTTTTAAAGTCTCATAGTGCTCGAAGGCAGAAAATTTTTTTTGAAAAATCTTATGATTTTCGCCGGTTTAGCCGCTGACGAACAGTTGAGTGTTACAAACTGAAGCGCGTCAACGTCGTCGATTGCCTGAATCAGACAGGGGCGTGGTTCTAGCGGTCATTGCTGATCGTCATCAAGAGACGGGGTACGGAATAACACCAAGCCACCACAAGACAGAGTATGCTTCCAATTGTCGGGTTCTGACGAAGATGAGATGCAGGTTTTGAATAGCATGACTTTGGCCGTTTGAGTGAGAGTAGACACCAAGGCTTTCTTCTTGGTCCTGCGATCGGATCAACCGCGGCTTCAAAATTGACAGCCGCGTGTGAACCGGTCGCTTGGGCGAATAGCTGAATATTTGTCGTCGCCAGTGAATTTGGTGTGCACCCCAATTAGGGTGCTGCTGTAGGCGGTCCGTTGGGCCGACCTGAAGTGTTCTATAGCCTCTCAAAGAATGATATGCGCTGGGAGCCCAAATCCTTGATGGCAGACTGAGTGGCTTGTTGGGCCTCTTCACGAGGGGGCCGAAAGCCGTGCCTTAAGTTTGCATGATTTTTTACCCGAGCAAGTCGAGGGAATATGGAGCGGGGAGTGAGCTTGCCATGCCCAACTTCTTTATGCGTTGGTGCAACATAAAGCTGTCTGTGTGACCATTGGCAGCTCTATTGAATCGATGCCTGCAACTCCCCCCTCTCTGCTGGCAACGATGCGCCAAACCGGAGGGGGGAGTTGCCCGTTTTGGGGAAATTAGACCTGCCACTTATATAGTGGGGGTTTCTCTGTTGCTGTTTTGGTTAGAGTGATAGAGGGCAGGGTCGGCTTTTTATGAGTGCCCTTCTTTTGGGTGTTTTCGAGATAGCGAGCCGCCGCCATGTCGATATTGACCTGAACGCGCGCACGAATTGCATTGAAGTGTAATCTGTCTTGATCGATCAAGCGCCCAATAACTGGGGAGGCAGCCCCGTTGCTTTTGAACCCTTCATGGTCGAGGGCAACGGTAATTCTGAGGTTGCTGTTAAATGCCGTTGGTGATCTTAGCCCCGCGGCAACCAAGGCAATTGGGTTCGAGATGTATGTTTGAAGAGATGACTTGCATTTGGTCTCGCGTTTTGACCCACAGATGAGGGTGGCAAAGCGCACTCCGCTGACGCAGCGGATGTCTTGAACAAGACAAGGACGTGGTTCTTGATCGAGCCGCTGCCGCGTCGCGTCGATCGGGAAGGGGAATAGAATGACATCACCCCATTTGAGTCTGTCTTTCCAGTCATGACAGGATTGGCGAGTCTGGCGATTGGAGATGGCCTTGATGAGCATCAGTTTGGATCCTTATAATTTGAAACCTAATTGACGCCTGTCTTTGCCTTTTCCGGAGAGGATCGGATCATAAGCGGCGTCACCAAGGCTGCCGCGAATGATCAGACCTCTCTGTTTATTTACTTTCTTGGTCTCTGGATTTGATGCCTCAACATATGCCTTGGCTGTTTCCAGCGAGCCAAGCAATCAATTATGTGGCTCATGGGAATAGGGAGCAGGAATGATCACCTGATCACGTTTTCTCGGATTTTTGCAGGATTCTTCGAAAAACCATTGCTGAGCCCAAAGGCAAGTTTTCCGATCAGCCAAAACCTTCTGAGGTGAACGAACGGATCGAAGACGATATTGACCTGCAGAATTTAGCCGGCCAATTACCGGTGTAGCGCCAAAACGCATGCCGAAACCTGAATGAAGAACTGGGACAATGATGCGGTGGTTGGTGTCAAAGGAAATTGGTTCAGCAAGCCCAGCCTCATTTAGTGAAGATTTGTTGGTAATCTGGATATCAAAGGGGCGCGGCGGCGCGGCTACAACTGTTGTTCCGGCGGTAAGAACGACATACATGTCTCCACTGACATAAATAATTTCGAGAACAAGATAGGGGGTAGGATTGATTAGTTTATCGTGATTTTTGAATGCCGAGGGGTGCGCAAAAAGGGCGATATCGCCACGACTGATGGTATTGATCCATTTGCTTTCTTTGTAGGTGGAATGATTGGTTGCAACGGCCATGTTTATGGTTCCTTATAAAACTGAAAACAGACGCCTGTTGCTCTTCTTTCCAACTTGATGGTTCTGATCGGCGCGGCGTCATTCCGGCTGCCGTGCCAATCTGAACTCCATGGCTTCCAACAAAAAACACCCCCTTTCAAACCAATGAAAGAGGGCGTTGTTCGTCAGGCGAGGCGTAGGTCAACAGTTTTGAAAGTGCGCTTCTCAATAAATGCCAGATAGGCATCTCCTCACTTTCATGCCGCGATATCCCGCTGGGTTTTGTGGCCTTATAGATCCCATACAGGATTTGGTTGCTGCTGCCCTTGAGAGCGATAATGCTCTCAGGTGGATCAACCCGAAGAGGAGTAGCAACCAAATCCTGTATGGGATTTATTAGAATGTTATTCAGTTCTATGTTAACTGAGTGCTGTCACATAGATTGAATCCAGACTAACCCGTCTTATGCATGAAGGTCGGGAATTTGGCTGGCGAATGTAGTGTAAATGGTTGATTTGTTGTAGGATTTGGTTGCTTACACCTATCCATTCCATCTCGCACACACAGCCACATTCGCCATGACC